>JAPLFY010000070.1 GCA_026390435.1 Pseudomonadota bacterium
GGCAGCGGTAGCTTTGACTATGTAGTAACGATGGATCTCGCTGGTGACAAGACCAAAGACCTCAGATGCAAAGCGTTTATTCGTGTGCAGCCAGTAACGCAGAGGGATGGGGAACGACACCACAAACTGCCGGTAAGGCACAAGCGGCAGTACATTTTGCGTCAGATGAGTGGCTGCCTCGGCCATTCTTTTGGCGCAGCATGACGGGCAGAAGCCCGCGTTTTTTGCAGCTAATGAAGTATATATCAAGCGGTGGAATAAGATGATCGATGACCACCCAGCCTTGATAGCCATACTGGCCGGGCCGGGCAGTGCAGATGTTTAGTTATCGATGGTGAGCAGAACCTTAACCGATTTATCAGCCTTGGCTCGGTCAATGATGCCTATGGCGTCGTTGTTTTTGGCAATCCATGCTTTGACTTCATCATCACGCCAAGACCTATGCATCGGTGGACTAGTCACCCGCTCTGAAAGCTACATTCGATAGCGAATAGATTTTCCGGTGCCACTGACAGAAACAAGTTTATCGCCTATCAGGCCTTTTAGATGTCTTGTAATGGTTGTGCCGCTGGTGTTTAACTGTTTTGCGATCTCGCTCGAGCTAAGCTCCCGCGAGCTCGATTTTAATAAATTCAATATGTCCATTTGCAGCGAAGAAACGTTTAAGTTTTTAGTTCGGGGAATTCTCGGCCGCATTCTAATTGAGAAAAAGTTTGAGGCAGCAATTTGATAGGCTGGATTCTCGTTTTCGTGAAGCGCATCCTTAATTCTAATGAGTCCAGAACCCAATTTTTCACCGTAACCTGCCCTAAACAACAGGTCGGCCAGCACTGGGTTTCGCCGGATGCTGCGTCCTTCAATATCATCTGGAGATCTCCCGCCAGGGATGCCGCCAGGATTTTCGATCTCTAGACGGTCCGAATAGATATTGAGATATACGCATGAATTTTGAAATGTGTAGTCTCGGTGAACAAGAGCGTTGATCAGCGCCTCTCGTACAGCCACGAGAGGAAATCGGTAGCGCTCTATGCGAGCTCCTGCTCCTGCTATTTCATACTCAACGTCGACATGCTTTTGCGCAAAAACAAGTCCAGACTCGATTTGATCGATTATGTTGCCAGTGAAATCTTTGCGATCAAGCACAGAAAACTTATCGATTCCACTGTAACAGACGGCCGTGAGATAGCTCTCTGGGAGATGCATGCGCGGCTGCTTTGTAAAAAGAAGAACGCCAGCATTTGTGAATAGTATAGCATCTTTTTTATCTGTGGCGATGATCTGCATGATATGCAGAAGATCCACATGGTTTCGAGCTGGAGATATATGGGTTAATTGGCAGTAGTGAGAAAATGCAGTCTCATCAAAATCCTTGGGAAATCTTGCATGATGATTGACCCTTGAATCAAAGCCACTTTGACCGCTATCGAGTAGTAATTTTATTTCTGCGGCGCGAAGTTTTTGACTATTTGCCCCAACCCTTAAATAGAAGCCCGTGGAACATTGATGGGGTTTGCGGTCGCTTTCTGGTACGTCAATCTTAAGGATTGTTTTATCTAGCACTTCTATTTTAATCGCAATGGGCGGGTCACAGTTTCTAGCAAGGTCTTGAATTTGACTTTTAACAGTGTTTGAGACAGAAGTACCAACGACCTCTCCGGTGTCGGTCACGCCGCAATAGATGGTCCCGCCCGAGGCATTAGCGAACGCGACGATTTCTTTGTCTAGTTTTGAAGCAGACGAAGATTCTTTAAATTCGATGGTTTGGCCTTCGCCAAATTCGATCATTGACAGCACGTCTCTTGAAATCATAGTAATATCATGGGCTTATATTGTATTAGCTAAAAGATGAACGTCCACCCATCGTAAGGTTGCCATATTTGCAGTGCATTTGCAATGCAAATGCACTGCAAATGGAGGTCTGACGCATCCTGCTTAAGTTGACATTAGGATTGAAAGGGCCCCAAGTGAGTCATCTTTGATGAGATTCAAAAGTTGCCTAAGCTCCTTTCCAGGAAATGTTACAAATTCTACATTTAAACTAGCGACGCACCGCTTCACTTCACCTTGGTCAGGATGGAATCATTGTCCAGCGTCGTTGCCCGATCCGATCCGATTCGTTCGAGCATGCTTCTTTGCCGGAGCAGTCGCCACCGTAAAGTTTCCCGCCTGAGATCTTGAATACGCTATATTTTTTGGCCACTGCACGGCAGGCGGTCACATCAGTGGCCTTGCCTGCCGTAAACGTTAAGTTCTTACAGGCAGCCTCCGATCTGTTGCTGAAAATTTCGGTAAACGAGGCGACACTACTCGCCAGCACCGGAGTTATCTGAATTTTGGGCGGAGCGAAATCAATCTCGAATGCCCCCGGTACCACGGTACTTGCCCCGCCAACCTTGATGCTGGCGGCGAATTGGAAGGTGTATCGTAGGGTGGTGCAGGCAGCATCGGCGTAATACTTTTGAGCGCTCGAGGCGGAGCCGTTGGCGAGATACACATCTTGTGAAGAATGATATAGCACCGCTCGGTATTGTCGCTGTTGGCTACGGCATCACAGGTGCCCTGCCAGGTGCCCACTAGTTCGGCACGCCCTCCCCCGCGGTTCCCGTACCCGTTACCGCTTCTACCTTTAGCGGCCAAAAAACCGTTGTACCACCTAAGCCGTCTTCTGTTTTTAGATTGATCGAATAGGCGCCCTTTGGGAGTTCCTGATCGAAACTAAGTGGCTTGGTAACTTTTGGGGCGTAAGGTAGGCGGAGGTGCTGCCAGATTTAACAGTCAAACCACTCTGCTTCTCTGGACAATGTTTGCCCTGTAAAACGTCACAGAAATAACTCCAGTAGTCGTGTGACGCGGCAGAGGATCCTAGTTTAGGTAGGCTTTGATCTACCGGCTTGCAGGCAAATGTTGCCAATGCAATCAGGCTTATCGGCAAAATCCTTGCGCCTAAGGTCCCGGCCATAACGAAGCTCCCATGCTGATCATATTGGCTGAATGCCAAACCAATGTTGAAGAAATGGCCTGATTGGTGACAGGCAGAAGGGGTTTCGGTCGATGGCATGAAAGACTTTAGGGGTAAAAACTCGAGGTGGGGGCGGCGCCCGCATCCGCGTGACGCTTTTATGTCGGAGGTTGGCGTTTTCAGGCGGACTGACGCGATGATGTTATGGATAATTATTGTAGTTTCAGCGTTTTAATTTAAGTTTGCCTCATTTACTCCGACACCCCATCAGCTGCCAGCGCACGCCGGCACGATGGAGGCTCCCGATGACACGCGAGCATTTAAACCTGCAAACTGCCGATAAACGCGTGGTGACGCCCGAGATGCTCGCGCCTATTGGTTTGGTTGGCCCCAAGTGCCGTTTTGGAATTATGATCCAAGTAAGCTGCAGGTTGGTGTGGAGGTTGAGTACTTTATCGCCAAACGTGGCGCATCTCCCTTAAGCCTTGCCACAAGGGCTGACTGGGTGTCATGAACGGGCTGTTTCTCATCGTCAAAGCAACCGTCACCGCGTCGCAAATCGTAGACGGCCTTGCCGCCCTTTTAGAGCAAGGGTTGAC
>JAPLFY010000048.1 GCA_026390435.1 Pseudomonadota bacterium
GATCATCCTTTTGCGCTTCGAAAGAATCCGATCTATCAGCGCTTTACGCTCGTCCAACGTGATCATAGCGACCTCCCCTCAGGGTAGACCGCTTACCAATTCAGCCACTAAGGCACCGGCTTAAATCTCGGATCAGGGCAGCCAGTGAATTTGAGCCTTAATTAAAAACATGAAAGTTTAGCTAAAGGTTTCGGAGGGAAAGCCGAGAGATCGAAATACAATCCTGGGAGATGGCAATGGCTATGGAAACTTGGATGCGGGCACCGATTTACGGATCGCTAGTGTTACTTTTAAGTCACTGCGGCTTGGAACAGGCTAGCCAAAGCCAGAGTGTGCCCAAAAACCAAGGGAAAACTCAGGTTAAGATGGGTGACACCTTAGCTGTGTCTCAACCCACGGAGCCGCCAAAAGTCAGCGAGAATTTAGTCGCCGCTCAACCCACGGAGCCGCCAAAAGTCAGCGAGAATTTAGTCGCCGCTAAACCCGAGGAGCCGCCAAAAGTCAGCGAAAAGCCGGATGCCAAGGCTGACTGTCTTCGTCGTTTTAGTGCGGATCGCCTCCTCGGAATCGGAATCGGAAACGGCCTAACCGTCGGAATCGGAAACGGCCTAACCGGATGGACTCCGGAAATAAAAATGTGTACCGCGGGACAAAACGCCGAAGCGCCGTATGTAAAATGTGGGATACCTGTGCCTTCCATTTTTCACAATCGGATTTACAACGCCGCGATGTCCCCGTGCGTCGACCAGGAGAGCGGATATCGGCTTGGCACCCCGTTCATTTACTCTGGAGCAGAGATATTTTAAAGGCGAGCGCATGAGTCGCCTCCGCGAGGGGCAAAGGTATGTGGTTTAAATTATAAACACGCATCCGCATTATCACTGAGCGACATGCAAAAGATTTTGCAGCGTCGGCTCCGATTCAAGGAACGATGCTCCCGTGTTCCAGTCAAGAAAGATGACCTGAGCATGCGGAAACTTCTTCTTGAACGCGATCGTCGACTGCTGCCTCTTCCGTCGTCCGGATTTCACTTCAATTCCGACAAGCTGACGACCAGTATCAATGACGAAGTCGACCTCATGCTCGCCTTCACGCCAGTAAAAGAGCGGCTCACCTATGCGGAGTAAATGAGCACCGATGGCCGATTCAAAAACCCTGCCGCGCCACTCTGGATCAGAATCGAGCAGCTCAGGAGACGAAAATGCATGAATTAATGCTGGTGCCAGTGGAATGATCTTCGGGCTGGATGCCTTTTGCCTCACCACGTGCGCCGCATACTTCTCCAAGGTGGCAAGAAGGAAGCCTCCACTTAATACCTGTAAATAATGACTAATAGTCGCCGTATTACCACGGTCTTGTAGCTGACCAAGAAGTTTTTGATAGGAAATCTCCTGCGCAGGGTAGTGCATAGCGAGGGCAAAAAGCTGACGTAACAGCGCCGGTTTCTGGATGGTCACTGCGGTCTGCAAGTCGCGACTGAGCACTGGTTCGATGATGCTGTCGCGCATGATGCTTTGCCAGCGCGCAATATCACCAATGTAAGGTGCTGCACTGGGATAGCCGCCAAACTGCAGATACTGGATGACATCCCAGCCGAATAGTTTCCGAGTCTCATCTAGGTCCCAATGGGGACAGCGGATGAGCTCATAACGTCCCGCCAAACTTTCTGACAGACCATTCTGAAGCTTTAAACTAGCTGAGCCAGACAAAATAACTCTTAGTTTATTCTTGTGCCGATCACGATCAAAAAGCTTCTTGATCACCTCGGCCCAATTCTCGACCTTTTGAATCTCGTCCAGAGTCAGCAAGCACACACCAGGTTGCTCCAGAGCCCGCTGCCAGTGAAAGGCGATCCACTCACGGTTGGGCGGATTCAATTGGTCGGCCGATTCCGTGATCTTGGAACCCGTCCATGCAGCCGCGATCTGTTCGATGACCGTGGATTTACCGACCTGTCTGGGACCAATTAGCACCTGGACAAAAGGTAGCTGATCTTCACTCAGTCGCTGCTGCAGAACACTGAAGAAAAATCTCTTATAATCAAACACTTAGTAGTTATCTCCCAAATTTGGTAGATTGGTCTCCTAAATTTGGGAGGCCAGTCTCACAATAATCTGTTCGACTGATAAAGTCAATGAAATCAGGGCTAAACACTCTTAGGATAAGGCGGAGTTACCACACGCTGAGTTGAACTTTACGCGGGCATAAACTTCCTGAGTTTACGTTGCAGACTCTGCCGGTGCAGCCCTAGTCGCCGCGCGGCCTGAGAGATATTGCCGTCGCAGTCTGTGAGCACAGACTCGATATATTCGCGCTCGTGACGTGCCAGTGAGGGCGCTGGCGCACTCGGGGAATCTGCTAGGTCTTGATCGAGTCCGAGCAACGCTGCTTCAATACTAGTCACACTAGCGGGCTTGGTGAGGTAATTCACGGCGCCAAGTTTCATCGCCTTGATTGCGGTCGCAATACTGCCAAAACCGGTAAGCACCACGATACGACAGCGGGGCCTGAGGGCGTGTAGGCGTTTTACCAAGTCCAGTCCGCTGTCAGCTCCCAAGCGCAGATCGATCACGGCACAGTCAAAGCGGTGGGTCGCCACGGCCTCAAACTGAGCTAGCGATCTGACCCTGATGGTATTGTAGCCTCGGTCGGTGAATTCATGTTCGAGAGTTTCACCAAAGTGCAGATCATCTTCGGCAATCAATAATTGGATTTCTAACTTTTCTTCCATGATCACACTCTTTGCTCGGAGGGAAACGTCATCGTCACCACGGTGCCACCGCGCTCCCTATCACGCACTAGGAGAGCTCCACCAAGAGCCTCCATTAGAGCGTTAGCCGTGTATAGGCCGAGCCCAGTGCCCATCACATGAGTAGAGACAAAAGGCTCCCCGACTCGCTCGCGGACAAAGTTGGGCATACCACATCCACGGTCAGCTACTTCAATGACAGCCCGACCGCCGTCCACGGCAAGCGTCACGTCAATGTCCGGCGTCGCATGAGTCGCAGACTCCCGGGCATTATCCAGCAGATCGATGAGTGAACGAGCCAGTGCCATCCGCGGCACACAAGATACGAGCGATGCACACTGCTCAGATGACTGGAAGTCAAGATTCACATCTACCGGACTGTGTTTAAGCCAAGTATCGCAGAGGCTGCGTACAAACTCACTCAGCTCCACGTGCTCTAAGTGCACAGTACCAGCCTGCAGCTCGGATCCAAATAATCCTCGCATCACGGACTCACACTGGTTAATGGCTGCCATAGCTGCAGCAAGATCACTCTCTTGGCTGCCCGCCTTTAGCGCCGAACGTTCTAGACGCTCGAGGCGCATTTTTACCGTATTTAATGGTGTGGCGAATTCATGAGTAAAACTGGCAGCCATGGCGCCCAGTGCTTTAAGGTGATCGCTGCGCTGACGATACTGGCGTGCCTTTTCCAGATCGAAGCGCAGACGCACCAACGTCGACGACAGCCAGGTGGTAATACCCCAGATGGCGAGCACAGCAAGAATTTGAGCCACTAAACTTACAGTATGTGGCAGCGGTCGACCGTGCATCCCGTGAAATGCCGGCTGCGACTGCAGACAATATAGCGCCAGGGATAAACAGATTGCCGCCAAGTAAACCAAACTCCGCTTACCAGCTAATAACAAAGGACCTAAGGCCGCATGCATATAAATCAAAGCACTCAGTGGATTGGCGCAACCCTGTGTCAGCGTTAACGTCACACCCAGGGCGACGAGATCTACGATCATCTGCACGAGCAGTGGCAGGAACGCACCGACTTTCGTTTCGCTAACTAAGACATTGAAGCTCGCCAGCAGTCCAATAATCCAGAGATACGTGGCTACGTCTTGCCGGGCTATTAGCCCATAATACAAAAACGGAAAGAGGCCGCCCAACTGGGCACAAATAAATGCCCACCTGAGCCTAGCCAGCCAAACTACCTTGGTTTGGCTCTCACCGACCGCGGCGGATCCCGCAGCTTGATCAAAAAATGAAATGATTTTAGATAATTGCAAGGAAATCACCGGGGCTGCAACAATTTGCTGCATTGTCCTTCTGGCACAGCAAACCATAAACTTAAGAGCATGGTAGCAGGCTACGCTAGCCATTTTAATCAAAACGTCAATTCATTACCTCAATCAGCCTCTAGAAACGCCTCAGGGAGTGTTCTGCAGTGAAGTTTAAGAAACTGATTTTATTATGTTTATTTGGCTTTGGGAGCGCGCACTGCGGCAGTAAGGCCAGTGCCGACAAAGCCATAAATATCGATGGAGCATCGAAGGAGGCCGTTTACGTCGTGAAACTGGACTGGCAAACACCGCTAAAATCAGAAACCGCGCTAACAGCCAAGCTTAGCTTCACAGGACCAGACGGTAGCGCAGTCCAGACCGTCGAAAACATCGTCTTTACCCCGTGGATGCCAACCATGGGCCACGGAACTTCTACCGGGAATCAGAAAATTTCTTTAGTCCCAGGTACCACCAATACTTACCTGGTCGAGGGCATTTACTTCATTATGGGCGGAGACTGGGAAATCAGACTGACCGCGACCGTCAATGGCCACAAAGATAGCGCCAACTTACCAGTACATCTCCCATGACCATGACAGGCCCCATGACCAGAACGAGTCCCAGGGTACACACAGCCGCGCGAATCATCGTCACAACTTGGCTGGGGATGGCTGGGTTCTTTTGCATGAATCTGCCGCTGGCATATTCGTGTGCTTCGTGCGGGAGCGGCGGTGACGACCCGCTAATCTTATATCCAAACGAATCGGATAAAATACTCGTTGCCGCTGCGCGCACTGCAGGACTTCGCAATATCGACATGAACGGATCCGAAGCTACTGCCGGCGGACCGACCGAGCGGCATGCTTTCACGCTCGCCTACGGGCGCAGTTTCTCAATGCGGTCGTTTGCCACGCTAACTTTACCCATGCTTCGCAACGCACGCGAAGGCACCGCGAAAACTGCCGTGGGTGACCCGTCATTTGCCACCCGCTACACTCTGCACATGGCATCGTTGCTTGAGCCCTGGGTGCCGCAGGTTCAAATACTCGCGGGTTTCAAACCTGGACTCGCCAGGTCCATTCAGGAAACTCAGGATCCCAAAGGCCTCCTAGATGTGTTTGGGACTGGCTTCTCTGAGATGCGCGCCGGTCTCGACTTATGGTTGGCACAGTTTGACCAGAAAGTCGGCATGGCTCAGACCTTCAGTTTGCCGCTGCCGAGCAAGTTTGATGGCACTACGTATACTCCTGGTATCATCTCACGCTCAACGTTGACTCTCGGCTACCAATGGCTGCACGACGCGAAGACCTTAGTTGGCATCAACCGGGAGCAACGGGGCGAACTCCGTGCCGCTGGCACGGCTATACCCAACTCCGATCAACTAAACTATTCTGTATTCACCACTCAAGACTGGCTGCCAGATGAAAACTCCATGTTTAGGCTGACACTATCGCAGCAAGCTGCTTTCGGGAAAAACAAAAATACAGCCCGCAGCAGCACTATCACAGTTGTTTACCAACGATCGATCATAAGGAGCTAAGGCATGAGTGACAAAGTGGCAACAATCAAACCATCAGCAGCTCTAGCAGCAGCTGCTATGGCTGGCCTACTGGGCATGGGTGCATCTGCTTGCGGCAAGCTGCCGCTTTCAAAAGACAAGAAGGATGACCAGGCGGCCACAACTGCGACCGCGACCGCGACCGCGACAACATCCGCAGATCCTAAAGTCACGTCTAAGAAAAATGTACCAGACATGACGTTTGCGCTGTTTGCAGAACAATGCAAAGGGCGGAGCGGCTTGGTGGAAACCCATGCTGCTTGCGGCGGAGCTGGCAGCTGTAAGGGTATGTCGTTCAATAAATATAGCAAAGATCTGATCGAACACACTTGCAAGGGTGGCAACACCTGCGCCGGCATGAGCTGCATCGATACGCCGGCCGACACCAATCTGACGGGTGAAGCCCTCTACCAAAAGTCATGCAGTGGCTGTCACGAAGGGATGACTGGCGAACAGGCTGATAGTACCAAGTTTAAAGTCTTCTACCCCAAGGGCGGAGACGCAACAAAAGCTGTAGCCGACTTCAGTAATCGCTCTGAACTCACCCATGTCTCGATAGTCGCATTTGGTACGCATGGAACAAATCCCAGCGGCTACGAATACTCGAATATGCCGGCATATTTTGCGAAATATTCTCGCGCTGAGATTGAACGGGTCGTCACCTACGTGCGTACGCTAACTCCAAGCGGTGAAGAATACCAAATCCAAAGCGAGCCATGATGTTACCGCGCGATGCTCTCGGACTAGGACTGCGGATCCCCTATTACGACTATGTCTTTGAGCATTGGCCGGACGTCGACTATTTCGAAATCATCAGTGAAAACTTCCTCGGGCCAGCTGCGCCACCTAGGCAGAAGCTGGCCCGTATTCGTGCGCGCTACCCTGTAGTCTTGCATGGGGTCGGCCTAAATCTACTCAGCCATGAAGCGATAGATGAGCGTTATCTTGACGACCTTTGTCGCTTGGCGGATGCAGTGGATGCACCATTTTTCAGCGATCATTTATGTTGGTCGGGCGCCCACGGCATGAATCACCACGATCTGTTGCCGACACCGTTTAGGCCTGAACTAGTGGAATTTGCGGCGGAACGCATCGCTTACGTCCAGCGCCGCGTTGGGCGTCCATTTGCTATCGAAAACTTATCGAGTTATGTCACATTTCAGACATCGACGATGAGCGAATGGGAATTTTACAGCGCTGTGGTGAGAGAGTCGGGCAGTTGGTACATGCTTGATATAAACAATATCTATGTATCTAGCCAAAACCATGGCTTTGATCCATTAGAGTATCTAAGAGCCATTGATTTCGCTCGGGTGCAGCAAGTTCACATCGCCGGTCACGAGCGTCAGGCGGACGGCTTAATTATTGACACTCATAATCATCCGGTCGCCGATGCCGTTTGGCAGCTATATCGCCAAGCATGGGCAATGAGTGGCGGCTTCCCTACGCTAATGGAGTGGGATGACCGCATACCGCCGATGCCTGTGGTTTTGGCTGAGTTGGACAAAGCACGTAAGGTGCGCGATGGGCAGACTTGTGAGTAGCGACGAAACTACAACGTGGCTTAGTCATTTTCAAAACGAGTTTACTCAGGTGCTACGCACTCCACTTGACCTCAGCAGTGGCACTATGCGCGCCGATGCCAAAAAATATCCTCGCAAACTTAGTCAGCAGATAATGACAGAAATCCCAGGTGCCGCGAACCGCGGCCTTAGCGTCTATAACCGGCAATATTGGTTTCGGCTTTTCGGAGCTTTGCAGAGTGAATTTCCACTGGTGTCGCGCCTGCTGGGATACTGGCGATTTAATGGCCTTGCCATGCGCTTTCTAGGTGAGCATCCGCCACAAGAAGTTGAGTTACATAGGATTGGGCGTGGATTTTGTGCATGGCTCGCAAAGGAATGGCTCGCACGAGAACTGCCTGCTAAGTCGGCAATTCCCAAAATTGCGCTAATCCAGGCGGCGCACATCGATGAGACATGGTCGCGCATCTTCCTGGCTCCCGAACAGCCGCGATGGCATCCAAGTCCTGATGACGCCGCGCAACTGCTGCATCTCAAGTTCACACCGACTGCCGCACTCGCCATCGTCGAACAACAGTGGCCACTGTTGGCGCTACGGTCGCAGCTTTCGAACTATCCGGGCGAGGGCGCCATTCCCCTACCCTCTAGCCTAGCGCAGCTCGAGCACTGGGCCTTGCTACGTACAGATGAAGGCATAGGCGAGCTGCTACTTGCCCCGAGGCAAGCCCGCCTCTATCACCTGATGAGCAACCATACTCTGGGCGAGGCCCTGGCCACACTAGAGCAGGAATGCTCCGACTTGCCGCCGGAGCAACTTCAACGGGACATTGCTAGCTGGACCCAGCAAAGTGTCGAGTTGGGTTTTTGGGCTAAAGCAAACATCTAGATACAGCTGATTTTAGCCATTCCCGTCTATGGCCAGATCGGTCCATGATAGGGCCAGGTAGTTTTGCGGGCGCGCAGCATCCACTAATCTGGCAGAGGAAAAACATGGAACGTCGTCAATTGATCTTCGGTAGTATAGCCACAGTAGCGGCTTCGGCCTCTCTTAATCACCTCGGCAATTTACTCGGCAGCGGCGAAGCCTTTGCCAGCACAAATAACGACAAGTTACTTGCAACTACGGCCAAGTGCATCACGACCGGACTACAATGCATCAATCTTTGTCGCAAAGAGTTGGCCAAGGGTGACAAGGCTATGGCCGAGTGCTTAAGCACTGTCACCGACATGCTTGCAGCATGCGAAGCTCTGCAAAAACTCGCTGCTAATGAGTCGCCGCATGTTACCGCCATGGCTAAAGTTTGCCAGAAGGCCTTACAAGACTGCGCTAAATCCTGCGAACCACACGCCAAGCATATGAGCGAGTGCCGCGCCTGTATGGACGCCTGTAGAGAATGTGAGAAGGCCTGCGCCTAGCGCCTACGGGGTCAGGCACCGGCTGTAACCAGCTGAAATCATTAATATTAATGATTTCAGCTGGTTACAGCCGGTGCCTGACCCCAAGATTTAGCTTACATACCTTCGACTATCACGATGTCGAAGGTTGCGGCCCCTGCGCGCAGGCCGATGGCCTCTTGGTAGCCCGCAGAGCGGAAACACGAGCGAGCTACGTCGTAGCTCGGAAACTCGACGAAGTAAGGTCGACGCGGCACCGATCCCTCAACGACCTCGGCGACGTCGCCACGGGCAAGCACGCGGCCACCGTAGGATGCTATGATCGGTCCCGCAACGCCGGTATATTTCGCAAACTTTACCGGATCGCTGATGGTCGCCTGGACGAGCCAATAGCCTTTTGGACTCGACTTCACCGCGTTAGACAGAGCGGGATAGTCGCTATAACCCTTGGCCTCTCCTCCGTAGTAGGTGGAGCGATCAGGTTCAGTTAATGGAGCATTCTTGGCAAAGCGCTCTGGCAAGTCTGGGTTGCCGATAAAGTGCGTGGCAAAGGATACGGCATCGGCTTGGCCCGCATTGAGTACTGCCTCTGCACTGCCTTTGTTGTAACCTGCATTGACCAACAGCAATCCGGAGAACAAGGCTCTCACGTACGGAAGCAAAGGCTCCACCCCAGCAGGCAACTGAGCACTTTCCATGAGATGAAGAATCCCTAGTTTGCGTGCCGACAATTGTTCGACGACATAAAGATAAGTCTCCTTGGGATGACTGTCGCTCATGCCGCCGAATGGGTTGCGCGGAGACAGCCGGACTGACACCCGCTCCGGCCCCCAAACACTTATGGCCGCATCGGTGATCTCTAAGAGAAATCGAGCCCGATTTGGCAGAGAGCCCCCGTATTGGTCCTGGCGCTGATTCGAGCCGTCTTCCAAAAACTGAGCTGGCAAGTAGCCGTTGGCGCCATGAATCTCCACGCCATCAAAACCTGCCTTCTTTGCTGCCTCTGCAGCGAGTTTGAAATCATTGACCGTGGACTGGATCTCAGCGAGCGTCATGGCACGAGGAGTGACCGTATCTTTGAGGCCTTGCAACGTGAAGGCCTGCCCCTTGAATCCAATCGCAGACGGAGCAACAGGAGTTTGACCAGCATGAAAATCTGGATGTGACACGCGACCTACATGCCAAAGCTGACAGAAGATCAAGCCACCATGGGCGTGTACGGAATCTGTGACCCGGCGCCAGCCTGCGATTTGCTTCTCATTGTGGATCCCTGGCGTAAACACATAGCCCACCCCTTGATCGCTAACTTGCGAGCCTTCAGTAAAGATGAGACCAGCCGAGGCTCGCTGACTGTAGTACGTCGCCATTAACTCGGTAGGTATATGCTCAGGAGCCCGCGAGCGTGTCATGGGAGCCATGAACACTCTATTTTTGAACTGAAAAGGGCCACGAGTCCAAGGACTCAACAACTTGTTTGCGTCCATCGCTTGCTCCTAATTTGAACCACGGAAGAGAACTAGAAGATGAGTGCGCTTTGGCGCTTTACCAGGTAGCGATAAATTGTTTATCTATAGTATTACGTATCAAAATTGAAAACAATTATTTTAAATAAGACATCTAGTCTCAAAACTCGAACAGTTTAGAGTTCGCACAGAGTCATCCTCTGGAGAACCTACTTTGAACTTAGCTGTATGTTCGCACCGTGGGACTAGTAAACGAAGTTTTCGAAGTGGCTCATGGACTGACTGCGGATCAAGAGTCTCCACGCGGCAAACTGCGGGTCAGCACACCAACATGGAAAACCGTACCCATGTCCACCCTGGTTTAATGTCTGGCGCGCACGGTCGCATTTACCTGCTCAATTGCATCTGCAATCATGGCAATCACTTCATCCTTGCTCAGAGCACACTGGGGCTGCATCGCGATTGAGTCTGAATCCACTGCGATAGATTCGACCTCCATTTGAAACGTTACGGAACGCATTAAAATCAACGGGGTGCCATAAGTTATCTTATCGATCAGGCGATCCGGTTTCGCGTTCATCTTAAAGCGCACCTCAACCAGGGCATCAAATCCTACGCCATCGCGACCAATATTAATCTGTTTAAAAGTATGGGGCGGCGGATCCATTTCGCTCGGATAGTCGACCTTCTCGGTGTATCTCTGCTTTGCTAAAGCGTCCAAACTGACTATCAATTGTTGACGTAGGTCGTCACTTGATTGCGCAGCACCAAGACTCGCCATCTCCGAGGTAAGCTGCGATCGCGAACTTTTTCCGCAACCAGAGATGATTGTGCCTGCCGCAGCCAAGACCACTAATAGTGTGCGCATATATTCTCCAATGAAGTAACAACAGCAATCTCTTGCTAGTGCGTATGATGCAAAAGAAAGGCCAACTGACGTATGCACTTTGAAGAAGTCTAAACTTTCGTATCGCGTAATGGAACTAACCTAAACAACTGCGTTTTATCGCAGCTGCATGAAAGTCCGGCTGACTTTTAAGCATGGCGCTGTGGCGACACCTATGCACAGAAAGTGACCGATCTACACATATACAGACCCGGTGCCGATCGGATCCAGGCCAAACCGGTATCCACTGTCCGCACTGTCGCACGCCTTTTCGCGAGTGGACTCGGTCGCAGGAAATCCAATGAGTTATAAGCAGTGCCTGACCCCATAAAATCCCATTAATTTCAGTTAATTAAAATTTCCCCTCAACTTCAGGGAAATAATACCGATGCGCCATATAAGTAAATGGAGGGTGCCGACGGCAAAAGTCTGCCTAAGGACGGTGCAGGGGTCCCCTGATGCTAAGACGTTTTCCCACAACTTGCCAAAGGGCTTTCCATTTCCATTGGATAGCTGGGATCCTCTTATGCCTTGTATTACGCTCCGAATTGGCGGATGCGTCATCCTTCTCCATCCTCTATTCCGGGCGCCTGACGCATTCTGATGGCTCGCCATTGGCCGGACCGGTGGCGATTCAGGTGAAGTTCTGGAACTCATCATCGGATGGCACCCAGATTGGCAACACACTCGACTATGCAGACTTGAATTTAAGTGTGGGTGTCTTCTCCCTTGAGCTACCATTTAATGCTGAACAAGTAGCGTCGGTATTCGGTGACGGCAGTTCTCCCGTTTACATCGAAATTACCGCAGAAAACAAAACCTACCCACGGCAGCAGTTTTCCTTCGTTCCCTTCGCCCTGCGAGTTCCCGTAGACGCTAAAACTCTGGCCTTTGATGAAGACGGAAAGTTATCTCTGTCTCTATCGACCACCCCAGGTCCCAATCAGTTCTTGACCAAGAGCGCCGACGGTAAACTGGCCTGGGGCACGCCGACATCCGCCATGATTCAAAATCAGTCGATCGCGACTGGCACACCGAGTTCAGGCCAAGTGTTGACTTATAACGGTAGCCAGTGGATATCGGCACACACCATCGGTACACAAGCCGTCGCAAACGGTGGCACGGGAGCCACTAGCTTCGCCAATAATGGTGTCCTCATTGGCGCAGGCAATCTGCCGATATCTACTGCCAAAGGCAGCCAGTATCAAGTGCTTACTGCGGGTGCTGGTGGCACTTTAGGATTCGGTGCGATTGACCTCACCCAAAACGCAGCGGTAAGTGGTGTGCTGGCTACTGCGAAGGGCGGTACGGGTATTAACTCCGCAGCAACATTTCCGGCGTTGGGTGTCGTGGTAACCCGCGATGCATCAGAGACCCTCACGAATAAGACGATCACGGCAGCTGCGATTAACGGGGCGTCGACTATCTCAGGCTCTACGGTAATTAGCACGACAGGAACTCTTGCATCTGGTGCAGCTACAGTCTCCGGAAACATCAATTTAGCAGGCAACGGTACCACGGCAAGTAAACTAATACTCAACGATAAGGGCAGCACTAATTCCATTGCATTAAAGGCTCCGGACGCTCTGGCATCGTC
>JAPLFY010000046.1 GCA_026390435.1 Pseudomonadota bacterium
AATCAGACGCCATAAAGGGATAGAAAGTGAGAGTTGGATCAGCATCTCCATCCGCGAGCATATAAATGGTATTTTGCCCCGCCACAAACCTATTCACATACCGATCAGGCCCAACAAATGTGATGATGTGATAAGCGGGATCGTGCTGGACAAAGTTAAGTAGGACACCCGCCTTTTCGCCGAAAAATCCTCCCGACACGGAATCCGGCTCTAGACCGAGACTGAGAAGTTCTCCCCAATCGGTTATCCTCCCGGTCCGCTCGGCGAACGCGATACCGTCGGTGTATAGATCGGGGGCTGGCTTGGCGGTGGCTCCCACGTTGATATCCTTATAGATTTGATCCTAGCTTCACCAACACCTTTCGGCCGAATCCCAAACATGCTTTAGCCGGCGGCGGTCGTTGGTGGCGCCAGGATCTCGAATATCAATATTTTCGGGATATTCTGGCATCTGGTGGGGTGACTGGCATCCGATGTCCATGTCGTTGCCTCTCTTTTCACGAGTTGCTTCGGACGCAGAAAATTCAATGAGTTACTAGAAGTGCCCGACCCCATCTACTCAGAAAATGCTGAAATTTCAATAGTTTGCATTTTTTACAACGCTATTGTAAATTTAGCTTCTATTTCTCCAATAGCATTGGAGAAATGGAGGTCAACCTGACCAGCCTAACAGCTCGTCCGCAATGCCGCTCGCTCCTCGATGGTGACCAGAGGGTGAACCAGGTAGAATGGACCATTGCGTCAGACGTGGCTTTGTAACGCCGTCCAGATGAGGGTTTTTCATGAAACAAATACTGCAGCAGCTTGTCGCAGGGCATTCCGGGTTTATTGAGTTGCGCTATCACAAACGCACGGCCAATTCTTTTGTCGCGCAAAAAGGGCGCGTCGATGTTGCCAATCATTCAGTGACCGAGGGTGTTGGTGTCAGGGCATTGGTGGGCAGCGCCTGGGGTTTTGCCGCAACCGCTGATATCAGCGAAGCTGCAATTAAACGTGCTATTCGGCAGGCACAGTACAATGCCTCGGCGTTAGCAAAGGTGCGTGCTAAAGGAGAGTTAAGTTTGGCCCGCGGTCGACTTAGCCATTTGGATTTTACCGGTCCTGGCTTTAACGAGCTCGTAGCGATGCCGCTGGCCGATAAATTAGGCCAAATCGTTAGTCTCGAGCGCAAACTGGCGCAAGCGTCCAGCCACATGCATACGGCGCGGTGCCGCTATAACGAAATCATCGAAGAAAAGTCGATTGTGACTTCCGATGGTGCTGCATGCTCGCTACGCCTAGCGCAGCCGGAGCTGTCGCTAACGGCAATCGCTGAAAAAGACGGCGAGCGTGCCACTGGTCAGCGTGGCGCCGGTGTCAATGGCGGTTGGGAGTGCTTAATGGCACACCCTTCTCTGCACGATGCCGTGGGTGAGACGGCTAAGATCGCGGTGGATTTGCTTGCGGCAAAATATCCCGAGGGTGGACAAAAGACTGTGATTCTTTCGCCGGCAGTCGTCGGACTGCTATGTCACGAAGCGATTGGACACACGGTCGAGGCCGATTTCGTCAAAGCTGGATCGGTTGCGCAAGGTAAAATCGGCCAGCGCGTGGCTTCTGACCTTGTGACGATGGCTGATTCCGGCAACGAAACGATTGCTGGCTACGCGGTCGGTAATCTTCCCTTTGACGACGAAGGGGTCGAGACTGAGAATACGGTGATTATCGAGAACGGCATCCTCCGGTCGTATTTACATAACCGTGAGACCGCTGCAGAATTCGGAGTGCAGCCGACAGGTAATGCGCGGGCTTGGTTGTTTAACGACGAGCCACTGATTCGTATGCGCAATACCTACTTAATGCCAGGTACACGCCACCTCGCTGACATGATTGCAGAGGTAGACGATGGTTATTTAGTCGAGGGTGCCGGATCGGGTCAGGCAGACGCTAACGGTGAATTCATGTTTGGTACTGGATATGTTTACCGCATTAAAGATGGCAAGAAGACTGAGTTGCTGCGTGAAGCGACTTTATCTGGCATTGCCTTTGACGTGTTGAAGACGGTCGATGCCGTCAGTCAAGAGTTTCTCTGGGATTTAGGTACCGGATACTGCGGTAAGGGTCAGGCGGCAAAGGTTGATGCCGGCGGCCCATATGTGCGTTGTAAGATCACCGTCGGAGGAGAGCAGCAATGAGTGACGCCGCACAAGTAGATGACTTAACTCAAGTTGCCGCAAATCTAAATAAACTAGCTGAATTTGCCCTAGATACAGCCAAGAATCTAGGCGCTGATGCCGCTAAAATTAGCACTGGTGCCTCGTTTCAGAAGCGATTGGTGGTAGACAACAAAGAGTTTACTCTCGCGAATAGTTTGGCCTCTCGTAGCATTGGAATCGTCGTCCATAAAGATCAGAAGAAGGGCTCGGCCTCGGTCAATATCACGACGGAAGACAGCATTAAACATGCAGTCGAAAGTGCGCTCGCCTTAGCTAAATATTCTGTGCCAGATCCAGCGCTCATTTTTGCCACTAAAGCCGAAGCACCACCAGCGTCACCACTGAATTTTCTCTACGAGGAAAAGCTGGCAACGGTAGAACTCGATCAGATGCGCGAGATTATGCAAGAAGTGCTTGGTCGTCTTGGTGCTGACGAGCGCTTGGCGCTGGAGCGTTATGAGATGTCGGTCGACATCTCTTTTCATGCGCTAGGTAGCACCACGGGTATGCGTCAGGCCGAGCGCCAGACGATGGCAAGTTGGTCCTTTATGGGAATGGGGCGCACTGGAGATGAAGTGACAGGCTTTGACTATGACGGCAACTTTTCGCTAAGTGCGGCGGGGATATTGCCGCGCAGCTTGGTGGATGCTGATCAGTTTGTTAAGCGCGTCCTGGGAATGTTTAAACCCGTACGTTGTCCAAGCTACCGTGGTCCGATCTTGTTGACGCCTCGCGCGGTGCAAGAATTACTCATGGGCATGATGCTTTATCATGCTGGTGGGCGCCAGGTGATGGACGGCAAGAGTCGGTGGGATAAAGCGGTCGGTACACGCGTGGTCGCCGACTCTTTTACCCTGACGGATTTACCTCATGACCCCCGCTTTTCGGGAGCAACCGCATTTGACGGTGATGGTGTGCCGACGCGCTCGCAGACGATTCTCGAACGCGGTGTGTTATTGCGTCATCTCCATGATTGTTACAGTGCTAAGCGATGCGGAGCCACAACCACAGCTACGTCTGGTGGACCCTTTGCACTGTCTTTGAGTCCCGGCGATGTCCCGCTTAAGGAACTCACGGGCGGACAGTCACAGCTGCTAGTTGTGGATCGCTTTTCTGGCAATTCAGATCCGATCAAAGGTGATTTCAGCGGTGTTGCCAAAAGCAGTCGGCTTTATATAAACGGTGAGGACCGCGGTAGTGTCACGGAAACCATGATCTCAGGTAACTTTTTTGCCATTGCTGACGCTGTGCTAGGGATCAGCCGCGAGAGTGAAATCGTCAGTGGATCTTTTTCTAGTCCGTATGTGCTGATTGATGGCGTCTCTGTGACGGGCCAGTAAGTCACTAAGCGTAAGCTGAATTATCCATGAAACCCGTCATGTTACAAACTGTGACTGACGGGTTTTTTGCTGGCTTTTGTATTTTTTACTCGAGTTTTACCACCACAGGTGGGCCTAGACTACGAGCCCTTGATTGTCCTACTGCCCTAGAGCATAGCAATGCCTTGCCGCCATTCCATTGCGTGAATGCGTCCTCTTTTCTGCGCTACCGGATCCCTAGACCAGATGTAAAAATCAGCTCCCGCAAATTCGTCGGCAAAATGTTCGAGAGTTTTAAAATCATCGTCGGTTAGGCTTGTCGTCGATTTGATTTCAATCAATGCCAATGGCTTCCCAGGCCTCTTTACTACTAGATCTATCTCCATCTGCGATTTCGTCATCATGTAAGATAGCTTGTAATCAAGATCTTCGTAAACGCTTCGGCTGCGAAGCTGGGCCACAACAAACTGTTCGAAGAGCTCCCCATAGTAACTCGTCCGCTCGGCGGGCTGGACCGTAAGCATTTGTGCCAAAGCCCTAGTTACGCCAGTGTCAAAGAAATAAAACTTTGGCGCCTGTCTGAGCTGCTTGCGCACCGAGGAATGATAGGCATCGAGGTAAAACCCAATCAGCGTGTCTTGCAGGACCTCGTACCACGACTGCACAGTCTTAACGTCTACGCCAACATCTCGCGCAATTTTGCTGTAATTTATGATTTTTCCCGATTGCAGCGAGGCGACTTCCAAAAATCGGCGAAACGGAGGCAAATTCCGGATTATTTGTTCGCCCCAAATTTCTTCTTTAAGGTAGGTAGTTGCATAAGCACGGAGGAAATCAGCCCGTTCATCGGAATCAGCTGTATTCCAGACCGCGGGTAATGTCCCCCAAGTCAGAGCGGCCTGCAGATCGAAGGCTGATGAAAGCTCTGCAACTGTGAGTGGAAACATAGTCCTAACTGCCGCACGACCGGCAAGTAAATTAGCGCCGCCAGCCTTCAATTTACGTGCGCTTGAGCCAGTTAAGATGAAAACTTGGGGTACTTTAAGTGTCTCAATTAAGTTATGCACCACGTCGAGAAGTACGGGCAATTTTTGAATTTCGTCCAACACGACGTGCGTAGTGGCTGTCGGTAATGCGACTACCTCTCGCTGTAAAGACATTGGGTCGCGAGCTAGACGACTTTCGACATCCAAGTCCAACAGGTTTACAAGGTGAGCAGAAGACTCCGGAAAGCGCTCCCTAATCAAGGTGCTCTTGCCTGTGCCCCGCGCCCCGAACAGAAAAAAACTACGTTTTTCCGGTAACTTAAGCAATCTATGGAACATACTCCAAATCTAGCCTCCATATTTGGAGTATACTCCGCAGGCTCGGATGGGTCCAGAAGTGAAATCGTCAGCGGATCTTTCGCCAGTCCGTATGTGCTGATTGACGGCGTCACTGTGACCGGTCAGTAAGTCACTGAGCCTTTGCTGGATAATCCCAAGAGCCCGCTATGTTACAACCGGTAACAAGCGGGTTTTTTTCTGCCTTTTGTTTTTCTCTCAAGTTTTGGGATACCATTGCCGAATCCTCCTCTGAGATTTTTGTGATCTCACGTCACCGCTCGTGGTGACCCACTAGAGGAGCTTCTATATGATCTCAGTAATGATCTCGGGTACGGTCTCAGGCAACATCCATCCAACAAAACTCAATCTGTTGTTTGTATTAGCGATGGGTGCAGTGTCCATCTCTACAGGTTGCGCGTCAGAGCCGGCTCCTCCGACTAAAGCAGCGGTAGCTGTTAATAAAGATTTAGGCGACAACGATAGTGTAGA
This sequence comes from Pseudomonadota bacterium, assembly GCA_026390435.1. Lineage (GTDB taxonomy): Bacteria > Bdellovibrionota_B > Oligoflexia > Oligoflexales > CAIYRB01 > CAIYRB01. The sequence continues at coordinate 5,329 of JAPLFY010000046.1, forward strand.
CGCAGCTAGTGATCAAGATGCGGACGCAGATGTAGCCTCTGACGGCCAGGGTGGCTGTGATTCCCAGGTCTCTGGAGATTCTGCAGCTCTGGCTCTGAGCGATTCCTCGTCAGATGCAACTGCCGCATGCGATACTGATACAGCTGGTCCGTCGAAAGTAAAAACGGGAGTGCCAGCGCCGACTGTGGTTTCAGCTCCGAGCCCGCTTCCACCCTCGTCAAGTGCTTTCCCAGGCTCGAATCCGACGGGAAGTTTAGCCAGTAGCAATCCTTTGGGTGGCGCCGGTGGCGGCCTTGGTTCGCTCCTCGGCGGTTTAGGTGGTGCAGGTGGAGCAGCTGGCGGTCTTGGTTCGCTGCTCGGCGGTTTAGGTGGTGCAGGTGGCGGCCTTGGCTCTCTCCTTGGCGGTGCTGGTGGTTTGGGCGGGCTACTCGGTGGATTAGGTGGCGCGCCAACAGGCTCGCCTTAATGATTTGATATTCACAAGCTCACTGATGCGGCTGAATCTTTAGGCGAACGATATGCAGAGTTACCATTTAATCCTATGTCTCTTTGGAATCATTTTAACCGTTGGGTGTAAACCTAAGGGTGTGCCCTCTTCTAGGGCATTAACCGATCAGGGTAATCATCAGTCCTCCGGCAATTTACAACAGCAGTCACTGGCGCTGGATGGAACTGGCCAATGCAAGGTCAAGGTGATCAATATTGCCAAAGATGATTATCGCTATTCTTTTTATGACCGATTGATGCGCTTGGCTCTGAGTAAATCAGATGAAGCTCAAGGTAGTTGCTCATACGAAGCGTTGGATCAAATGTCCCACACCCGGAAGTTCAATCTTCTTGCTCGTGGACAGTTAGACATCGCCGGCAATGTAACTTCGACAGCAATTGAACGTGATGCAGAGCCAGTGCGCATACCAGTACACATGGGGCTACACGGCTTTCGTTTATTAGTTATTCGTAAGGGAGATGAAGCGAGATTTGCTGGGGTGAAGACCAATGACGACTTGGCCGCTTTCCGTGGCGGCGTGGTGCAGGGCTGGCAAGTCGCCGATGTGCTGGCGGAAAATGGCTTAAAAAGTGTGAGTAATGATGAATACGAAGCGCTCTTTCGCATGCTACAAAAAGGTCGTATTGATTATATTCCCCTAGCACTTTTTGAAGTGTACCTAGAGGTCGCAAAACGCCCGCAGTATGACCTAACTGTCGAGCCAACGATATTGTTGCAGTATCCTAGCACTGATTATTTCTTCGTAAATGCGGCGCGGCCTGCGCTCAGGCAAAGGTTAACTAACGGTCTTGTAGCAGCGATTGCCGATGGCTCTCGCGATAGCTTAATGGAATCGTTCCTCAGTCTGTCCGAATTCGTGAAACGCGCGGAGCTTTCTTCCCGCACCTCCATCCATCTGAGTAATTCGGTGGATCCGGCGAACGCTCCTCGTGACATAGCCAAATATTGGTTTAGCTTTGATAATTTTCCGCAAAATAAAGGCTAATTAAATAAGGGCTGATTTTTAGTGCAGCTGCATTAGTGTTGACTGTGCAGAGCTGTGCTCCGGCTTACTAGAGCCCCGCAGCAAATAAAGCGAGCAGATCAGGCGCCCCAAAGTGAGGGATGCTGTCGCTACTACGGCGCCTGTTTGGCCACTCCATTTAAGACCCATCCATACTAAGAGCACGATGAACCCAGCCTCTAAGGCACTGGCAATGGTTATCGCGATCGTTCGGTGCTCTGAAATATTCACTGCGACTTGATAGCAGAACAGCATCGATATAATCGGAATCGGTGCAGCTAGGCGCAAAGGTAAGAGGGCAAATTCGGTCATCTCGGGTGTCAGGCCAGAGATCTTCGTTAGCCAAGAATTGGCGATTGGAGTGTAAGCTAGAACGAGCACGAAAGCCGTCAGTATCACTGTCATCGTTATCGTGAATTCACGTAGTTTTCTTTTTGCTTCGCTGCTGGTTCCGAGCAGTGCCACCATGGCATCCTGTAGCGCTAAACTGAACGAGCAAAAGCTGAAATAGAAGGCGCTCACGACCGGCATCACGGCCAACGATTCAATCGGCGACTTGGAGCGTCCGAGGAAGAAGGTCACCATCGGTTCGACCCCAAGTGAGATGAAGGCTGTCATGATGAGTGGATAATAAAAAGTCCAGAAGCGTTTGTGAGTCAGTGGTTTCGGTCCGTTGGGCCGTGTCGCAACGGCATGGATCATGTGCCTGGCCAGATACCTAACGGCTAAAGCTTCTGCAATCACCCCGGCTGATAGTCCGGCGCATCCCACGGACGCACCAGAGAACACACTAAACTTACTGGTGACAAAGCAGGTCAGGACCGTCGCGATCATGCGCGAGAGGCCACCGATAGTGATCTGGCGCCCCGCTCCCGAGGACAGCGCAATACCCTGATAAAAGCGCCGAAAACCGATTGCTGCCGGCCAGGGCAAAAGCCAGATCAGGGCCACGCGAGACGTCTCGACCAGCTCATCGTCGAGGTTCATGAGGGTGCCGGTGAACCAGCGGTAAAGTGGTGGGTAGACCATCACGATGATTAGCAATGTGATAAGCGCATTGAGTTTATAAGTAGTACGCCGCACCAGCTGGTAGCTTTGCTGATCGTGGCAAAGAGCAGAGGCCGCATTAGTCATCATCACAATCGGCGCTTCAATAATCAGCCCGATGGCTGCCGCAACGCCGAATGCTGCGAGGTTGACGGTGGGATTAGGTAAGCTGGCTACGACTGTGGCTACAATCTGCCAGGAGATGGCCATCAGCAACCACGTGGCCATCAGCGGCCACCAGAGACGAAAGATGTAGCGAAACGTGAGTTGCACGGAGTCCTTTAAAGGCCATCAATCGAGATGAGTATCGACGGTTGCTGGTGTATCTGCCTGGCGAGGGCTGGCACGCTGAGTTGGGTGCTGATTCCCATATCTTAGCGTCGAGCAGCCCTAAGGACCATATTTTTCCGTCGGACTCAAGCTCCAATCAGATTTTGGCCGCAAACACGCAGAACATCTCCACTAATACCGCCTGCCCCGGGCATGCTGAGAAACACAGCGGCCTCGGCTACATCCACTGGTAAACCACCTTGGTTTAGCGAATTAAAGCGGCGCGCGATCTCGCGGAGTGCGGTCGGCATGGCTGATGTCATGCGAGTCTCAATAAACCCCGGTGCCAGGGCATTAACCGTGATGTCGCGTCCAGCCGCAGCCGTAGCCCCAGCTAGGGCCCTAACAACGCCAATTAGCCCTGCTTTTGCGGTAGCGTAATTCGTCTGACCAGCATTGCCGGCGATGCCTGCAATAGAGGCCATGCAGATGATGCGGCCACCAGCAGGCATGAGTGGCTGATCATGCTCGCCCTTGGCAGCAAGTAAGGCTTGGCTGAGTTTGAGAGGGGCCTGCAGATTAATGGTCAGGGTGTCGTCCCACCAGTCGCGCGGCATGCGAGCCAGGGTTTTATCCCGAGTCATGCCGGCATTGTTGACCAAGATGTCTACCTTCGAAACATGCGCCTTTAGGTAACTGACAATCTTCGGCACTGCCTCTGGGTCGAGCAGGTCCATGATCAAGCTGGAGCCTTTTATCTCGGTCATTAAGGCATTTAAATTGGCCTTCTCCTGTGGCCTGTCGTGTCCGATAACTGTGGCCCCTTCAGCGGCTAGGCGGCGGGCTACCTCCGCCCCTATGCCCTGAGCAGCGCCCGTGACCAAAGCGACTTTGCCGGTAAGAGAGCCGACGATCGGTGCAGGGCTAAAGGCAGGAGTGGCCCCGACACTGAGAGACTGGCCTGAGATAAAAGCACTGCGTTTAGAGAGGAAAAACTTAAGCGGTGTATCTAGAGCCTGGACAGTATCGCCGCCTTTACGGACGAGCAGTAACTGGCAGGTGCCACCCTTGCGACCAAGTTCTTTGGCAAAGCTTTTGACAAAGCCCATCAGCGCGGCGCTAGCACCGGCCACCTCAGGCGAGGCTTTGTTGCTTGCTGCCAAGCCGATGACTACGACGTGACAGTTGTTTGCTAAAAGACTGATGCGGGGTCTAACGAAGTCATAGAGCGATCCGAGATCAGCTACAGTCGTAGCCGAACTCGCGTCAAAGACCAAAGAGTTTAGTTTGGGATTACCCATGATGCTTGGGGCGATCTCGCCACCTGCACTGGTGATGATCGATTCTAGGACCGTTTTAAGCTGGGAATCGCGAGTTCCACCAACAGCACTCGTGTGGCCTTTTAATTCTAGTTCCGCCCAAACGGACGATGCGCGAGCCAGCGGTTCCGGCAGAGGCAGCGGTAGTCTAAGTTGGCGTACTAGACGTTTAGCAAGGGGGCGTCGGCTTATTTCGAGTAAATAATCACTCACGAGTTTGTCTCCTCGGGACCAAAGATCCCTATGGCATGTGGTTTTGTGGCAGAGCTGTTGAGTAAGCGCAGCTCAACCCTGCCGGAATTGCTGCGCTGTGGCCACTGCCTAAAGATGACGGTGGCTGGTAGTTGGATCGGTTGTTTAAAGTCGCAGCGTAGTTCTACGTGCGGTTGTCGGCACAGTGTCGGTTGGGTTCCGGCCATTCGCATTTCTGCCCACGAGCCATGCATGATCGCGCCAGAGAAGCCGAAAAGGCGCGCAGCTAGCGCCGACACATGGATGGGATTTAGATCTCCGCTAGCAAAGGCAAACTGTCGCGACAAACCTTTGGGCAGGCGCCAGACTTCGCTAGTGGCACCGACGCCGTCGAGCGATGGACGGACCGCGGAGGTCGGTAGTGCGGGCTCTTTATCTTGGCTACGTAACCGACGTAACCGACGTAACATTGTCGCCGTGCCCTGCCAGACTATATCTGCACCTGCATAAAGCAGTGTGCACAGGTCAAACTCGGTCCCTTTTTCCGTCTCGCGATGACCCTCGATCCAGCACACGGTGCGCACTTGTTCCCCGCTGCCGATCGGACGAATTTGGCGAATGTGCGATCTGATATGCACCGTCCCGATGATGGACAGGGGAAAGCGGCTATCCAGCATGTTGCTCAAATGAAGGGGCAGAGCATAGATAAACGGGTAGGTCAGCGGCACATAACCGTCACTCGGGTAGTGACAAAGACGACGCAACGTCTCCAGTTGTTGCTCCTGCATGACGGCAGGAGGCAGACTGCGCTCGATTCGAGGAATCGTCGTGTTTGGTTGCAGGCCAGCTCTAAAGCTGACGGCCGCGCGCAGATAGTTCATTGGATTCAACATAGGATGTTTCTAGTGGAGGTCCCGATTGGAGTTTCCGTTTGCCCGCATGTATTGAAACGCTGAAAAAAAATATAACGGGGGAACTCCACATTGTCAGGGCAATAATTGCGCTAACGTTGATTTACCCTCGCTGCGCTGTCGCGCGCGACAGGGTGATGTAGGCGCTGGTCAAAATGTCGGCCACAGTGGCGCCGCGCGAGAGATCGTTCATTGGCTTGGCGAGGCCCTGCAAAATAGGTCCGTAGGCCTCAAAGCCACCGAGGCGCTGGGCGATCTTGTAGGCGATATTACCGGCATCTAGATCGGGGAAAATCAGGCAATTTGCTCGCCCCGCAGCGGCACTGCCAGGAGCCTTGCGGGCGCCAATGTCGGCGTCGAATGCGGCATCAAACTGCAACTCACCGTCGCTGGGTACGCGCGGGAATTCAGCGCGGAACAAGGTAGCGGCCTCGGCGACTTGAGCCTGTGCCGGATGTTTGGCCGAGCCTTTAGTCGAGAATGAAAGAAAGGCCACCACGGCCGGCACGTGTGGCTGCAAAGCCTCCCATGTTTGGACTGAGGCGGCAGCGATATCGACCAACTGTAGTACTGTGGGAGCGATGACTACGCCGCAGTCGGCGAAAAGCAAAGTCTGCTCAGGCGCAGTCGCTGAGGCCGCGCGGTTGAGCATGAACGCACCACTCACTGTGCGCACCCCTGGGGCTAGTCCGACCTTCTTGATGCCCGCACGGATGACCTCGGCCGTGGTTGCGATGTTGCCGCCCAAGACGGCATCCACATCCCCACGCGCTAGCTGCTCGGCAGCCAGCTGTTGACGATCGCCGGCGCTGAGTTCTGCGTCGGCAGGGACCGCCCAGACGATGGTCGATGAGAACGGTTGTAGGTCGATTCCCTGGGCGACAGCCAAGGCGAGGGTCGCCGCACGGGGGGTAAAAAGCACCACTGAACTGACGCTGCGCTCGGACATCATGACCCGCGCCACTTCCAGGATGCGGGGGTCTAGGCTGTCGGAAAATGCGATGCGGCTAGGGTGCTTTTGGCAACTCGCTCGAAGTTCTACTGTAAAAGATGAAATCTTAGTCATTTTAGGCACCTAAAGCGAGGGGTTAAGGCTGAAAATGGCTGCTGCTTAAAAAGTAGGCAAATCGGCATAGTCATTGCTGTACAACCACTTGGCTCCGCTACCCCGTAGGTTATCCACATGTCCTGTGGATGGCTTGCAACTGTCCGCTAACTGAGCACTTTTTATCAATTTAACAAACTTTCTACTAACCAATTCTTAAACTTTACCAAATTGTCTCCGAAGACCTTATTAGAGATGGGTAATAATGTTTGGGGTTTTAATGATCGTCATTGTCACAGCTAAGACGGAACTGGCTCAGGCACTGAAGTTGCTGTTGCAGCCGCACGGCGTGGCGACGCGCATTGTGCATCCGAATCAAGCTGGCGCAGTGGCCGCCCTTTACGGCCCAGATGTGGCTGGGGTGATCGTCGATGCCTCGATGCCAAGCATGCATTCAGAGGCTTGGTTTGATTTGCTGACCAACCTGGGGCGGCGCCTCCTGGTCGTCGTCCTTGAGTCGGGGGTGTCGGCCGTAGTGCGCGCCAAGCAGACGACTCTGACTTGGCTCGACAACCCGACTGCGGATGACATTCTTGTGGCCTTGGACGCCTGCGGCGCACTGGGGGTTGGTCACCGGCGGATGCGGCGTGACTCGATACCCGCCTTTACTCCGCAAATGCCCCTACAGATGCTGCACAAACACGGTGCATTGAGTGTGATGGTTATCGACGTGTCGAGCTTCCGCAAGATTGCAATTGAATATGGGGCGGAGGCATATCAGCGCGTTCAAGACTGCTTTCACCATCTGGTCTACGAGCTGTGGGGGCAATCAGGTTGCTTTCGCGCCCACGATCAGCTCTGCCGGCGCAGTGCCCACGGTAATCAGTACTATATATTTCTCGAGAATTCGCGGTCCCCGGGGGCGATCCCTCCACCTGGCAGTTTAGAGCAGCTGGCTGATCGGCTGGTGGTGCGCCTGCAGAATACGTTTTGGCGGGAAATTTTTGTCGCGCCGACTAAGCGGATGCTGCCCGAGTGCATCATGTTCGTGCCTGAGATTGCTATTGGCTTTGGGACCGTCATAAATAACCCCTGCGTTGATTCCTTTGAGCTAGTCGATCAACTGCTCGATGCCACTGTTGAGTCGGCTAAGGCGCAGCTTCGTCGGTCACGGGAGCGGCAGCGCGAGTTGATGCAGACCTTGATTCAGACGCAGGGATTACTCGAGCCGCATTACCAGGCTGTGTTTTCTCTGCCAAAGCTGACTAAGGACTTAGTTGATGAGGCGCACTCTACTGGCTCTCTCAGGCCGCTGCGGCATTTGCTGTTTGGCTTTGAGTCTCTAGTGCGTGCTCGCCCCCAGGCAATCGACGCCTTGTTTCAGGGTGCTGGTCTGGCGCATATGGAGCCGCGTTATCTGCGTCCCGATGTGCTCTTTGCTTTATCCCACAACGCTAAGGTCGGACTAGAGTTGGATCAGGCTTGCCTGCAGCAGGCCGTCAAGAACTCGAAGCAATTACCCGGCACCTTGCTCCTCAATATTTTGCCGCGTAATTTGTATAACATCGGCAAGCTTTTACATTTGTTCGGGGATCGTGAATCGCTGATGTTCGAAGTGTCAGAGACCGAAGCTATTAATAACTTCGACATCATGATGAAGGTGCGCGAAAACTTGGATAAAATGAATATGCGCATCGCCACGGATGATTTTGGCCGGGGCCATTCTGGGCTTGAGCAAATTATCAAACTGAAGCCTGACTTGATCAAGTTAGACCGTAGCTTGATCCAAGATCTGCACAAAGATAAAGCAAAGCAGGATTTTGTCGGTGGTCTAGTGCGTGCTGCTCGGATCTCTTGCTCCACTATCTTGGCAGAGGGCGTGGAGTCTTGGGACGAGGCGGCGTTGCTCCAGGTCATGGGGATCGATCTCGTTCAAGGCTTTTTGCTCCATAAACCTCAGGCCGCAGCGATGATCGAAGTCGATTTAGAGCGTGAGCATGATGTGGACTTAGGTGCGGTCGCTTGAGAGTGCGTCTGCGGTGCACTCAATCAGCGGCCTCAGCGAAATCGGCAAGCGCATCGAGATGATCCAGTAGGGTCTGCTCTGAGAGTATGCGTCCGTAGCCGGAAGTCTCACAAAAATCGGCAATCGCATCTAGAGTTTGAGAAAGTCGCTCTTCGCTGCTGCCCAGGGCTGTGATAGCAATAGCCGTACCTTCGGGGTCGTCATGACAGGCGGCAGCACAAACTTTAAAGCGCGCTCTAATTTTCTCGGTAAGCTGGCGCAGATCCTTACGGTCCTGGGATGAATCCGTGGCTGCTTCGAAGCTAAGTTTGACGACGGCAAAATACATATATGTTGGAGTCTAGCACCGGTAGGGTGGTTGGCCAACATTTTCATAGGTGAGCGTAGGTGAGCATTGGTGAGTAAGACACATCGGCGACGCGGCGGCTCCGGTCATAGGGCTGAGGATCTCGAATTAAGAGACGTGCTAGAGCAGATCAAGCAAGGTCAGGACATTCATGACAAAGAGTTTGACCGCTTTCTCCTAAGCGAGGCTCGCGCCTTTTCCAAGATTTATTGGACACCGATTGCCGTAGCTCGACGCGCTGCAGAACTTCTAGTTGCCAGCCCTGAGACGCGAGTTTTAGACGTCGGGTCAGGTGCAGGTAAATTCTGTCTGATCGGCGCACTTACAACTAAAGCTCATTTCACGGGTATCGAGCAAAACCAAAAATTAGTGACGATGGCCAAGGCCCTGGGCCAGCGCTGTGCTTTGTCGAATGTGTCGTTTATGTGCGGTGACGCTTTGGCTTTAGATTGGCGCGAGTGGGATGCGTATTATTTGTTTAATCCCTTTGCCGCTGAATTTGAGGCAAGCACGAAGAGTATTCATGCAAATGCAATTGCTGGTGAGCGCCACGTCGACATGGTCAACATCGCTATGGATAAATTAGAGCAGGCTCCGTCAGGAACGAGCGACGCTTTCGCCAGACCTATTATGAGATTCCTACATGTCACTTCTCTGTTGATTCGTTTGTGGCTACAACGATTGCTGCAGACCTTAGGATTAGTCCGCGCACATTAAAACTCTCCAAATTTATTGAACAGTAACTCACCAAGCACCAAAGTATTTGTCATGTAATGTCATGTATAAAATTGACAATAGATGCCATCAATGCTAACAGAGGATAAATGGACGTCAAGTTTGCTAACAAGATGTACAGGTTGATTTTGACGGCTCACGCCCGTCAACGGATGTGCGCAAGGGATATCACTCTGGAAACAGTCACTGAGATTGTTGAGACCGGTACGGTGATAGAGAAAGAGCGCAATAGTCGGTTTTGGGTCTTTAAGAATTTTTTGGGACGCAATGACAACTCAATCTGTCTGTCGATAGCACTAGAGCAACCTAATTTAGTGGTTGTGACTGCGCTGATTAACTGGAGACCAAATGATGAAGATTAGTTTTGATAAAAAAGCTGATGCTTTTGCGATTGTGTTTAAAGCCGAAGAAGGTGGGGCGAGAGTATCGTCTCAGCCCAGCTGAGCTTGAAAAGCTGGTGGGCTAGGGGGTCGGGCACTGGCGCTAAGCTAATGAAAGCTATAGATCTTTTGTAGTCATGGTTTGTGGTGTTCTAATGGTGTCAATGAGTTGCCATAAGTGCCCGACCCCATTCCCAGATTACAAACCCCACTTGTTTATAAGATAGGCCTCAATTTTCCCGATTTCGGTGTGTGTAAGAGCGCGCGAATAAGCGCCGATTTCATATACGTCGCCACCGAAGAAGAAGGCTCCCGTGGGGTTTCCGGTTCTCACCAGGCCTCCTAACGTGATCGTATCCAACACTTGCGTAAGCAGCCGTTGCATCGGCTTGGTAAGCGCTCACGCCATTGAGCCTGGTCTCGATATTGGCCCCATCCCAGCGGAAGAAATGAATGGTAACGGTGGTCCCAAGGGTAGTCGTATAACAGGCGCCAGTTCCGCTGGCTGATGCATTTACCCGACTGAAGATGGAGGACTCGACGCTGCCACACCCTGTGCCCGTGTAGCGATCGGACAGGACACTATAGGAAGCGTTGGCGGCATATTGATTCCAACTGAACAGGCTTTGGAAGGTCGAGGTGGCGGTTTGCTTGAAGACTACATAGCCTG
>JAPLFY010000013.1 GCA_026390435.1 Pseudomonadota bacterium
CTTGGCTGCGGATGCGATCAGAAAGTGATTACCATCGACTGTTTTTTCGTAACTGATGCCAAGCCCTAAAGAGAAGTCGGGAATATATTGATACGAGAAGACACCGATAGGAGTGGTGTAGGTGTTTGTCTTGCGCGCCTTGTGGGCTGAGGTGACGGTATAGACCGCTTCCGGTATCAATCCATGATAGGAGAGGGCGCTCTCAAAGGAGATATAACTCGGTGAGTAAAGCTTATTGGCAATGGCAAACTTGGAAAGCGATCGGCGTCGATTGTCCTCTGTCCACAGATAAAATCCTTTTTTGAGCGTGATGAGGTAACCGCCGTCTACCGCTCTTTTCAAAGCAAGGCGCAGCGCGTTCGAGCTCATGTTGCTGAAAAGTAAACGTAAATCAATGTCATCAATGAAATCATTGGGGATTTGCTTTTTTAGCCTTGTGACAAACGCCGCCATCAGCACCCTCCATTTGTTACATTTTGCAATAGATAATGTCTTTTTTCAACATTATTTGGTGCAAATAATACTCGGAGGGGTCAGGCACTGGCTATAACCCACTAAAACTATTGGAATTCACTGGAATTCATTGCTGTCCGGCGACGTCCGACTGACCCGACTTCACAATATCCATCGAGAGTGCCGGTCTGATCAGAAAATGTCACCCTCCTTGCTGTCGGCACGAATGCATGCCCATTGTTCGCCTCCGATCTGAACTTGGACTAAACGCCTTGAACGGCGCCTAGTCGCCCAAGATCAGAGCTCGACTTGCAGCCCGATCTCCACCACCTGACTCGATGGAATTTGGAAGTAAGTCGTAGCGCGCTGCGCATTTGCCGACATGAACGAAAACAGCTTCTCACGCCAGATCGCCATACCTGGACGCGATGTTGCGAGTACCGTCTCACGGCCGAGGAAGTAGGTCACTTCTGAAGCATCGAATTTAATGTGCTCCGCGTCGCAGCGTAAAAGTACCGCTGGCACATTCGGCGTGTCCATAAAGCCGTAGTGCACGGTCATCGTGAAGATTCCAGGTGACACTTGTACCACCTGATAACGCTCTTCGCGTGGCACGTACGGCACTTCCCGCGTCTGCACCGTCATCAGTACAACTTGTTCGTGAAGTACTTTATTGTGACGCAAATTATGCAGCAGGGCCGGCGGAACACCGTCTAAGGCACTGGTCATGAAGATGGCCATACCCGACACTCGTGTGGGCGGCTCTTTTTTAATGTTAGCAATAAACGTCGCCAGCGGCATCGCACGACTCCGTAGACGTTCAGCAAGGATGGTGCGTCCGCGTCGCCAGGTAGTCATCAGGACCATGATGGCCAGACCCACGAGCAGGGCAAACCAACCACCGTGCGGAATTTTCATCATCGACGCGCCCCAAAAAGCCATCGTAATGATGAAGATAGGTGTCACGATGAGAATGGCGGTAAGCTTGGTCCAGCGCCAGTGATCCCGAGCAAAGAAATATACAAGGATGGTGGTTAGCACCATCGTTGTCGTTACTGCTACGCCGTAGGCTGCGGCGATGGCACTAGATGACTTGAAGAAGACCACGAGAAATATTGTCATGATCAGCAAAGCCCAATTTACGAACGGAACGTAGATTTGGCCGATCTCTTCTTTAGACGTGTGATTGATGGTCATGCGGGGCAGGTAACCGAGAGCAACGGCCTGGCGAGTAAGCGAGTAAGCACCTGAAATCAACGCCTGCGAAGCAATAGCTGCAGCAAATGTTGCCAGCACAACCAGCGGATATCGACTCCAGGCCGGCGCTAAAAGGAAGAACGGATTTTCGGCAGCACTCGGATTATCAAGCAGCAGCGCACCTTGGCCAAAATAATTGAGCAGCAGGGCTGGCAACACGACGGCAAACCACGCCATCCGAATAGGCTTACGACCAAAATGCCCCATATCTGCGTATAGAGCCTCACCGCCGGTGACTACCAAAAAGACGACCCCGAGAGACATAAATGCTAACCACGGATTAGCCTTGAAAAACACAAATGCATGAATTGGATTCGCTGCCGCCAGAACTCCAGGATGACGAAGCAATCCACGAAGGCCGAGAACCGCTATGACGATAAACCAGAGCAGTAGTACAGGACCGAAGATCGCACCGATGGTGGCGGTGCCGCGGCGCTGCTGCCAAAACACGACAATGAGCACCATAATGGAAAGAGGCACCACGTAAGGCTCAAATACCGGCGTCACCACCGTGAGTCCCTCAATTGCACCGAGTACACTGATGGCAGGGGTGATGATCCCGTCACCGTAAAGTAACGAAGCGCCGGCGAGTCCCATGAGCACGACCCAACGGGCTCTGCCGCTCCTGGCTAATTGCGCCTTTGGTTCCACCAAAGACATCAGAGCGAGAATCCCACCCTCGCCGCGGTTATCGCAGCGCATGACAAACATCAGGTACCAACCCGAAATCATCAGAACCAGCGACCAAAAGATAAGCGACAAGACGCCAAGTACGTTGCCGTGCGTTAGAGCCAAGGCATGCGGACCATGGAAGGCCTCGCGCATGGAATACAGTGGACTCGTACCGATATCCCCGAATACGACACCCAGCGCCCCCAGGGCAAGAGTGTAAACATAACTACGGTTGGAGGCCGCTGCTGATTGATTCATGTGGTGCAACTACCTAATTCGATCTTGATTTCTTCTGACGTGATCATTGGGGAGTATACTGGCTAACCCCAACAGATTCAGCAATGAAAGAACGTGGCAACTCGGGGTCACCAAGTTGTCCAAGTGGCTCACGGTCGAGTAGCACTCCTTAATATAGTACGGGTGTCTAAAGTCAAGAAAACGAAGTGAGGCCTGGTTCGTCAATTGGGCGGCACCTCGGTAATCGACCCAGTAAAGGCCCAGACAGCCTTCACCGTATTTCTGGACCGATGATTTTAGTTGAGGATGATTCTCAACTCCTGTAACAACTGAGATCTGCCACAGTATTTGTGGCTCATTCATTAGACTGTGCAGCCTATACCTTGAAGCTCAGCGATCTAGACATAGCGCAGAAGGCGGACATCATCGGCTATACAGCACCAGCCTCGGATGAAGAGCGCGTGCTGGTGCAGTCCATGCAGGAGATGGGCCTGACGCCTGGTTCCCCGATTGAGATCATGCACTTTGGTCCCTTCGGCCGAGATCCTATTGCCATCTATTGCCGCGGTTCTTTAATCGGAGTCGGGCGCAAAGAGGCCCACCTGATGATCGTCAAGGCGAGGCATTCATGAGCCGCCGAGTAGTTGCCTTAGTTGGTGCTCCTAATACCGGAAAGTCATCTCTTTTCAATGCCTTGACTGGCGCTCAACAGCGGGTGGGGAACTACCCCGGAGTGACCGTCGAAAAGCGCTTAGGACAATTGACGACCGCCGCCGGCCACGACCTTTACGTGCTCGATCTACCAGGCACATATAGCTTAGAACCGCAGAGTGCCGACGAGCGAGTGGTTGCCGATATTTTATTCCGCCGGGTCCAGGTGCCGGACTTTCCCGACGTGATCATCGCCATCGCTGATGCCGCCAATCTGGAGCGGACGCTTGGTATCGTCGTCGCGGTAAAGCAATTTGGCATCCCGATGATCGTGGCGCTGAATATGCACGACTTGGCAACCAGGCGCGGACTGAAGCTGGACATTAAAAGCCTTGAGGCCGAATTAGGCGCCCCTGTGATTCCTACTGTAGCGCTACACCGTGGTGGGGTGTCGCGCCTTCTCAGCTCCCTGGACCGGGTGCTTAAGTCGATAGAGAACCAGCCCACTGCTGCACAACTCGCAACTCCACCTTTGGATAAGCTCACTGCAACTCCGCCCGAGCAGCGCCAGGCTGAGGTCGACCGGATTCTAAAAAAGGCGGTGATAGCACCCACTGCTGTCGATATTTGGACCAGGCGGCTGGACAGGGTGCTGTTGCATCCGGTGCTCGGGGGTGTCTTTTTAGTGACGATCTTGGTCCTGATATTTCAGGCCGTTTTTAGCTGGGCTAGACTACCGATGTCTGGGATTGAGTGGGCAGTCGCCGCCATAGGCACTCAAATTCGCTCCGTTATGCCAGACGGTCCCTTGGAAAGCTTTATTGTCGACAGTCTCGTCGGTGGCGTGGGCTCGGTCATCGTATTTCTGCCGCAGATCCTCATTCTCTTTTTCTTTATCTTGCTCCTCGAAGGCTCGGGCTATATGGCGCGCGCGGCATTTATCACCGACCGCATCATGGGGCTCGTGGGCTTGCAGGGACGCTCGTTCCTGCCGCTGCTGTCGTCATTTGCCTGCGCAGTGCCTGGCATCATGTCGACGCGCACTATTCGCAACCCACGCGATCGACTCTTAACCATCATGATTGCGCCGTTGATGACCTGTTCAGCGCGACTCCCAGTTTACGTGCTGCTTATCGGTGCCTTCGTTCCAAATATAGAGTTGTTTGGTCCGATACGCCTACAGGGCGCGGTGATGTTCGGCTTATTTCTGGTTGCCATCCTATCAGCCATGATTGTCGCCAGCGTGATGAAAAGCGTGGCATTGCCGGGAACACGTTCGCCGTTCCTGATTGACCTCCCAACCTACAAAGTCCCCCAAACTAGATACATCGTGATTAATTTGTGGCTGCGCGCCAAAGCCTTCGTGAAGAAGGCGGGCACGATCATTCTCCTCATATCGATGGCGCTGTGGTTTCTCTCTAGCTACCCCACCCCACCCGAGGGTGCAACTGGACCAGCGATCAACTACAGCATTGCCGGTCGCATTGGCCACGCAATAGAACCTCTAGTCAGGCCGATCGGTTTTGACTGGCGCATCGCCACGGGCCTAATTCCTGGGTTTGCCGCCCGTGAAGTGATGGTCAGCGCCCTAGGCACCGTCTTCGCCGTAGAAGATGCGAAAGCAAGCGGACTGCAATTACTACAACAACAATTGCGGTCGGCTTGGAGCGTGCCTACTGGCCTTTCACTACTAGCATGGTATGTGTTCGCCCCCCAGTGCATGGCTACCCTTGCAGTCACCAGGCGAGAGACGAACAGCCGTAAGTGGACGGCATTTATGTTTCTATACATGCTAGCACTAGCTTATTTGGCCGCGTTTGTGACCTACCGTGTAGCTATGGTATTTTTTTAAAACGTCCCGCGATGGTCTGCCTGCGATAATCAAAGATGCGTTTAACATCGTGGTCCACCATCCAGCCTCCGGCTAAAGCACCTAGTTTTCCGACCGGTGATTTGTAGCGCACTAAATCAATCATCAAAGTGCCGCCCCCAAGTTCACTAAAACGATGCGTATGGTGCCAGACGGCAAAAGGTCCTTTGATTTGCTGATCAACGAAACCATAAGGTGGCTGCCAGTCAATAATTTCGGTGGTCCATCTAAAGGGAATGCCGTGGAGTCGCAGTTTATAATTGATGAGGGTCTTGTTTTGAATCTCTGGCGTTGATTTATTCAGCACAGTGAAATTCAGCCAAGGTGGTGTCAGTTCTTCAAGATTACTCGCATCGCCAAAGAATTTCGCGACTTCAGTGACCGGCGCTGGGAGCCATTGGGCAGAACGCATCCACTCCGTGCGACGCAATGGTCCGACACCTAATAAATCATTGAGGGCACTCGCTACATCTGGAAAGCGAAACTTAAAGCCAAGCGCCTGCACTTTAGCCGGAATCACTCGTACGCTCGCAAGAACCATCTGTGATGCTTCACCCAGTGCCAACTTCATAATCGGCGACGGAGCCTTAAGAGTGGGGCCATCGAACCTACCGGTCATTTCACGGTGGAAGTCAATGAACCTACAAGGCTGCGGTGCTGTCGCATTGATCGGGCCGCTGACCCGCTCGTCCGTCAGTGCCAGCATAAAAAGTTGGACGATATCGTCCAGATGAATCCAGCTGAACCACTGCTGACCAGATCCCGGGGCCGCTCCGATACCCAGATTATAAAGCTTAGCTAACTTAGGCAGTGCTCCACCACCATGGGCCAGAACGACGCCAATACGCATCAGAGCAACGCGCACATTCTGTGCGGCAATTGGTGCTGTCGCTTCCTCCCACTGCTGGCACAGTTGCCCGGTAAAATTGGCGGCGGCGGGAGCGTCTTCAGCAAGCTGAGCGTCACCAGCATCCGGATAGTAGCCAATTGCTGATGCTTGCACTACGACTTTGGGTTTATGTGAACTCGCGGCAATTGCGTGCGCTAAAGCATTCGTCGGGCCAAGGCGAGAGCTTATCAGTCGCTTCTTCTTAACTGCCGTCCAACGGCCCTCGGCAATGCTTTCGCCGGCAAGATTAATCACGGCATCAACACCTACCAGAGCTCCGTCGGGAAGTGCGCTTGCATCACCCACCCATTTCAAAACCTTACATGGAAAGGACAGCTGCTCGGGACGCACACCGCGACTGACGATTGAGACATCATAACCACGGCGCACTAGTTCTTGGCCTAACGCTTGCCCAATCAGACCGGTAGCTCCGAGGATCAGTACGTGTGCCATGTTCTAGACCTTTCCAGCGCCAATTAGGTGCCATATGGGAAACCGCAGCGGCGGTCATAAGTCATAGGCAGTCTAACGCTACGTCAGAGAAAAGTCATGCACTACTGCTACTTACGTCGGTTACTCAGCTTGACAGATGATGCCGGCATCGACTGCAGTAGATTCCAGGACTTCACTCAGGATTTCAAGACTGGAGTGCCGCCAACATGGGCAATCATTTGCAAGATAAATTGATTAGCTCCACGGACCTCAAGAATTATGTTTGGGTGATTACGGGGAAAAACCCGAAAAATTTCGTCAGCAAAACCCTGACCGATCGATTGCACATGTTTGAAATCTATAACGACGCTCGCGAAATTTTCAGCGCCAGCTAGGATTTTTTTTGCTTCTGAACGTGAGGGGAATTCGCCTTGAGGCAATGAGATAGTATACGGGGACACCAGGCGCGGTGAATGAATCATAAAGCGAAAGTTTTGTGTGTACCGATCAAACACATCCTTTGGACTTCTGACATCCCTTCGGCTGAACTCAAAGATGAGTTTTGATCCAGGCTGAGGAGTACCCTCCTGCATACTCCAATCATCTTTTTCAGTGTCGTATACATACATCAAATCGTTCGCCGACAAAAAAAAGCGATTAGCCATCCTGG
Organism: Pseudomonadota bacterium; assembly: GCA_026390435.1. Lineage (GTDB taxonomy): Bacteria > Bdellovibrionota_B > Oligoflexia > Oligoflexales > CAIYRB01 > CAIYRB01. The sequence continues at coordinate 7,132 of JAPLFY010000013.1, forward strand.
AAGAAAAAAATATTCCCTCGCCAGCATGTCGCGCCACATCTCGCGTACGCTTCCCCTTGGCTAGCTCTCCGACGGCTTCAAAATAGGTGTCGAGTTTAAAGGCATCTTTAATGGTGCGAAATACTCCCAAGCCATCGTCGTTGATCTCAACCCAGAGCTTCTCAGCATCTAGCTTTAATTGAATCACGACATTTGTTGCTTGCGAGTGATCGATAACGTTATTCAAAATCTCTGTCGACACATGTCGAACTCGGCTCAGTAACCCTGGGTTTGATAGATTCGGCAGGTTGGGTTCGATGAACTCGTCGTACGCTCCATCTTCGCCTTTTCGCCTCAAATCCTCATAGCGCAGGTCTACTTTGGACTCGACCGTGTCAGTTGCTAGGGGGCGAGAAAGAACATAAGTCCGTCCTTTACCTGAGCCCTTACCAACGATGAGACCATCTTTAATCAATTTATTGAGATGAAGTCTGACGGACTCACGAGAGACTGCGAAATTTTTTTGTATCGCTTGGGTTGGGTTGTGCCCCGGCCTTTGGCCGACTTCCGTCAGAATCGCTTGATCTATCGGACTGCCTACTTTCATACACTCCGCCTTGGCATAAAGAGAGAACAACCTATTTTATGCCAAGTCACGGGTTTATGCCAAGTAGTTAGGATGAGAAAGTTGGCATAAATGGATTTTTATGCCAAGCATTCCTCACCTAACTTGGCATAATAAGGGCTTTATGCCAAGTTTTTGAGTTGGTGGGCCGAACGCTATATTGGAGCGGAGAGGTGCCGCCAGAAATTATTTACCTCACTTACACTGTTTTACAGCAGCCACCGGAGTCGGCTGCAGCGGTACCACTGGAGATTGCGCTTTAGGCAAACTCAGCAATCCTCCGTTAAATCCAAATGTACCGTCAGCAGCTTTCGTCACATAAGATAAAATTCGGTCAGCTACAGAGGTGGGCACACCAGCAGCTACTGGGTTTTGCGTGCGCGGATCAAGTCCGCCGTCCCAGGGCCACGGATCAAGAGGCTGAGGAGTGGATTCGCAGGTGCCTCTGCAACCGTCGGGACCGAGTCTGCGATCGAGTAGCCATGGCTCACCGGTAAATATAAGTGGTGTCTGAAGGCCACCTAGGTTGAATTCGATTGGCTCGGCATGACTGACCCCTACAGGGGCTTGGTACTGACCATTCGGAGCGCTGTTGCCACTGATATCCGTACTGCTGCCAATCTTGTTAATCAATTTATTACGGGTACGTCCAATAATTTCCCGAGATATTGGACTAAGCACTGCAAAGTTGTTGCCGATATCAACAGTGGATCCACCAGAGCAACCACCATCTCCTGGAAGAAAACCTGCATTGGCCAGAATGATGCATGGTGATCGTTTGGCATTGGGACCCGCCACAAAATCAACGTCATAATTAATTTTAAAAATACTACCGCCAAAAGGTGGCAAGCCGCGATTGACAGTCAATGGATTGCCGACAGTAGAGGCGAGGATCACTTCATGAGGTTGATTAGTCAATGGATCAATGTGTAGCCCATAAATATCGAGCTGAGAATCCGTTAAGCTAGTAAAACCAATCACAAGTAAGCGGGCCCGTTGATTAGTAAACCCGGCAACATCCCATGCCGCCTCTGAAAATGTCATGTAATCTGGATTCCCGGGCTTAGTCATCACGCGAGTGTGCAGCTGCAAGGTATGCGCCGAAAAAAACTTCACCCCATTGACTATTTCAAAGCTGCCTAGAGCTGTCATGCTGTCGCCTAGAACCAGTGGCACAAAAAGAAATGCCGTCGAATCAGGGATTGGATTGATCACTGGATCTTGCGTACGATTTACTAGTGGACAGAATGAATCACCCGCGCCATCAACGGGATTTGCTCCGACAGTGCGTTTCCCGCCAATTTGTGTACTTGGCAGACACAGCGGAACACCCGTAGCAAAAGCAGCCGTGTAATTGTCGTTGTCCACACCAAATCTAATATCTGGACTACAATTACTCCCTGACGCTGCCGCATTACCACAGCCGAGACCCGTCTGAACGGTATGTCGAGCGATTGGATCGTTTAACCGCACCATGACACCAGTCTTTGGGTCGTTCGGCAGTCCATTAAGACGGAAATAACCGTCCGAATAACTGATGTAAGTCACCACTCCCATTAACGACTCCGCTGCCTTTTCTATCTTCACTTCACCAGCAATCACCTCGCCCGTGTCTTGCCGATTAGCCAAAATAGTCGCAATTGCTCCCCGGTAACCGTTGAAGCAACTATCAGATCTCGCAAGACCAGTTTGACCTGCCGCACGACAGGATTCTGGAGCTTGCGTAAAAAGCTCCTGCAAGGTGTACCTAGATACAGGCAATTGAATAATCAAATTACGAGGTATGATAACGTTCATACCCCCGACGGCAATCACCCCTTTAGACCAAACATCCCCGGAACTAGCGACACTAATCGATTGTATTTCCCCGACAAGAGTCACCTGTGTGACCGCTGCTTCCAGCGGTAACGTACCTACGGTTATTGAAGCAAAAACAGCGGCTATTCCGATTATTTTCTTTATCAAATACGTCATCTTTAAGCATCCCCTTCAAGGCCGATTCGAAAAAACCTGATTACTCGTCGTCCATAGTTAGCGAAAACTTATAGGTTTGCGCGTTGCACCCAGGCGTAGCCGTTTTTAAAACAAGACGATCAATAGGTGGATTCTTAGGGTCAGTTAAACTTGAGAAGGCAATAGTACCGTTCATGTTTGCCAACAGAACTTGTGGATCATCAGAGATAAACTTGATGTCTTTTCCGTTTGCAATACTATACTTACCACTCACAAACTTGGCCTTACTACGAGCCATGTCAGTAATTAGAACTCCTTTCAGAGTTCCCCCCGGAAAAAAACGCACATAACCAATAAGCGGACACCCCGACTTCGTCATCGGCATGGCAGTAACCACGTATTCCGAGGCAATATTTGCATTCATCAAACCAATCCAGGTCGGAGAGGGCGAATTGACTTGCATCTGCGCTTTAGCCGGCATGGAGCAGAAGCCCACTTCAAACATAAACACAGACAAACTACAGCAAAAAACAGCGGGAATATTCCAAAGTTTCTGACCAAACATCAGACCTCCTATTTTGCACCTTGAATTAAGGCGCGCATTGTAAAATTACTGGCGAAGTTGTTCCAACTAATGCTGTGGAATCGACATCGATAGACTGCCAAGGAAGTAGTGGACCAATGGTGCTGCCCGTATATGGATAGCCAGAGATGATATGGTTGACTGCAGCCTGAGGTACCGGCACGCCACCGTCAATTTGCACTCTTGGATCTAGACCACCGTCGTAGGGAAAGGGATTTAGTGATGCACTGACGGCACAGGACCCTCGCTCATCGCCACACCCTTGAGGGCCGAGGCGCCGGTCTAGATTCCAAGGCTCACCGGAAAATAGATAAGGCGTCTGTATTCGATTTAAATTAATTTCCACAAATTCCGGATGTTCTACACCCACCGGAGACTGATATTCACCATTTGTAGCCTTCTGGCCGCTAAGGTCAAAACTAACTAAATCAGGGTTGTCTCTTTTGTTGCGCGTGCGCATTAAGATCTCACGGGAGATTGGGCTCATAATTTTGAAATTTTGAGTCTCATCTAAAGTACCAAGATCATCGCAACCAGTAAGATCCGCATTTGCCAAGTGTACACACGGTGAAATCTTACCACCCGCCCCGATCCCAAACGTGTCACGGAATCGCATTCGGAAAATATTTCCGGGAGGCAGACCGCCTGCAACAGTGGCGGGATTACCTACCGTCGACCCCATTGGCACTTCATGCTGTGAATTATCTGTCGGATCAATTGCCAGACGATAAAGATCGATACGAGGCGGGTTTTCGGTGGAAAAACCGATAAAGAGTGATCGGGATCTCCCACCGGGAAATCCAGCCACATCCCACACAGATTCGTCAAGGGTTAGATAGTCTGGTTGTCCTGGAGAAGTCGTGGGAGCTGAATGAACTTTTAGAGTATGAGCAGACAAAAATCGGACGTCAGCTATCAACTCAAAATTACCAGTAGCTTCCAAACTATCGCCTACCTTAAGAGGTGCAAAATGCCGAGAATCGGGAACTGGTATGGTCAATGGACTGGCTGTTCGCGCGTTATAAGGGCAGTTGGGGTCGTTTCCACTCACCACACCATTTACTAAGGTGAGAGTGCTTGTGCCCTGAGCACTGCGTGCGGGTGTCTGAATCAAGCTAGGAATGCACATCGGATACCCGGTTACGAAGGCCGCAGTATAATTGTCCGCATCCACTGGAAATCTAAGGTCGGGGCTACAATTTGCAGCATTAGCATCACAACCTTTTCCGCGCTGCAATGAGTGCCTGCCCTCAGGATCGTTGATTCGCACCATGAGACCCGCACTTTCTGATCCAGGAATTCCATTTAAGTAAAAATAACCCATATCATGATTGATATAAGTGACCACTCCCGTGACGAATTCATTAGCCTTCGCGATTTCAACGTCACCAGCTACTATCGTCCCTTTACTTGACCTATTGGCAAGTATTGTTGCGACTGCTCCTCGGCGTTCAAAGAAGCAGTCGTCAGCAAGGGCTAAGCCAGACCGTTTTTTTGCCACGCATTCCGCTCGGGCATTGGTAAATAATTCCTGCAAAGTATAGCGTTGCACTGGCAACTGGATCACGAGATTAGCTGGGATTAAAACGCGCATGCCTGAGACCTCAATGGTACCAGCTGACCAGACATCTGACGGATTATCTAAATAAATTCGCTCAATTTCCCCGATTAATGTGATTCTCGTACTTTCCTGAGCAGGTGAGAAAATATCAACCAAGTTAAGTGGCGTTTTCCACGACCGTGGATCCGAAGATCCAGGACTATGGATGTGATCTCCTTCCGACTTAATTTCAGAGTTGACGTTTTCACGGCGATTATGCTTGCAGCTCACCAATCCTGATATGAGCACACCGCCGATGACAGACATTTTGAAAGCGTATTTTTTTTTCATAAAAGGCTCACTTTTAAATTAGATATCGTCTCGAGCTGTGGCAAATGCTCTGTATTCCGCACTCACCAGCATCCCGGCAATTGAGTTATTCTCGTTATTAGCATTCACCCATGTATTAATTTCTACCGCTGTAGCTTCACGACGCAGAAATCGTTTGTAGTAATCAGCTGCCCGTTTCTTTTTCCCTTCGACAGAGTCGTAAATATTCGCGATCAAAAGGGACAGATTGCGTGTAGCTAAGGTGGCTTCTGTCGCCGTCGGCAAACGGCGAGCAAGAGCCTGCGTAATCCGCGTGGACACAGAAGATATTTTGCTACCATTTGATAGGTAAAATGCTGGCGACGAGAGTACAGAAATTATGGTGTCTCGGAAGCCCGGTTTAACGAATTTAGATATATCTGCTACGGGCATCGACATCATCTGCGAAATAAACCGACTTTTCTCAGCACTCACGAATCCTGAATCGTTCAGCAGCGAAAGTATTTTAACCTGCATCGGCTTTAATGAAGCACCTCGGAAAGCTGTGATATCATCTCTGGTGTTCGGCAAATCCCCGGTCAGATCCATAAATATGCTAGTGCCAACCAGGGCATCATCAGATTCGCAGGCGAACGGACGATTCATGCAATTAAGTGTCGTCGGTGGAGTAGCAGCATCCAAGCGACATGAACCAATGCCTTTAAGGCCAATTGCAGCCAACGGCACACCGTTGGGCAAGGGGAGAGATGGGTGATCGAAAGGAGCACGCTGCTTTTCTACCCGGCAGTCTAAAAGGCCGTCGCGAAGGAAGTCCACGAGCGGAGCATAATCTGCTGGAGCTAGTCTAATATCCTCGAGCTCTCGAGAGAGTTCAGGATTAGGCGTATCACCGCCGTTATGTGCGTAAAAGCTAACAACCGATTCGAGAGTAGCTTTCCCTCCGGTGTGAAAATACGGTGCTGTGAGTTTCAGATTACGTAATCCTGGCGTCTTAAATGCGCCACGATCGAAGTCATGCCGACTCGCTGAAAGCGGCACATTTCCCGGTCCGACACCACCTCGCCCTAAGTCTTCCGCTGTGGGACGTAGTCCTAAATTATGAAATCCTTCGTCATTACCTTGATCCTCGCGCGCCTCAAGTCGCGCATAATTGACAGAGGCATCAGTCAATTCAGCGCCAGCGTGACAATTTGAGCAATTGCCTCGCCCCTTAAAAATATCTAAGCCTCTGATCTGCTGAGTAGTGAATAATTTTTTCTTACCAGCCAAATATTGATCCATGCGAGTCTGATCAGGAATCAACGTGGACATGTACGCTTGAAGCGCCTCCCCCCAAATCCGACTAAAATTGTTTACAGCCAGATCAGTCCACTTAGTTCCGAAGGCTGCAGTGACTAAATCGCTGTAGGTGCAGGCACGGCCAAAGCAAGTCAGTCCCTGATTAGGCCACGCTGATAAGTCCCCAAGCGAACTATCCGAGAACGCGACCTGCTGAAATTGCAATACCGGTCGAGACAGCAGCTTCTCCCCTAAACTGCCAGGTCCGTTAAACGGACGGCCAGAGCAGGACATTTCCACTGAATTGTTTGGCGGACCTACGGCTTGCGAAGCCAAACTGCCGTTAGTGAATAATGCCTGCGGCACTGCTGCATTTCTTGTATCTCCGAAAGGATCAAAACCGTTGAAGGTCGGGTGAGCCCGCCCGTCCCAAAAATTAAACCGGTTGTACACCGCTCCTATGACACTTGGTGTCTTACGTCCAGTCACTCGGCGGTGCGTTAGGAACGGCCGTGTGAAGTCGTTCGTGCAGTTGTCCTTGGCTACCTTGATGTTAGGGTTGATGCTAGTAAAGTTGCCACCAACAACACCCTGAGAGCCGACACGATCGTCATTGTTAATGTCGGCCCTATAGAACACTTGACCGGGTCCAGTAACGCGACCGCTAGCGAAAATTCCATCGCCACCAGGATGTATTGTATTGAGAACACGGTTGTCGACCCCACCATTAAAGTGGCAACTGGCGCAAGCTGTATTACCATCACCGCCGACTTGCACATCCCAAAACAGGGCCTTTCCAAGCCGAATAGCCGCCTGTTGATCGACGATATCAGTGGCAGTGGGTTTGGGTACAGGGACGCAGAACAAAGGCTGAATACGCTCGAAACTCCCTTCCGAGTCTGTCACACAAACGCTAGGAAAAACTGGATTAGAAAAACTAGTGGCAATAGGCGGAGGAGCAACACTAGCACCGATAGGAAGAGCCGAACGCTCCCCCGCCGTGTGTTCAAGGTACCAGTCGAGCACCGCGGGTGCGGACTCGGGCTGCACCTGCACATCGTTATTAGCCGGCGTAGCGACTACCTCTTCACCACCACCACC
>JAPLFY010000107.1 GCA_026390435.1 Pseudomonadota bacterium
TTTAATATTTCGTTTAGCAGACTGATGAGAGCGCTGCGCCCACGCTTACGCGCAAAAAGCATCTTGAAGACGACGTCTAAAGTGGGTCTTAGCAGCGAGTGTTTTAACTTCATCGTGATGATCCTGTGCCAATTCGCGGGCGCCAGTGCCCGTGAGTGCACAGAAAATCAACTATGACAGCCCTAAAGTCGAACGACACAGTGGCAGCTAGACGCGATGTCAGCCGCAGACACTTGGGGATACGGCGACTTTTGAGTCAGGCGGTATGGTGACCAGCATCCATAATCGGCCGTAATGACCAGAGGATGAAAAAAGCTCCAGACTTGATTCGGTCCATGACAGTCACTCCCGCTAACTAGTGGAAATCATCGCGATTAATTAAAATCGATTACAATAATTTGATTGATTGCAGTGGGTTAGCTGCGGTGCCTGACCCCCTTCTAACCATGACTCCCAGGATCAAATGCATTATCGTGAAGTGACAAAAGCGTCGGCTCAGTTATTGCCCAGGAGCGATCCATGTCCGCAAACATCCTCACCAAAATCCACGGTAGTATTTTTGAAATCGTCATTAATCGCCCAGAAAAACGTAATGCGATCTCGCTAGAACTTTGGCGTGAGCTTGATGAGGCGTTAATCGCTGCAAATAAAGTGCCGGGCATTCGTAGTTTGATCTTGCGCGGTGAAGGTAAGGCATTTTCTGCTGGCATTGATGTCAGTGCCTTCATGCAACTAGGGGACGGTTACGGCCCAGATTGGTTACATAAGATGCGTGGGATCACCACCGATATTCAAGCGGTCGTCGGGCGACTTGAGCGTATGGAGATTCCTAGTATCGCACTGCTGCACGGTTACTGTCTTGGCATGGGGATGGAGCTGGCTCTAGCTTGTGATTTCCGTATCGGGACACCTGAACTTAAAGTTGGTCTGCCTGAAGTGCATCTGGGAATTATCCCAGACGTTGGCGGCACTACGCGCTTAACTAAACTTGTGGGCGCGTCGCGCGCAAAGGAGATCATCCTCACAGGTCGGCATTTTGACGCAGCTTATGCTGAACGCATCGGTCTGCTAAACCAAATCGTGGCTACTGATCAACTGCAGGCGGCAGGTGAAGCGCTAGCCGCAGACTTAGCTAAAGCAGCACCACTTGCCGTCGGGATGGCAAAGCGAGTCATCGATGGCATGCTCGATTTAGACCGTGGCCTTATGCTCGAAGGGTGGGCGCAGGCTGCTCTGTTTCAAACCGCAGATTTTCGCGAAGCTGCAGCTTCTATGGCTGAGAAACGTCCCCCGGTATTCAAGGGCAGGTAAACCTGACGCAGCGGCCACTTTCGCCCATTTGTGGACCTTGGTCTGAGTGGTTGCTATACTGGAGCCAATCCACTTGCACTACTTGCGTTCAGCAGAGCTCCGGTTGCCACCTTACCTGTCTTTATTATTAGATAATTAAATAAAATTTGGAGATTTAGATGCGGGCTAACAGCAGAAGTCTTACCGGTCTTGCGCTTGGTGTAGCATTGGTCTCAGGTGCCTGTAGCAAAAAAAGCAGTAGCAACAGTGACGACCCGGCTAATTCGGACAGCGGCACCGGAACGAACTCATCAACGTCATTTATCGTATCTAGCCTGTCTTCCATTCCGGATTTGGACACGTTTATTAAGTCGCAGAGCACGAGTGCTGCTCTATTATCGACTAATCAATCTGGGTTGGGGCTGGTCACGGGCACGCCTCCAGGTTTTAAAGATATTGGCAGCTCCGCCACTAATATCCAGACCAATCTGACTGGTAATACTACCACCCTCGCAACGGATGTTGAGACAGCCCGCAGCAGTAGCGACTGGACTGGCCTACGTACAAAACTGGAAACTTTTCATGCAGCAAACGCTAAGTGCCAGGTGATGGAGCACACAGCTAGACTGGTGACGCGCCTAAAAGAAGACACCGGCACCCTGTGTATGTTGAAAAACATCGGGTCGCAAGGTGACAAAGTATTTACCGTGACATCGGGCACTGCAATTGCGGATTTGACCTCAGTATTCGCAGCTGCTGCTGAAGATAAAGTGCTGCAGATTAAGCAACCAGATGGCGGCACCATCATGTTTGATATTAAGGGGACGAACACGCTTCCCACTGGTTTTCAGTTAACGATGACCATGTGTGACGAAAATAATGCACCGACGCAGCAAAATGCGATTGTCATCGACAACACCACTCGCAGTCTTACCTTCACCTCTAAGCGTAACGATGCGAGCAAAGGTGGCGCAAATGGCAATTTTAAATTCGTAGGGTCGCTGGTGTCTGATGGCGCTGGTGGGTATGTTCCAGATACTGCGGCTGCCCGCACCGTGGACTACAGTGGGGGTGGGACTTTCGGCTCTTTTACCAGCTCTGATCAGGGTAAATTAACCATCTCTGGCAATCTCTTGAACGCAATCTTCTTTTCCTCACATTCCGGAACCGATGGCAATGGTCGGAGCATGGCCGGCACCATTAAAGATGCGCTTAGCGTGGAGTACACCGGGACAGGCTCTGACAGTCTTGTGATCTATCAAGGTGCTGGGAAAAACACCGGTACCTTCGCGGGGAAAGACGGCAGCGGTAGTGACTTCACTAATTCGCGCAGCGACACCATCGGCTTTTCTTTCGATAATACCGCGTCTCCGCAGTACAAGACGGAAACTACCTCGACCTTCCTCGATACGGTAAATGCGATCGACTTCGCAACGGATCCTATTCTTAGCCAAACTGAGCCTGCTGCTCCTGACACCACTATGGATGCAACCAAGTGTACTGCGACCGCCACAACGGTACTTAATTTTGCACCAAATTCTGAATCCTTTATGAAGGCGGCGAAAGCCACATGCGATACCTTCCCGCAGCATGACAACGCCAGAATGTGTGACAGTCTGCGCTCTTTGGAGCAGAGATTTCATAACGCTGAGCACTCGTGTAAAAACGGTGGTCATGGCTGCTAAGTGATCTAGTTCTAATTTGATCCCGCAAAAGCCGCCTATAAGGGCGGCTTTTTGCTTATATAGCTTCAAATGCAGTAGCTTGCTAATGTTTAGAACATCCACTAAGCTGTGAAGTGCATTAATCTTTTATCTTCACTTTTTCGCGTATGAATAATTATTCATGGGAAGTAACACGCTTCATGAAGAGCCCAAAATTTATGGCAAATTCCCGAATTCTTATCACGACACTTAGTGCTGTTTCCTTTTTTGCTTGTAAAACTACAGCGAGCAAAAATAAGGATCTGCCCACTGAGTCAATCACCCAAATGACCGAACAACAATGGGTAGACGCTTGCCAAGCAGAGTTAGCCAATCCAAAAGCAGCGGCTAAGGCCCGCGCCGATCTAACTAAACTAGCTAATACCACTGATTGTGCTGCTGCATATCCGGTGATCAAAGAAATCTTCGAACACTACGCCAGCAAGCAATAATCGTCTGTCATTAATTGCTCTAACTGATCTTAAAGACTTTGAATGTGGAGATAATTAGATGAGCTTGAAGTTTGCCCGCGCGCTCGGCGTTGTAGGTTCTGCTTTTTGTGCCGCAAATATTGCCCTAGCTCTGCCACTCACACAGTGGGAAACCTACGTCCCCGGCGAGGAGCAAGAGGCCCTAGATACGACTAAAGACCTCATGGGGTTTATGAAGAAAGATTATACGGATCAGGATAAGCGCATGTTCCGCGATGCTCACCCACGTGGCATCGGTTGTGTGGCAGCTAAATTCACGGTCAATTCTGATCTGGGTAAAATCTATCAGACAGGGGTATTCGCCAAGCCAGGTAAATCTTATGATGCGATCATCCGCTTTTCCGGTTCGCTTGGACCCGCTGGTGATAACGTTGCCGATGCTCGTGGTATGGCTATTAAGCTTTTTGATGTTCCTGGCACCAAGTTGCTTGAAGATCAACCTAATGCAGTTACGCACGATTTTATTCAGATTAACGCCCCTACTTTTCCCGCTCCGAATGCGCATGATTTTGCTGGCCTAATAAAAATAAAGGCTAATCCGGCCTATATCCTGCGCTTCTTGGCCGAAAGTCCGATCGGACACGCTTTAGTACTAAAAAATGCGCTCGCGCTTGGCGGTAAGAATCCAAATAATGGCAAAAGTTTGGCTGAAATGCAGTTCTTTAGCATGTCGCCTTATCTGCTCAAAGGCGATGCTATTAACACTCCCATCAAATTTAGTAGCCGGCCTTGTGGTCCCGTATCTGCGGGAGAGTTAAATGGCTCAGAAACTGAGCTGCGCGACGATCTGCAGGAACGTCTGAGCAAATCCTCTCTGTGCTTTAAATTTGCACTACAGTTTTTCACTCCTGGCCGCGGCCTAGAGGTTGAGGACGCTAGCGACAATTGGACCACCGATAAGGCGCCGTTTATTGATTTTGCTGAGATCACCATCCCGCAGCAGAATTTCCGCACCGATCAAAAGCTGCGCTACTGTGACGCTCTGTCATTTCAGCCTTGGCATGCAATTGCTCAGCATCAGCCGCTGGGTAATATTAATCGCGTGCGTAAGATAGTCTATGAGACCATCTCGAACTATCGTCATAAGGCTAATATGGAAGCCGGCCTATATGCGGAACCAGTGAGCCTAGCACCCTGGAATGCGCTCACCGATTCAACCTATAGTGTCTGGAAAGATGTAAAAATCCCTGCCGCTGGCCATTAAGTTTATTTCTTGAGACTGAGCGCCTTTTTGAAGTGGAGCTTTTAAGCGCCTCCGCACTTTTTAACTCTCCGACATCGCTATTTTTTACTCAAACCCAATGGAATGGATGCGAGGGAAGATGGCTCACGAGAGGTTATCCGTGCGTAAGATTAGGGAAATACTGCGACTGCGCTATGAGGCTGCCACCGGGATCAATAAGAGCTCCTACAAAGCGGCATCTGGACGCTAATCTAGCCAAAATTGGTGGTCATAGCCTTCGGTGGCGCGCAATTAAGTATGGTGCTGTCAATCGTCACATACTGCTCGCCTTTCGGGGGGTTACCTTTGCCTTGCGCCTAAGCTAAAGCCGTATTACCTTATTAAGGTAACGCCGCATTACCTTGCGAGAGATTTTATGGCAACATGGCGATTTTACGGGCGAGAACGGTATACGACGCAACTTGAGGAGATTTTTTGCCGCGGACGGTGGTTTTTCCTCAAGGTAACTGGCCGGAGGCGTATCGGAAAGACGACGCTCATCCAAGAGGCGCTCAAAACTACGCGCGCTAATCGACCCGTTCTCTATGTTCAGCTCCCCGATTCGGAGGGCGCCGGTGTTCTGTCAGCAGTAAGTGATGCTCTCGAAACTTTCCACGTGCCCGAGGAGTCGTTCCCTAAGCCAAAAAGTCTTGCCCAGCTCGCCAATACCATCGGTGCACTTGCCGAGGCGGGATATGTAATCGTACTTGACGAATTTCAGTATCTCCACCGAAAGGGCTATGAGGAGTTTCTCTCTATCCTGCAGGCAACGGTCGACCGTCTCTATGCGGCAGCAGACCGCGTCTCAGGGGGGCTGATCGTCCTTGGTTCGATTCAAACCGAGATGGCGGCTCTTCTGGAAGACCGTTCGGCTCCCCTCTTTGGTCGCATTACAGATGATATACACCTTCCGCACCTCGACATCGCGGCGGTCTGCGCCATTCTACGCGATCACGCGGACGATGCTCCAGAGAGGTTGCTCTTTCTCTGGAATCTATTCGAGGGCGTGCCGAAATTTTATCGTGATTGCTATGAGCGAAATGTGTTGGGCGCTTCGCGCGCTGAGCTCCTGAGAAAAGTTTTTTTCGAAAGTTCGGCGCCACTTCGCACTGAAGCGGACAATTGGTTTCTGCGCGAGCTCCGTGGACGTTATGACGTCGTCTTGAAAACTCTCGCGCGGCGTCCGGGCAGTATGCACAATGAGCTGGTACAGGCGATCGGCGCGGTTAGCGGTGGTTCACCGAAGCAAATCGGTGGCTATTTACAGTCTCTCATCGAGCGGTTCAAGCTAATCGAGAGGAAGCTACCGATTTTCGCCAAGCCAGAAGCACGCAAGAGTCGCTATTATTTGACCGATAACTTCCTGCAAGCTTGGCTCGCAGCCTTGGCGCAGCCGGTTTCAGCGCTCGCTTTTCGTCCCGTCGATGAACTAGTCGTCGAAGCCGACCGGCGGCTTCAGGAGGTCGAAGGCAAGGCGCTGGAGAAACTCACGTGCCAGCTGTACCAAGAGCGCAGCCGGCTGGGTGTAGGAGGATTTTCTTTGACTCATGCTGTTGAAGGATATTGGGATCGCTCTGATACCGAAATTGATCTAGTTGCCTGCGACGAAAAGAATCAGCGCATTCGCTTCGTTTCTTGTAAGCGATCTGCAGCGAAATTGGCTGCCGATGCCCCAAATTTGAAGGATCACGCGGCACGACTCCTTAAGGCTTTGCCTGTCTATCAGTCCTGGCAAGTGGACTACGCTGGTGTAGCGCCTTCCATCGATGCACAACAACGAGCCGCCCTTGCGAGGCACGGAGTGATCGCTCAGGATCTCCGGGATTTAATGACAGGGTTAACTTAGTCGCTGCAGGCTGCAGCGGGTTCTAGCTGCCAGGACAATTTCCGAGAAAAGTGATACCGGAGCAGCGGCCCGTCGTGGTCCTGCCTTTTTTAACTCGATAGAATCAAAAGAAAAGCCCGCCAATGTTCCTGGTTGTGGAGTTACTAGACAATGCATCTGTGCCAGTGATCTCGATTGCGGTCCATTCGGTCGATGTGAGCCTGGCGTATACTTTAAGAAGGCTCGTGTATGCAGGAAGGATATCTAGGTCCACATCTCCTGAAATACGATTTTAATGATTCATAAGGTAAAAATCCCTGCCGCTAGCCATTAAGTTTATTTTTTGAGACTGAGCGCCTTTTTGTCTTGTTTTAGGTACTCAAAGGCCTTCAGGGCGCGCAGTCTCGCAGCCGCATGGTCGACGATCGCATCGGGATAAGTTTTACCGAGGGTGATTCCGGCCGCCGTTAGCACGGCCTTAGGCGCAGCGTAGGGCTGGTGAATCCACTCCTTCGGTAGTTTTGCCAGCTCTGGGCACCAGCGGCGTAGGTACGTGCCTGCCGCATCAAAGCGTTCACTTTGGCTCACTGGATTAAAGACGCGAAAGTACGGCGCCGCATCCGCGCCGCAGCCGCCAATCCATTGCCAACCCAAAGTGTTATTGGCCAGGTCGGCGTCGACCAAGGTGTCCCAAAACCAACGGGCGCCGTCTTGCCACGATATGAGTAAGTCTTTGACCAAGAACGAGCCTACAATCATCCGGACCCGGTTGTGCATCCAGCCGGTGTGCCAGAGTTGGCGCATGCCGGCATCGACAATAGGGTAGCCAGTCAGTCCACGCTGCCATGCGCGGAGGGCCTTGGGGCTGCTGTCCCAAGGAAACATGCTGAATTCCGGGCGTAGCGGTGCATTTACGGTCGCAGGGAAATGAAACAGCAGATGATGAGCAAACTCGCGCCACCCGAGTTGTCGCAGGAAGGCCTGCCCGCCTGTGCCCTCGCCGGGTTTCACCGCGGCTTTGCTGCCGCTAAAGGCTGCCCAAATGCGGCGGGGACTGATCTCGCCAAAAGTCAGATGAGGGCCCAGCATAGACGTTGCATCAATCGCCGGGAAGTCGCGCTCCTCGATGTAGCGAGGCGCAGCCAGAATAAACTGCTTAAGCCTTTTGTGGGCGCCTTTTTCGCCTGGAGTCCAGGTGTCGCTTAGTCCTTGGTCCCAAGGTGTGGTGGGCTTAAGGTCCAGTTTTGCGATAGCCACTGATTTCGGCCAAGACGTCGGTGCTGGAAGGCGCTTCACCGCCGCAATCGGCGCTGCCGGATCGCCTGAGGCCAAACACGTTCGCCAGTAGGGCGTGTAGACGCGGTATGGTTCACCTGTCTTATTTTTGATGGTCCAGGGCTCGTAAAGTAACGCCGCATTGCTGCTGTCGGCGTCACAGCCGCCGTCCCGGAGAGCGGATTTAATCTTCGCATCGCGAGCTATGATACTGGGTTCATAACGGCGATTCCAAAAGACAGCAGTGGCCTTTGTCTCTTTAACTAAGCGCAATAGCTCTTGCTGTGCCGGTCCACAGCGCACCACCAACTGCGAGTCGATGCCCTCTAGATCAGCGGCCAGTGCTGTCAGTGACCGATCAAGCCACCACTTGCTGGCACCGCCAGGGGCTGCATCACCTTCCTCTTCGGGACAGTGAATATAGGTCGGGATCACCGCATCACCGCGCTTAACCGCCGCCGTCAATGCAGGGTTGTCGTCCAGGCGCAGGTCACGTCGCAGCCACACTATCGTTGTCATAAGGTTTTCCTTCGCGGTGTCCGTTGTGCTAGCGCGGCTAAAGGGTGCTCCGAGCACGTCAGCACTTACTTTTTATCTGCTTCGTCCTGCTGGCGCTGTTTTAGCATGGTGCCTAGAGCTGAGGAAATCGCAATAGCGACATCCCTTTCGTCACCGTCCGCCAACTGTAGGCCGTCTGGCAGCGTCGGGCCGTCAGCATTCTCACTCGGAAGGGAGGCCAGATGCCAGACGCTTTTTACTTGTTTTCCCGCATATAAATCGAAACTGATTTTAGCCGTCAGTGGTGGAGCGTTGGGATCGCCGGGTGAGGGCGGGCGGCGAGTGATGACGAAGGATATGCTGACCAGTCCGTCGACCATTAAGGCTTTCTTTAGGCTCTTGCGCTGCTTGGGGCTGAGATTTACTTGTTCTTCCTGAGACAAGATACCTGTCGGCCTGAGATCGTTGCTGAGCAGGTGCGTCCCAAACTTTAAAGACAGCTCGTGATAGTCACGGTGTGGCTGTAAGGCCTTAAGCGGCGTCATGCGCCACTCGCGGGCAGTTTGCAGCTGCTGTGCGACCATTTCGTAGTATTTAGCCGCAGTTTTAAAGGTGTTATCAATGCCAGTCAGTGGCTTTTCCCGGGGTTGCACGACGGTAAAGCCAATAATTGCAGCACTTTTAACCTTACGGATGGCCTTGGTGTTGGGCTTATGAACGCAAGCCGTGGCAAGCACTAAGGTGCCTAGAAGCGCGCATAAATTAATAGCAAATACTGCTCTCATTTTTGTGGCCAGGCTTGATAAATAGGCGATCTCATGCTTTGAGTGTGACATCGTTGTCAGGACTGTGCCACGTTAAACTTGGCAACGAGCCATGACCACCTGTCGCCCATGAGCCGTGAGGGATTACTTTATATGCCGCCTCGGACAACCACTGCCAAAAAATCCACCGCCAAAGCTCAGGAGCTAGACTCCATTCTAATTAGCGGTGCCTGTGAACATAATCTGAAGAATATCGATGTTGAGATCCCAAAAAAGAAATTAGTGATCTTCACCGGGGTGTCGGGATCGGGTAAGTCGAGCCTGGCGTTCGACACTATTTTTGCGGAAGGGCAACGGCGGTATGTCGAGTCGCTTTCGGCTTATGCACGGCAGTTTCTTGGGCAGCTCGAAAAGCCGAAGTTTGAGACCATCCGCGGGCTTTCGCCAACCATTGCGATCGAGCAAAAGGCGGCGAGTAAAAACCCGCGTTCGACAGTCGGCACCATTACTGAGGTTTACGATTACCTGAGGGTGCTTTACGCGCGCATCGGCCAACAGTTTTGTCATGTCTGCGGCAAGGTTGTTGGCCGCGGCGATGCCGCCAGTATGGTCGAGCAAATTATGGAACTGCCTGAAGGCACTAAGATCCTTCTGCTTGCTCCGATCATTGAAAATCGTAAAGGTGAACATCGCGAACTCTTCGCAGAATTGGCACAAAGTGGTTTTACTCGCGTAAGAATTGACGGCGTCGTGCATGAGCTCACGGACGTTCAGGCTCTGGCCAAACATAAAAAGCACAATATCGAAGTCGTAGTCGATAGGTTAGTCATCAAGAGGAGCACGGACTTCCGCCAGCGGCTCACGGACTCGGTGGAGACGGCCCTGAAGAAGGGTCAGGCAGCCATCATTGTGCATGTTCAAGACCGGGAAGATATCCGGATGAGCGAGGCGCGCAGCTGCTGTGGTTTTGCCTTTCCGGAATTAGCGCCGCCTCTTTTTTCGTTTAACGCTCCGCTGGGCATGTGCCCCACGTGCAATGGTCTTGGATCCCTGCTGATTATGGATGAGCTGAAAATCATCCCTGATACTAGTTTGAGCATTAAAGACGGTGCAGTGATTCCGTGGCGTGGCTACTTTAAAGACGGTGAGGCTGGGGACGGCTGGGGCGTAGAGAAGTTAAAGGCGTTGTCTAAACAATTCGCCATTGACCTCAATAAGCCCTGGAAGCAGCTACCCAAAAAACACCGTGACATCCTCATGCGCGGCTCCGGTGAGGAGCGCGTTACCGTCAAGTGGCGCGGTCAGCGCAGTCAGGGATCCTTTTCTACTGTGTTTGAAGGACTGCTGCCGCGCATGATGCGGCGCTTTCAAGAGACTCAGTCGGAAGAGATGAAACAGTGGTACGGCAAATTCATGTCGACTCGTCGCTGCGAGACTTGTGACGGGATGCGTCTAAAACCTGAGGTGCTGGCAGTTCGTGTCGGTAGTAAGTCGGTGATGGAAGTGTGCGGTCTGACTATTGCCGATGCCCAGACCTTTTTTAACGGTCTGAAGTTGCGCGGCAATCAAGAGCTTATCGCGAAAGAATTACTCAAAGAAATCAAGAATCGCCTTGGATTTCTTATCAACGTCGGACTCGACTATCTGACGTTGGATCGAAAAGGCCCGACTTTGTCCGGTGGTGAGGCGCAACGGATCCGTCTGGCTTCACAAATTGGCTCTGAGTTGACAGGGGTACTTTACATTCTAGATGAGCCGTCGATTGGTTTGCACCAACGCGATAACCAGAAGCTGCTCGCCACCCTCTGTCATTTGCGTGACATCGGGAATTCTTTGATCGTGGTGGAACACGATCAAGAGACGATTGAGGCGGCCGACTGGGTGCTTGATATTGGTCCAGGCGCCGGTCATCTGGGTGGTCGCATTGTGGCACAGGGGACTCCGGCGGAAATCCGCCGCAACCCGCATTCCTTGACCGGGCGCTACCTGAGTGGGCGCGAAAGCATTGCCATCCCCGGTGAGCGCCGCCGCCCACCCGATTTAAAGCAGGAAAAGGGCTGGATCACCGTTGTTGATGCCACGGAAAATAACCTGCAGAACGTAACGGCACGCTTTCCAATTGGACTAATGTCCTGCGTCACCGGTGTTTCTGGTGCTGGTAAATCGACGTTAATCAATCAGATTCTCTATCCAGCTTTAGCGCGTAAACTGCATGAAACTGATGTCGAAGTAGGAGCCCATAAAGCGATCAACGGCCTTGATCAGTTGGATAAGGTGATCAACATTGATCAGCGCCCCATCGGCCGGACGCCGCGGAGTAATCCTGCGACCTATACAAAGTTGTTTGATTTGGTGCGGGATTTCTTCGCTCTACTACCTGAGTCGCGAGCCCGCGGTTACGAAAAAGGCCGCTTCTCCTTTAACGTCAAGGGTGGCCGCTGCGAGTCTTGCCAGGGCGATGGTTATCTCACGGTGGAGATGCATTTCCTTGCCGACGTGTTAGTGCCATGCGAAGCCTGTAAAGCTCGCCGGTTTAATGAAGCAACGCTACAGATTAAGTACAAAGATTATTCTATTGCAGATGTTTTGGATCTGTCGATTGCAGAGGCTGAGCAGCTATTTCAGCATCACCCTAAAATTGTCAAAGTGCTGCGTACCTTGATAGATGTGGGCCTTTCCTACATCAAGCTTGGTCAGCCTGCTACAACCCTCTCCGGTGGTGAGGCACAGCGGATTAAACTGGCTAAGGAACTAGCGCGTGCCGACACTGGCCGTACCCTCTATATTCTAGATGAACCAACCACCGGACTGCATTTTGATGATATTCGTAAGTTGTTGGTCGTACTCAGGCGACTCGTCGAGGCCGGCAATACCGTCGTGGTCATTGAACACAATCTAGATGTGATCAAGACGGCGGACTGGCTGATCGACATGGGACCCGAGGGGGGCTTCCGCGGTGGGCAGATTATCGCTCAGGGGACGCCTGAGCAAGTAGCTAAGGTGAAGAAAAGTTACACCGGAAACTTTCTGGCGCAGGTGCTGCGGGCCTAGCTTCTGATGTTGGCGAATCAATTCGATGGCATTTACCTTTATGGGCTTTGGCGATGTTTTATTTTTTGAGTTCTTTTTCGGCAACGTCCAAAGCCTGATCTAGATAAGCACCGCCACCGATGGTAGCGAAGATAATTTTACCGGTGCGGTCGATCACTGCTAGTTGCGGAATTGCGGCGACCATCCATGCTGAGTTTACTTCATGATTCTTGTCTTGCAGGATTGTGAACTCTGGTTTCAGTGCCTGAGCATAGGCGAGTAATTCCTCGCGACTCTCATCAGAGATAGCAAGTACGGAGGCGTCCTTTGGATGCCGTTTAGCAAAGTTGCTGAGACCCGTATGTGTCGACCTACAGGCCGGACACCACGTTGCCCAGAACTCTACGACTGTGACACGGCCCTTTAGGGCTGCGGTTGAGCTGGGGCCTGGTCCTGATATGAGCGGTAGGTCAAATGCCGGTGCTGATTTTCCCACTAAAGTCTGCTGGACTAGGGCTAACTGGTCAGGGCGCGCGACTAGCTTAATGGTTTTCTTGACGGCTTTGCCGTCACGCAAGAAATCTAAATCGACTGTGCTGCCTACGCCCTTCGACTGGACAGTGGCAATGAAGTCCTCAGCACTAGCTACTGTGTGTTGGTCGATCGACCGGACGCGGTCGTCTTTTTTTAGTCCGGCATCATCGGCGGGTGTCCCCTTAATCACTTCGCGAATCAAGACGCCGGTCTCTGGTGCTTTGGCCGTTTCTATCCTCACACCGAGCCAAGGCTTGGCCTGAGTGGCTGCTCCCTGGGGTTGGGCGAACGTAGCTGTTGACATGAGTGAGAGGATAGCAGTCATGGCCCGAAAAAAAGACATGCGAGAATTCCTCGAGTGAAGGCGAGAGCACGACTTGGATGATTCGATACTTTAATAGTACAGGACCCAAGGTCGAAGAAAAACTTCTCCTAAATATCGCTGAGTTCCATCCAAGTTGATCTCAAATTCGTTTACAAAGTAAATGATAAATACATGTAACTATCAATAATAATTAGAAAAATACCGATAATAAAGCATAGGAGGTGCTTTTATGTCGGCTAACAACAAATCCACCGCTTGGCGTCGTATCTTTCTCGTACTCCCCGGTGTTCCCCTGATGTCTCTGCTGCGAGGGGCAGTGCGCCGTCCTAAGATGGTATTGGCGGTGTTTGCACTTGGTCTGGCGCTGTTCTCTCCAGGGCTGGCTAAGCTGCAAATTTTGCTGTCCGTAGTCGATACCGTGGACGCGCGGTCTGAGACTAGGCAGCTTAATCAATTAACCAAGAGGGCGTTTCCTGGCGATCAGGAATTCACTATTCTTTTTGAAACGCGTGATCAGCAGGCATTTACTGAGAAGGAACTGTGCCGGATCCGTAGTTGGACTAGGCGCCAGAATTTTACCAACCAAGAACTTCAATTTGTGAACTCTCCACTGGAAGCACGAGTTGCACGAGAGACAGTAAAGACCTTGCTTTACCCGCTGCTGGTAACCCTCGACTGCGAGGGCGGTGGCAGTGACCAAAGACAGGCATTAAAGCCACTACTTGATTCGCCGCTTAGCGGGATTTTTGCTAACGCAACACAAAGCGCAATTTTAATCGATTTATACTTGCGCGACACCGTCGGAGGTAGCAAATACGGCGCCTTTGATCCCGCTCCTGTCACAGAGATGAAAGCTAGTTTGGACCAAGATTTTCCTGCAGATGGTAGCGTGCGTACCACGCTGGGCGGCTCGGCTGCATTCAAGTGGTATTTTGTCAAAAGTTTGATGCAGGATCAAAGCGTGAACCTGATGGTCTTGCTCGTTTTTTGTGTTGGGTTCTGTTTGCTATTTGGTAGCTGGCGCGGTGCACTGCTGCTGGCGTTGACTCTGCTTCTGTCGTCGATCTTGCTCTTTGCAGCTATGGGATTTTTCGGCGTACCGATCGACATTTTGACTAACAGCTTATTCACCATCGTTGCTTTGGCATCGACGGAAGACTTCATTTATTTGTCTCAAGCGCAACAGAATCAACGGCCCGGTGCCGGCTGGCGTGAACCGTTCCGGCAGTTGATCATGCCTTCGTTTTATACCTCTCTAAGTACGGTGGTTGGCTTTGGCTCCCTATGCGTGTCGGACATCGCATCTATTCAAAGACTCGGGTTTTGGGCCGCTGTTGGTGCTGCGCTTGAGTTTGCAATGGTCTTTTTTGTGCTGCCTGCGTTCCTCCAAATCTGTCCAAAATTTCGCCGTTGGACTGCCTCTAAGCCGACACGTTGCACTGGCTTCTTTACGTTTGTGAGTAAGATCCGCCTACCAAGGCCGATCTTCCGGACTCTGCTGGCGGCCTTTGCCTTGTCAATCTTTGGTATGATGAATTTAAATGTTCAAGACTCCTTGGAGCGCATGTGGGACAAAGCACATCCGTTCAATCAGGGCATGCAGGCTTTGCAGCGTCAATTTGGTTGGAACGGTGTAGTTGATTTAGTCATGCGGCAGCCGCAAGATATTCCAGGGCAGCTAAAAATAATCAGCGAAGTGGCCAAAATCCCAGGCGTTGTTAAGGTGGAAAATCCGTATGAGTTGCTTGAATTTGCCGGCAGAACTCTAAGTCCTGAAAGGCGCGCCCTGCAGCAGCGTGAATTTGCGCTGTCGCCGCAGGCTGAGCGGTGGATCTCTAGTAAAGAGCAACTGACGCGGGCTACGATCTTCATTACTAGTTCAGATTTAGCAACGCTGCGACCGATCCGCCAACGCATCAACGAGATCTGTAAGGGGGAGCGTTGTTTCATCACGGGTGACCTCGCTACTTACGGTGATTTTTCCGATCATGTGATTGCGACGTTGATCGAGAGCTTTATCCTCAGTCTAGGTTTGGTCTCTTTTTTGATGTATGGCTTGGCCCGGGCACTGAACGTGCGCGCAGTAAGGCCGCTGATCATTGCATCAATGTGGGGACCCACAGTACTTCTGGGTGCTACGCCACTACTATTTGATGGCCTAAATTTTGTGACCTGCATCTTTGCGGCTGTACTCGTGGGACTAGCCGGCGATAGCGGTATTCAATTCTTGTTTGCCAGTCGGCACGGGGATATTAAGATTGGCATGGCAAGTAAAGGTATTGGGTCTCTGCAAATGACTGCATTGGCCGCTGCTGGATCTCTTGCCTACTTAGGCTCGGATTTTGCGCAGCCCCGCATCTTGGGTCTACTCTTTGCCGCGGGATTTGTGTGTTTATTGATTGGTGATTTGTGGCTGCTTAAGGGGTTGATAGCGGAGCGGCGAGGGAGATTCTTTTGGTCAAGAAATCTAATTCTTCCTGCAGCAGATGTCTCCGGCCCTGACTGCCGTGCAGTTCAGTGGCCGAAGCGCATTGCCGAAGAGTTAAAAGATGCAGAAGATTCAGAGTGCCGTGCACTTTAAAGTTAGGCTTGGCTCCGTAGCTTGGGCAGGAACCACAGCAACGGAGACCGAGTCGTTGACGCGCACATTGCTAGCGTGAAGGAGGGCACTAACGCCTAACCGGTTATCTTTCAGGGTTAGGCTAGCATCACCGTCGATTAACTCTAGGCCGTAGTAAAATAGTTCAGACTCTGCTGATAAGCTCTGGCTGGTGGGGGAGATCTTACCACTGATCACGTGGTCCGGTACCAGCTCCTTACCCCGCGCATCAAAGACTTGGCAACTTAGGTCGAACGGCTTTGGTGCCGGGGTACTCTCGGCTAGGGCAGGACTAGAGAGGCTAAAAGCTGCGGCAGCGGCGACTAAAACTTTCTGATACATGCTGTGACTCCTTGTCACCCTGAAGCTTCCGGGGTGACTAGCTTCGGACCGGCATTGATCCATCGGCGAGCTGTTTAAGTATCCGATTAATTGGACTTTTTCAATCTTTAGGTAGTAGCCTTGGCCACCAAGCTCGTCACCATCCGGTCAAAAGAATCAGCGAATCTCTTTTTATCCAACTCGCCAAGCGGTGCCGGGCCACCTTGGATGTCGCCGCCGCTACGCAACTCTTGCATCAAATTGCGCATGGCTAGGCGTTCCTGGATGTTTGCTGCGGTATAAACTTCACCGCGCGGATTAAGGCCGGTACAGCCTTTATTAACGATGCGACTGGCTAAGGGGATGTCCGCAGTGATCACCAAATCACCGGGCACTGCGTTATCAGCGATGTAATCGTCGGCGGCGTCAAACGACCCACTGACGGTGATCATTTGAATCAAGCCGCCAGCCGGGACATGCATAAATCTGTTTGCTACGACTGCTACAGCTAGGTTGCGTTTCTGCGATGCCTTAAACACCACGTCGCGCACGATCTGCGGGCAGCCGTCGTTATCCAGCCAAATACGCATCAGAAGATCATGTCGCTAGTCGGTGACAGCGTTTCGCTTGTGGTGAGGCCCGTTGTAGCCTCAACCGCGATCTCTGGCTCTTTATGTGTCTCTGTCGCTGTCATTGTGTCTGGCTTAGTGTGGGCTTGAGCTTTGGACACTTCATGTTCCGGTGTTTTTATTAATGCCTTGCTCAAATCAACCCCAGTCAAGTTAGCCCCCGTCAGGTCTGCACCACGCAGGTCGGCACCTTCCAGGCGGGCGCGACGAAGTTTGGCGTGACGCAAGTTGGCGCATGCTAGGATCGCCCCTTGGAGGTTAGCTACGCTGAGATTGGCTCCCTCGAGGTCGCAGCTCTCGAGATTGGCATCGCTGAGATTGGCGCCGCTGAGATTGACGCCGGCCAGGACATAACCGCGTAAGTCGGCACCTTTGAGATTGGCGCGTCCGCTAGCGACTTCAATATTTGGGTTTAGGACTGCATCAGCCCACTTTTGATGATTGGCTAGGACCAACTGAAGGTCTTCCAGGCTGTTCACCACGGCGACGGCCGAGACGGGGATCTCTGGCATGCGATTGGCCTTGGCAGGCTCAGCAGCCGCAGCAGGTTCAGCAAGCTCTTTGAGCTCAGCTTGCTCCATTTCCTCGGTAATCAGGCCTGCTGTCGCGCCTTGCAGCTCAGTGGTGTCCATGGCTGATGCTCCTCATACGTCAAAGGACCCTGTGATGAAGGCCTCAACTTTAACACTACTCCTACTTGATGCACAGTAGAGTGCTCGACTCACTGCGCAGCTTTAGAAAAAAATCATTCAAAACAGTTGGTTATTCGTTTCCTGCACTCTCCAGTCGAGTTGTTGTGTGTTTTTTTATTGAAACACGCCTGGTTTTTTAATAGCCAGCGAGCTACGGCCGCGCTTTTGCCGGTCGGAAGAGAAGGTTCTTTGATGCGACCTAACCGCTTATTTCGCTGGCTGATGGCTAAGGGATCCGCAAATCGCGCTGCCAAGCCGCTGGCGTTGCCGGTAAATCAAAGGCGAGCGCCACGCTTTTCGCTGCCAGCGGGTCATACGGTCATTTGCCGCCAGACTATTTGGCCACTTCAGGACATAAGTTTGTTGGGATTGAGGGTGCGCACCGGTAGCGCCGCTGAAATCCTCGATGGAGTTTGCTCCATGACCATCAAGTGGGGAGCGCAAGAGATCCGGCTGCAGGCCAATCTGGTCTGGCGGGACGCCGACAGTGCCGGTTTTGCTTTTGCCGAGTCGTCCGGAATGATGCTGCTGCGTTTGAGCCAGTTGATCGAGCCGGTGATGCTCGGTAGCTCACTTTCGCTGATCGATCCTGCGGCCACGCTCGAGAACGAAGTCGGTAAGCGTTGGTTTCATGGGCAACATGACACGAATCTTTGGGTTTGGACTCAACCAGATTCGCCGGTGATCCAAAAGTGGCTACTCTATGCCGGGCGTCGCATCTTTAGTTGGAAGGCTGATCAGGGTCTCGAAATTACGGCGCATTCCCAGAAGTTTTGTACCCCGCTACTAGCGGATGAGGCACAGCTAGTGCCTGCAAAGACCCATCTGCCATGGTTGCGCGATCTTATGGGCGCTTTAAAAGATCCACTCAATGCTGAGTTGTTGATGACGCTTATGACCCCACGTGGACCTGGTGCTCTAGGTAAACGCCCCTGACTCCTCCCGTTGGCCTTTGGTAAAGTTTGTCGGCAACCCGCCGATAATTAAAACAAGTCAATCAAGGTTAAGACAACATCAGAGCGAATCGCAGTCGTTGCGAGAGGGCTTCGCTGGATGAGATTGGTCAGAGCATATTCGAACATTTTGGGTGCGCCGTCGCTCTTGCGAGTGGCTGTGTCCCCTTATGTGCGGTTGCCATCTGCTTTCCTCATCTGCTTGCCGTTAGTCGCAGTGACTTGCTTAGTGCCTAGAGCACAAGCCCTAAATTTGCAGACTTTTACTCCTTGGGCCGACAACAATCGCCTCGTGTCCGTAATGGGAGCGCAAAGCTTTGACCCGGGTGAATGTGCGGTTGGTAGCTACGTCACACAGAGTCACAAGCCACTGCGCTTTACCACAGAGGCTGGTCAGCATCTCGGTGATGGGCTGCGTGATTTGAACTCTGCATTTGTTATGGCTTCTTGCGGCTTAGGAGCCAACCTAACTTTAATGGCAAATCTGCCGGTGCACTGGATATCGGGTTCGCCCTTGGTGTCACCGAAAGAGACTAAAACAACGAAGGCAGCCGTCGGCGATACTCACTTGCTGGCGCGGTGGACTCTGCTGAATCGTGAGATTCCTTATCAGGGTGGTAGTTTTGCATTGGCTCCGTATGTCGTGGTGCCTCGTAACCGGACCAGCCAAATTGCTGGAGTGAGTTTGAATGCGCTTAGCGAGGGTCAAACCGCAGCTGGTGGCCAAATAATCTACGATTATTTTTTCACAGGTCGTCATTATGTTGCCGCAAATCTTGGCTATCATCATCGGCAGACGCAAACATTTCTAGGTACAAAAGTTGGGCCAGAGTCGCGTATTGCGCTTGGGTACTCTTATCTACTCGACGCAGCTAGTGGCTTTCATAGTTACTTTGAATGGCAGCGCCGTCAGTCGCTCGGTGCGGACCAAAGCAATAAATTACTGTCACCAGGCGAGTGGCAAGTAGGTCTCGGCGCAAAACCCTTTGGCGATCATCTGGCAATCTTTGTTGGAGCTGGCAAGGGCTTGGGGACTGGATTCGGAACTCCTGTCCACCGCCTCTACGCAGGTATAGAATGGACCATCAGCAAACCTGCGCCGTCTCTGAAAGCGTTTGAGGAAACTGAGCTAGACCCAGTAGTGCTCGATGCACAAAAAGTGTCTGGATCTGTACAACTGCAGCTGCGCGGGTCGAAGCGCAAAGATATTGCATTTACTCTCCGCACATCAGTAGGTGGCACAGTACTGAGCGGCAAGGTCAAGAGCAGCGGACCAAGCTTGAGTTCGATACCTCCGGGTGTTTATACCATTGAAGTACAAGCACGCGGTTACGCGAAGACTTCCCAAACTTTAGCGATCACTCCAGGCATCACCAGTGTTATCGAAGTGACGGCGCAAAAAGCTGGCGACTTACAGGTGGTGAGCCGACTCGCGGTCCCAGGAATCCAGTTTGAAACAAAAAAGGCGGTTATTAAGCCAGAATCTTTTGCTGACCTCGACCGGCTAGCTAAGGTCATGCGTGAGAGTCAGGCGATTCAGTTACTCGCGATTGAGGGGCACACTGATAACGTTGGGCAGCGCGAGCGCAATGTGAACCTATCCGCAGCGCGTGCCAATGCCGTTGAGAACTACCTAATAGACAAGGGTGTAGATCCTAGGCGATTGACCACTAAAGGGATCGGGCCGGACAGTCCCGCAGTAGCCAACGACTCTGCGGCTGGTAGAGCGAAAAACCGCCGCGTTGAATTCGTGATTCGGGCTGTGGCAACTGCGCACTAGAATGGGCGCTCCCAAGCCGTGTCGGCATCGGAGATAATGATGATGCGAGCGAGTTCGATGGCTTCGGCTTATGCGCAATTTAAATAAATAGTGTCAAATATTTTAGCCTCTTCCAGCTTCCGCTTGAAGAGGCTTTATTGCTGGCCTCTTACCCAAAGCCGAAAAAAGTTAAAAAAATTTATTTATTTAGAGATTATCTGTATATTTTTATGAGCGATTATTAAAGTCAATGAACGCGAGGAGAAATGATGAGAAAGTATTCGTTAATGGCCCTCTCTGCTATCGCAGCAGTTATGTCCTCTCCAGCTCTCGCTGAAGGTGCCAAGAACCTGGAGCAAGGTGATTTCGTCGGCATCTCTTTTTGGTTTATTTCGATGGCATTAGTTGCTGCAACCGCATTCTTTTTTCTTGAAACTCAACGCGTCTCTGGAAAATGGAAAACCTCTTTAACCGTATCAGGACTAGTCACTCTGGTAGCTGCAACTCACTACTTCTATATGCGGGATGTTTGGGTAGCGACTAGAAATACTCCTACCGTCTATCGTTACATTGACTGGTTCATTACTGTGCCTCTTCTTGTTACCGAATTTTATTTGATCTTGCGCGCAGTAGGTAAAGCGAGCGCTGGAATATTTTGGCGCCTGATCGGTGGCACAGCTTTAATGCTGATCTTCGGTTATGCCGGTGAAGCGGGTTATTTGTCGGCTTGGCCAGCATTTATCTGTAGCATGTTAGCCTGGTTCTTCGTCATCTATGAAATTTACCTTGGTGAAGCCGGCAAAATGGGTACCACCCAGGCCCCAGCTGCTGTTCAGTCAGCGTACAAAGTAATGCGCGCGATCGTTGTTTTTGGATGGGCCGTCTATCCAATCGGTTATTTCCTGGGATATCTCACCGGTGGGAACCCTGCGGATAGCATGGGTACGTTAAATATCGTTTACAACTTTGCAGACTTAATCAATAAAATCGGCTTCGGCGTGATTATTTGGAACGTAGCTGTTTCAGCTACCGAATCAAATACATAATCTTTTTTTACTAAGCCTCTCGATTTAATCGAGAGGCTTAGTTTTATGCTGAATGATAAGCCCAGAGCCTCTCGTCTAACTGAGCTTCCTGAACGAAGTTTTAATGTGTGGATGAAGGCGGAGCACTTAGGATGGATCATTTCGACTTTGCTTTTGTCGGAGGTGGCCTTTCAGGACTCTTGAGGGCAGACAGACTGCTCGATCAACTGAAGGAATGCCAGAGAATCGCTATCATTGATCCGCAGTGCGATAGCTTGAAAAGCAAAACGTTTGCCTTCTGGACTAAGAAGTCAGACCCTCCCCACTATTTATCAAAACTTGTTTCACACCGTTGGAATTATTTAAAGATCACCGGATCTGACGGCGCGATTATCAAAGAATCCCTAGGTGACTATTGCTATGAAAGTATTTCAGGGGAAAGAATTTTTGAATATCTTTCCAGCAAATTGAATGGCGATTCACGAGTCTTCAGATTGAATACGGCAGTTCAGGCCATCAATGATTCCGCGGAGGAAGCGAAAGACCAGTCTCGGGCTCTGATCAAACTCGAATCCGGACAAGAAATAAGCGCATCTCATGCCTTCATCTCGCCTCTTAAGCAGTCTCCTTCGTTACTTCAGTCATTCACTGGTTTTGAAATACTAACAAATACAGACTACTTTGATCCAGACACCGTTGATCTCATGGATTTTAGAGTTCCACAAGACGATCAGGTAAGGTTCGTCTACGTTTTGCCATTTTCAGCGCGACATGCGCTTGTCGAGTTTACGATTTTTTCGAGCGAAATACCTTCGTGCGAAACTCGAGAATCAATCTTGATTGATTATATTAAAAACAAACTCAAAATAGAGTCGTTCTCCATTCTAAAAAAAGAAACTGGCGTTATTCCGATGAATGGAGATCCCGAGCCTTTGTTTGTTCCCTCCTTTAATAGCGCTAATTCGACTGTTATTGGAGGTGCTGCAGGGATGATAAAACCGAGCACTGGTTACTCGTTCAAAAGAAATCTTGATGCTCAAGAAAAAAATGTGAATTCAAAATATTTTGATCTTCGGTTCAGATTTTACGACTCGCTTATGCTGGATTTAATGCGTACGCATGGCGGGCAACTTTCTGATATATTTTTTCGGCTTTTTAAAAATAATTCTGTGGGTTCTATTTTTGAATTTCTCGATGAAAAGTCTAGTGTATCTAAGGAAGCAAGAATTTTTGCATCCCTCCCGAAGCTGCCTTTTATTTTAAAAGTTATAAGTCTAAATCCATTTTTTTTCGCGGTCGTTTCAACCTTTCTATTGAATCTAACAATAGGAGGGTTGTCGGTCTGGATTATTCCCATTCTCGGTTTGCTTACTGTTGGAATTGGACATGGTGCTCTAGATCACCTGATCGACCCAGCTGCAGAAGACAGGCCGTTTTTCCTGGTCAAATATCTAGGCGCGATGGTCCTATTCTTTTTGCTGTGGCATGTTCTTCCAGATTTTGCTTTAGCATTTTTTGTCTTTCAGTCCGCAAATCATTTTGGAGAATCTTACTGGGTTCGTACACTTCGTCGATCTTCACGTGATAAACGGGTGTCTGTGCTTGTTTGGCTTTGGGGCTTGTTCGCCGCAACTTTCGGCGTTCTGTTCCACTGGACTGATTCCTTGCCAATCATTCAAATGATTGTCGGGAATCGGCCGATGCTTGTGTCACTTCCGATCGGGATGATGCGTGGACTAAGTATTTTCTTGTTTTTTGTCGCAGCGACGGCTTCTTGGATTTTAGACAACTACCACCGTAAAGCCACAGGCCGACTGGGTCAGGGTCTTCCTGCCACACTATTGCTGGGACTCAGCAGCATGTCTCTACCTTTGCTGCCCGGATTTTTTTGCTTTTTCGCGTTTTGGCATGCCATTGATTCATCCAGGGAACAGTGCCTAGGTAATGGCTGGAGTTTGATCGAGTACACAAAAAAATCTCTACCATTCACTCTTGTAGCCCATGCGGGAATCGCTTTATTTATTCTTATATTTGCCAATGCGACTGATTTTAACGTCTTATGGAAAATTGTTTTTATCGCAATCGGAGCGCTGACGGCGGCACACTCACCCGTCATGACTAGGTTCTTGTTTCAAGGTCCCAAGCGTAAGATGCCGTGGGAAAAACAGCGCCGAAATGGACCAAATGTTCACAGAGGTCATGATGCAGTGCTGTTGTCGCGCAAATAAGCACCCGATAAATCAGGGTATTTTAAAAAACTAAAGTTTTTTAACAAACAGGCCGATAATCCGAGCAAACTTATGGAGAGATCAAGCGATGAAGCTTCATACCTTTTACTTGGTCCTAGCCATCTTCAGTTCGCATGGCTGTAAGCCCAACTCTTCGGAACTAGCCGCTGCTGGGGACTATGGCCTCGATGACGACCCCGTAGCCAAATATATGGCCGATGCCGAGAAGACTGTAGAGGGCAAACTAGCTCTGCATAAAAAATTTGAGGCCGAATTAGCTAAGCCAGTGATGAGTGTTTTTATTGGCCTGAGAGATAAATCTCCAGTTGCACGGGCTATTTTTACCGACCAATTTATGTCTACCTACAAAAGGTTTTTAAGTTCTGCCACGCTCGCCTCTATTTACCGTCTGAAACCGGGGCGTATTGTCTTTACCAACGAGGGAAGGTCAGAATTCGCTCAGCAAGGTGCTCGGTTTGCACTCTCAAGCGAGCCGATGACAAATCCAGAGCTCCAGCTCGTTGCAGATGACAAGGTTACAAAGTGTGCTGAGATGTCGAAGAAATGGGAGGACGACAGCGGGATTACAAAGCAAAAGGAGATTGTGGAAGGTAAATGCGGCTTCGGTTGTGCGTACTTGGCGGCTTTATCAGGTTCGATTGGTAACTCTGCAACTCAATTTGGCACCCCAAGCGGTGGTACATTTGCAAAGGCTGGATTCAGTAATGCGAAATTTGCGGCCGAGTTCGCAGCGAATGGTTGTAGTAATGTCCCCAAGCCATCTGATCCATGTGCCGACCTGTATAAAGACAAGCCTAGCCAGGAATGTAACCGTGATAACGACAACTCTAGTGTCGGGTCTGCGTCGTGCGGTGCGAAGGCTTGGAGCTGCGAGTGTGGTTCCGACGATTCCAAATGTGATTGGAAGTTTCGCTGAGGGTGTGGGGCCTTAGAAAAGAAGCAGTTGGAGAAGTTCATCTCTTAGCTGCAATAATTGTGTTAGCTATAATTATGTCTAATAGTAATAATTACTGATAGTGATTATTAGTGTGGGGCCGGCTTTGGGATTTTTAAATAGAAACAGTGAGTTAGGAAAGCTCTCGACAGCCCGAAGCAAGCTCACAGTTCTGTTTGGTCGTCGGCGCATCGGCAAAACAGCTCTTGTTATGGAGTTTGCGCGCCGGCAGATTTCAGCCGACTCCGTCTTCTACAGCCAGGCTTTAGAGGGAGCTGAGTCGCTACAGGTCTCGCAGCTGCGCGATGACTTTGGCGAACTGCTTCCAAGCGTGAGTACTACGAACTGGGTTGAGTTCCTTGCATTACTCAGTACCGTAAGGCGCAAGTGTGTTGTGATTATCGATGATTTTCCTTATTTGGTGCGAACCACGCCAGCGTTGCCTTCGCGGCTGCAGAAATGGGTAGATCATGACTGCCCTGCCGGCATGCATTTGATCCTCCTCGGATCCTCACAGACGATGATGCATGACATTTTCCTGAATAGCAGTGCGCCGCTGTTTGAGCGCGCCGGTCAGATTATTCATGTCAAGCCGATGAGCTACAAGTACTTCTGTATCAACCTCGATCTTGATCCGTCGGCTTTAGACAGTTACTTGCGCTATTCCATGGTGGGGGGAGTGCCGAAGTATTGGGATTACATCGATAAGAAGTCATCTGTGCTTCAGCTTGCCGACAGCTTATATTTCGAAGTGGGATCGCGGCTGGAGAATGAGCCGGAACGGTTACTCAAAGACGAAAATATCGTCGGTGACCAGGCTAAGTCCATCCTGGAACTAGTTGGACGTGGAGTAAACCGACCATCAGAAATTGCCGCAAGAATGTCGGTAAAACAAACGTCTTTGTCAGGACCTCTGCAACTGTTGCGAGATACTTCATTGATCCAACGTGAAATTCCATTTGGAGAAAGCACTCGCAGCACTAAACGCTCACTGTATAAAATTTACGATCACTGCCTCGCCTTTTGGTACGCCTGCCTTTCGCCTCATAGGTCGCGCTGGAACCTTTATCCTAAAGAAACGAAACGAAAGATTATTGTTGATCATGCGTCTAAAATGTTCGAGCAGGACTATCGGGCTCTTTTTCCTCATGCGGCAAGGTATTGGGAGTCAGGACTAGAGATCGATGCCGTGCGCTACTCTGACGCCGAAGGCACCAAGCTAACGGTATCAGAGGTCAAATTTAAATCGTTATTGCCAGAAGATCGCGCACAAATTGCAAAGGCAACCGAAGACAAATTCAAAAGGTCAAAACTCGCCCACCGATTTACCTGCAACGTAGAAGTCATCGACCTCGACGATGGCCTGCGGGCTCTTAATCTCGCGCCATAGGTCCACTACTATCCACACTAAAAATATGGCTCAATATTCCACAAAGGATCGCATGAGGTGGCTTTAAAACAAAATTAGATACGGATGGTTATCCGAGGGACGTCATCGCGATTAAATTTCAGCTATCAACATCCGATAACTCCCTCCATCATGCCGCTGCCCTAGCGGGAGACCTACGCCACTTATTCATCCGACTAGCCTTGATCGCTGCAGCTAACCATTGATGCACTAAACATGGCGCTACGACGTCAAAAACCGGTCGGTGATGCGCTGTTCCATTCGGGCCGGCGCGCAGCCCGCCAGTGGTCTGCCCAGTCATCAGATGCGCCTTAGCGCTCTAGCCTTTGGCAGAAAGCGACCAGTTTCGGCTCTATATTCAAAGTACACAGGCAGGCTGGCAGTCAAGCTCAGTTCTTCAATAATGGCGGTCTTGCGATAAAGCCAGACCATAGAGACAAAAACCGCCAGCACCCAAAGCGAGCCCGATATAAGGAAGGCCGCGCAGATCATGGTTAAGTTTGCCGTGTAAATGGGGTTGCGAATAAACGCATAGACGCCGCTTCGAACAATTTCCCTTGGCACGACGGCGTCGTAGCAGGGGGAGTAGTTACTCCCGAGTTGGCGTTTGGCGACGACAAAAAGTCCGAGACCGAGCGCGGCGATCACAAAGCCAATACCACGGATTTGCCATGAAAATGATAAGCTAAGTAGCCAATTGCGATCAGTCACCAGGCTGAGCGACGTAACCAGCGGCACGAAGATCTGGCTAAGCATAATTAAGATACGGGCACCGGGGACGCCGGCAATTGGTTGACAGCTGTCAATGACTTCTGGATGCGGCTGTTGGTTGCGGCGGTAGCAGGCCCAAGAGATGATTCCGACAAGGATCGGCGCCGTGGCCAAGAGAACACCTGAGGTAGTCACCGTAGTCATTCAAGCTCCCGGTAGTCGGGTTAGATCACGCCAAAGACTGCGCCCACCGCGTGAAAAGACGTATCCGTCGGTCCTATGTGCTGACTTCTTGTACTCCGGTACGCCATCTAAGAGCAGGGCCAGACGCGGTAGGTTATAAAACGGCACCATCGGGTACAGGTGATGCTCGAGATGGTAGTTCACATGATGAGGCGCAAAGAAGAAGAGGCTGAACCAGCTGGCCCGAACTGAACGAGTCGCATTCAGATCGCAGGTATGTTTAAGCCCAAAATGTTCCGCGACGCTGCGCACTCGCTCGCAAAGCGGCATAATCGTGACCAGTGGCACCAACCAGAGAAGCGCTATGGTCGTCCAGGCATGGAGAGCTGTGATCAGCACGCAGGCTAAACTCAAATATGTGACCATGCCAGCAGGAAAATGGACGCCTGATTTTCTTTTCGACTTAGTCAGCAACTGGGCTCTGACAAGGTATGCAACACCACCACCCGCGGCCACCCTTGCCAGGCGCAGTAGCAAATCTATATTGGAGGTGGGATAGCGCCACTCTGAATCGGTTGCCTTCAGGTACCAGTCAGGGTCCTGAACTGAATTCAGCTTTGTGTGGTGAAGACGATGCCGAGCCCGGTAATGGCGCAGAGACGCGATGATCAGCGGACTCGCGCAAAGATACTGGCCGAGCCAGTCGTTTAAGCGCCTGCTCCTGCACAAATTGCCATGAGCAGCTTCGTGCATCATGACAGCCAAAGCATGCTGCCTCGAACCCACAATCAAGGCGGACGGGAGCCATAGCCAAAAAGAAGGATGCAGGTGAAACGCGGCGAGGGTCACAAGCATCAAAACATAGTCGAAACTGAGCGCAAGACTCGTCCTCCAGCCGCTGACAAGCGCTAGAGCTCCGACTTCTTGCCGTATTACTGATACTTCAGTCAGGGGCTGATCGTAGACTAGCAATGGCATAAACGACTTGGACATGATGTATGGGCTTCTACGCTGACTCGATTAAAAGGGCCGTTTAATGAATGGGAACGACGAGCTGGTGCTTACCTGCTTTGGAAAGTGGGGGTATATGGTCTCGAAAACACACCGAAAATCGTACACTTTCCGCTAGTCCTTTCGTATCCAGTACGATGCCGATTTGTTTCTTCAGCACACGCTCTATCTCGTCATGGCCTTGCCCCTGTACTTCGATCATAAACTCCGTACGGGATTTTTGGACGATGCGTGTGCGCTCAAGTCCCGGCGCGTAAAGCTCGACGAAAGATAGCGGGTGGATGAACTCGCGCTCGCCACTTCGCTTATCGAACCATAGATACTCCTCGCTGCGTCCGGCGACCTGCTTAATCGCAGTCATCGCGCACCCACAGGGACAGGGTTCATCCCGCAGCACGTAACGGTCGGACATGCGGTAGCGAATCAGAGGTAGCGTGTAGTTATAGAGCGAGGTCATCAGCGTCTGCTCATCCTCGTCTCGACTGCGCACGACACCCGCATCCGCATCGGACACCTCGAATATATGAAAATCCTCGAACAAATGTAGATGCTCGTGACCAGGACACGTCGCCCCCATGACTAAGCTTTCCGATGAGGCAAGCAGATCAATGGGGGGCAAACCAAACCCCTCTTGTAAAGCCTGGCGTGCAGCGGCTGTCAATGGCTCGCCGGAGGTGATCACCGTGCGCGGTGCAATGCGCAGGCGGCCCGCCTTCTGCTCGCCGGCGAGCTGCGCTAGCACCGAAGGATACCCAGCCAAAATTTCTGGACGAAATGCCTGAACCCGGGCCGCAATTTCGACTAAGGGCAGATTGACCGAGCAGCGAGCCGACGCATACAGGAAGACTGGAGCATGCTGCGAAACAGCCACCCCTGCATAACGCCCCTCGACCGCGCTAACCGTCATCATGCGAATACGCCGTGGTTGCAGCTGGAAGCGTCGCACGCGCGTCATCATTAACGCTGCTACAGTAGTAACCTCGCGGGGGCCGTAGACGAATACCCCTGGTGCGCCAGTGGAGCCAGATGTGTGGACCACGGTGAATTCACCTAGAAACTGCTTGCCGGACACAAGGGGCTCGAGGAGAAAACGATCAATCGCCGCGCGCTTAAGGCGTCGGTCACAAACCACGTCGTCGAAATTATCCATAAGGAGCTTTTTATCGACTGGTGGCAAATCCTTGATGGATATCCCGTCGACATGCTGCAGGCGGATGCCGTGTTGCCCGTAATGTCTTTGATAAAATGGAGACGCCACTAGCACATGGCGGAGCAGCTGTCGGAGTTTGCTTTCCTGCAGGGCATGAAGTTGCCCCCTAAGCATGTGTTGATTTCGTCGAAGTTGCCGCACTTGCTGAATAAATTGAGGAATTACGACCAAGGCATCGCCTTTCCATTTTGACGCGCCGGAGAAGACGCAAGGACTACCTGGTCTATAGTCTGCTGTCACGGGCGAAGCAAGAATGATGATTGAAGTGCAGAAAGTTCAGCAACTTCATCCAATTGCAGGTGGTCTTCCCAATATCGCTAGGTTGCTAGGATGCCCAACACTGACCTTGGGTGTAGGCGTCCTATTCACTGCAAAGGTTTTTCCAGGGTTAGGACTATCTGACCTTGAAAGAATCGATACATTCCATTCTGTGCGATGGACCTTTGCTCTATTCCTAATTGAATTTTTTCAGCATGAGTCTTCACAAAATCCAAATAGATCGATAGTTTTCCCACATCAAATTCCCGATCGTTGCTCAATTCGTCATCGCCCAGAAGGCATAGTATTGCCATGTCTTCCAGCGTACTGCCGAAAATCCAACTAGACGTCCTCTCGCAGGTGAGTCTTGGTTTACTTTGGGGGAATTTTGCTGCAAGTAATTCCGCTATCTGTCCTGACTTCAAGATTCTATGTCTCGCTCGCTTTATTTTTTGAAAATTGGCGAGCTTGGATAGCTGATTCGTCTTTTCAAAATACCATTCAGACGCCAAAGCAGTCGTCGCAGTGTCATCGTCGCTATAAACCAGAAACAGCGATGCCCCAGGTCTCATCGTTTCATATAAAAAGGTCAACGCATCGATGATCTCGGTGTCTGGATCGATGTCGTTTTCTGCGAACGGAGTGACGTGGTAAATCATTTGTAACGCAAGAACCAGGTCTTGAGAATTCTTGGCTGGCGCCTCAAAGGCACTGGGGCGTGGGTTTAATGTTGCATGCCGGTAGAGATCCTGCACGCTGCCTTCATGGACCAGACCTAGGCGTAAATTTGGATATTTTTTCACCTTCTCCTTGTAGCCATGTATCAGCAAGGGATTAGGCTCTTCTATACTGATCGTTGCAGATGTTGCTCCACAGAGAGCGAGATCAACTATCTCCCCTGCGCCAGCACCAACGTCAAAGATATTGGCATTCGTTGGGAGTCGCTTGACTAGAGGATGCAAGAAGGGCAAGAAATCCTCACGTTGAGTGTTACCGAGAAAGCGGCGGGGATCTGTCGGATGAGGCAGCATCATTCGGTCAGAAAACACTTTCTTGTAGGCCTGATAATTACTGATGCCTTGAAATTCGGTAAACATGCTGCGTCTCCCACGGTTGCATAAGGTTTCTTAGATATACCTACTGAATTACACTATCCACACTCATAAGTATGGCTCAATATTGAATCTGGGATCGCAAGATTTGACTTTAAAACATCATTGGATACGGATGGTTATCCGGGGGCGTCATCGCGATTAAATTTTAGCCATGAACATCCGATAACTCCTAGGGAATTAAGTTGACCTAGCTTTAAGGTGTGAGCATGGGCGCGCGCGCTAGAGAACACAAAATCGAACTATTTTCGAATGCGAGAGCCTTCAATAAGCGCGTTGGGTTAGTTAAAAACTATTATGAAATTGAATGGCTCGGTCTCACAGACCATGATTTTTGCGGATCTTTCGGGCGGTCTTGTCTTCCCCAACTGATCCAATTTTGTAAAGACAATCCTGAGTACCACATAGTGTCTTGTGACGGACCCGGCCGCTATATTAACCGGCTGGTCGCGGGTAAGAGTTTTTACATGATCGGAGATAGGGACAAAGATCCAAACCTCGTGTTGAATAGTCTGCTTGATCCACAGTGGCAGGTTTTATACGAAGATGGGGTCAGCTCTGGTCTTGCCGAACTCAATTACATCAAAAATCGTCGCAAGGCCTAATGCTCTCTTTTGAGAAGTTATCGCCAAGTCGCCAATGGTTTTGCTGTGAAAATCTGAGACAAAATCGTATGGCTCCAGCCAAGGCGAATCCCAGCCCATTTTGGCTAGTTCCCGTGAGAGTAAGTACTGGAACAATGCGTACGAATCGAAGTGGTCCTCTAACGTGTAGTCTGCGAAAACCTCTGCCAGGTTCGTTTTGTCTGAGTTTAGAGGTTGAATAATGGGCTTTGATGATCTGG
Source organism: Pseudomonadota bacterium (assembly GCA_026390435.1). Classification (GTDB taxonomy): domain Bacteria; phylum Bdellovibrionota_B; class Oligoflexia; order Oligoflexales; family CAIYRB01; genus CAIYRB01. The sequence goes on from JAPLFY010000107.1 coordinate 30,856, forward strand.
TGATGCCGATTTGTTGCCTAGAGTTTACCACCACGAACTATCCCCTCGATCGCTTCGATACAGACCAGCCATAGATGCCTCGGTAGCGACTTAATAATCGCAGAGGCACCGTGCGAAGTCGAACGACATGGAGATGGCTCATTTAGTGGCTAACGACCCCCTAGAGATCCCAGCGCGGGTGGTCTTAAGCAGCAGGCCAATAGCCACTGCAATAGCGCCAATGGCGAACATGCAGACACCGAGCCATTCAAACTGTTGCCAGAAGAAAGCGCCGGCTGCCGAACCAAAGGCGCCGCCAATAAAATAGGTCACCATGTAGCCGGTGTTCAGACGGCCACGCGCTGTGGGATCGATGCCGTAAATCCGCGTCTGATTTGCCACGTGCCCTGACTGGACACCGAGGTCCATCAGCAAGATGCCAATGATCAGGCCGGTGATCGTTTTGCCCCAAGCGGCTAGCACAATAAAGCCAACCAAAGTGATCGCGAGTGCGTAGCCGACGGTAGCGCGAGGACCAATTCGGTCTGATAGTCGGCCGAATAAAGGAGCCCCTGCAGCGCCAATGGCTCCGACTAGTCCGAAGAGCCCGGCTGCTTTCGCGCCGTAGTTAAACGGTGGTGCCTCGAGCAGAAAAATCAGCGTCGTCCATAAAGCACTGAATGCAGCAAACAGCATGGCACTGATAAAGGCGGCTTCGCGCAATGCTTGGTGTTTGCGCATAAGATCGACGACTGAGCGCAGTAGGTCTTTGTATTTCATGTGGACTGTAGCAGGCCGGGGCGGCAGTAAGCGCCGAGTCAAGATGGCCAAGGTCAGCATGATGCCCGCCGACGACCAGTACACCCCGCGCCAACCAATCAGGCCAGCTGTCAGGCCACTCACTGTGCGCGCCAGTAAAATGCCCACTAAAAGGCCGCTAAGCACCGTGCCAACGACGCGCCCTCGTTGCTCCGGTGCCGCTAAGTGTGCCGAGTAAGGCACGATGAGGTGGACAATAGATGTCGTCATGCCGACACCAAAGCTGGCGATGAAAAGTGCCAGGGAAGTCTGCGCCGTTGCCATCCCTAGCATTGCCGTGGTCGCGACCATCAGCAGTGTCGTGATAAGACGCCGCAGCTCTCTCGTGTCGCCCAGTGGCACAACTGTCAGCATCCCGAGTGCTGTGCCCATTTGCGTGGTCATGACAATCCGGCCGGCGTCCTTCGCATCGAGAGCAAACTCGCGGCCGAGTTCCGCCAGGATCGGTTGTGCATAGTAACCATTGGCGACGATCAAGCCGACGCTGATGGCCATAAACCAAGTTAGGCGAGGCGACATCGGGGCCATGGGCGTAGTGGTAATATGCTCGCTCAAACGGATCGTCCTAAAAGTGCAATGAGTGTCGTCAGTCGCCGCTCCGAGCGACGGCACCGGCGACCCTATCACACCGCGATGATCAGTGTGACTGGAACTATTTTGACGACGTTGCCGATCTGAACAGCGCGCAAATTGATCACGGCCAGCGAGGCGAGAAAGACGTCGTAGGCTTCATTGAACTTGAGCCGGCGAGGAGCAAAAATTTGGATTTTTGTATTGAGGCTCGGTTCCATCACAAAGTTGTAGCCGGACCAGCGTGAAACATCGCGCAGCACCATGCTCAGTAGGGTGGGGTCGGGGTAGTTTAGCTCGATAGTAGGTGGAGACTGCCGTGGCAACACGGTAACGGCAGTGGTGACTGGCGGTTCCGTGCTGGGTGCCTGTTCTAAGTTTTCCGTGGTGCGGTTGGCCATGCTCTGCCCCGATCCGATGAAGGGTCGCCTCGCTATCTCGAGGTCCCCTTAGGTCATCGGACGACCTTGGCGAAACTTGATAACTTTTATATTAAATCCAGTTAATCAAGCTGTTTACTGGGGCGGCTTAGCGCCCAGCTGCTTTCGCCGAAGGCCAGGGATGACACTGTAGCTGACTCTTCTGAAAGCCTGACCCTGGAACAAAGGAACGATTTTCCGTCAGCGCCTTGCCGTAGATGTGGAGCGAGATTGCACAGTCGCCGGTGGCATGCTCGATTTTATGGACATCTCGTGTTGGCGGTAGATTGTGCATCACTGCGCCGGGCTGGAGCAGCAGGGTTTCCGTTGCTTCCGGGTTTTGTTCGCACTGCGTATAGTTGGTGACACGTAGCTGATTTTGCAGGACTAATTCGACACCCCAGGTGCCGTGATCGTGGATGGGTGTGGTATCTCCCGGGCCCCACACGAGAGCCATAATGACAAAATCGAAGTCAGGGTCTTGGTAGCACATGTAGCGCCCTGGACGCGGATTTGGCTTAAATAATAGCTCTTCCTGCAAGCGGGGATAGGCGTCGGACACCAACGTCGCAATCGTGGCTATAGTTCCGGCGTCGACCTGGCCGGCGCTTACGATGGTGCGGAGCTGTTGGACTAGTAACTGCACAAGAACCTCATTTAAGGACTACACAACTAATGATTATACAATCAAGCTCGGCATTTTCCCGATTTTGCTTGAGTCTGATTCTGCGATTGGGGCGAAAGTCCCGCTATCATAGCAAAAAGAATTGGCTTCTCTTAAGGGATTTTCGTGCCCGAAGCCAGTAAAAACGGCTTTTGCTATTCCGCACCTTTAGTAAGAATAGTATCAAAGTAGGCAGCCCCAGCGGGGGACTCCCATTCCAACTGATTTTGTTGACCAGAAGTGAGCGCATACCATGGCAGCTAAGACCGCAATTACCCCGACCCGCGCCGATGATTACCCGGAATGGTATCAGCAGGTGGTGAAGGCCGCTGATCTCGCAGAAAATAGCCCGGTCCGCGGCTGCATGGTGATTAAGCCGTGGGGCTATGCAATCTGGGAGAATATGCAACGCGTGTTGGACAAGATGTTCAAAGATACCGACCACGTGAACGCCTACTTCCCCTTACTGATTCCGCTTAGCTTTCTCGAGAAGGAGGCCGAGCACGTCGAGGGCTTCGCTAAGGAGTGTGCCGTAGTGACTCACCACCGTCTGGAAGCCAAGCCAGGCGGGGGACTCGTCCCAGCAGGCGAACTCGACGAGCCACTGATTATCCGCCCTACCAGTGAAACCATCATCGGCGCCTCCTATGCCAAGTGGGTGCAGTCGTACCGCGATCTTCCGATCCTGATTAACCAGTGGGCTAACGTGATGCGCTGGGAAATGCGGACGCGGATGTTTCTGCGGACGTCGGAATTCCTCTGGCAAGAGGGGCACACCGTGCACGCCACCGCCCAAGAGGCGATGGAAGAGACCATGCGCATGCTCGATGTCTATGCTGACTTCGCTGAGAACTACATGGCAATGCCAGTGATCAAGGGCGAGAAGACACCGGAAGAACGCTTCCCCGGTGCGGTCAATACCTACACTATCGAGGCCATGATGCAGGACCGCAAGGCGCTGCAGTCAGGGACTTCGCACTTTCTCGGCCAGAACTTTGCTAAAGCTTCGGGGATAAAGTTCCTCAATCAAGAGAGCCGCGAAGAGATTGCTTGGACGACGTCTTGGGGTGTGTCGACGCGTCTAGTCGGCGGTCTGTTGATGACCCACTCGGACGATGATGGTTTGATCTTGCCACCTCGCCTAGCTCCACACCACGTCGTGATCATGCCGATTCACCGTAACGATGAAGAGAAGGCGCAAGTGATGGAGTTCTGTCACTCGCTGAAGGCAGAGCTGCAAGCGCAACAGTACTCTGGCCAACCGCTGCAAGTGCACATCGATCAGCGCGACCTGCGCGGCGGCGAGAAGTCGTGGCAGCACATCAAAAAGGGTGTGCCGCTGCGGGTAGAAGTGGGTCCACGCGACGTCGCATCTGGTTCCGTTGCGGTCGGTCGGCGCGATCAAGAGCCGAAAGCTAAGGCGTTTATCCCACGCGCTGAGTTTGTCGGAACGGTCACCAAGATTCTTGACGAGATGCAGTCCGGCCTACTCAATAAAGCCCTAAAACACCGCGAAGAAAACACCCAGAAGATCGATTCCTGGGACGACTTTGTCGCCTACTTCACGCCGCGCAACGCTGATAAGCCTGAAATTCACGGCGGCTTCGCACTGTCCCACTGGTCGCCAGGTCCAGAGGCACTAGAGAAGCTGAAAGATCTGAAGGTCACAGCGCGTTGCATTCCCCTGGACGGCGAGAAAGAGTCGGGCAAATGCCTGTTCTCAGGTCGGCCAAGTCCGCAGCGGGTCATCTTCGCTAAGAGTTACTGAGGCCCATAGGGGGTCAGGCACTGTCGGCAACTCTCTAATATCATGAGTTATGATTCGTCCGCGCTGCACCAGCACCGGACACGGGAGCGGCCGTTTTTGCTGAGCTGCGTGAGCAAATGCAGATCAAGTTTTTTGAAATCTCCAAAGCCTTTCGCCAGCTTAAAGATGCAAAGAACGCACTCGAAGAATTGTCGGCAGAAGATGAGGCTCGCGAGATCGCTCGTGTGCGCGAGAAGTCACGGATTCATTTTGATTCGTTGATGGCAGAAGCTATGGCGAAGGGCGAGGCCAAGGGCAAGGCTGAGGGTAAGGCTGAGGGAAGTGATGAAAAGGCTAGATCAGTACTTATGGCCTTGCTAAGCGCGCCTGAGACCAAATCGCTACCGGATGCGCGCCTTGCGGAGCTAACCGGGCTGTCGGTAGCAGTTGTAGCCACCGTTAGACAGGGTTAATCGCCAACCACAACCAGTTGAAACCATTGTTATTAATTAAAGCTTGGGTGCGGCGTCCCTAGTGTTTTCAGGAGCTTAGCTCCAGTGCCCGACCCCATTAATTCCGAAAGATGGCGGCCCCAGTAGGATTCGAACCTACGACCGCCGGATTAGAAATCCGGTGCTCTATCCAGCTGAGCTATGAGACCATCAAGGGCCCCCACCCTACATCATCACTCTTCCTGCTGTCATCATTTTCTGTAAGCAATATGAGAACTCCCAGGGGGGCGCTAACCGGCTGATTTGCCGTTTGCAAACTTGGCTGAGGGTGATATCGGGTAGGCAACTTTTTTTCTGACGGGAGATGACCGCTCATGCAGCAGTCGCCGCGGCCTACATTTGAGCAAATATACATGCGTCTGGCGTTTGGCTTGGCGGAGCGCTCAACGTGTAAACGCCTTAAAGTCGGAACAGTTATCACTAGTTTAGATTTTCGCAAGGTGCTCGCCGTTGGCTATAACGGCAACGCCACGGGTTTGCCCAACTGCTGTGACCGCGAGGAACCAGGCAACTGCGGTTGTCTACACTCGGAAGAGAATGCAGTCATCAACTGCGACAGTCCGCGCGCGACCGAGAAGATCGCCTTTGTCACCCACATTCCTTGTACGGCTTGCGCTAAGCGGTTGATCAATTTGGGCAATGTTAAGAAGGTTTATTTCGGTCATCTGTACCGCAATACCGATTCGGTAGCGTTGTTTGAAACGGTAAATATTGAGATTTGCCAGCTGTCGTCCTGGTGATTCACGGATGCTTCTGAGGCATATTGGGGGCGCTAAATAACTACTTGGTTAGTCGGTCAGTATTGAGTATGGTCCCGCTATATGCCGCGCAGCCGGCTAATTGTAAGGGGCTACAAGAATGTTGTCTAAATCATTACCTGGCTTCACATCGCTCATGTTTTTACTGCTGAGTGCCTGCGGTAGTTTAGGGGACTCAGTAGTCAGCACTAGTCCCAAAATGAGCTCCAAAGTGAGTTCTTTTCAAGGTGCGGACATTGGTGGCTATAGCTGCGAACAACAAGCAAGCTGGGACAAGTGCGGTGAGCCATGGATGCATCCAACCTGTGACCACGCCTGTAACTGGACCCCGAATACCATTGGCGGCCATACTTGCGAACAGCAGGCGAGTTGGGGCAAGTGCGGCGAGCCGTGGATGCACCCTACTTGCGATTATGCCTGTCCTAATGTCCAGGGTGGCGGCTACTACTATCCGTCAGGACCGTATACTAACGGTGGTCTAATTTATCCTGATTTAGGGGCCCACAACGGCCGCGGTGGTTATTACCCATACCCTGGTCCGTACACCAACGGCGGGTTGATCTATCCCGATTTGGGCGCGCATAATGGTGGTGGCGGCTATTATCCTTCCTTCCCCGGCGGCTATACCACCGGTGGTCTGATCTACCCCGACTTAGGCGCTCACAACGGTGGCGGCTATTACGGTTATTAGAGTGAAGTAGTTTATGACTGAAACGAGCATTAATACCGGCGCTGTAGTTCTGCTAACAGGGGGCGCTGGTTTCTTAGGTAAGGTCGTTCTAGAACACTTGCTGCGCCAGAAGAAAGATCTTGGCATCAGTAAAGTGATCCTGGTCATTCGGCCCAATCGCAAAAGATCAGCCGCAGAGCGATTTACCGACCAGGTGGCTACCGCCCCCTGCTTTTACCGCCTCCCGCTCAACTGGACGCGCCACGTCGAAGTGATCAGCGGTGACTTATCGCTACCAGCTTGGGGTCTCACACCGGCAGAGCAGCAGGCATTAGCCGAGCGTGTCACTCACATCATCCATTCCGCCGCCTCGGTCGACTTTAACTTGCCGATTAAAGATGCAGCGGAAGCAAACATCACCAGCGCCTTGTCGGTCATTGACTTTGCCAAGACGTGTCCGAACCTTGCCAGTATTGTGTCGGTGTCGACCGCGTATGTCCGCCCGCACCGGGCAGGCCCCCTTGCCGAAGAGCTAGTCGACTTACCTTTTGATCCGGCACAAATGTATGAAGACATTAAACACGGTCGCTGCGCCCAAGCAGATCTGCTTGCTACTACGGGTCACCCCAACACATACACGCTGACAAAGTGTATCGCAGAGCATTTGATTTTACGCAGTCGCGGGACTTTACCGCTTTCCATAGTCCGGCCTAGTATTATTTCGGCAGCTTTGAAATATCCGTTCCCTGGTTGGATCGACAGCTACGCGGCACTTGCTGCATTTGTCGGTGTGTTTGGCGCTGGCTATCTGCGGATTGTTGCCGCTGATCCCGACGCTCGTCTAGATGTCGTACCTGTCGATGTGGTGGCCGACACGATTGTGACTCAATGCTTCAGGGTTCCCGCGAACGTCCAGAATCCGCAAATCGTGCATGCTGTTGCTGGTCTTAAAAATGCCATGCTTATTGGTCAATTGCCGCAAACTGGCGGACCCTACTTTGATAAGTTTCCGAGCAAGCGACAGGTATACCTTTGGAACATGGGCCCCCTGAACTTTAGGCGAAAGGTGGAACACGTGATGTTCCACCGCGTGCCAACTAATCTGGCAAAGTTTTATGCGCGCTTAACGGGCCAAGATAAGCTTGCCGAAAGAATCGGCAAACTGAATCAGGTTCTCAACAGTATTTTTGCGATATTCCCATACTTTACTCACCGATCTTTTGATTTCGTGCAACATAAACCGACCTCGCTTGAACTCAACTTCAAGTCCTATCTCTTTCTCATCTGCGAGGGAGTCCATAAATATCTGCTGAAGGGGTCCCCAGATCGGCAGCTACTCGTGGGTGCGAGTGCGGATAAAAACATTAATTTGTTTACCGGGCGGCACAATGTTTCTGGCCTTGATGCAGCGGGCGCTGGCGTGCGTCAGTGTATTGAGCGTATTTTTTCCGAAGTGGTTTTTGATCAGGCTTCATTTATGCGAGCCTTGTCAAATTGCCCTGATGGTATGCGACTGGTGATTGCATCCAGTGAGCATAGCTACTTCGACTGTATTCTAGTCTGCTACCTACGGTACGCTAGGCCCGATCTGGACATAGGTTTGACTGGCGACGCCAATGCAAGCACGTTCGCAAAGTTACCAGTCATCGGGCCGCTATTTAAGGCTATGTCGGTTCAGGGCGAGGATCTATCGAGCCTTCTCAAAGACCGAGGAGAAACGTTTGCGGTACTGCCGGTTGCCATAGCTTATGACCAAATTCCTGAGTCTATGATGGAACTGAAGCAGGAAGACGGTGACGGCGAGCCAATGCGTGCCTACCAAATCGCTCAATGGTTGGAGCACTTGACGCAGCGGAGCAGTAAACTGGGCAGCGTGCATATTAGATGCGGTGAGCCAGTGATCATGAGGCCTGCGGATGAAGTTGACGCGCGCAGGCAGCGCATTGCCGCTGCAATTAAACAAGCGATGCCTGTCTCGTCCTATCATGTCGCTGCTTTTCTCGAGGCTCAGGCAAGGTCAGAAGCCAAGGTCGGTTCCAATCTGGAGTCCAGTCTCGAGCCGGCGATGACTGCCGAGCTACTGACAGCCATACTTAGGCGGTGTGGGGCAACCACTGAGCCAAGCCTTTTACCTGAGCAAAAAAATCCATCTTTAGTCTCTAGCTTAGACCTCGCCGTAGAGCGCGCGGGCCGCACGCAGTGGCAACATTTCGTTATTGATGCAGTCAGCAAAGACGTCGTGGCAGGAAATTTAGTTGATTTAGATGAAGACGAATTGCAGACAATCCGCCCGCTAGCTGCGGCAATTCTGGCCCCTATAAAAAAGGTAAAGCTCACCGGCGCTAGTATAGAAGAGCAATCAGCAGTTAAATCGAATAGGCACCAAGGTCAAAGCCAAGGTCAAATTACTGCGGAACGACCTACTGTCCAGACGGACTTAGTTTAGGCCATTCCACTCAAGTTCGTCACTGTCGATACCCTGAAGTGACTTGGCTTTTTCTTCGGCAGCCCGCTGAATTTTGCGGTTAGTTTTGGAATTGGCGGCGGCCTCTTCACGAGCCTTTTTGTTCGCATCAGCACGCTGCTCAGACTCGATTTTCTCTGCTATTTGCTTAGCCTTTGCTTCGGTCTCGTGGATCTCTCTGAGCTCGCGCTCGATTCGGGCGTCTTCGCTCTCCACAAGAGCAGCCTTGCGATACTCTTCGGCGCGCTTATCCAAATCGCCAAAGTCGTCGGTACCACTACCTAGAGCCGGCAGTGGGTCGATACGGGTATCGCCAGTCGTTTCGGTAATAATGTCCGCGCTTGTTTTTGGTTTTTTGCCTGCAGAGTTTTTCTCGCGTTGGACAGCTTTATCGCTGATTTCGACGTTGTCCTCGGACTCCTGAACGGGAGCATTGTGCACGCAAGCGGTAAACGCCACGGCTAGGACAGCTGTCACAATGGGGGTGATGGTCCGGGGGTAGCTTCGAGTAAGGTAGCGTAGCATGGGCAACTCGTCTGTTAGCTGGTCGTTATCGTTAATTTGGCCACGGCCCGCACGGCGGGTCAAGTTCCAATTAGCAAGTGACCTGCCACTGCCTTGCGTCGTCCTAACCCTCTAAAATCTGTAGTTATAGCGTCCGAAGATGGTATTCCGGGGCTGACTAATGTTTTGACACCTGCAAACTCTCACTCTTTCAGCGGGCACTTTGCATCCCATACTGGTGAGTGACCGCGTCAGTGACAGCTATTCTCAGAGTGGTTTCGAATTTCCCTCAAGTTTTTGTCAAACTATGCCGAAGAGCCCACCAACGTTGAGTGATTATTGACACTTCGGCTCCGACTCGACCTTGGTCTGCATGGGACTCATTGTAATGAGATACATAAGGAACTACACAACGGAACGGAACGGTTTGGCTGTACCTGTGCTCGGCATAGTGTGGTTATCCGTATGCAGTTTAGTTCACTGTCGACAAGTAGCATCAAATCGCAGCGGTCTTGCTGACGACGAATCCGTTGAAGAGCTTTCCTTGGCGGAATTGGAGCAAGCTGCGAACGAGTGGTCCTCTCTCTCGGAGGTTGACTTACAAAACCTGTCACAACAGTTGGGTCAACTACCGTTGCTGTCGGGCTCAACAATTGACATCGGCAAGAGTGTAAAAGTTGACGGCGAAAAGCTGGTATTGGCGCAAGAGGTAGTCCAGGTCAACGAAGTCCAGATGCGGCGATTACAGCAAATGCATCCAAGTACCGGTGCTTATTGGAAAGCTATTGGGTTTAGCCCGATAAAGATTTCACCGGATAAAATTCGTACCTCCATCAATATTTTAGTTAAGTATTTGCGCAGTGATGCGCAACTTAAGCAACACACACCACCGGAAAAAACAGCGAGCTCAGAGCAAACTAAATTCAGTTTACTTGGATATGTATCCACCACTGTCGAGGGTTTTAAGGCGTTGGCTGGCGTGAAGAACAATGCTGAAGAGGCTTTGAAGCGATCGAATTGGCAGGCACTAGTGGAGGCTCGTCCGACTTTGGACTTCACGGCAAATGTTTTAGCCAAGTTGCCCGGGGCCTCAAGTCAGCGGATTGCAGTTAAATTACGGGTGCTTAACCGCATTGCACCGGTGATCAATAATGGTTTCGAGGCCAACGAGATGATGCCGAAGACGGTCGATGACTGGTCGCACTGAGTAGCAGGAAGTAGGCTCGTGGGATAGGAGGTTCGTTATGGTGCAAGTCGATGTAGCGTGGTCGTATGCGTTCGGTGCCACCTTTGCTGCTGCCGCGGGCAAGTCTTTGGCACGCGAAAGGGATCCGTTTAATAATCCAGTTTTTACGCGCCTTCTGCTATTTCTCGGCATTTTTTTTGGTCCATCGGGACTGTACCTCCTCTGGGCGAACCCCAGCTGGGAGACGATGCAGGTGGCTAAATCATATGCCGACTTACCAGCATGGTTGGTAACTCTGTTTGCGATTACGAACGTGACGCAGGGAATCATCGGCTATTGGGTGGGGTGGCGTTTGGTGCAGAAGCAAAAGTTCTACGAGTCACATCTCAACTGGATGATTGCTTGGGTGCTCTTTTGGTTCATTTTGGTTTCCGGTTGGGACACCACTGGTTATCAGCGTTTTCTCTATGATTCAGGACTTAACGGCGGCGAGCTGTGGTCGCCTGGAAGGCACAATGGGTTAGCGTTTTTCACTGGCCCGGTATTTCAGTCGCTAGTAGTCATGGGTATTTTGTTTGTGCCTATGTTGCAGCTTGGAATCATCAATGCGAACTACAACGATCTCAAGCTTAAGCCTGGTTATCAGCCCGGGCAAATGGCCTTTATGAGGATCGCAGAGCTCTATTATGGGGCAATGTTCGGCCTAACTTTGTTACTCGCAATTGCTGCTGCGCTCATTGTGAAATTCCTCTTTGAACTGACGGGAAGCTTATGGACCGGCTATCTGGTTGGTCTGCCGCTAAGCATAGCGCTTGGATACATCGTCGCCGTGCGCAAGGGAGGTATTTTTCACTGGATCGCAGCTAGACTTATTTAATGCATCATTTTACCTGGCCCAAAAGTAAGCCACTGTGCACAGTAGGATGCCAACGCCTATCGTCCATGGGAGGCTTGGCATAAAGTAACCATATCCCATTAAAGCCACGCCAATCGCTACGCCGCGAATATTAAGCTGCTTTTGTGAATAGCGAAATAAGGCGAAGCCAATGACTGAGAAGACAAA
>JAPLFY010000072.1 GCA_026390435.1 Pseudomonadota bacterium
GGGGTCAGTTGGTATGGTGACCAGCAGCCATAACCGGCCGTAATGACCAGGTGATGAAAAAAAACTCCTTGGTGTTATGAATATTCAAAACACCAAGGAGACAAACGTTATGTCTAAGATCAAAGAGTACTCTGGCAAGATTGTCTACATCGGAATCGATGTCCACAAAAACACCTATAGTGTCGCTGCCATATGCGAAGGGGTGGTGGTTAAAAAGCCGTTCACCCAGAGAGCTTCGCCTGCCCTCCTGGCCACATCGCTCCAGCGTATGTTTGCGGGGGCTGATATCCGAGCTGTGTATGAGGCTGGATTTTCTGGATTCTGCCTTCAGCGTTTCCTTGAGGAGAAAGGAATTAAATGCTTCGTGGTCGACCCGGGCACGGTCGAGAAATCACCCAAAGCAATCGCCAAGACCGACAAGATCGATTCTTTAATGCTGGCCTCGCACCTCGCGGCTGGGCGCCTGCGTTTCGTTAGAATCCCTTCCTTAGAAGAGGAGTTCGATCGATTAGTCACCAGGACTAGAGAGCAATTAGTTGAGACTCGGACGGGTATTTGCAATCAGATCAAATCCCGCTTACTACAATTTGGCCATTTAAAGGCTGACGAAAATTGGGCGATGTCGGAGAAACGACTTGCTGCTCTAGCGGCATCAAAAGAGATACCAGCTCCACTCAAAGAGATTTTAGCCAAACTCGGCAAGGCGTGGAGCTGCGTAAATAGTGAGATTAGAGCAATTGAGGCTGAAATTCGTGCGAAAACCGACGTTAACTCCACCAAGATAGATAAAGTCATGGCTACGTATGAGAGCGCACCAGGATTTGGCTTAGTCAGCGCGCGCACGATGGCTGCTGAGCTTGGCGACATGAGCCAATTTGCAACGGCCAAGCAGCTCTATAGCTTCGTTGGTTTGACTCCAACCGAGCATTCTTCCGGAGGCCACAGGCGCTTAGGCAATATCTCGCGACGGGGGCCCTGGCGCATTCGGCGAATACTGGTCGAGATCGCCTGGCGAGCCATTAAGAAGGATGTAGGCCTAGCGCATCTATTTGAGCGAATTGCTGCCAGGCGCGGCAAGCTAAAAGCCATAACCGCAGTAGCAAGAAACATACTCGGTCGACTTCGAGCTTGTTTTAATAACAAGCAGCATTACGAACTAGGATTTTTTGAAGGTAAAAAATTGGCAGAGGCTGCCTAACATATCGATGACAAGAGGTAAGAGACTCTAAGCCCAGTTGATAAGCCGCGAAACAATGTAGAACGTAGATATGCTGTGACCTCGGGCAAGTGCCTGTGCGCCGTTAGGCAGCACGAGGGTCAGGTTGAGGCCAGCATCAACTTATAAGCTCGGATGAGCCAAACTGTGGCGCCGCATGACCCGGTGACCACGAATGACAGGTTGTTCATAAGTTGAGTCGTGAGCGGGCAAGAGTCGAGAAGTACAAGAAACACAAACGAGGGAACTAACTGCGTATTTGAACGCCAGGGAATCTTATTTTTTCTTTACTTGATTTGGTCCATGACAGGCACCGGCGCTAACCGACCTAAATCGTTACACCTCACTCTCGACCGCTCATAAATAGATGCCGCCGCGCTGCAGCAATCATGTGCGAGATCGAAGTCTTAGCGATGTCACTTCCAGTCCGCCTACGGTGCTGGTAGCTTCCGTTTCCAAGCTTAAGGCCGGAAGATTAGAGCGCGAGCCTTGCTAAGAGATACAGAGGATCCGCCGATGCAACTAGACCCTAAAGATCTTCAGAACTGGTAGGCTCACAAGGGTTGGGAAGGGATTTAGCTCGATCGAGGAGGAATTCGATAAGTTTAGGCTCATTCAAAAAGATATGCAGCAAACCCTAAAAGTGATCTTGGATGCTGTTCTGTCGGCTAAAAAGCGTGGCAAACCAATATAGCAGATATCACTGGGTAAGGGGTAAGGCACCGGCGCTTACCGAGCTAAATCACTATAACACCGCAAAACATAGCCATAACTGACCAAGAGCTTTCAGCAGCTTAGCGTGAGTGCCCGCCCCCCAACTAATCCCTCGTAGCTAACTGCCGATAAACATATTGGGCATTGCATTGGTACGACAGGAAAAAGGATTAAAAATGGGTGCACGAGCGAGAGAAGACAGAATCCAGCTATATGTGAGTTATAGCGACTTCAACCTGCGCGTCGGGCTCATCAATAACTACTACGACCTCGAGTCACTTGGCCTGAAAGGTCATGATTTTAGTGGCTGCTTCATGTGTGATGACCTACCTCAGCTCATCAAGTTTTGCCGAGAAAATCGGCAGTACCATGTAGTTTCTTGTGACGGCCCAGGTAGAAGTGTCAACAGGCTCATCCATGGCAAGGATTATTATATGCTTGCGAATGGGGATAAGGATCCAGCGTTGGTACTTAATTACCTTCTCGATCCCAATTGGCCGCTATCATACGAAGATGGGGTCAGCTCTGCTCTTGCCGAACTCAATGACATCAAAAATGGTGGCAAGTCTTAGAGCCTTCATTTGGACGCGGATTTTCTCAATCGCTAGCTGCCCCTTATGGAAGCGACTTGTTTTATCATAGGTCTCGATGCGCGGTGAATCACGACCCAAAGAGGCTAATTCCCGAGCAAGCAAATATTGAAATAGCGCATAAGCATCGAAATAGTCCGCTTGGGAATAGTTCGATGTGACGTCGATTAAGGTTGCGGAGTCGATAATTACGGGATGAAGAATCGGCTTTAGCGATCTTGTAACGCCAAGCTTTTGGTTGAAGTCGATCATTAGGAATCCGGTATTTTCTGCGAAAACCATAAACGTTTAGGACCGGATGAATATTCACCGAACCGGCCGCTCAAGTCGAGTGACCAGGGTGTGCTGACCAAAGGAGGCGGTGGACGACATCCGCCAGTGAGCGGGGTCAGGTACCGGCGCCAACCCACCATAATCACCAGCGCACAGCACAACACCACGACAACTTACCCCAGATGTTTCAGGAGCTTATCGCCAGTGCCTGACCCCACGTACTAAGACGTACAAAAAACGCACCGATACCTTCCCTAGGTCCCAAAAAAGAGGCTCGCGAAGATGGGTGCTACAGCAAACCAAGCAAACATAGAACTGCTAGTGAGTGCGATTGAATTTCGCGCTAGAGTTGGGCTGGTTGATGACTACTTCGAGCTCGAGTGGCTCGGTTTTAAACTTGATAATTTATGTGGAATCTTCAGATCTGCAGACCTGACGCCACTGATCGAGTTCTGCAGTAATCATCCGGAGTATCATATTGTCAGTACCATCGCGCCAGGCCGATACGTCAATAAGTACGTGCCGGACGGTTGCTCGTACGCTCTAGCCAACGGCGATAAAAATCCGACCATAATGCTCAACCATTTATTGGATCCACAATGGCCGCTAATCTTGGAAGATGCCATCAGCGCGGCTTTTACCGAACCTCACGACGTCAAAAATGGTAGTAAGTAATAACGCCTCCATCTCAGCGAAACGCTGATGGTTGGTCAACTTGTCGCCATGAAATCTCGCCTGCACCTTATAAATCTCAACAGATGGGGAGTATCTCCCTTGGCGACGAAATTCACGACTGATCAAATACTGAAACAGCGCGTACGCATCGAATTGATCCGACTGAGTAAAATTAAAAGCAATCTCATTTAAGGCGTGAGTATCCATATGAATGGGTTGAGCAATAATTTTGCCTGAGCGCGTTTTGCCTAGGCGCTGTGACGACATGTTCATTCAGTTTTTCATCCCAGACGTAGATCAGCATCAGCGACTAGGATGTTTTAGTACTCTGTTATTGTCTAAGGACATGTCGGTGCGAGGGACGGACACGAATATCGATTTAGGTTGGCATCAAACCCAAATAAAGATGACAACCCACCTAAATCACAAGATCTAAACACTCCGCCACAAACGACATCCCACATGTCTTTGTACATTTCCTCTGCAATGCGCAAATCTCGCTGCCGTCGCAATTAAGCGCCACTTCCACCGCCGGCAGCTAAGATGCAACTCCCTGAGCAACGCCTCGGATCGACAAGATCAGGAAAACTGATTCGCTACCTCCTTACCGATGACGCCTATGAACTCGCCAATTTGACCAAAAATTATCGTAGTGAAGATCACTTCGATGCGTACGCCCTTTTCCAATTTCTCGTCATGAGAGAGCTATCAAGGTATGGGCGCGATTCCATTCATGTCGATAGGTACGATCAGTTGAGCCAGTTTCACCAAGAACAGCTTAGTGCGCAGCAAATCGCCGCAGAAATGGTCGGACTATCTCTTACGACGATTTTTGATGTCGTGAATTTCGGCAAGAGCCGAGCTGATCCCATCTTCCACGATTAATGACCACTCAGGATCAAGCAGAAAGTTTAACATTAGGCTCGGATCTTTGTCTTTATTAGCTAGCCGGTACGAACGGGAACCTTGCACTAATTTGTTCACAAAACGCCCAGGTCCCATAGACGAGACAATGTGATGATCTGGATTATGGCCGCAAAATGCTTCCAGCTGCGGCAGATGACAGGGATTAAAACTTCCGGAAAAATCATGACCCGTGAAGCCTAGCCACTCCAGGTCATAATAGTACGTAATTAGACCAACTCGGCTTTTAAACGCGCTGTAATTTACGATTAGCTCAACGCGATTTTCTTTTGCTCGTGCGCCCATGATTAACTCCCCACCTTTGAGCCGTAAGCACCATCGGTAGAAACTCACAGATGATAAAGCTTGGGGTCAGGCACTTGCGCCAACCCACTGATCTCACCCAGCTGTGTTTGATAAGGCGTACCGCAGCCAAGCAATTTGCCCGACTTTGCTAAATGTCCGCTATATGTCCGTGGCTTTTGACGACCCATCCCCCTCATTCTACGCGGGGATGTGACTATCAACTAGCAATGGGAAAATCCTTGACCACATGCGCTCAGCACTACAGAAACTTGGCCTCACTCGTAGCAATAAAGCCATCTATCAACCTTTCGAGATTGATCAGGAGTCGTTCGCTGCGGTTACGAGAGACTATTCTAAGGCTGATCACTTCGACGGCTACGCTCTCTTTCAGTTTCTAATCGGTAGGGAGTTGCGACGCCACGGGCGAGCTGCGGCAAATGTTATCCGTTATGATACTCTCGCGAGATACCACCGGTATCAACTCATTGCTGACGAATTCGCTCGGGAACTGCTGTCCCTGTCACTCACGACGATTTTTGATATCGCGAAACACGGCCGCAGCTGCAGTGATCACATCTTCCATGACTAACGCCAAATTGGGGTTAGCGAAGAAATTGAGTACCAAAGATGGATCCCTGTCGCCACTTGCCAGCCAGTAGCTCCTTGCGTTCGGAACAAACTTATTCAACATACGCGAGTCGCCGCGGTCACTCACGATATGGTACTCGGGGTTTAGTCGGCAAAACTCGAGTAGCTGTGGAAGTTCTTCTGTTTCGAAGTCGCCACTATAATCAAAGGGCTTAAATCCCAACCACTCGAGCTCGTAGTAATTCCAAACTAGTCCGACACGATCATAGAACTCGTTCGTGTCCACCAGCAGGGTCATTTTGTTTTCGTTTGCTCTGGCTCCCATAGCAAATGTTTCGGCCATTTTCCAATCGCACATGAGCCATGGGGTCAGGCACTGGCGCTAACCCAACTAAATCACTACACCTCACCACCCAACAGCACATCACAAGAAGCCGCGGCGCTGCAGCAAACCTAGGCGAAATCGATACTTTACGATGTCACTTCCAGTCCGCCTGCGGTGCTGGTAGCCCCTAAAGAACTGCACGACATAATCATGAAGGCCATTGAAGAGAGCCACCTCGGCCCACATCGAGTCCGCCGCGGACCTCTGACCATGTCGGTGGAAACTCTCCGCACTCGCGCAGATTCTCGGCGCAGCAACCAGAAAACAAACTGGTCGCCAAGCCGGAGTCAGGGATCATATAAAAATCTTTTATTTCAGTTGGTTATGTGGTCCGTATCTGGATCATTGTGGTTTGTTTTATATTGCCATTCATTTTCGCTAAAGTTGTCCTGGACAACCTGCCGATAGGGAGTTATCTCGAGCATGAGGCTCAATGAGGCCCGAAGGATTTTCAAAGAAATCCGAGAAATAGATGAACGAATCAGCGTCCGTCCTCACGCCTGGAGGGATCATCCGGAGAGGAGATTCACAGCCTTAGAACTCGTGCGACTGATAAGGGGAAGGGGCGTCCTTCGGGACAATAAGTACCCTTCGGCTCAACCAAGATCGTTTCTTTGGGCCTGTATGGATGACAATTTACGAAAAGCAGAAGTCGCCCTAGTTTTCGAACAGGACAAATCTGGTGATTTGATTGTGATCATTCACGCATATCGAGAGGTGAAGGAATGAAGTCGGCAACCGTCAAAAATTTCAGATATCAAAGTGCCTTCGGCGAGATGACGTTCGACTCGGTGACTGTGCTTATTCCAGACGAATTCGGTCCTAGGCAAGCTAGTGCAGCGAAAGCCCTGGAGGGGGTCGACTTTAGTATCCCCGTCCCGGAGTTAAAGCGGATGGAGCGAGAGCTAGCACTAGCGTTTTTCTCGAGGGCATATCGAGCCATTATGAACGATGAAAGGACAATATCTGTCGCAGAGCTGCGGGGAATTCAGGACATCCTGGATGTCAACCGTAGTGAGCTTGGCAAGCTGCTCGGACTTCATAAGGGATCTGTGACTAACCTTTTCAAGGGCAAGGCGATGAAGGCTTCGCTGTGCATGCTGATTATGGAGCGTCTTGGGATGGAGCTAGGTCGACCAGGATCGGCCCGTCACATGATCGACGGCGGCAACCCGGAAAGACAAGTGCCAGCGGCACGAAGGGTGATCAATCAAGCCAGATATCCAAGTGGTGACGAAGCGGCATGATTGACGAGCTCGTAGACGTCAGTGTCTAAAACTACAGCCGAGTCACAGTCTGAAGTTCCTCAATAAAACGGACACGGGGGTAACCTCAGTGAATTTAATGGTTTCGTCACCGATTAAATTCCCCCATTGCGGCCGTCCTTCCCAGAACTTCTTTGTTATCTTTGAGTTATCACCCCGGTGATGGGCTTCGGTAACACAAGCGGTGACGCAACTCGATCCAAAACAGGGAAATAAGTATTAAAAACAGTCACCTATCCTATTTCCTAAAGGAAAATGCCCTTAATGCCGATAGTTTGCATATGCGCGAAAATGATGTTATCTAGTGCATATGAGTGTTCGGGTGATTCGCTCAGGAGACCATGTCATGACCGCTCAAATTAAAACTACTCCGGATCCGGCGGCCGTTCTCATGAAGACAGCGCTACGCATGCGCAAGGCTTACGATCTTAGTGCCCCAGAATTTGCTGATATTCTGGGAGTCTCTGCTTCTCAGCTGCGTCGTTATACGGAGGAGACCCCGTTTAGCTCAAATGGCACACGCCAGAGAGCTGCTATGTTTGTCCGTGCCGTTCGTAGTCTCGAGGCTTTGGTTGGCGAAAATATGGACCGCGCTAAGGCATGGCTGGCATCGACCAACACTGATCTTGGCGGTGAAAGGCCGATTGATTGTCTCAAAACCATCGAGGGTATGACCGATGTCGTTAGATATTTGGACGCAATGCGCGGAGCATGAGGTCGAAGCTTTCCATTCAACAGTATTTCGGTCGGTTGTGCCTGGAGCTGGCAATACCACCCGTAAATACGTCGATAGCGATAGTGAGCACGATGCCCTGGAGGCTGAACTTGATGGACACAAGCCACCTTACCCACGAGGGGCACATCATGTCCTGATCGCCAGCGCATTTCGCTATCCACCTTTGAAGTGGGGATCACGATTTGGAACGATCAACGAAAACAGCCTTTTTTATGGGGCCTTAGAGGAGCGTACTAGCATGGCCGAGCGGGCCTACTACCAGCTGCGCTTTGTCTCCGCTAGCGCTGGACTACTAGAAAATTCATGCACTCTCAATATTTTTACAGTCGCAGCCAGAGCACCAAATACTATCAATCTAGCATCACTCCCATTTAAAAATTTCGCCAAGGAATTTCTCGCGCCGGATTCCTACTCTCACTCACAGCCTCTTGGGGCCGCCATGCGCCGCACTAATATCCCGCTTTTTCGTTACCCTTCCGTCCGCCTGGATGGTGGAACCAACGTCGGTATTTTTCAAATGTCAGCCATCATGTCCCACAGGCCGATGACGGAAACCTATTACACTTTGCTTGTGAAAAATGATGAGGCGATTTTACAGCCGCTCGGAAGTCGCGGCAACACAGAGAGTTTTCCGCGCAGGGCGTTTGAGGTGGATGGCATTTTTCCAGTCGCGGGTTAATTAAATCAGGGACCTCTGGTCCTTTACCTAGCACATTCAAGACATTGCTGCCCAAATGGTCGGGCTATATCTTACCACGATTTTTGATATCGTGAATTTCGGCAAGTGCAGAGCTGACCCCATCTTCCACGATTAAAAACCACTCAGGATCAAGCAGAAAATTTAACACCAGGCTTGGATCTTTATCTTTATTGGCGAGTAGGTAAAAGCGGGACTCTTGGACGAATTTATTCGCAAAACGACCAGGCCCCACAGACGAGACAATGTGATGATCCGGACTATCGACACAAAATGCTTCCAGCTTCGGCACATGACACGGATCAAAACTTCCAGAAAAATCATGACCCGTGAAGCCTAGCCACTCCAGATCGTAGTAGTTAGTAATAAGACCAACCCGGCTTTTGAACGCGGTGTAATTCACAATTAGTTCAATTTTATTTTCTTTTGCTCGTGCGCCCATGAAAGTCTCTCCACCTTGGTGCCGTACGCACCATCGGAAGAAACTTAAAGATGATAAAGCTTGGGGTCAGGCACTGGGGCTAACCCACCGATTTGTCTAATTCACGCATAGTTGATACGTGTCCTGCACTTGCGCCAACCAGCCTAAATCATTAACACACCGTAAAATACAGACACCACTTACCGCGAGCTTTCCGCGGCTTAGCGTGAGTGCCTGCCCCCCATCCCTAGCCTATGAAAATCCTCGCTGCTTGAGCACATTTGTAGGCCGAGCTCTCTCGCTTTAACAGAGCACTCAGGTAGTTCATGAACTGATAGTAGCACTCCATGCTGATTTTGCCCTCGGACAGATAAGTGAGGCTAGATACATCGAGGCGAACCTCGTCAAATCCGATCGTGGTGAAAATGTACTCCGGTGTAAATAAATGCAAAGTGTATTGATACGATTCTTTCACATATGACAAGAGAGCATTCGTGTCGGCACATTTCTTGATATCAGCAATTAACTCCGCAGATTTCTTTGTTTCATTGGCTTGGTCGCCGTCCGTGGCGCCAATCGAAAATTGATGCTCTAAAAAAGCGGCAAAGTCCTGAGGCTGAAGGTATTCCTCTTTAAGATTGAAGTGTAGCGCACCCTCTTCATTACGTACCGCATATAGCCCCTTGCCGAAGAGATTCTCGACGTAAGCAATGATATCCTCAGACTTCGCTTTAGAGTGATGGGCAACAATCTTATAACTTATACCAGCATACAAATTCGACATCGTTAGTCCTTTTTTTGAGTTTACGGGGGCGGCCACTAGCGCTAACTCAGGTACATCGATACCAATGATCATGCGACGACAAAAATTAGATGGGGTCAGGCACTGGCGCCAACCATCCGAATTGACTACACCAAAAATAACACCTTGGGACCTTGGGGTCGGGCACTAGCGCTAAGTCACCTAAAGCACTTGATCCAAGTATTCTCCCCCAAATAGCGCACTCATAAACTCTAATGCCCGCCACCGCCCAGCCTCTCACCCTCGACATGTCTTTGGACAATCTCCCATTGTTCCTTGATCATTCGGAGTCTCGGCAAGGATGTGAAAACTTCTTTCACAGTGAGAAAAAATTGTGGCAAATCCCGGTCAACGCCTAGGAACGACCAGATCAGAAAAAGCTATCTTCCTTTACTTCGGCGACGACCTCGACGCGCGACCAAACTTGATCTCGACTTATACGGCTCGGATCATTTTGATGCCTTTGCATTGTTACAGTATTTAATTTCCAGACAGCTGCGAAGACTTGGGCGCGACGCCGAATTTATCAGGGTGTTTGATCGCCTGGCGAAATTTCATTACAGCTCAATTAAGCCTGAAGAGTTCACGGCAGAGATGTCAACGCTCTCAATCACCACGATTTTTGATATCGCTAAGTACGGCAAGAGCCGCGCTGATCCCATCTTCCAAGAGTAATGGCCACTCTGGATCAAGCAGGTAATTGACCATCAGATCTGGATTTTTTGCCCCTCTTGCTAAGAAGTAGCTGCCGCCGTCCGAAGCACATCTGTTTATATATCTGCCTGGGCCAATGCCGGTCACCACATGGTAGTCACAGTTAAGTCGACAAAACTCAAGAAGCTCCGCAAGTCTCCACGGGTGAAAGATACCGCTAAAATTGTCGATGTTAAGTCCAAGCCAAGAGAGTTCCTCGTAGTCGGAAATTAATCCAACTCTACGCTCGAACTCATCCATACTTACCGTAAATTCGATGTTTCGTGGTTTTGAAAGCGCACCCATGACGGACCACCCCTGAATTAGGCTCAGTAGGTGATCGGCTAGATTCCACTAAACTTTGATACTAGGGGGCGGGCAATGGCGCTAACCGACCCAAATCACCTGCGCACAATAAAAAACCGCCGGAAACATCCCCAAGATCTCAACATCTTAGCGTGAGCGCCTGACCCCCAGAATTCTCTCGCTTTAAAATTGATCTCGCCGCTACCCCAAGACTGATGACTGGTATCGGCAGGAGTAACGGCTCAATAAGATAAGTGACGACCGGGAATATAAAGATACAAGGCGTCAGCGCAATTACACGGGGCCACCGCCACTTGTTAGGCAAGAGAACGGAACAAGACCAAAGGATCAGACCACAAACAAATGACAAAATTGCGGGGAGCAATGCTGACCCGATCGTGAGCCCTTCAATACGCGCATACAAGGTCAAAAGTTCAAAAACCAAAAAGGTAAAGAGAGCCGCGGACATTCGAATGATCACGGAATTTAAAACTGTACCAATGGAAAAATGATCAGCATGGTTTTGATGAAAAGCTTTCATTAGCCTAACTTTAAATGGTGAGGGGGGTGAGGGGGTCAGTCACTGCCGCCAACCCACCTAATTCACTAGAACACAATAAAACACCAAAACAACTTGCCTCAAAGATTTCGAATGCTTATCGCGAGTGCCTGCCCCCTAGCGCGTGAGGCCAAATAAGTGCAGGGGGATGCGCTTTGCGGATCCGGCTTCGATGCCATCAATGGCTAGGATATGCGATTGATTAGCCGTATTGCCTAAT
Organism: Pseudomonadota bacterium; assembly: GCA_026390435.1. Classification (GTDB taxonomy): domain Bacteria; phylum Bdellovibrionota_B; class Oligoflexia; order Oligoflexales; family CAIYRB01; genus CAIYRB01. The sequence continues at coordinate 11,350 of JAPLFY010000072.1, forward strand.
TTGGCGAACTGGCGCGCATCCTTTCGTGGGCCACCGACTTCGATCGACCATTGCTCATCAACTAAAAAATCAACATGACCCAAATACTTTACTGAATGGTGGGGGCGCAGGTTAGTACACAAAAAGGTTTCGCGCACTGTACCGATGGACGGTTCGACCCGCTGAGGATTAGTGATGGTAGCAATAAGATTGGTGTTCTCAAGATAAACTTTTTCTGGTTTTCGTACTGACTTGAGTCCCGTCCCAGCCATTGCGACTGACTGCAGCAGTCGGCCGTGCTCTAGGCATTGCAGAAAATGATAGGTCGATGTTTTGGCGATACCGAGATCTCGACTTAGTCCCTCGATGTTTAATTGAAAGGGCTCTGAGGACGCCACCGCCCAGAGGATTTTCTTAAGCGCATTAACCTTAGCAGCTGAAATGCCAAACATCGTCGGTAGATCCTCGCTCACCACTTGACCGATGATGCTTTGCACGCGTTGGTGATAGCCGCTGAGACCTTGCAGGAAGAAAGGATAATGCCCATGTTTGAGGTAGTTGCGAAAGGCCGCAAGCAGCGAGCCCCTTGCCGTGAGATCTCTCGCTATAGCGACGTGATGCTTCACCAAATCATCGATCGAGACTAGTGGTACGTCCGGCCGCCCCGTCAGGTGCAAATACTCGCGAAATGATAGGCCGGGCAAGTCGTACCATAACACTCGCCGCGATAGATCCCCGCCACCTTTGGCCAGGGCGGCCGACGAACTACCGCTTAACCAGATGGCTTTGTCTGGATTGCTGTCAATCAGGCTTTTAACTTCAGCAGTCCAATTTTCCGCGCGGTGGACCTCATCGATAATGATCGCCTGGCCGCCGCTTTTAAAGTGCTCTCGACCTATTGCATAAACTCCAAGCGCAGCCACCTGGACATGATCGGCCGAGATATAAAGACACCGCTCGTGAGTGCCAAATAGTTCCCAATACTTCTGCAGCAGGAGTGTGGTTTTACCGACCCCCCGACCACCGGTCAGGCCAACTACTCTGGCATTCCAGTCAATTGGCAGGACGTCCAGACGGGAAAAAGCCCGCGGACTGGCGGCCGTGACTACGCCGTGAACATCAATAAGATCCTGATCTACCATCGAAAATCACCCAGACCCAAGATTTTGACCTCAGCAAAGACAACGCTATGCGTATTATCTATAATACGATAAATCCGATTTTTCGTCTACTGCATCATACGATGCTGGGACGCGGGGGTCAGGCACTGGCGCCAACCCATCTAAATCACTACATCTTACTACCCAACATCACCTCGCAAGAGGCCGCAACACTGCAGCAAAAGTCGCCTAAATCTATACCTTAGCGATGTCACTTCCAGTCCGCCTAAGGTGCCTGCTCAAACTTTAAACCAGTAACCAACACCTCTTATTAATGCGGGCGATGGTGTCCAGTTTGTCAGATTGGTCGGATCCCAGATATTTAAGTCAGTGGGAGTTGAGACTTTAGGACGATTTCGCTCAGGCGACGAACGAGCAACTGTTGATCACAGCGGTAATGAATTCGAAGAATTGCCAACCGACCCCCTCGAGACGGAGATTGAAATTGCCTGCTCGCAAACAATGACCAGATTACATGCTGCAAGTTCGATCTCGGACGTAGCGGCCGCGTTAGCATATTTAATGGATCAATTGATGAGTCTTATCTGTGGCAAAGCCAAAAAAAACACGCCTTCGCTACTTCGTGCTGTACGACTGATTGATTGCTTGTCTGATGCAATCAACTGAACAAAAATATAGCGAAATACTGCGTAGCGGAAGTGACATCGGCGAATCGCAGCAGAAGAGATAATGTTGTGCATTGAAAAAATATTTGCACAACGATCTTGGCTCTGCTAAATCAGCCGCTATCAAAATAGGCGGCGCTGAGATGGCTTATGTCCGCAAGAAGGGGAACCAGGTAGCTATAGTGCACGGTCACCGTGACCCAGACACCGGCGACGTGGTGCAAAGTACCCTGTTCACTTTCTCCTCCAAAGCCGAAGCATTGTCTGCGGTCGGCAAAGGCCCAAACAATCAACGGGCTCATTTTCAAAACTTAATTCAAGCCGAGTATCCAGGGCTCAAGTTGGACTGGGCGGCTATAAGTCGCGGCGTACTCGAGCATTTAGACGTGTTGCCAGACTCAGGTGAATACCGGGATGAGCGTTTGGCGGCGAGTTTTAAAAAGAGTCTTTGGGCGTTTACACGGGAGATCGTGCAAACAAATACGCAATTTCTAGCTCCACCGTCAAAAATGTTGATCGAGCATAAGGAGCAACTAGAGTTCCTGCGCGACGTCATCGACATGAAGCTTGAGTTGATCAAAGCCGCCGACGTTGGTGAGCTTGAGGATAACAGCGAGTTCCATTGGGACAGTGCTTTGCGAGGCCCAGAGATTACTCCCGAAGTCGAAGAGATGGCCTCAGAGCTCTACCGATGTGGCGACTATGACGCAGCTGCGGCGGCCTTTACGTTGCTGACGGGAAGCTTCCCTAGCTACGCCGAGGGTTTTAATTATTTGGGCCTAATCAATCTGGACCGCGGCCAACTTGATGAGGCTATTGCCAACTTCCACCTAACCGTTGAGTCGGGGCGCAAATTTTTCCCCAAGCGAATGCGCAAAGAGCACTACTGGACTGATCACAGTACGAGGCCCTATATGCGCGGGCTAAGGAATTTAGCTTTAGCTCTGAATCGGCACGGGTCTTACGAAGAGGCTATGGCCATATGCGACAAGCTTGCAGCCGAGTGTAACGATACCGTGACCGCTTCAGTACACCGGGCAGCCATTTTGCTAAATAGCAAGCAGTGGCGTCAAGCTGAGCTGAGCGCGTTGAGTGTAATATCGATCGCACCGATGGAAGGAGTAATTGCAGGATTTAGTCAGTTTGAACAGGGGCGGCTCCCTGATGCGCGACAGAACTTCTTATACGCTGCGCTTAATAACCCCCTTGGTGTTGAGATGCTTATTAACGGCAGAGCCGTTAAGCCGAAGAATTTTTTGCAGCGTGAAGACTATAATGGCGGGGTCGAGCTGAGTGCGACTATTGCGCTATATTTAGCGAGTCGCAGTAAAAAGTGTAAGGAATTTTTCGCATATATTTTGGCGCAGCCGCAGGTTAAGAAATCTCTCGCCGAAGTGAGTAGGTGTGCCATTAGTCACTCTGAGCTCAAGGACACGACTAAACATCGCGCAAACTTTGCGAGGTGGCATGAGCTGCAAAGTGTCGAATTTGCAAAAATACTTGTGGAAAGTATGAGGGCAGTCTGACTTCATTTAAAACTCATACTCACCACAAGCCGCCCCGCCCTGCTGCGTAGCGCGGGGCAGACAAAACTTGTAGCATTTCCATGACGGAGCACGAAGCATTGCCGGAAAAAATCGAAGTGCGGGTTATTAAAATTACATGCGCTCCAAAGGGGTTTCGCCCTAAAACTAAATTCATCCTGACCACTCATACCGCACCTAAGAAAGTACCTAACTCCGCCATTCGTGCCCTACCCGATTATTCGTCAATCAAGGACTGGCATGACTCTTTTCATATACTCACCAAATAGCGGCACAGTGAAATGGTTATCACCATGCGATGGGCTGTAAATCATCCCTTTTGAAATAAGCGTCGCTCGAGTAGGGGCCACAGAATTGACTTCCTTCTTAAGCATGTGAGCAATGTCGCCGGAGCGATGAGGGCCAGGTCCAAGCTCGGCAATTGCTCGCAGATAGCGTTTCTCGCTCGGCGTAAGGCGATCGAATCGGACGCGAAAGAAACTCGCATCTAACTCGGATATGGCAAGTTTTGTCGCGGTTTGCGCATCGTTCTCGGTAATGGTGGTGGGTGTTGCACACTGCCAGCTATACTTGCCCCACTCTTGCAGGAAATACGGATAGCATTCTGTTTGATGCAAGATTTCGTCCATGGCCTTCTCGTCGAAGCTTACATGTAATTTGCTAGCGGGCGCTTCGAGCGCCTTTTTTGCGGCATCTTTTGATAGCGGACCAACTTCTGGGTATTCAAAAAGTCTTTCTGCGTAGGATTTGGCGCGGCCAGCTTGGCCGATGAGTTGAGGAAGCCCGGCACCAACGAGCGCTACTGGTAGTTGATGTTGAGTGCATTTATGAAGCGCCATGATTAGAGCAGCGAATTGCGCTTCGTCGATATACTGAATTTCATCGATGAAAAGCGCCAGGGCAGTTTTCTTGGCCTTCGCTGCGCGGCCAATTTCAAGAAATAGCGCCGTCAGATCATTCTCTAGGTCCCCAGAATCAGCAGTGCCGAGTTCCGTACCCAAGTCGACACCAAACTCGATATCTTGATACTTAACTTTCATCGCATTGACAAAACCGCCAAGAACACGAAGAGCCTTTTTGCCGACTTCGCTGGCACTGGCGATCAAGTCTAATTTAAGCAGAGCAGTCCTAAGGGACGGAATCAAGAGCGCCGGCAACGAACGCTTTTCTGGCGTTTCAATAGACACAACGATGAAGCCGTCGGCTTCGGCGTTTTGCGCCATACGAGTGAGAAGCACAGTTTTCCCGACTCCTCGCAACCCAACCAGCAAAAATCCCCGAAAGGCTGAACCATTTCTGCAGCGGTCGAGTTGAATCGAGACTTTTTCTATAAGCTCGTCGCGACCCGCAAGTTCTGGAGGCGGCTTGCCCGCTCCCGGAGCATATGGGTTAAGTCTTGGGTCCATGAGTATACCTAAGTTAGGTAAGGTTATCGAAATTCACTAACCTATCCTAACTTATTTATATTCGACGGGGCAACCCGACCTATTGGGGTCAGGCACCGGCGATAACCCACCGAAATCACAAGCACTCCGCAAGCTGCGGTCACAACAAATCAAAAGCTTTCAGCGACTTAGCGTGAGTGCCTGACCCCATAGGCATCCCATGGGCATAAGTACCTGACCCCACGGGAAACTTGAGATATAAGTTGTCGCAACCGGCTGAGTTTCAACAATCTGAGAGATTTACGATGAACGAATTAGCATCCCAAAACGAAATCGAAACCGCGCTCAAAGCCATGAGAACCTACAGCGGCTCATTCCCCCGCGAAGCAATTGAGACCGCCATCAATCTCGGCGAATCATTACGTCCGCACTTGGTAAGTATATTAAAGCAAAGCATCGCAGCAGCGTCGCCGGCAATGACCGATGAAGACTGGCAGTCATTTACCATCGCCACTTATATTCTGGCTAAATTGAGAGCCCAAGAGGCATTCGGTTCATTTATTGAAGTCAGCTCACTTCCTGAAGACGTCATCGACAGACTATTTGAAGAGATGGTGTCCGAAGCACTACCCAAATTCCTTGCTTCCACTTTTAACGGCGACTTCAGCGCTCTGCAAAAGGTCGCCCTAAACAAGGCTCTAGATGGCTACGTGCGCAGCGCTGCCATCACAACCTACCTGTTACTTTTTAAAAATAAACTGATCAGCCGCAATGATCTCATCTTGGCATTCAAACAATTTTTTTCCGACCTCCATCAGGACGAGTCGTATGTGGTATTAGCCAGTCTAGTCTGCGACAGCGTAACCATTCATGGCACCGAACTCCTGCCCGAGATCAGAAATGCCTTTGCCGGTGGTTACGTCGACAGCTCGGTCATCTCTCTTGCTGAGGCTGAAGGGAATTTAGCCGAAAATCCTGACCAGGTTCTGGAAGCATTTCAGGCTGATGGCTTATATGATTTGATCGACGATCCAATCGCGGAAATGGAGTGGTGGAGTTTCTGGCTCGAGAATCAACCAAAGCCCAATCCCAAGAAGATTATTCCCGAAATACCAGTATCACCTGAGTACGAGCCCCCAAAAAAATCCACTATGACTGTGGCAGCGCCCGCTATCCCTCACCTCAACGAGAATCGGGATGTTGGACGCAATGACGCTTGTCCATGTGGTAGCGGCAAGAAATACAAAAAATGCTGCCTCGGTAAGGCTGCCACAATTGCGACTAACAATGCCTAATCACATCATCAGCGCCTCGACGATAGTGTGAATCTGGCCCTCAAAAAACTCATGAAACTTGGATACAGGAAATTTAGGGGGTCAGGCACTCTCGCTAAGTCACCGACTTATCTAATTCCGACGCCGTCATCGGCGCGTCCAAACTTTGTTGCCAATCGGCTGCCATCTGGCATGGCTCAAAATTTAGGTTAACCAGCCGTTGACCCACTGCAGAGGCTGAGCACCATGGCCAGGCTGCAGCTGAAGTCGTCAATTTAGCGGTCAGCGCGTTTCTTTCCACGTAACGCAAAGCAGTCCACAGTTGCCGGTCGTCAGCAAGCAACATGGCCTTATACCGTCCCTGATACAGGGGTCCTTGACCAACGCTCTCATGCGCTACGTGATATCTGCGAGTGTGAGTATTGCAAAGCCAAAACATAAACTGTGAAAGCTGCGATGCCTCATTTGGCCTCAAAATCATATGCCAATGATTGGGCATAATGCAGAAAGCTACGACGCACATCTCGTACTTGGCCGCAGCCAGATCGAGCAAGCGACAAAACTTGCGATAACTGTCGTCGCTACCGAAGATCGCAAAGCGTCCATTCGACCTGTTCAGAACATGGTAGGGAGCGCCAGCAATGATGTTTCGTCTTGATCTCGGCATGGGCTGAAACTAGCGCCGCGCCTTTTAAAATGCCAACGACATGGACGGACATTGCGGGCGACTGATTTTACTTAGTGAGACCAGTATTTGACCACAGGAGCACAGAGGTCAAGATTTCGCCAACTTAGCCGAAGTGCCTGACCCCATATATCAAAATCGCCGGTTTCGAGATTTCAGCAACTTAGCTTAAGTGCCTGACCCCACGATGAAGTGTATAATTTAATCACTACCTACCGGCCTCTCACTCTAGGGGTTCACCTAAATTGCTTGCGCATAAACTCGACGTTGCAGCCACGCCCCCAATACCAATTGTCGACGCGCCCACTACGACACTTGTTGTGGACCTTGACGATACGCTGGTGCGCACTGATCTAATGTTTGAGCAGATTCTTCGGCTCTTTAAATCAAGCCCGCAGAAAATTCCGCGGATGCTTCTTTGGCTACTCGGCGGCCGTGCGCGCTTTAAGCAAAAGTTAGCCAATAACACATCGGTTGACCCTACTCGCCTTCCGTACAACCAAGACGTTCTGGGTCTGATAGAACAGGCGCACAATAAAGGCCAAAAAGTCATTCTGGCCTCAGCCTCCCACGAAAGTGTGGTCCACAGTATCGCCGAGCATTTAGGCTGCTTCGACGGCGTCATTGCCACCAGTGTCGTAAACTTGAGGGGGCAACAAAAACTCGACGCCATACGTTCTCGCCTTGGCGACAAACCATTCATTTATATTGGCGACTCGCGTAGTGATCTAGTGCTTTGGCAACACAGCGCAAAGGCCATCGCGATCAATCCTGCACCTAGTGTCGCGCGAGATCTCAGCCGCCTGGGTGTCGCCCATGAAATTATCCAAAGCAAAACTCCCGTCCTTAAAACGATCCTGAAACAAATGCGGGTATTTCAGTGGTCGAAAAACTCGCTCGTCTTTTTACCGCTCCTTGCTGGTCATCACTTTCTCGACAAACCGCGCTGGGGCGGCGCCCTGATAACCGCGGCCGCCTTTTCCCTCCTAGCCTCTGCCGTTTACGTGATGAACGACATGCTGGATGTCGATGCCGACCGCGCCCATCACTCCAAAAACCGGAGGCCGTTTGCCAGCGGCGATCTGTCTATTAAAACCGGCTTCTTGCTGATGCCACTGCTCTTAGCAGCTTCGGCGCTGATGTCGCTGCCGCTGAGCGGACAAACACAAGCTTATCTCGGTATGTACTTCCTTCTAAACGTCGCCTATTCGTTGCGGCTTAAAGAGATCGTTCTAATCGACACAGTGACCTTGGCTGGGTTTTATACGCTACGAATTTTAGCCGGTGGCACTGCTGCAAATACTCCGGTGTCGCAGTGGCTGCTGTCTTTTTCTATCTTCTTCTTTTTCGGCCTAGCGATGGTCAAGCGCTACACCGAACTCCTACGCGGCAAGGGCAGTCACCACGTCGAAGGCCGCGGTTACTCGTTTAACGACAAACAGGCCGTCTTCGTCACTGGGGTAGCAAGCTCGTTTTTGGCCATTTTAGTCTGTGTTTTGTATCTAAACGGCCGCGAGGTGGCCGCACTATATTCGCGACCAGACTACCTGTGGTTGCTTGCGCCGATTCTTCTTTACTGGTCCTCCCGCGTTTGGCTACTTGCGCAGCGCGGTGATCTTCACGACGATCCGGTCGTATTTGCTGTGAGAGATAGAGACAGCTGGATCGTCGCGATATTGATTGCGGGCATTTTGGCTTTGGCGATTTGAGAAACACCGATGACTAAGTTTGACAGCTGGGGGCGCGTGCCTCGACCAAAGCGGCAAGATGCCGTCGCCCTCACCTGG
>JAPLFY010000102.1 GCA_026390435.1 Pseudomonadota bacterium
CCTAGCACAAGCCGATATCGACACCGTCAAGGCTGCAGCGGACAACGGGCCCAAGGCAGAACCCATATTCACCGTTTGAGTGCTGGACGGAGCTGGCGACGTGGTCGCTGAGGTCGAAAAGACGCTCTATGTTCGTCGCAAGGATCGCAAGAAGTAGGATTAACCCGCCCACAAAGGCTCGGCGGGAGTGGCATCAGTTCGGGCGTCATGCCACCAGGAACGTAGGCGCATCACCACTCAAGCCTGATGTCTCATCACGAAGACGAGACCTTGGTGAAGGGCAACTTGGTTGTATGGGGGGCTGGCTTTCTGCGACAAGTCGGTGAAAAGAGACAATTTGAGTTGCTAAATGTCTCCTTCCACCGCATACTTATGTCATGAATAAGCAACAAGAAACGAAGCTCAAGACGCTAGGTATCTTTACCCTGTCTCAAGCAGAAAATCTCGGACTGAGCCAACAAGAACTCTCCAGGCTCGTGGCCGCAGACAAACTCAAGCGAGTCTCTCGCGGGATTTACCTGCATCCAGAAGCAGACCTTGAGTCAGATGTTGGGTTTCAAATTGCCTGTGCGAAGTTTGGTCCAAAGGCCGCCATCGGTGGGCTCTCGGCACTCTTTCACTATAACCTTGCCGAACAAGTCCCCGGCCATACTTGGGTGATGGTTCCTACCGAGCGAAAAACTCGAGAATCGGGATACAAACTAATCCGCACTAAAGTGAGTCTTGATAAAGCCATCGTAACCGAAAATGGCTATCGCATCGTCTCACTTGAGCGGGCTATTTTAGAGGGACTCAAATTCATTACAAAAATCGGAGAGCGAACTGCTGTGAAAGCGGCCAGAGATGCTCTCGCTAAAGGACAATCAACCGAATTAAAACTTGGGAAGGTCGCCAAAGAACTTGGTCTTGAAGCTATCCTGACCAAGTATCTTGAGATGATCGTTCCATGACAACAAAAGCAAAAGGCACTTCCGTTCGCCAAAAAATAACGGACCTAGCAACAAAACTTGAAGTTCCCTTCCAGAATGTCCAAACTGCCTTCATGATCGAGCGACTTGTCGCACGACTTGTGACAGATAAAAATTTGGCCAAGCACCTTGTATTCAAGGGAGGTTTTGTTGGTCTGAGAGTTTATAATTCCGAGCGCTACACGATTGACCTTGATGCATTGCTGGTAAACGCTGACATTAAATCCACCCTTACTCTGACTAGAAAAAATGCCGAAGTTGTTTTAGACGATGGTGTTTGGTTTATATTTGAAGATCAAATGGATCTTGCGACCCAAGGTGAATACGGTGGCATCCGCCAAACTTATCGCGCAGGAATTGGTGAAGTGCTAAAAAATCTGACTAAAGCACAGATTATTCATTTTGATTTGGGCATTGGTGACCCAATTACTCCGGGTCCACAAAAGATTGAAATGCCGTCTATGCTACCTAAGGGTGAAGACATCAGTTGGTCGGTCTACCCGATTGAAACCATTTGTGCAGAAAAAATCCATGCACTGATCGCACACGGCAATATTAATTCGCGATCGAAAGATGTTCACGACCTATCGGTGTTTTTACCAAAGGCGGAGTCCGCTATTCTGGGCGAAGCCTTGAAAAAATGTTTTGCCTTCAGAAAAACTGAAATGCCTGAAAGCTTCTCAGAAACCATCAAGGCTATCAACACAACGAGTTTGCAGCGGGGCTGGATGACCGCCACGACGACCGTGCCAAAAGAACGAGATTTCAAAGAGACATTCGATGATGTCGTGAAAAGCATGGGCCATCTGGAGCAGTCCTTCAAATAGGCAAAATAATGAGGTAGCCCCGAAAGTCAACGAACAAGCCCGGCCTTTGCCGGACCCTGTCCCACTTGATCTAACCGATTTTGCTGGTGATTCTAGACCCTGGTGGACTTGCTCGGAAGAGATGATGGTGGAGGCGGCGGGAATCGAACCCGCGTCCGAATACGAGACGGAAAGAGCGACTACATGCTTATTCCGTTAATTATCCTCTTACGAAGTGAGCCAACGGACAGGCTTACCTCATCGCAGCCTGATTGTCGTCATGCCGTGGTCTCCAGACGTAAGACCCTGACACCAAGTCGGATTTATTGCGCCTCCACAGCGGGACCGACACCCTCTGCTTCGACGGCAGCTTAATTAAGCTGCGAGTGCGTAATCGTTGCCGACTAAGCGTTGTTACGCATTTTAACGAGGTCACGTAACCACCCTCGGCATGCTCTCTAACTCATCAGCCATACCCGTCGAAACCAGAACGCCCCCATGAGCTAACAGGGCACTATAACCCTCGATTCGACATGTGTCTAACCTAATTAGTGTGAGACGGCCCTAAGATCCATGTAAGACTAAGCCCGAACCAGCCTAGGGCTAGCTCGGGCTTAGTTCAATTAAAAGACCCGTTTTACTCGACAGTAACGCTCTCGGTGCTGTCCTCGTACTTACTTGCATCCCAGCACCCGTCGCCGTCATTGTGGTCCTGATCACATGCCGCGTGACTTGCAGACATCGGGTCGAAAGTGACGTCTTCCTCGTAATCAGCACAGTCTTGCCCAGCCCAGCCAGCGGGCGCATCAGGCCTGAAGTCATCCGGCAAATAGGCTGGCATCGCCGTGGTAGCTGGCTGAAGATCTGCGCCAACGTCTGCCCCGGCAAGTGTGTCTCCTGCGCTATTGAAGAACGCCTTTCGCGAGAACTCGTAGGCTCCACCTTGATAGGACCCTTTGCTTTGGAATAATGCAGATCCCATTGTAGCGTCAAACAATGCCGCACCGCGGTCGAAAAAGGTACCCCCTCTTTCGCTGTCCGAGCCTTTGGATGCCAGCTTCAGGGAACTCACACCGCTGCTTTTCAGTGACAAGTCGATACCGTTGGTGAAGATCTGCCCACTGCTTTCGTAGCGCTGCTTTGCAATCACATTAACTATACCTGCGACGGACATATCAAACTCAACAGCACTCTCGTAGCTCTGCGGACTACTTTGACTTGACTCAGCACCGGTGTTCAAAATGGAGCCCTTCGGCCCTGCGTCACTGAGGCTGTCGATGGTAATGAGCTGCTTACCACTGTGACCGTCGCCGCTGTCTTTTTGACAGAAGCTAATAGTAAGCTTTCCCGACGCCGCTTGCGAATTATCGACTAAAATACGCGCAAACTCACCCATGCTAGACATGAGGCGGTACTTCTTGCCGAACTTCATGCGATCTTTTTCCACTTCGAGGTGGCAGAAAAAGCCACCAACCTCACCCAAACTACTCGTCGCTTGCCTAATGGTCTCACCCATGCGACAGGCTTCAGAGGATTTCTTGCCTGCGAGCAGGCGTAGCGCAGAACCACTCGCACCTCCCCCAAAAGCCTCAGGTAACGTAATAGCTAAAGCTCCAGCGAGCTTTAAATCGGCGATGGTGGTGGCAGAGGCAACTTTGTTTGTCGCGCTGGTACTACCGGTTCCAGTAGCAGGATTTGTGCTTGTTGTATCTTCGGTCTTCGATGCATCTTTTGCCGCGCATGACACAGTCATAGCAACCGCAATACCCACGCCCAAAACACTGATTAATTTTTTCACTTTCATGGTCCCTCCTGAAGATAATCGAATTTCAAATCACTGTTTAAACAGGAAACCCCGCCTAGAGAATGAGTCTCGTCGGTAGGGGCTCGAAAAACTTTAGTCTTCAAAAATCAGTCAATAATCAAGAATAGTTAGCGACACAGATTCTCTTGCATCAAATCACGCCGCTGCTTTTTGCGGCAAGAAAATCGACACTCCATCAACTTCGACGTTGATCCCTTGATCTACCGGCGTCAAAACAATCAACTTGCCGGCCAGGCGCAACTCGCGACGGGAATTACCCACTAGCGCCCAAGGGTCGATCGCCATGGCAGCGCCTGAAGCAAACTGCAGACTGATACGGCCATCACCGGTCAGGTCAAGGCCGGTAAATTCAAAGCCAGATGCTCCGGACTGTGCGGAACCTTCGCCGGCACTTCCAGCTCTCGGTGCAAAATTCGATGTCGCCATGTGCTTCTCCTCAAAGGTGTCAGGTTCCGTTGATTCAACCTGCGCGGCCAACAATTGCATTGTTTCGTCGCGCTCAGAACTATTGCTATCTTCAATCTCAGGAAGGTTTTCATCTTCCGCAATTTGTGCGTTTATATTCTGTTCAAAAGTATCGGCATCTGCATCATTCAACTCATCAGCAGCGAATTCATCTTCACTAGACACGGCAGGGGGTAACAATTGAATAGTGGGCTGCAATGCCGCTACAGGTAGCACAGCATCTTCAGGCAATTTGGATTCATCAGGCATTGGGACTTCGCCTACTTCATCAGCGCTTACTTTTGCTGCGTGAGCTACTCCCTCATCAGAGGCTACCGCTTCAATATGTTCTGCTACTAATGGTTGCTCTTCAGCAACAAATACATCGTGCGCCAAATCCGCATCGATACTGCCAGTGCTGACAGGGTCGCTACTGAATATTTCCGGAGCATGCTCTGCATGTTCGGCATACTCTTCGTTCATATGTTCTTCAGTAATCAACTCTTCAGCAAAGACTTCGTCTAAGGGTATATCAATAATTTTTAGATCAGGTGCTTGGGCTTCTTCAGAGCGAACTTCTTCAGCGCGGACTTCTTCAGCCTGGACCTCGTGAACACGACCTTCATCGACGATACTGTCTTCACTCGTTCCAAAATCGGTTACCATAGGTTGGTCTACTGATTCTGCATTCGTGACTTCATCTATAGTTAACTCTTCGGCAGCAACAAACTCAGCATTTACCGGATGATCGGCCTCCGATTGTGCCTCTTCCAACAATGCTGGAATAGCTTCCTCTGCAAATTCTTCAATCGGCTGCAATACTTCGAGAGGCATTTCACCTTCAAAGGCCGTGTCTACTTCAGCCTGGACTTCGACGTCTGCCTCTAAAGACTCTTCGGCGATAACCTGTTCTTCGACAACCTGTTCATCGACCACTTCTTCTTCGTAATCCTCAAGTACAGGCTCTGGAGTCAGTCCATCAACGGTGGGTTCTGATGCCAATTCGATGTCGCTAAGGTTCATGTCAATCTCAGGACCGTCATGTCGCATCTGGCTAGTGACACCTAGGTCATCAAGTTTGAGCTCTTCGTGATCGTCACCAACTTCTAGAGCTGGATTGCCGCTGCTCGAGTCACCCAAGTTTGCATCTTGGCTGTACGGAGCCAAAGCAGCTATGAACTTGCTAGCTCCGTGCCGCTCAATGACCTCTTGTAGTGACTCGCCAGGCTCGGCGATCTCTTTATAGATAGAGACGATTTTTGCAATTAATTTCGGCAATTTCGCCGATGGTATGCCATCTGCCATATATGCGGCCATCTCCGGAATTTGAGAGTTTTTGCCACCTATACATATGCGGTATCCACCGCTTTCACCGAGAATGGAGATATCAAGAGTATGCGACGCAACACATCCACGCGCGCAACCATTGATACCAATTTTTAATGAAGATTCGAGTTTCACTGCCGCTAATTCAGCGGCTATATCGATGCCGGCACCCATAGCGTCTTGCAGATGTTCGGGGCAAAGTTCTCCGATACAATTGATGGGCTGATGTAAGCCATCTTGATAATGCCGCACGCCTAGACCCGTCGAGCGCAAAGCGGACGCGACATGAGCTGCTTTTTCAGGTGTCACAAATAGAGCTAAACGCTGATCTTCGGTAGCCTTCGCCATGGCCGAATCGCCATCGCACAGCTCGGCAATCTTTTTCAACTGCACGGCGCTATAGACACCACCGGGTGCTTCTGTTGAAAGTAGCAACTGACCGTTTTGTAATTTAAATGGCTTGCCCATGACCCATCCATCTGCTCTTAAGTAAGCTCGATAGAGGATTCGGCCATACCAGCAAGAAGCTTTAGTCCCCGAGTCTAAAAACGCCGACATTTGTTACGAAGCGATCGCCAACAAAAGAAAAAAGCCGGCGTGATCACGCCGGCTTAGCAATTCAGAAACGTTCTGACCCCTGGGCTTTAATCCAGATGCTCCATGTAGTCACGGAGGCGCTGGTTCATCAGAGCTTTTGACGTCCAGAAGGTTTCTGCCAACTGCTGAATGATATCGATCGAGCTATCAATTTGCTCAACTTCGTTACGCAGCAACTTGCCAGGTATCAAGATCAGCCCAGCGAAGATGTTAGCTTGGATATCTAACAGCTCAGCTGGCGACTCGGCAAAGCGCTTAAAATTGGCATGCTGAGTGGTGGCCAGGTGCTTGAACAATTCCTTAGCCAGAAGGAAGCGCACGAATGGACGCTGCTCGGGACCACGGAAGCGAATAACCGTTTTGGCGGTATCACCTGAGCCTTCGGTCTCGATTTTCACTGCGCGGTCGATCGTATCGTCAGCGACTAGGGTAATCCCGGGGTAGAGTTTAAATACTTCGGGTATGTAAATTGGCGCTTCTGTGAATTTGCCGGCATTCACCACTGCCTCGGCGGCTTTAACCACGCTTGGACGGTCCGTGTCGAACAGCTCCTCGAAGGGCTTAGTGCTGCCATCATTTTGCCAGCGTGATGGGTTTTTGAAGAATTCCTTCTTCAAATTCTCCAGGCTGCGGCCCTGCAAAGCAAAGGCGCCGTATCCGCGATATTCGAATACAGCTTCCTCTAGACCAACCTTGCCCGAGGCAATGTCAATCAACAGGCGCTCGTCGATTGCTAAGTGGTCAGCGATGCTACGCAGCGTCGCCAAAGCGCGGATATTTTTCTTGCCCTTTTTCCAGTGGCTACAATCAGCAGGATCGTAACCAAGGATTGCACCGACGTCTTGGTCGATGACCTTGACGTTGCCCTCGTAACGGATTTCTAGGGCTTCCTTACAAAATTTAAACAACGTCGCTGAATGCGGATACCGATTTTCGGCCGTCTTCTTCATGACCAAGCCCTCCCTGGAGTTAACGCCATCAAAGCAAGAAACGGCCTAATGGCCTTGGCGGCGCGGCATCTTGCCACGCATAACTTAACGAATGATGTCTGGAGACTAGTTCAATTAGAAACGATTTTGGTGCAACGGTCAAGAAGGCGGCTGATACTTGGGGTATTTCTGGCTAAAAGGCAGTAATATCCCCTCCCTAGGTGGGAGGGGTAGAATCTAAAAAACAGTTTAGTTGCTTACTTATTGGCTTCGAGGATCGCGATGGTCATCGGGCCAGGTAGTTTGCTGACTTTACACTCAACTAGCTGAGATACTCTCGTAATCAGCATTTGAGCGCGCTCGGGAGCCTCTCTCTCACGACCCTTCAGGCGGACGGTCAGCTTGACCTTGTCACCGCGTTCGAGGAACCGCTTGATGGCCGAGACTTTAGTCAGCAAGTCGTGATCCGAAATGTTGACCTTGAGCTGAATCTCTTTCAGTTCTGAGGTCTTACCTTTGGTCTGACGCGCCTTCTTCTTTTCGTATTCCAGCTTTTTATAGTCTTGGATCCGCACTACAGGCGGATCAGACTTATCGCTGACGATGACCAGGTCTAACCCTTGCTCATCAGCTTGCCGTAAAGCCATATCGGCTGGAACGATATCGTTAAAGCCCTCTCCCACTAGGCGGACGCGGGTGACAGAGCGCGCCATGACGCGAGTAAAAATATCCAATCGAAACAGTCTCCTCTGACGTTAACGAAGATCTGACAACTACATCGTCAGGTCTCCCTTATTACCTGAATTCGAGCAATAAATACAGACTATTTGCCGGACAAATCCCTGATTTTTGGTGAAAACTTGCCAGTTCCCCTCAGTTCACGCATAATCTTGCGAAACATCAGGATTTTCCGACAATTCATGAGGGGTTTTATATGGTCAAGTTTGCAACCTTACTTACCGGCATGGTCTTGTCTATTGGTGGCACCGCAGCCTCTGCAGCTGTTTGGGACATCGACGCATCCCACTCGTCCGCCAGCTTTAAAATCAAACACCTGGTCGTTGCCAATGTCCGTGGCGAAATTGGCGGCCTGAAGGGCACCGTCGATATTGATGATAAGAACATCGACAAATCGAAAGTCGTAGCTACTCTAGATGCAGCGCTGATCGACACTAAAAATGCGGATCGCGACAAGCATCTGCGTAGCCCCGATTTCTTTAACGCCGACAAATGCAAAGAAATCAAATTTGAGTCCAAGGCAGTGAAAGGCACAGTCGGCAATCTAAAAGTAACTGGGCCACTAACGTTGAACTGCATCACAAAAAACGTGGAGCTCAGCGTCGAAGGCCCAACCGCACCGGTTAAGGGCTTCAAAGGTGAATGGCACCGCGGCCTAACAGCAACGGCAACCATCAACCGTAAAGATTTCGGCATCAGCTGGAATAAAACGCTCGACGGCGGCGGCTTAGTGCTTAGCGAGAACGTCGACATCACCCTAGATATCGAAGTAGTTGGCCAAGAAAAGCCAGCTCACTAAAATTTCTTGTTCTTGAATTTCTTGTAGGCATCGTCCTAACGAAATCAGCCCCAGCGCTTTTGCTCTGGGGCTGATTTGTTTACGGCAGCCTATTAAACGCCGGGAAGAGTGCTACGCTTCGCAAAGATCTCTGGGCTCTCGCCCTGCTCTTCCTGAGCATCGAAAGACTCATGATCAAAGTGCGTCAGCGACGCTGATAAAGCCAACCACCTTATCAAGCATAGCTGAGATCACAAAGACAAACAGCTCAAGAGTATCCGCCAATCGACCTCGCACGCCTACTTACAGAATCGTTGCGGCCGTTGTTGCCAACTCGCTGCGCTCGCCACGGTTCAGCGTGACGTGTGCCGCGATAGCCTGGTTACGAAACTTCTCAATGACATAAGTTAGGCCGTTATTTTGCGAGTCGATGTAGGGATTATCAATCTGATAGGGGTCGCCCGTCAGAACAATCTTGGTACCCTCACCTGCCCGCGTCAAAATGGTCTTAATCTCATGCGGCGTGAGGTTTTGTGACTCATCGACGACAAAGAAGATATTCGGCAAAGACCGACCACGAATATAAGTCAACGGCTCAACCTGAAGCATGCCTTGGTTGATAAGCTCCTGGTAGTTCTTACTCAGCCGCTTTTGCCGCGTATGAGTGCCCCCGCTAAGCAACAGTTCCAGGTTGTCATAAATCGGCTGCATCCATGGGTTTAACTTTTCCTCGAGGTCGCCGGGTAAAAATCCGATGTCCTTACCTAAAGGAAACACAGGACGCGCTACGAGCAATTTATGATACTCGTCCTCATCCGTAGTCTTGGCTAATCCCGCGGCGATGGCGAGGAGCGTCTTACCCGTACCCGCGTTACCACTGAGCGTCACAAGCTTGATGTTGTCATCGAGCAGCGCTGCCAAGGCGAAAGTCTGTTCGATATTGCGCGGATAAATACCCCACACACCCTCAGCATGATTTTCCAGCATCTGAACGACACCAGAGTGAACGTCAAATCGGCCGTAAACAACCTGATTAGGATCCTTCTCATCTTCTAAAACAATATAGTGGTTAGGCATGATCTCAATGCCGTCCAACTTAATCTGGCGCTTGGTGTAAAACTCGTTGATGGTACGAGCATCCACCTTAAGATTGAGAATACCGCTATAAAGGTGCGAGATGTCGACTTTATCAGCTTCGAAATCCTCGGCCAAAATACCGAAGGCATCTGACTTGATCCGAAGATTCGAGTCCTTAGTAATGACGATCACAGCACGAGACTCGCCAAACTGCTTTTGCAAAGTCAGGGCGATCGCTAGAATGTGATTATCCGTTCCGTCCACTAGCAGCTCGGGCATAATCTCCATGTTGTGGCCGAGATAAACAAACAGGCTGCCACTGTCGACACGGTCCTCAAAAAGCCTCACGCCTGATGAAAGCGTCCCTCGGGTCCGCAGCCTGTCCAATATCCGGGAGACCTCACGGGCATTGCGGCCGGTCTCGCTTTGGTCTTTCTTAAATGTGTCGATCTCCTCGATCACGGAGATCGGAATCACCACATCGTTGTCGTCAAATTTGAAGATGCTGTCCGGGCTGTTGAGCAGCACGTTAGTATCAAGAATGAAGACTTTTTTCATGGAACTCTTCTGGCCGCAGCCGCACAAAAAAAATGATTGATAGCTAAATATAGATACTTACTTAAGTATTGTCATGGGTTATTATCCGACAAAGAATTAGCAAAAGTAGCCAGCGAGGCCTTCGATTATGGAACTCGACGCCGTTCAAGCCATTAACGAATTGTCGCGGCAGCATCGCGAGCATTTCCAAGAACAACGGATCATCCTACCGTTCATAGAATATTTAGATCTGGTAAAGGAAAATCCCAACACCCTGATTCGCAGCTCTGCCGAGTACATCCGCGACACTTTCGATCATTTCGGCAGGCGTGATCTAGGCAAGAATCAAGGGGTCCGCTTCAAGATCTTCGACATTGATAGGGAAAAAACCGGCCCTATAGTCGGGGGTGAATCAGTACAAGAAGACATCTACAATATCCTCCAGTCCTTTGTCCGCCAGGGATACATCAACAAATTAATCCTACTGCATGGTCCAAACGGCTCCGCCAAGACGTCGACCGTCGAGGCGATTGCACACGGGATGCAGAAATACAGCGAACTGCCCGAGGGAGCCGTCTACAGCTTCAATTGGATTTTCCCAAGCGAAAAAGCGGCGCCAGCACCGCTTAAAGGCGACACTGGGCCGATTGGCTTTGGCGCCCTGAAAGAATCGGATGTCGATGCTCACGGATCCTACGCACTTCTTGACGATTCCGTGATTGTGTCGAAAATTCACTCAGATTTTAAAGACAATCCGATTTTCTTGGTCCCCATGCCTCAGCGCGAAGCTTGGCTACGTCGCTGGATTGCGGCGAGCGAAAACATCCGCCCCGAAGACGTTGAGCTACCACCGCATATTCGCCAGGCCGGCCTCTCTAAACGTAACCAATTGATCTATGAGAATTTACTCAATGCCTACGATGGCGACGTAGCGAAAGTACTGCGGCATGTGCAAGTAGAGCGCTTTTTCTTTTCGCGGCAATACCGTGTCGGCATCTCCACAGTCGAACCTCAGATGGCAGTAGATGCGGTGGAAAAGCAATTGACCATGGACCGCAATATCCAGAACTTGCCATCGGTCCTGCATAATATTCGCTACTACGAAGCCCAGGGCGAGCTGATCGAGGCAAATCGTGGCTTACTGGAATTCTCAGACTTGCTGAAGCGCCCTCTAGAGGCGTTTAAGTATCTGTTAACCACAGTGGAAAAGTCTTCGGTGAGCCTGCCATCGTCGACAGCCAATTTAGATATGGTTTTCTTGGCTACTACGAACGAAAAACACCTAGACTCCTTCAAAACGATTCCTGACTTCAGCTCATTCCGCGGACGCTTTGAGCTGGTGACTGTCCCCTATCTCCTCCGGCCATCTCAAGAGATGCAAATCTATAGCCGCGACGTAGAGGCACTGGCGAAGTCAAAGAAATTTGCTCCTCATTCCCTCAGATTGCTCTGTCTATGGGCTGTGATGACTCGGTATAAACAACCGGATCCGGAATATTATGATGCCGCTCATCGTGGTCTCATCGCCCGCCTAGACCCTAGGTCAAAAGTCCATCTCTACGAAGACGAACTCATGCGACCGATGTTTAAACAGGCCGAGGAGGCGCAGCTTCGCGAGCTTAGGTCCCGGATCATTAATGAATCCGTGGGTCTTGTAGTTTATGAGGGCCGGTTTGGCGCTTCGCCGCGGGAAATTAAACAGATCCTCCAGCGCGCCTCACAAAATCCCAATTATCAGTCCGTCCTGCCGATGGCTATCTTTGAAGAGCTCGAGCGGATCATCAAAGACCGCACAGTTTATGAGTTCCTGCAATTTGAGCCACGCGGCAAATATCATGACGCGGCACTATTCATTGGCGTTATTAAAGATGAATTCGCCGACATCTTTGAACTCGAATCACTGCGCGCGATGTCGATGGTAGCAGAAGAAGAGTATGAGAAACTGCTCAGTCGCTACATCGAAAATGTGGTGGCCGAAGTCAAACGAGAAAAAATCTACAACACCGCATCCGAGCAGTATGAACCGGCAAATCAAGCTCTGATGCTAGAAGTTGAGCGCATAGCTGGCATTCAGGGTGCTGCAGACAGGCATAGAGAGAGCCTACTCAGTCGCCTGGCAAGCTGGCGCATCGATCATCCTAAAGATGACCTAGACTTAGGAATGGTGTTCCAGGACATCCTGAGCAAGATTCAGGAGCACTACCACACCCAGCACAAGAGTGTCGTGCAGGTCATCTATCAGGCAATGCTCCTAATTGGCACTGACGAAGAGCGGACGTTGAGCGACAAAGATAAAGAATCAGCTCGCGAAACCTACGCTGAACTGCAGCGCAGGTTCGGCTATGATGAGCTGTCGGCTAAGGAGTCGCTCAAGTTTATGCTCAAGCACAACAAGAAGCGCAAAAAATAGTCTTAGATCTGATCTCGCATGAGCTGCTTGATTTGTTCGGGGACAGACTGACCATCTGGTAGCAGTCTGTCCTCAACATATATGCGGCTAATGTGGACACGCGTATCGCCGGTGATCAGCGAAGGCGAGGCATAGTCCTCGATGGCGAACACACGCAGAAATTGGTGATCGTCCTTCTTAATCAGACGTAAATAATTATGACTAATCTCGTGCTCACGGCGAGTGCGGAAAGTCGTAAGCGAGCTTTCGGAAGAGACTTGTTCGAAAGGCACACCCTTAGCACGAAGCAACGCCGAGGCAGCACTCATCGCCTGCTCGCCAGCGCTGCTATCTTTACCCGTGATCTCGAACACCCGCTTCCAGAGTCGGCGCGTGCGCAGCAAGCTGACCACCAGTTCACGAAACTTTTCGCGCTCGACATCGGCCAGCCGCTCCGACGCGGTCATCAATGCAGGCTCGATATTGTACTCGTCCAGATCAGCGTAGGCTGTCAGGTCCGTCGGCAAGGTCCAGCCACCCAACATCCGCGCCAGATGCTGCATCATGGCCTCTGCTGCGACAGAGGTCTTGTGAAAATAAAGCTGCAGATACATCGAGTGACGGGCCCGCAAATAATCTTCAAATGCAGCGAGCCCAGACAAGTTAATCGCTAGATGGACACCTTGATCTCTTTCATCAAAGTAAAGCGACAGCGATTCCTGAATTCTAGTCGCATCAAAAATACCGTACACGACCCCACATTCGCGGGAATCACGAAGCAGATAGTCCATCCGATCAGTATCAACTTCGCCTGAGATCAATTCGTGACAAAGGCGGTAAACACCGTGCTTATTCAGGGGCGACCCAGGCAGCGGCGAAATGGCTGGATTGATAATACTGACGACATCACGCGGCTCAATCTTAAGACTACCTTGATAAGTCGCATTTACTTCGGTCAACAATCGATCAACTAATAGTAGAGTATAGACCTCATGCCGTACCGGCCTTGTCGCTGGATCCTTGCCTGCAGCTGCAATATTTAGACACGACTCCTCTAGGTACTCACGTAAATAAAGCGGCACGATATTTTTGTTGGCCGTTAAGATTGCCTTCCAACTTGGCAGAAAGCGCTCCCCGCTGTGCGAAAACGGCGGATGCCCAAGGTCATGCAGCAGCCCCGCTAGGCGGATGGCCTGCAGCGTATAAGGACAGCCGAATACTTCATCAATAATTGGGAAAGTAGGTGCTAGCAGTCCATGCACCAGAGTTTTGCCACCTATGGCGACCCCGTGCCGCTCATTCGCCGCAAAGTCTCGGTAACGGCTGCAAGTCTGAGCGAGCCGCTTTTGATTGGAGCGGATTTTGCTCCAAGTCAATCCCGTGAGATGCATCACGCCTAAGGAATGCTCAAATCGAGAATGCGTGGCGCCGGGAAAGACGAGCGACAGAAAGGCCAGCTGACGAATGCGGCGCAGCCGCTGCATCATCGGGTGATCGATCACCTTGTCTTCAAGAGCAGTGACATCGACCGTGCCATGGACGTTGCCGCGAATCCGACGGACAATTTCTAATTCGATATCACTCACGATAATAGCTACCTATCATATCTTGAACATGGCTGATGCCACGCAGCTGCAGTTCTGCAGCTAATTCAATGAGCAACTTACTGACTACCCACGGCCCTTGATAAACAAGAGCTGTGTATATCTGCACGGCAAGCGCACCCCTTGCCATCTTATGATAAATATCAGCACCACTCAGAACGCCGCCAGTTGCGATCATCGGCAACTCACCACGGTGCACGCTGTGCGCCCACTCAAGGCAGGCCGTCGACGGGGCCATCAGTGGGTGGCCACTTTGACCACCGACCTCAGGAAACGTCACGCGATGAGTATTACTGACGATGATGCCGCGGAATCCGCGATGAGCAATCGCAGCAATGATCGCTTGAAATTCGCTGCGCTCCATATCTGGATCAAGCTTCACCCATACCCGGGGCAGCATGACACCAACCTCATCAGCCAGACTATGAATAAAACTTGGCGTCGCCAAGTCGCGCAAACCGGGAGTATTGGGCGACGAGATATTGACGACAAAATATTGCGCCAGTTGCTCAAAGGTCGTCATGACCTGCAGAAAATCATCGATAGCGCGGTCATTGGGCGTGGCTTTATTTTTGCCGCAGTTCACCCCGAGCGGCACGCGATCATGGCGCCAGTTTAGGCGGCGCAGTCGTTCCGCCACAGTAGCCGCACCGTCGCTGTTAAAGCCCATCCGGTTGATAAGGGCACGCTGCTCTGGTTGGCGAAACAGCCGTGGCTTTGGATTGCCCGCCTGTGGCCTGGGCGTGACCGTACCAATCTCAAGCATAGAGAAACCCATGCGAGCGAATGCTCCTGGCACCCGCGCATGTTTATCAAATCCTGCCGCTAGACCGATCGGATGTGCCAGCTCACCAATGCCCGGCACGTTAACGCGCATACCGGCGGTAAGCGGTTCGATGAAGGGCGCAGGCAGATAGTCAAGAAGACCACGCGCCAAAAGGCTCATACCTACATCATGAGCCATCTCTGCCGGCAGTAGGCGCAAGAGCGCCGTCCCTGCGGTCCCTAGCCAAGCTGCTAGAGACGCCCGCGACGGCAAATGGGCTGCAGATAATGACTTTGCTGTCTCATCCATGCGGCGCAGCTTAACCTGTCAGCCCGTCGACACTCAAGAGATTAACCTACCTAGGCAGATCGTGTATAATCAGAGGAGACCAACCTTGCCCAGCGCCGTTTCTACCTACTCAAGATGACCTAATTCCACTTTCCGTACTACTTCTAGGCTCTTAGCCAAGCTCAACAAGCACCTATATAACATTGTCATAACTGGGGGATGCACTGTGAACCTGAATGTGCTGCGCTATCGCGCTCGTCCTGAGGAAGAGTGGCGGACGTGGAAGTTTAACCCGACGAGCGGTCGTTTGCGTTCCTACCTGTATATCGGCGCCCCCAGGCAGGACCTCGCTGAGATTGCCGCAGGATTAGTTTATGCACTTACGGGCACTTGCGCGCCAAACAAGGTGCATGAAGTGGCCCTGCAACTAAGCGATGACGGTGGTCACACTTGGGTGGTGCAACGTCGTGGCAACACCTCGCGAGTGATGCGTGACGGCGTCGCTCTAGCCGCTGGTGATGGCGAAACGGCCTTGGCGGTAGCGCTCTTTGATCACGAGCAGCCCCTGCAACCGAATGCCGAGGTAGCCCAATTTGATGTCCAGAGCATCGCCGATGAACTGCGGATTTTACCCCTAGGGCCAAGCGTCGAGGGAGCCGCAGCTCACAGCGTCAAAGATATCGCCCAGCAACAAATGCTTATGTTAGCTGGGAAATGTGCTGAGAATTTTAAATTACCGCAGCTAGCAGAGCCGCGGCTGATCACGCAACTCGCCGGAAAACTGTCCCCGCTGCACATCCAGTATCACGAACTAGCACGCCAGTTTCAGGACCTAAAAGAAGAAACCCAAGGCTTTGTCGCCACGGAAACACCGCAGGTAGCCGCTCTTGCTAGTGAACTTGAACTCCTCGACAAACTTGCCGAGATAGCTGCGCCGCTGCTGCAACCAGGCGTCACCCTTAAATCACTCAAAGATGACTTAGCCAAAGTCGACGGTGATGTCGCCGACCTATGCAGCAGCATGGGCATCGACGCCAGTGAAGGCAAAGTGCCTCCATGTGACTTCCGCTCTGCCATCGCCGTCCTCAGTCGCCTGGAAGCATATTCGCGCCTCATTCACGCCACACAAGACGCGAGACGCTACTACCAAGAACATCTAGAACCCGCCCACCAACGCTACGTACGCCTCGCCGAAAACGGTATCGCCAGCGATCGACAAGTGGCTAGCGAACTCGAGCAATGTCTCGCCTCCCTCCAAATCAGACTGCGCCAACGGAATGTGAAGGCCACCAGTCACGGCGAGGACAGCATCAAACCCAAGACTTGGTTTGAACGCTTGAAAGCCAAACCAGGTGACGTCGACCAGGCACCAGAAGACAACGTCGTCGATGCCCAAGTGGCCGCCGATCTCGAGACTGCTGAGATGGCAATCAGCTACGCGCTCAAACGGGTTAAAGAACTGAATAATGGCCTAGACGTGGCACGTCGCCAACATGACAGCGCTCTTGCCGCTATCGACAAAGCCCATGAAGACCTCGTGCGTAGCTACGGCAAAGTGCGTGAGCAATGGCTGGCGACCGCGCGTAAATCAACTCTCCCAGAAGATCTGGATCTAAATAAACTTTTGGTAATCGCCGGAAAACACGGCAAGCTCTCGGCACTCACTGATAAACGCATCGACTTGATGCAAAAACTCCAGCGTTTCAGCGCCAACCTGGTCAAGAGCGAACGACTCGTCCGAGACTGGCGACAACTCACGGGGAGTCAAAATGCATCTGACCTAAGTAGTCCGAATATTTTACTTGCGGAAGTGCAGGGACTTCTTCGCTACCGTGACAACAAGCGTAAGCGCTTCGAACAATTAAAAGGAGCTGCAGCTGAGGTTAAAGCCAGCGCCAGTCTGCGCGAGCTGTTAAAGGCTAGACGCAAGATGCTTTTGGCAACGTGGCAGACCGCGTTCGACGATACCGGAATCCCGGTCTTCCCTATCCACGATGACCGTTGCCCCGAGTTACTGAAATCAGCAACTATCATCGCAGCTTTGACCATGGTTCACGTATCCCATGAGCCGACGGAGAGAAAACTCGAGATCGCCGAGCAAAGCGAGGCAGTTCTGAGCATTTACCTCTGGGATGAAGAGAAGAGCGCGCAAAAACATCGCCTAGCGATGCTTAATGCAATTGATGCGTCTACCCCGGCCGAGCCAAGGGTTTTCCTGGTAGCTGACCTAGACTTTGCCGCCATGCTAGGCCCCGCCGGACTGGGCCGCGGCCAATTGATTGAAAAACCAATACCAGCCACTGGCTCAGCGACCGTCACCGGATCCACGCCGACAGCGAGGACGCAAACAGTCGTTAAACAACCAGCCAATATCGGACCACAAACACCAAATACCCGGGTAACTATCGGAACGATTGCACCCGCAGTCAATCCGATGTTGAGTGAACGGGCTCGCCGTGCACTGGAGACCCTGACGGTCAAAAGATGACCCTTTTAACCCGGCCAAATCGGTTCCGCTAAGCCTACGGTCCGACAAACCCAATTTCTCTGGCACCTGTAATTGCCCGGGAAATATGGGTTTTGTTTTTATTACTAAAGCTCTCTATGGCTCTAACCGAATGACCCCTCAGTAACGCGGTTCGGGTTACACAATGGGAGCCTTAACATGTCGGTTGTACGCAAACTTAGAGAAATCAGCGCCTCGAATAGCTATTCAATAGGCCTACTAAAAGGCATCATCGGTAGCTGTCTGCTAGCTAGCAGTCTAAACGCCTGCAGTAGCGCAAACTTTGCCTCACCTACTGGTGCTACCGCGTCCGGTAAAAAGACCGGCTCCTCCGCTACGCCAAGCAAGGCTGGAAAAGGCGCCGCAGACGGTAAAGCCAAGGGTCCGAAGAACGGCTCCGATGGCTCAACTGGTGGAGATCCCGACAAAGTACCGCAGGCCTTAGCTCTCTCATGCACGGAACTAGCAGACCCAGACACCGCAAAAGTCGAACTCTTACCGACGAAACCTGGTGAACCCGTTCTTGCACAACTCACTGGCCACATGTGTCCAACCCCACAAAAGCCATCGCGAATCACGGTACTGTTTCTGATCGATTGGTCAGGCTCGATGGCAACTATGGATCCATTGGTAGGTGGATCGTGCGGCCGTCTACAAGCTGCCAAAGCGATCACAAACTATGTTAAAAACAGCGCCGATCCTCAAACTGCAGTCCAAGAAGGGATGATTCCATTTTCTTCGACGGTAGATTTGGGCGGGATACTACCATTGTCAGATATCGATACCTTCGCATCCAATCTTACGGCTGACCGAATTTGCCGCGCAGCTGGTGGCACCAACTACATCGCGCCGCTGCAGCAAGCTCGCCAGATGCTTACGGGCGTGCAAGGCCGCGTGGTGATCTACTTCATCACCGATGGTGCACCAAATATTAACATTGATGGTCGTTACAGCTTTGATAACGATCCAGCAGTCGTCGCCCAAACTATTGGCGCAAGCCAGGACCTCAAGGCTGTCTCACCCGGTGTCACTGTGAACAGCATCTTACTCGGAGCCCAAGCTTTCATCGCTCAATCGACAATGAATACAGTCTCCGGTGATCCACAACGAGTCAAATTAGTAGCGAATGCGACCGATCTAGCGCAATCGATCCTAAAATTTGAATCACCAACCCTAGTGCCA
Organism: Pseudomonadota bacterium; assembly: GCA_026390435.1. Lineage (GTDB taxonomy): Bacteria > Bdellovibrionota_B > Oligoflexia > Oligoflexales > CAIYRB01 > CAIYRB01. Next base: position 18,761 of record JAPLFY010000102.1, read on the forward strand.
ACTTCTGCAACAGCTGAACTCAAATCCGGCGGCAAAACCAAACAAGTAGGCATTGCCTCAGTGACTCCTGACCCCGATAAACCGGGTGACTGGATCTTCACTACCGAGCCTTTCGAAGTAGATAGTAAAGACGCCACAATCGATGTCACCGTGAAAGACAGTGACGGTGGACTTAGCAAGTCGACCGCCAAGATCGACGTGAAAGATTCCTAATCGAGTTTTAATTAGAGAAACAGAAAATCGTAAGAAACAGCAATAAGCCGGAGATCTACTACGATCTTCGGCTGTCGCATTCGTAAGATCCATCCATTAACTCTCTAAAGCGCATGTCAATCGGCCGACAGCAAACCTGACAATCCTCGATGTAGGTCTGCGCCCCCGCTGACGCATCAAAAAATGTAACGAAGGCCTCACCACACCAAGGGCACTGCACTGTGATTGGATCTTCCATGAAAGGCTCCGCGGGCTCTTCACCCTAAATATGGATGTTGAGCTATCCTATCACTAGATAGCTAGTCCAAATCATACAGCATTATCGAAGAATAATTCCTCGGTTTTAGCGATGGGGACTTCAATCGAAACTAGGAGCTTATCGTCTTCTGAGCGGCATTGTTCAAAGGCGTCCTCGCCTAGGGTATGCAAATCGTTAACGAGCTTTAGGACCTGCGAACCACGAGCGCGGGAGCCTTTATCCAATGCGCCATCTGTCCCCATAACAATGAGATGTGCTTGGGAAGGATCCAGGTCAAATATAATAGGACTGAGTTGCAAGTCAGGAAGAACGCCAAGAATATTTCCTCGCCCCACCAGGGTGCGCATCGATTTCTGCCCGCTAAAAACATGCACCGGCACATGCCCCGCAGAGTAATACTTAATCTGATTTTTGCTCACAACTAGTAGGCCCATGGTCAAGGTATGGGGCTTATGTTGCCCCATGACTAGCAGGGCAGCATTGACAGAATGGAGCCAAGCAAATGGATTAAACAATGGATTGGCAAATGTCTGCGCCCAAAGAGATTGTACTGCGTGGACCACTAGTGCGGCGCTGACGCCCTTCCCCGTGACATCGGCAACGGCGAATACTAGATCACCATTACCCGTGGTCCGCAGGGCCATCCAGTCGCCACCGAGTTGATGATATTTACGTTTGAAAAAACGTGCCTCGACGCCGCGTGGCGAGGCAAATCTTTCAGGTGGCGCCAAACAATCCTGGATATCGTTCGCCAGCAGTATCTGCTGTTCAACAGCTTCAACCCTAAGCCTTTCGCTCTGGATCAGCTGATTGCGTGTATGAAACTCTCCTAAGATCTCGCGACGGGATCTGTGGGCATTGGAATAAAACATCCCGGCAGCGAAGGCGGAGTAGCCGAAAATCAACAACAGCAAGTTATACATTTCACCGGATGTCTTCAACGGTCCATAGGCCCAAACGCCCAGGATTACGTTGAAGATCACACTGAAAAGAATGCGCGCACCTTGCAGTCGGAAGTTTGCCGTGACCAGTAGTAATGTGCCGATGAAGAAAGACGCAGTCATCGCTAGATCAACATCACGGTGAGGATTCTCTAGTGTGACACGCACGCTGGTCGCGGCACCGGTTATAAATATCACTCCGATCATCACAGAAATATAGCTCATTTTGTTTAACTTGATGAGCGGAGTAAAGTTCCAGATCAGCGCTAACAAGAGCAAAGCGCTGTGTGTCGAAAGCTCGACGGCACGCTGTGGCACTGGTGACAGCAAGTAGATACCAATGGTCGAAAATGTAAATACAACTAGAACAATGCGGGCCACGTAGCGCTCGAACATTCCCTGGTGTGAGCCTTGCCAAGTCTCAACAAAACTACGTTCCTCCGCGCTCAGTCCACGCATGGACAGCGTCAGAAAATCGTAAACTGTATTAACTTTAGACTTGAAGCTCACGCACGTGTTCCCAAGGGATATCAATGTAAAGATTCACATTTTCGCTCTCGGTAGAATTTTTCATCGACTTTAATAGGCACCCCGGAATAGCACACCTAAGTAGTACGATAAGTGACAAATATTCTTGGGATTTACTGGCAGGTGCGTTTAATAACCAAGGTTACATGCGCAGTTTTTTGAGAGTGAGAGATAGCATTAGCAGTAGTGGCCGACGACTCAACCTTGATCCAAGGCCAAAAGAAACTCTAGTTCCTCTTTCGTCATCTTTATCACTGCTGCAATTTGATCCAAGGACATTCCGGCGTCCATGAACTTGCGAATCATCGCTGCTTGGGCCTTCTGCGCGCCCTCATCGCGCCCCTCTTCTCGCCCCTTCTGCAGACCCTCATCGCGCCCCTTCTGCAGGCCCTCATCACGAGCTTCATCTAGCTCCATGCTGACGCGAAGCATGCCAAGCTCACGAGCACGGGCAATCTGTTGCGCTTCGTCCATAGCAGAGATCTCTTTCAACTTGTCAAAAGTCTTCTTAATGATGGGATCAGACATAAGGCCCTCGCAAGAGTCTGGCTGGGTAGCCTTCATGAAGAACTCGGCCCATAAATGCAGCCTATCATGATGGCCTTGGTGGCCTTGGTAGCCTGACTGCCCTGGGCCAGGTGAAAGTAACTTAGGTAATTCGACGAAATCCAGCCGAAAATGCTCCACCGCTGGCACCATCAGCGGCTCCCGGTAGGCGCGGATGATGTGGTGAGCAAGCTCTGGCTCGGCCGTATATAGCGGATGTTTCAACAAAAATATGCTCCGCACGGCTCGCAGGGCAGGGTGTAGAGCGCCAATTTTGAGTTGGGCACTGTAGACCTTAGCCCAATGATACAGGGCTCGGTGCGGCAAGATCTTGCTGGTCGAGGTCTGCATCTCAAGGTTGACATGAGAACCGTCATCTAGGCGCAGCAAGAGATCCAACTCAACACCGCGCTCGTCCACTATTTGCCGCGGGACGATCGGGTTTAGGACTTCTAGACTGACGATGGGTGACGGCGGCGTGATGATGCTAGTAATTAAGTCGATCAGCCCATCGCGACAGTCTGGCGACGAGAGCAGCATCTTGCTGACGACGTCTAAACAGGGGTCCAGGATTTTGCCAGTGTTGTCGGAGTCGACATTGTTTATCTTTTTATTTCCGTCTTTAGCCATGCCAAACCTCGCTAGATCATGTGAACCATGTGTCGTGCGACACAAAACTTCGTGATCACATGATGTACGTGATGAGGCCTGGCGAAAGCCAAGGACATGGACAGACATGGACCATAAGGTAAAGGACTTGAGCAATCCCACTGTGTGTGATGTCTCCTGACTTTAGCACCCCCAATCGCCAACTTTATATGCATCTACCCCAAATTTTGACATCCCTCCTCCCACCTAGCCCACAAAATCCCCGCGAATTTCCGCACCATACAAACCGAAGTGCGCTGGACCACCTGTTGCATAGCATTTAACCACGAGTATCACCTGGCAACAGGTCCTAACGCTTCTCTTTGGAATCAGATTGGAGCAACTAGTGATAAAGCCGATCCAGTTTAAGACAACGCACAGAGCAAGCTTTCAGGAAATAGATTCTTACGGGCACCTGAATACTCTTCACTATGTGTCTTATTTCTTGAGCCATCGCTTCACTGCGCTGCGGGAACGCTTCGAGTTGGATATGAAGAGCATATCCGAGCTAGAAATTGCGTTTTACACCAAGAATTTGGAAGTCGCATTCATTCGCCCTATTTTGGGCGATCAGCTATTTGCGATTAATTCGCTTGTATCAGAAAAAGGCGATGGTGACTGCAAAGTCAGCTGCGAAATGCTCGACAGTAAAGACCGCACCCTAGCTAAATGTGTCATGCACCTAGTATGTATCGACAAAAATACCGGCAAACCAACTAAATGGCCCGAGGGATTTATGGATAGATTTTATGAGTGATATTTGGGGAATCGCGATCCCGGGTTTAGCAATGGCCGCTAGTGAGCTGCCGTCTGTTCCAGGACTGCTGCGTCTTGACAATCCAGAGACCGGTGATGGTCCGCCTTGGGAAGCTGTCGCCTATAAACTGGAAGACGTTGCGGAGATGCATGCTAAGCACATCTCCACCCTCGGCAAAACAGATCTTGTCATCATGGGCATGAGTATGGGGGGCATGATCGTATCGATCATGGCGTCGCGGTTTCGCAGCATTCTCCCCGCAAACACTAGTTTTCGCGTGCTCGTGAGTTCTCCAAATTTGTCGTCTAATCAGGCAATAACCGCGGCAATGCTAGCTGAATGGAAGACAGCTCAGTTAGGTAACGTCGGTGACTTCAAAAGGATACTCGGCCCATTCTTTTCTGAGCAGTTCCGGCTAGTCTCTGATAACAAGGCGCAAGATTATTACAGCTACCGCGCCCTAGGTGGAAACAAACAAAGCCCGAAGGCATTGTACCGCCAAATTGGTGCCATCTTCAGCTATAACGGCCAAAACTATTGGCCAAACATAGATCCTACCGAAATGACCGTCATTGGCGGTGCCGACGACTACATACTAGGCCCAACCCATAATCTGGATCTGAAGGAGTTACTACCCGGCGCAAATCACCATGAGATCAGCGGCCTTGGGCACATGGTGAACCTAGAGATGCCGGAGCTGTTTCAAAAGGAGCTGTCGGTTTGAGTTTTAGGGCTAACCATCGTTTGGTCGAAAAGGTTCCGCTAGAGGTGGAATGGTCCTATTTAGTCAACGAAACGCTTGCCGGCGAACGATGCATTCTGCCTCTTTTAGAGAACTTAGCTAGCGACATGCGGCTACCCAGATCTCTCCGCTCTCTACTTCAACAGCAAATTGCAGAGGAAGCAGATCATGTTGCGCGATATGAGGCTCTATTCCATGGGCAACGCTTCGCGAGCACTGGGTATGATAAAGAATTTAGTCAGTTCGTACGCGACATAGGCCCAATCACATTAAAGCTTTTTTCTTTGCAGGCCATACTGGAGAGTATCTCGCTTGGGGCCCTCACCTATCGTCGGGACGCCTTCATAGACAGCCCATCCGAAATCGACGACATGCAAATATTAAAGGACGAAGAGGGTCACGTGCGCTTTGGCCTTGCTTTCCTTGGTCTCCTACGAGAAATCGACGGCGCAATTGCGTTACCTGATTTTGACGAGATCACTCATGCCTCAAATAGTATTTTCGCCCGGCATTTTAATGGCTCGAACATTGCGCATTTCCTGGATACAAATTTCGCCATCAGGACTGTCGCGGCAAGTGACATAGATCGAAGTCCAGGGATGAAAATATTTAAGCGAATCAGCACGAAAACAATTATCAAAATTAAAAATGAGTTTATCCATCGCTATGTGAATACCAAAATAAAACAAAGCTGAAGGAACCGTCCTCGACATGTTCGCGCCAATTAACACACTTCACATCAGGCAACAGAATCTCATTGGATCCAGATTGACGCGATCCACCTGTATGTTTCGGCTGAACATTGACTTGGCATGTGTTGATTATGCGAAGGATCGATCGCTTCTGGATTTCCGTGCACTCGGTGGAGACATTGAATTCGATTCGGCGAGCTCTATACTTACCCTTAGAATAAACCACAGTCGAATGGATGCCTTTGGGGGGTTGTATGTAATCAGCAATTTTCTCGAGAAGACGGCGATAATTTCGCTCCCAAGGACCAACTTCGGCCAATCAAGCCAACTCTATGACGGTTTGTTGTTACATCACTATTGGCAAGAGGCACTGCAGGCACCGACTTTGACTGCAGGTTCAACTTTTACACAACAATTTGCCTCCAACCTGCTAGCAGCTGACCAAACCTTAGGATCAGCGGATATTTGTGTTTCTGCAGACGATCTCTCAAAAATGTCCGCCAATGATATTGGGGGTAATAGCCTCGGCATCGTAAAAATTATGCGTTTGCGCCTAGCGGCATTGGCTGCTGCGCCGAGAAGCCAATGGACTGAATACCTCAAAAAGCGCGCTCTTCATTCTCAAAAATCGCCGGCTGCTCCCTCCGGATTTGAACCAAGTCGTGTGTTGGTGTCGTCCATCGGTGATTTAGACAAGTTGCCATGGACCTCGAAATGCCTAAATCCATCGAACTTTATGATGTTTCCTACCCCTGCTGAGGGGTGTGTTAATGCGGTAATGTGGTCATCGCAAGGAATCCAAGCCTTAACCGTCGGTTATCACGCACAAGATTCGGCTAGATTGTCCGCAACTAACGATGCAGTCCTCTCCGCCTGGAGGAAGCTTTTTAAATGAGGTCTCTCGGAAAATCTTACTTTAGAGGCACCATAGCCGAAGATCTTCCCCTTGAAATGGAAACTCTTCGCAAAGTTTTCAGACTCCATGCCCAGGGATCCCTAGTCGAAGCATTTGAAGTCGGGGAATCGATAGATCCCTACTCAATCAAAGACAAGAAGGTAAGGGCTATTTTTGTCGCTGACCATGTACTTCTAGCTGTAAAAATTGGTCGTGGTTGGCTCGAAAGCAATACCGCTTTAGCACAAGAAGATATCGATGGAAGATGTCTTCTAGAATACGCACGTTACTCCTACCACTTTTGGAACGACCATAACGCCGCTTGGCGCTCGATATGGCGCCTACTTATGCTAGCTCCACGGTCATCCTGTCCGTCTTTGATCGTGACCGTTTTATTTCTCGTTGGTCACATGCTTTGCATTGCGGGGTGGCAGCGGATTGGTTTTTCAATCGCCACGGCTGCCTACAGTTTCTTCATACGGCAAAAAAGGCGAACACCCTCAAGTTTTGCATCAAATATTGTCTTTGCTGCTTACCCATACACTCTTTTTGTCTCTGCTAAGATCCAGGGGCTGGAAAAGATCATTCAACCGATCATCAAAAAGCTCCCCAACGATCCATACTATCAGAACATCTTTCAAGTCTCGTGCCTATATGCACATGCTTATTCCGGCTATATTGCCCAGACAGAGCTTTATGCTCACAGCTTCCAAAGACTGTATGAGCAAGAACGATTACTCCGCTATGTGCCAGTAACTCGTATTATGCCACTTTTACCCCTAGCGCTTCGGGGATATAGCGACCTCGTACGACAGTCATTTGATGATGTGTTATCAAAACACGATGCAGACTCGACCGACATTGTCATTAACTCACAGTTTTATCGCGCGGCTTCGCTTATTTCTTTATGCCTTGGAAATAAGGATCAAGCTCTAGATCTCATAAAAAGAGCTGCTGATTACAGGGAGCAATCTAATTCATTCCAGTCATGGTTGGTGATCGATAATAGGATCGAACTGGAGGCCAGAGAGTCAAAAGCTTTTGACCCCAGCGTTGATCAGATCATTCGCCTACCAACGGTTGGGGTTCCACCCCAGCTTGCGACAGCATTTATGAAAATTATCACAACTTCCCCAACGGGGATCGTCGACCCCCTCGAGTTTCGTAACCAAGTTGTTGCCATTCTTAGTCAGCACTTCGAATGTGAAGGCAAACTCGTCAAGGACACCACAGATCCACGTGTACCAGCATTAAAGTTGGGTGATGATTTTCTAGTTTTTGATCAACTGCCTGAATTTCGCATTGACACAGTCTGGTCAATGATAAACGTCATCGCACCATCGATTAAGGTTCTTGAGGTTAATGTTTCCAACACCAGGGCGATGATTGACAGGCTCGGCGATGCAGAAAAGCAGGGCGCCATAGCTAAAATGACCCAAATGCTAGCCCACGATGTGCGCAAGCCCTTCTCCATCTTAAAGATGGGCATCGGAATGCTAAGCAACGCCAAAGATCCGGACGGAGTCAAAAAGGTCTTAGGGCGCCTACTCCCAGAGATAGATAAAGCCGTTGGCAGTGTCGATGGCCTTATTTCCGACGTTCTGGAGGTTGGGTCGACATCAACTCAACTCATCCGGGAGCCGGCAAGCCCTCTGTCACTGATTGAATCAGCACTCATTGAGACCTTTCGGGTCTACCCCAAGTCCAGGATAGCGATCGGCTATGACTTCGGCCATCTGGATATGGTCAATGTGCATGTCCAAAAAGTCGGACGCGCCTTCTCCAACATCATTGGAAATGCGGTCCAAGCAATGGGACAACAAGGAGCGATCTGGTTCAAGACAAGGCAGCGGGATGGTTTAGTTGAATTTTGTATTGGTAATTCAGGTTCCGTTATCCCCACAGAACACCTGTCAAAACTTTTTGATACATTCTTTACCAGTGGCAAAAAAGGCGGCACTGGCCTAGGTCTCGCAATCGCCCAGAAGATGATAATCAGCCACGGTGGCAAAATTTGGTGCGAATCTAGCACGACTACAGAGCATCCTAGCGGCAAAGTAGAGTTCTATTTCACTCTACCCATGGCTGAAGGACATCGGTGCAGAACGACAGCCAAACTGCCGCTGCAAAGCTCCGAGATCACAACGGCGTTCCAGTCATTTGATAGCGCCTCCCATGCAGGGGACGGCAGCATCGAGAATAGTCACCTAAACCTGAAAGCTGAATCCCTATCACCACGGTCAGTTTCGCAACGTAAGCCGGAAGTCTTAATCGTCGACGACAACCCCTTCATGTTAGATGCCTGGGTCGAAGTTTTAGGATCCCACGCGACGGTGCATCGACTCAGCAGTTTTGAGGATCTTTCCACACGACTTGAGGCTGAGCCTGCGTTCATCAGGCATTTAGACTATGTCGTAACTGACATGCACTTTGAGGGATCATGTGGCGATGGCTTGGACGTGGCCCGCCTTCTAAAGAAAATCAGCCCACACCTTCAAATATTACTAAGCTCAGATGACCCTATCCCCCAAGAAGACCTCATGGGCATCATAGATTTAGCGATCGGGAAGACACCCGTGCCTTTAGCCGAGTTGATCCGCCTACCAATCGCCTAGTGCGACACCCCCGCACCCCACCGCCCTACCCTCCCAAAATCCATCACAAATTCACCAGCGGTCGGAATCTGACTCTAAACTCACCGATGAAAGGGTATCCAAACGCGAGGTAACCGGCTCATGAGTGACTCCAAAAACGTTCCCACACCGCAGTCAGATCTTGAAAATATGATCTCTGATTTATTCAGCGCTATACCCTCAGCATCACCTATCAATCCGTTTACTCGCGTCAAACAGTTTAGTCGCGCTACTCCTATGACCTCTTTCCCGTCCTTTGATCCGACCTATATAAACCGCCTACTGAGCAGTGGCTACTGCGCCTACCTGAAGATGGACGGAGTCCATGCGCGCATCTATATACGCTCGGGTAATTCCGACACTGTTAAGGTTGCGGCACAGAGCGGCAAAGACTGCACCGATAAACTATCGAGCGGCATGAAAGCCAATCTACTGCGACTCTTTCCGGGCAGCTCGAGAACAGAGGTCGAGGGTTTCTACGCCATTGAATCAAAGGTGCTTTATCTGTTCGACATCACTATGTCGGACGGCAAACCTCTTCGCGAGCCGTTCGTCGAGCGCTGGCAGCGCCTACCGCGAGTTCACGGTTCAGAAGACATCGTAGTTTTACGCCTACTTAAAAACATGCGTGAAATACGCTCTGCAATCCGCGATCATAGCTTTGTCCCTGAACTTGATGGAGTAGTCCTCCGGGATATGGGGCTCAAATATTGGCACACCAATATTCGGTGTCGGTTTCCGTTGCCGTGATATTAGCGAGGGAGCCTCGATTAAACTCAGCATAGAATGATTCTGATTGAATCGGCTAATTTCAGAATGACTTTCGTAACACTAAACTACCAATGCGTACTCAAGCTCGATAAGAGTCTCATCGATGTCACATTTTGCTGCCCATAAAACTCTCTCGATGACCCAAGATGCTACTTCGTTCATGTCGAGATCGAAAAGCCTAGCATTGGAGTTAATTTTCACAAATATTTTTGGGCTAATCTGGAATTGTTTTGGCACCAGCGGCCCTTCAAATCTAGGCACGATAGCATCTATTGTTTCAATTAAAGGCTTTCTGAATGCACCCAATACGAAATACAAAGACAAGCAGGCTTGGTAGACCGCATATTCAGTGCTGTGATTTCTCAATGCTAATTCGTTAGCGAAAGCCACAAGGGAACTAGAAAGCGCTACTTTTTGAATCACAAATTTGTCCGGATTAACTCGTCTTTGTTCGCCGAGCCAAGTATGGAATTTTTCTTCGGTGTCCTGACTCCAAAGTGCGTTGCCGCATTCAATACAGCATCTAGCTTCATAATCGAAGGTGAGCCGTCCGATATTCTTCGTAGCTTGGGTGACTTTAGTTTTAATATGTTCACAAGTCAGTTTCTGACTCTCCAAATCTTGAACGATTAGACCTCAATTCCCTTTTGTTCTATAGGATCATCTTTTTTCTAGAAAAAAAATCTTTAGATAGATTTATAGAGGTGATAATCGCTGAATCTAGCAGCGGCATCGTCCTCAATGCGAACAAATGCGCCGCATACAAAATGCTCAAATATAGTCTCCAAATAGTGATTAGACCGCCTGTAACAACAGATTCCCCAATCTTCATTCAACGGAGCAAAAAAATTGCAGCCTAGGCAGCACATTCCAGACCGGTACAGCTCGCGGGGCGTGGGATCATTCGACCACTTTTTCGGATATAGATTCTCGCTGTGTGCGTTACTGAATCCGTGGGTAACGATATGGTTTGTGTTTTGGCTTAACTTCTTCATTCTAACCTCGCAAATCTATGTCGTTGCAGGCTTCCATTAGTATTCGGACAATGACGAGTCAGTTTCTGACCACCCGGGATTCTAAATTCAAAGACTCAAACTCTATTTGTGATGTCCGTCTGACTTCACGCAGTTGCCGTGCTATAATTTGTTATCCTGAAAACCCACAAAGTCCCGAGGACTGCCAGATGCCGCGTACTAAAGCCACGAATGATTTTTCTGCCACTACCAAGCTGCACCACACTCTCGGATTGGCTCTGAATGAATTCTCTAAGGCGCGCAAATCTCTAGACCGTAAAGAATCATCGGACGCTTACTTACGCGAAACGATCAACTGCACCTATAAATGCTGGCAACAGCTACTCCCAAAAGCTGATAGGAAAAAAGTTAAAGCCAACATCGCCACAACTCGGATGTTACGCAAGGTCAAAAAAACTGTCGAAAAAGCGACGATAGGCGCAGAAAACCTGCTCGAAATCCTCGCACAGGAAGAATTGAACGGTAAAAAAATCACCAAAAAGCTACGCCGGGAATACACCCTAAACGCTATGAAGCATGTTCAGCGAATACTGGACAAGACATCCATGGTCACAGCCAGAATCCCGGTCGAAGAACTGCTCAGGCCCATCACGGGTAAAGGCACCGAGATTACCGATGTCTCGTTTGATATATACTGCCCCAAAGCTTATAAGCATCACACAAGGCTCACAATCTGGATGCCGCGGATCATGGCTCATGGAGATCACACGGCGAAGGCGCTAAAAAAAGGCCGGGCCATGCTCAAGGCCTGTGGTGTCAGGGGAGTCAATCAATATGTGATCGGCATCAATAGTCGTGTCAATCAATACAAGGAACAACATCTCTTAATGCTCGATTTTGATGATTTACCGTACGAGGATCTGCCCTTGAACGTGATTAAAAGCGAGCCCGGCATACTGCTGCGAACAGAGCGTGGCTTTCACTTCCTCGGATTACACCTCTATGATCTAAACGAATGGAAGAAGAAGCTCCGCGGACTGCGTAAAGTGGCGGAGGATGATCATATCGACCTTTCTTTGCAGCGAGGTTATGGCACCCTGCGTATGTCCGCCTCGCCGCGCAAGCCGTTTGCACCGATTGTATTCGAACGTTGGACGGGAAAAAACTGAAGTCGTTGCAGAGCTATTTGCCTATAAACCTTGAGCGTAGTGCTGCGATACGTAAGACGGTCCATACTATTCCGCGGAAACCGATAATCAAGCAACGCATATTGCAATATATGATAGTCAATTTTGCTGGTTACTATATTTTTTAGTTGGTTCTTCATAGCCTGATTTTATGCCAGTAAGTGGACTGATTATCAACATACTAGCAATTCAGAGCAGACTGCCCGCAGCGCCTAGCTAAGGTTGTTACCCAGTAAGTAACCGGGTCGCAATGGCTTGGTATAGCCCTGGTTTACTTGCCGTTCCTTGCAGTTCTTCAGATTTCTCTAAACTGATCTGTCCGTCCGCCGATGAGCATAAAAGCGAGTCATGCGGAGGAAGTCTTATGGCCCGAATGTTTCCTAGCTCGTTCCCAAGTAAACCGGCCGCGACCGCCAGTGACGCGAGTGGTCAAAACTTCGAAAGAGCGGTGTACGGTTGGTTGCAGCGAAAACTACCGGACACGGCCCTTGTATTTCATTCCTTCAGGATACCGCGCCGAGAAAGCGACAGCCTTTCATTCATCAGTGACGGATCCGAAAGAGACGTTTTAGCGGAGATCGATTTTGTGATCGCCAATCCCGGTTGGCCGCTGATCGTAATCGAAGCGAAAGCCGGCCGCTTGCACAACACTCACGGGCGCCTATCTCACATGCACGGTCCGAATCATTCTCCGATATTTGTTGCCGACCAGGTTCAACGAGCCATTAATCACTTGAGTCGGTTTCTAGGTGAAAATATCGCGGGCCTTCCACGCCAGATAATCGCATTTTGTTGTGTTGATGCCTGGAATAATCCAGATCTAGCTGGAGTCGGGGATCTACCAATCCTATACTTCGACAAATTCGCCCAGCACCTTAGTCCACTTGATCAGCCTGTCATCGTGAATGCTGCGAAAAGTTCAGGCCATACTCTGCTCAGCGTACTCAGCCACGATCACATCCAAGAAACCGAACGCCTGTTCACTATTCATGTCGACCGGGAATATCGTCTCACTGCGCAGCGGATCCGTTCAGATGCGGAAGAATTGGGCGAGAACACTCAGCAGCATATCGACAGGCTCTTGACGACAGAGCTTCACAATCACAGTCGTTTGCTAATCACTGGCTATGCAGGTAGTGGCAAGACCTGGTTACTTAAGTCGGCAGCGAAGGACTTGGCTAAGACAGCCTCAAATCATGTTCTGATACTCTGCTACAATGAGCTGCTGGCTCTCGATTTGCGTCAAAGTATCGGGGACCAGAACGTCCAAGTGTTTAACTTCCATGGTCTCTGCGAATACTTGCTAACCCAACAAAGATTGTCAGCAGAGGTTCCGAAACAATTAATCCGCGCCGTTCACAAAGACTCTCACTATTACGATGGGCTGAACACAGCTGCCAGTCTGGCGTTAGACCTTAACCCGGAATTGGGGCAACGATTTGATGCTGTAGTTATCGATGAGGCCCAGGATTTTGATGTGGACTGGTTGACCCTGGTCGGGCGCCTAACGAAGCCTCAGGCACGCTGGTTTGTCGCGATGGATCCAACGCAAAAGTGGCGAACAGGCGACCGTGTTCTTTCGCTTGATTCAACGTTACTGACGGGATTTCACCACGTTCATATGGAGCATAACCTCAGAAATACCAGCGCCATTGCTGACCATGCCACCGCCCACTTCAACGAAGAAGCTACCGAAGATAATGTCATCCACTTGAAACATCCGACGCCAAATTGGCCACAGGGCGCTGCCGTCACCACCGTCACCGTTGCCAACCGAAAACAGCTTTGGTCAGAACTGAAACGACAAATCGATCGCCTCATCACCCTCAACGCGCTTAGCCCGGCGGATATTACTATTCTAAGCGCTGATTCCCACAAAACACTGAAGACCTTTGATGGGAGTTCATTGCTCACCTATGGAGACCAAGTTGGCGAGTATTTGTTGATCCCCGCAGAACAAGATGGTTCCGGCATTAGGCTCGACACCATACGACGCTTTAAAGGTCTAGAAAGTCCGGTAGTGATTGTCGTCGAGTACCCTGATACCAGTGGCACTTTGAGATATTTAGCATACACCCGTGCTCAGGCTGAACTAATCGTGATACGGGTTGAGGGTGTCAAGTCGAGTCGCAGTGCTGCTTGAGATTGGATCTGCCAGGCTTTGTTTGAAAATCAGAATTTCTTATTGTTCCAGGTAAGCCTCACGCACTTTTCAGGCATCGGAGTGCAAACCATCGCTCTAAAGATGTATTTGATCTGCAACTCTTGCTCCCTTAAACTAAACTTGAGCGACTCAAGGCTTGACTGTCCAAAACTTTGAGCGTCCATTGCAACGCAATGTCAGAATAGCTGGTAGATTTCATAGCGGAACTGGAGTTCCTTCATGAACAACCTAGATCTATATATCCCTAAAGACATAACGCTCCCCGCTGTGATTGAAGGATCTGGGGAGCACGCAAAGCTTAGATTCATCGATTTCTTCCTAGTTACTATTCGGAACGCAAACACAAGGGCAGCCTACGGATATGCCATCGGCGCATTTTTCAACTGGTGCGAATCAAGGGGGGTGACCCTTGCTCAGATCAGCCCTATGGTAGTGTCCGCTTACATTGAGCAGCACCCGGGATCCCCGCTCACCATAAAGCAGCACCTAGCCGCGATACGATGTCTGTTTGATCACTTAGCCACCGGCGGCATCGTACCTTTTAACCCCGCCGCTCCGGTGAAAGGTCCACGTTACAAACTCACCAAGGGTAAAACTCCTGTTCTAGATCAAGACGAGGCAGTCGCCATACTTGCAGCATGTGACACGTCGACCCTTATTGGTCTGCGGGATAGAGCTTTATTTAGTGTGATGCTCTATTCATTCGCCCGCATCTCAGCGGTGCTTTCGACAAAGGTTGAGGACTACCATCGAAAGTCCGGCCGGGCTTGGCTCAGGCTGCACGAGAAGGGCGGTCGCTACCACGAGGTGCCGCTACATCATGCTGCGGACCGGGCGCTGAGTGATTATCTTGAGGCAGCGGGAGTGAAAGAAAAGAAAGCCTGGATATTCCAGTCGACTGACGCATCCACCGGACTAGTGACCGGGCGGGCTATGAAGCGAGCTTCCGCGCTAGAGCGGGTTAAAACCGCCGCTCATTCAGCTGGCCTTGGCGACAAGATCTCAAATCACTCGTTTCGGGCCACTGGCATAACTTTATACCGCAAAGCTGGTGGCACCCTCGATAAGGCGCAGCAGATAGCGGGTCACGCTAACGCCGAGACTACCAGGTTGTATGATAGGTCCGGGGATGAGATCGCAGCGTCTGAGGTCGAGAGGATTCAGCTCGGTATTTAGGGTGGGATGCAGATTAGTGGAGCGGCGCTAACAACAGCCAATTTAAGCTGGCGTTGAATACACTACAGTCTAAATGCACCTCATATATGGTGTTAGCACATTCAGACTTCATCGAAAAAATCCTACTAATTATCCATGGAGATACCTGAGATGTTTCATTCCCTTGGAAACTGTCGATTACGGCTCGTAGCAGCGACCCTAACCTTACTTAGCTCTGTAGCCACAACAAGCCTCACAGCCAGCCCAAGCGCCGGGATTTTCTCAAATCTGCAGATGGGCGAGAGTGTTAGTATCAAGGAGGTAGGGGAAAAATATGACATCAGTCGAATCCCCGGCCTGCCGCAGTTATATAAAGTCACGGCGATTGGTGCGGACTATATTGAGCTAACTATGCCTAGCATGGTCCTGCGCATTCCAGTGTATGCTGTGAGGTCTATCACAACCTTTAAAAACTGACGGATAAATAGGCTAAGTCGCAAAGGCAGTAAATATTCTTGGTTAATAAGATAATTTAAGCGAAAAAACTAAAGTTATTAATGTTTAATCACTCAATAAATTAGCGCTCAGCTTCAATTCACAATGACCCCTCAGCGGCCCAGAGTCTAAAACACATATCCGCCTAGTCTCCTGTCAGCATCGTGACCACTAAAGATGCTCAAAGTTCCGGTCGATACATAGCTCATGGATAAACATAGAGTTGGGGGTCGGCCTGTTGCTTTACTTCGGTCCGAATAGCTGTCGACAATGTACCTTTGTGGCGACCTTTCTGATGGCACTTGGGTGGCTCGTTGTTACACCAGCAGCTTACTCCGTCGAACTTGTCGCGAGTGCTGCTCAGGTTGACGAGGGATCAGATTATTTGAGGCCGGCAGCCAATCTCAAAGTAAACGTCCTAAATTCATATTATGGCTCCGCTTCTTATTGGGGGCGCTCGTCTCCGACGGTACGACATGCGAGTTTATTAGCCTCTGGTGGATGGATTTTGAAAGTTTCAGCATCGGGACGTATTTACGGCACAGCAGGATTTGCGGTACTTGCTGAGTCGGTCAAAGCCCCCGCGGCGTCCATATCCGGCAATTCTTCTTTGAACAATGAGCCTGCAAGTGAAGCTGATGTAAGCTACGCACCGGGAGCCAGCCTAGGTGTCGGTGCGCAACTTTTGAAACTGGGTGCTCTGACCTTGGATGCAAATTGGACCAGCCACATATTTCCGGCTGGTCTCTGGGGAGCATTATTCCTAGCTCATGATCGCCGCCAAATGTGGAGCATGGGACTCGGGGTGGAGCTATGAAGCGTTTGCTGATATTGCTTTTAAGCCTCTGGTGCCCTACCGCATTTGCCGGGCAACATGCCTTAGTGGTCGGGCCGCCGATCGCTGGCACAGGGGGATCAAATCCCATCGGGCTCCCACCAGCACTGTATGACCTTGAGTACAGTTACGTCACCGATGCCGGCTTTGAGACAAAAGTTAGCGTCATTCCGGGATTGCTCTTTGGATACCGGCAAAAAACTGGCGGACTATACGTATCGGGAGGCGGCGGCCTGATTAGTGATAATAACGGAACCGCCATCGGCGCTTACACCGCTTTTGGGTATATCACGGGCGATGGTGCGAGCGGTTGGCATTGGGTATTCGGATACACCCAGACCATTGGCAAAGGGTCGGCTGCGAATCAAATCATCAGTCCCAGCGCTCTGCGCATAGGGATCGTATTCTGATGGAGTCGTGTATGTTTAGCCGAGAGTACCTTGGCGTTATTCTGCTACTGTTCTTTATGTCACAAAAAGCATCAGCATTTGTCTTTATATCATCAAGCCAGGCTAAGCTTAATCTGCCAGTTGATGGAAAAGTGACATTCTTTTGGACAGGTGATGCTCCACCAATCAGTGGCAAGAAAACATACCTAGACGGCAAGTATTCAGATGCTACCGACCAACAACTTATGGAAGTGCTGTTGCTCGATGCAGCATCGAAATGGAACGAAGTCCCAGGCGTAGCCTATAATTTGCAGATCGAGAAATTGGCTGGTGAATCTACTTTGGACAGTAGCGACGGGGTCAACCGTATCATAGTTAGTGACTTGGGTAGCGCATCGACAGCAGCCACAGCTTATCCCGAAATAAAATCATTCGAGAATAGCGACAAGAAATATATCAGCGACTGCGATATTTCTGTTAAAGAAAGCGCCGCCTCAGCAGGTTCTCTTGCAGAGACTATAACCCACGAAATTGGCCACTGTCTTGGCCTAGGCCACAATCACGGCAACTACAGATCCATCATGGGTTATTCGAGGCCTGTCTCATCTAATAACTTGGGTGCTGACGATCGCGCTGGCGTTCTCTACCTTTATCCCGAAGACGAAAATCTGAAATTTAAAGAGGACCTCCGCTTAGCCTGTGGCGTCGTGGGCGCTCAGAAGGATTCTCGCGGTAGCTACGGATTTTTGATCATATTTGCGCCTTTGCTGGTGTTGGGGGCTCGTTTAAGGCGCCAACACAGTAAAATATAGTCGGCGTTAACAGGCGATTTTCTGTCGTCAGCGAGCAATCAGTCAGAGTTTGCAAACTCATCGACGATCTCCCTACCCCGCTCGTAGGAAACTACGCGACCGTCCTCCCGAACTATATTTGCTCCGATGAGATCATCGCCAAGGTACGCTCGCCATAACTTGTAGCTGGGCTCAATGAAGGTCGAGAGGAAGATCATCGGCATCCAATAAAACATGGGATGGTAGTGCCCCGCATATTCGCCGGCCGCCATCTTTTGAAAGCGAAGCTCAGTGATGAGCTGCCCATCTTCCGTCACTTCAGTGACATCCCAGAAAATGTCGCCGTCTTGATTGCGCATGAATAGCCTCCCAACTACTCATCGGTAAGATAGCGTCGTGGGCTTTAGGGGATTTTAGTCGTGAGAAGGTGGGGTGGTCATAATTTGACTAGATCAAAGTGTTTTCCCTTAAGAGTCCCAAGGAAATCAAAAGCCGGTAAAATCGATTCTTTGCGACCAATGCTCGTCTGCTCGTTGCATAGCAGCCACTATCCTTGCTCGGCCGCTTGGGTTCGCGGAATGCACTGCCCAAGTTAGGGGCTTTAGCAGACCGTAAAACGCCTGTTCCTCAATCCAAACGGCCACCATATAGCCAGACCGTGAGTCAGGCTGAAGTCCGAGGTCGTGATCTAGGCTTAAGTGTGTCACGTTGCCCTGTTTTAGAAGGGCAATAGCGCTCTCAGGGTCGTTGACATGTACGTCAAAGTCATATGGCTTAGGCCTTTCATCATCGAGCCAGACACGCATGGATGCCTCCGAGCAGTAGGCAAATGGTTGTGACTAACCATCGTCGAAGGCTGTGTCACTTTCTGACTGTTGGTGACCACCGGCGACAGCACACGCGCGATTTGACAGCGTTACTGAAAATTGATCACCGGCAACATATCGATCAGATTTGATGAATGCGCTTTAGGGTTTCAGGTGCCCGGACAGTTAGGGCGTTCGCCTTGCGTGGGTTCAAAGCTAGAGATCACGTTGTATAGTGCCACACTCGTGTTGTATTATACAACGAAAGTGTTGTATAATACAACCTATCGCGGTCGATGGGGTTAGCATGGTCGGATTTCAACCAAATGAAATAATAGCATCTTTTGACACTTATCTCGCAGAACAATCTCTTAACTTCGAGGCGATCGTAGTTGGTGGAGCAGCTTTGGCGCTTCTTGGCATCATAACGCGAACAACAAGGGACGTAGGATGGTAATCCTGAGTGGCCAAATCACGTTTTGACGGTGGTCGAACGTCTCAATAGGAGCTTGATATGACACGAAGCATTACCATATTCGACAAGCTCGCCTCGATAGGCTGTCAATTCTCGGATGTGCAACTCGTGAGTGTGGATATCGAAGAAGCGCTAGCCGAAGCAATTGAAACGTTGCCTCATTCTAGTGACAGAGGACGTTTTTTGAAGGTGCTTTGCTCGTGGATTATGGAAAACGGCAATCACGTCATCCTGGAAAAGCTATCAAAGATATTGGCGAAAAAATCTAACGAAGGTGCGGATATTTCCTACGCAGCGCTGCTCGGAGCTTTCGCTGTGAGCCAGAAACTGCATAAATGGGCCATTCTCAAAAAATTCAGACCAGATGTGATTGTCGCGGTAGGAGATCCGAAAGGGAGTACGCAACTTGAGGAGTGGGCCCGTGGAGTGAACTTTTCCCTGAGAAAAGGCGGGATTCAAACTGACGTAAAATACACCCTAAGCCGTTCGCAAATCGCAAAGATTCATAAGCAGTATCGGAATCGTCTGATTTATGGCGCGCAGTATCGGGCCGATATAATAACGGCAACTCAACTCGGTATTACGACAATCAAAGATGTTGTAAGGCTGATCGGAGTGAGTCGCGAACCCGCAAGCCGCGTACTGGCTGAACTCCGTGATGCTGGATTTATCAAGGACGAAAAAGCAGCAAAGGCTAGTGTTGGATATCTCGATACCGCCGCACCATCCGTAGGTAAGCGTAAACCCGCAAAGGCACGCTTGTAGCGCCGTCAATCTAGTTACCCGCCTTTTTGCTCGCCCCATCCGGTCAGTTTGTGACCCTGCACATGCCGATATTCTTGATTAGAGGCAATAAATTGAGCGTATCGCTCCGTCGAGCAGCGACGCGAGCGACGCTAAACAGAGGTGCTTGATGCAAAATCACATCTTGAAGATCGATATCAACGAGGATTTACCAAAATTTTCTTCCATTTGCGCGCACTGTCTAAGATCAAGTAGCGAGCCCCTACTAAAGGACCTTTGCCAGATCGGCAATAGACTACCGTATGTCATCATATCGGCTTGTGTCGGTGAACAGCCCAATCAGGTAACGCTAGATGCCAACATTGCGCTGCTAAAAGATATCAAGTCTCGGGGATTTTTATCCTTCCAACTGATTGGTAAATATATCCCAGGGCGCATTAGTTATGGTCAAGATCAGGTGCTGCCGATCACAGAGGTGCTTTTTATGGTGTGCTTCGAGGGGCAGGTCAGTCTTCGAGACTTTATTCATACCTTCATGGACCTTTCATCGAGTCATGGGATAAAGTCTTTCATGCTTGGACTGCCTGAGGACTATGATTACGAAAAATGCTCCGTAAACATTGATGCCCTTAGTCCTGGGCACCACTATTTTATCAGTCCGAGCAACGGTCCAACTGTTTTGACGCAGCAATTTAATATCAACGCAGTAACTAGGTACCAAGCCATGGCCTATCGTGACCGAAGTAGTGCCGAAGTCGACTGGCGTTGGCTAGGTGTCGTGTCGCCGACGAGTTGGATATCCGCAATGGGACACAGCTCCGTCGGACTCAGGTGGCACTTACCCAAATGTTAATCACGATAACCAATAAAACCGAGCCGGCAACTAATCTAGGCTACCTACTCCATAAGAACCCCGCCAAGGTACACCGCGTGGAACTTAGCTTTGGCGACGCCTATATCTTCTATTCAGCGGCAACGGAGCAGTCATGCACCGTGTGTTTACTTGTCGATGTGGATCCCCTCTCTATGGTGCAAGGTCGCGGTGATTTGGGATATATCGAGGCTCCGTACGTAAACGATCGTCCTTATGTAGCGTCGTCACTGCTTACGACCGCCCTGCATAAAGCCTTCGGCACGGCCTTGAGCGGTCGTTGTAAGGAACGCCCCGAGCTGGTCGAACAAGCCCTAGATTTAACCATCACCCTGCCAGTCATGATCACTCGCGGTGGCTATCAGATGTTGACCAGGCTGTTCGGGCCGCTCGGTTATATCTTGGATGTGAAATCTGCGAAGTCAGATGAAGGCCAGAGTCACAGCCATCACGCGTCGCCTCAGTCTGTGACCATGCATACGATAGCTCCGATTCGCGAGGTGCTATCGCACTTGAGTCTGTTGATTCCTGTGGCTGATCACCAGAATCATCGCTGGCTCGAAGCTTTTGATGCGGAAGTCATGCTGCGCCGCGCCCAAAATTGGCTCCCGCAACATCCGGAAGCACGGCTTATCATCAGACGTGCTCTAAAGCACCAACGGCACCTCTATAAGAGCGTGATGGCTAAGTACCCAGACATAGGAACAGGGCCTGACTCTTACGGCGGCATCTGGGATGACGAAGACTTTGATCAGGCGGCGGATCATCCCGAAAGTCTGAATCAGCAGCGCTTTGATGCTATTGGGCAAGCGACCCTGGAGATTGGCGGGAAGACCGTCGTAGATCTGGGCTGCGGCAACGGTAAATTGATCGCGCAGCTAACCGCAAATCCGAATATCACCAAACTTGTCGGCATGGATGCCTCAGTCGAGTGTGTCAGCCGTGCTAAGGATCGATTGAGCAAGGCAAAAATCAGCCCTCACCAACTAAGTAAGGTGTCTTTTAAGCAAGGGTCTTTGTTTTATGATGATCCTGAGCTCAGCTGCTTTGATACCGCCTTATTAATTGAGGTGATCGAACATTTAGAGGTCGATAGACTCCCCACCCTAGAACGCCTGTTGTTTGGCCGGGCAAATCACTCCGCAATCATCGTGACTACCCCGAACCGGGAATATAACGCTCTCTATGCAGGCCTGGGCGAAGGTGATTTGCGTCATTCGGATCACCGATTTGAGTGGAGCCGCGGCGAGTTTCACAAGTGGGTCTCAAGTATGTCGGCAACCTATGACTATAGTGCCGAAATAAGAGACATTGGGCTGGTGGATCCGAGTAGAGGCGCTCCCACGCAAATGGCGATCTTTCGTAAAAATCGCTCGGAGACCACCAAATGACTGTCCTTCAGATCCCAGAATTTGCTTTGGTGTTACTCATGGGACCGTCGGGGGCGGGTAAGAGCACTTTTGGTCGGCGTCACTTCTTGCCGTCAGAAGTCGTATCCTCGGACCATTGCCGAGAGATGGTCTGTGATGATGAGGGATCTCAGGAGGCCAATGTCGCGGCCTTTAAAATTCTGCATATGGTAGTAGAGGCTCGCCTTAAACTTGGCCGGTTTACTGTTGTCGATGCCACCAATGTAGAGCCTGAAGCGCGGCGGCCATTAATTGCCTTGGCTAAGAAATATCATGCGTTTGCCGTTGCCGTGGTTTTAGACCTTCCTGCTGAGCTATGTATTGCTCGCAATGATAACCGAGCGGGCCGAGCCCAGTCGCAACGCTACGTGGAAAAGCAGGCTCTAAACCTACGACAGTCTCTCAAACGGCTGGAAAAAGACGGCGTCCGCTATGTTCATATATTTAAGACACCCGAGGCCATCGAGAGCCTTACGATCGAAAAACAGCGCCTCTGGACCAACCGCAGAGATGACCATGGACCATTCGATTTAATCGGCGATATTCACGGGTGCTGCGATGAGCTGCGAGATCTCTTGGCTGGCTTGGGCTACTGCGCCGAGAGTGTCTCCGTTGATACAACTAAAGACGGAATTATTACTGAAGACACATCTGAAATTTATCGGCATCCCGAAGGTCGGCGCGTTATCTTTCTGGGCGACTTTGTTGACCGCGGGCCTAAAGTGCTTGAGACAGCTAAACTGGTCATGAACATGACCGCAGCCGGCACGGCCCTTTGCGTCCCGGGCAATCATGAAGTTAAACTGCTCAAACACCTAGATGGACGTCAGGTGCGAGTGAGTCATGGTCTCGAGCAAAGCATCGCGGAATTTTCCTCGGCACCGCCTGAATTCGTGGCTCAGTTCCGCGAGTTTCTCCGTGGGCTAGTCAGCCACTACGTGCTTGATCGCGGAAGGCTGGTAGCTGCACATGCTGGCCTTTCCGAAGAGTTACAAGGTAGGACTTCTGGAGTGGTCCGATCCTTCGCACTTTACGGCGAGACAACTGGCGAAACCGATGAATTTGGTCTGCCTGTGCGGCATCCATGGGCGCGGAGCTACCGCGGCAAAGCAGTAGTCGTATACGGCCACACCCCGGTGCCGGAAGCAGAATGGCTTAATAACACTATTTGTGTAGATACCGGCTGCGTATACGGCGGGAAGTTAACGGCACTCAGGTGGCCGGAGCGTGAACTACTCTCAGTCCCGGCTAAGCGAGTATACTGTGAGCCCGCAAAACCGCTGAAGATGCCGACTGCAGCAGAGGATCAGCGCAGCGATCAGCAAGTGGCGGACGATATTCTGGAGCTTGCGGACGTCACAGGCAAGATGCTGATTGAAACTCGTTTAAGCGGTCGCCTCGCGATTAAAGCTGAACAATCAGCCGCGGCACTCGAGACTATGAGCCGTTTTGGTGTCGATCCACGGTGGTTAATTTATCTACCCCCGACGATGTCGCCGCCTGAGACCTCTGCGTTGCCAGTTTTACTTGAGCATCCTGCTGAGGCTTTTCAGTACTATGAAAAGCGCGGCGTAAAGACTGTTATTTGTGAAGAAAAGCACATGGGATCCCGCGCGATTGTGGTGATCTGCCGCGACGCAGCTGCTGCCAAAAGGCGCTTCGGGGTCACTGATGGATCCATGGGCTTAGTTTACTCGCGAAGCGGCAGACGCTTTTTCAAGGATCTTAGCCTAGAGGCAGAGCTCCTGACCCGACTAAGTGTTGCAGCAGAGAATGCAGCAATTTGGGCTGAGCTTAAATCCGACTGGATGGTGATCGATGCGGAAATCTTACCATGGTCGTTTAAGGCGGGAGACCTGATCCAGCGCCAGTACGCCAGTGTGGGGGACAGCGGCAAGGCCATGCTGTCGTCAGCCCTAACAATAATTGACTCAGCGATTGACTCAGCTACCGGAAGTCGTGACGAACTGATCAGCCTTAGTGGCAAGCTCGCGGAGCGGTTAGACAGTGTCACCCGTTACTGCGAGGCTTATAGGCGATTTGTTTGGCCGGTTCATGGACTTACCGACCTAAAGGTCGCACCGTTTCATTTACTCGCCAGCGAAGGTAGCGTGCATACTGATAAAAATCATGTATGGCACTTGAGCATCCTGAAGAGACTGGCCGAAGCCGATCCTGCGGTCTTTCAGGAGACTAAATTTCGCTTGGTCGACATCCACTCAGCTGATTCAAAAAGTGAGGCTGAAACATGGTGGCAAGAAATCACGACTGCGGGCGCTGAGGGCATGGTCGTTAAACCGTGTAGCTTTACCGCTTCGCAGCAGGGAAAATTAATTCAGCCCGCCTTGAAGGTACGGGGCGCAGAATACCTTAGGCTGATCTACGGACCTGAGTATTTGGTTGCGGATAATTTAGAGCGACTTCGGGCTCGGTCGCTGAGTACCAAGAGGTCGCTGGCGATCAGAGAGTTTTCTCTGGGTCTGGAGGCGCTTGAGCGCTTTGTTAGGCGAGAGCCTTTGCGTAAGGTTCACGAGTGTGTGTTTGGGGTGCTGGCGCTTGAGAGTGAGGTGGTGGATGTCAGGCTGTGAGGTTTTAAAGCGATGAGTCTATGAGCGCGCTGTTTCGGAAATTTCCTGAACATTCACGCCATCATCAAGCCTAACCTCATGGGTGACCGACTTTTGCCAAAAGTTTGCCCTGAGGGCCTGACGTCACTTTGATAACCGTCGGTTTATTTTCTGCCTGCCGCCCTTGCCCGCAGATAGACGCATTTACAACCAAAACACCTGTGTCACTGGTCTCAACACCCGCTCCCTCGTGAATGTGTCCGCATATTACCGCTGATAGACTCGGAAGCTTGGATATCTTGCCAGTCAGTGCCGAGCAGCCAGCATGGCGCCCCGAGTCGTCCGGAATGCAGTCACGGAGTCCGTGCGGAGGCCCATGCACGATGAGTACGTGGGTACTCTCAGGGATCAGGTCCCACTTCTCTGCCCGTTCTAGTTCATCATTCAAATTGAATGCTAAGTTTCCGTACGAAGGCTGCCAGGGAGTGCCCCAGAAATTGATGCCGTCGATAGAGATTCCTTGGTCTTCAAGGTAGATGATCTTAGCGAGGATGAATCGGTCCAATACCTCACGCCTATGAGCGCTGTTCAGCATGAGTAACTCGTGGTTACCGGAGATCACGATCTTGTGAGCATATGGTAGCTCATCCAGCCAATGAATGAACTCCAATGCGTCCGCAATATTTTTGCCGAACATAGTCCAGTCACCGGCATGGACCAGGATATCGCCTGGCGGCATCTCAATATTGCGATGTTGGAGATGCGTATCGCTGATACAAACTATGGTGGCATTGACAGTCAAAATTACTCCTCCTAATCAAGAAATTCTGACAGATAGGCGAAAGTCATGCGGCAGTTTAGTCCTAGCCCCTGACGAAGTTGTCTCCGCGAAACACCCTCGACGCATTCCCCCTCACAACACCTTGGTGATTGTCCCACCTACTCTTCTCGGTGGCCATGTTTTCAGATGCGGCTTGTTCAGCTAAGCGCTGCTTCAGCTTACTAACCGCAACTTTGCGATTTTGAGTTTGTGACCTAGTCTCGCGCGCCGTAACCACGATCCCCGACTTAGGGTCCACGGCCCGGACTGCGGAGTTGGTTTTATTCACATTTTGGCCTCCGGGACCGCTGGCTCGCATGCTTTCGAATTTGGCTGCGGCCGTCAGCTTTCCTTCTGCCACTCTCGTATCTACCTCGGATACGCTGACAAACCAGTTCTTGCGCTTGTGAGTCGGCCGGTAAGGGCTTTGCCCCACCCACTGCACAGTGCCAAGCCAAGTAGCGGCGAACGGCGCCGCCTGATCGCCAGTAAGCCGCACAACTGCAGAAAGCATCGCCGCTGGACCATCGCCAGCAAGAGGAATGCTGCTTAGGACGGTGCACTTAAGTCCCGCCGCATCCGCCTCTTTCAATAGGACCTGCAGCAGGCGCGCGACTACATAGGCACATTCCCTTGGCCCGCGTCCGGCAGTGATTTGTAAATCAAAGTTCATGGTCGACCTCTGTAGTTGAGAGTGTGCTCAGCCCCGATCCCGGTCAGGATCGGCTGTTTTATAGGTGATGACAGGTTTCAACCTGGCCACCACCTTGAGCAGGCCCGGTTCGGCAAGATCATTGATCACTGTGTCTATGTTCTTGTAGGCCTCTGGTGCCTCTTCGAGTAATAGGTCTTTATTGTCACAGATGACTATGCTGCCGAGTTTCGTTTGGCGCAGCGAATCAAGGCTGACCTGACCCTTGAGCCTGGCCTTAATGGCGCTGCGGTTCCATTTACGTCCGGCGCCGTGGGCAAGAGACCAGGCATTGCTTGTTTGGTCGCCAACGGGAACGACGAGATAACTATAAGCACCGCGTGATCCCGGGATCAGCAGTGGCCCCTGATCCGATGGCGCTGCTCCTTTGCGGTGTAGCCACCCTTCCCCACCGTCGAAGGTGCACTGGGTGACGCTGTTGTGGCACAGATCCAGCACCCGGTCACCGTCGCCGCCGATGATGTCAAGTATCCTTGACGCAATGAGCGCTCTGTTTGCAGCGGCCCAGCGCATGGCATCATTGTGCCTACCGAGGTAGACCGCCGCCTCCGCAGAAATAACCTCAAGCCCCTTCGCGCCGTGAATACTCGTGTGACTGCGGAGTATCCAGTCCCCGAGCCCGCGTGAGCCGCTGTGCACTGCCAGCACCAGCCGGTCCTTACTCAGCCCGAGTGACTCAAGGACCTCCGTGTCTTCGACCTTGTCGATCATTTGTAGTTCGGCAAAGTGGTTGCCGGCCCCAATAGAGCCCAGCGACGATTCCCAGCTTGGTGTCGGCACGCCGTGGGCCGCTAGCCACGCCGCCGGATCGCCGTCCCACTGTTCTTCAAGAGCAACTAGCTTGGCACCCCATTTGTCGCGTTTCACCTTGGATGTTTTAATGCCTGTAGTCCACAGCCCAATACCGCAACCAATATCGCTACCCACGAGAAAGGGATAAATATTCCCCACGGATATGAATGCGGCGCCTATCGCATGACCCTTACCAGGATGGAGATCTGGTAAGCCTACCCCGTAGACCATCCCGGGCAGGGTAAGAGTATGGCGCAGTTGCTGGACCGCATCGCCTTCGATCCAGCTCTTCTCTGACGCGAAAATTCGTAAATTGGATTCATTAATCATGGATAGTAGTCTCCCTAACGCAGGGTGATTAGCATATGACAAGCTTGGGTCAAATTCTGACTTTGCCTCGTTTAAATGCACTAATACGTACAACTTTCCCGGCTACTCATTACTTGCTCACGAACTTCGCAAAATGAGCCCTCACGAGATGGTCAATCTTCAAACCTAGCGGAACGATAAAATTGCAGCTTTTGTCCCATTTTGCCGCAGCCAAAGTGCTGAGGGGAAATATAACGATATCTTCCATGCCAGTCTCGGGCGGCCGGCGACTCGCTGCTAAATGTAGCTCCCCATGATGCAGGATCAGTTTTAGTGGAAACAGCGTCTCGTCTGGGCTAACTACGCCAGCAGACTTGGGCCAAGTGACGGTTAGAGTTTGTTCGCGCGTTAGCGCTTCAAATACATCATCGACGATCTCGGAACATTGCTTGGCGCTACGTTCTGGTTCGACCAAATTCATGAACTTTTTACGCTGACGTTCAAAATTCTGTTTTTCCTGCGGGCTAAGACTCGCAGTGTTACTGTCGTACACTGTTTGGAATTGATGAAATACAGTAGTCTCAGCTAATGGACTCAGTAGTTCCATGAGAAGTGGAAATACCGTGAAGTTGCGCGGATGCGGCGGAGCGAGATCCGGAACGGCTAGTCGGAAATAGACACGGTTATGGGCCTTAGCTGGCCTTCCATCTTCGTCTTGGTACTCCAGACCTGGATAGCCAAGTACACGCTCACTCGCATCATCGATCACTTTGCGTATGTCGAGGAATCTGCGCCTGGATCCCCACTCCTCGTCGAAGGAGTTAATCCGTAGGCGAGACCCAGTCTTGAGCAGCTTAATGTAAACTTGAAGAGCCCTAAATGCTAAAGAGCCATCTGACCTCTTCTTGTTTTTTACTACAGCATCAGACTTGTCTACGTGACTCGACGCTGCTTTGCTTTCCGCGGATTTTTTAGTTTTCTTGCTGCCCATGTTGAAGGTCTCCGTTTGCTTTCGCTTGATGTGCAGCCAAACAGCAAGGGCAGACTAATTTGAGTCCATGTATGCCCTGTTATTTGACGCAACAGCGTTGTCGGAGACCGGCCGATCAAAAAGTGACCGGTCTAAACGATGCAGGTGCCTTAACTACTCAAAACTATTTGATTAGTTTGTGCATGTACGATTTGTAATTTTTTCTCGTTTAGGACCCAGTCGGAACAGGCGATTAAAAGGCAAATCTGCGCTGTTTAGTTGCTGGAAATAGCGAGTAAGTCGCTGTAACTCATGGGGTATCTAATCGTCGGCACTAGCACTAAAAGTCAATAGTTACTGGCGGCATCGCTAAGAGAGGTACGAACACGGTCCCGTAGCTCTTTTGGTGCGACGACTCGAATACTCGGGCCAAAGCTTAAGACCCAGCTAGCGACTTCGGTAAGGTTATTAACCTGCATCCGCAGGAAGGTTTTTCCGGCCCGCTCTATGTACTCATCATTAGCTGTCCAGCGCCTAGCACGCAGATACTCGACGATGTCAGGGCTGAGTATTTCGATTTCTACCTTATAAATCTTGGTGGACTCACCTTGAAAGATTCCAAAGGTATCTTTGAAGAAGGCGGAAGGATCAAAATTCGCCGGATAGCGAAACTTTTTTCGGGTGCAAATAACTTCAATCAGAGTCTCGATCCTATAAGACTTAGGCCTAGCATCTGGATGGTCGGGAGAATTAGCCAGAAGATAAAGTCCCCCTTGAAACAGTAGAATGCTCAGGGGGAGAAGATTTTCTTTTGCCTCGGTTCCGTCAGATTTTCTGCGTGTAACGCTAAGGACCTTCTCCTGAAGTAGTCCTTTGTAAACCTGTTTAACTTGCTCACTCTGTTGGCTATAGTCCTTCGCCCCTTTAATGATGTTATAAAATTTGCGGGACGACCTATCGAGGTACAGGCGTTCCTTCTTGGAAAGGTTCTGACGCCCCTGATCGTAAAGAGTCTGAAAGTCCTGCTCCAAGAAAGTTCCCTGTAGCAGCCGCAAAAGCTGCATATACGCGGGAATCACAGCGAGGTTGCTGGTGTGCGCGAAACGGACGGCGCCGTCTCTTAGCCTGATGAAGCGGTCTTCACCCTGCGTCCAGGCCGTACCCGCGGCGTTTACGAATTCAAAGAGTAGCTCGCCACGTTCGCTTTCCCATGCCGAATTTAGGACCTTTAAAAGCCTACGAACAGTAGTGGGAGATCCCCACGCCGGATCACTGAGAAAGTCGGCTGGCACTTGGCCGTGCATCCCAAGTAATTTGACGATCAGTTTGATCGAGCGGATCAAAGTTGTGCCGTCAGCTTTCTTTTTGTTTACCTTCGCCAAGTATAGGACCTTCAAAAATCGTCGTGAGATCCGGGAGCACCAATGTGTGTATCGTCCAAATGGGGGCGAAATGTAGCAGGGGCCTGGTGTTTGTGGCGTTTGAGGCTGGATTGATTGGATTTTTGTTGGGTTTGATGCGAGTGAGTGTGTAGTGGTTTGGCTAGTTTAGCTAATAAACGGAAGGCGCATAACCGTTTGATTGGTTGCGTCACCAGATGCGGTGTGATCCCGCAAACACAAGATGCCAGATATTTTGAGGTCTTACTTCGGCGTCGGGTTTTCCGACCCGACCTTTGTAGAGACAACGGTCATCTTCAGCGTGCATAGCGGCAAATAGTCGAAAAAATTGGACTGAGTTACACCTGGGTCGCGGTCTACCAATTTCAATCCATTCGACGACCGGAGAGTAAAGGTTTCAGTCTTACCGTAGTACAGGGTGTAGCCGCCGTAGCTGCCAACAACTTCTAGCTCGCTGCGATAGGATTTACCACCAATGAAACAGGATGATGTGTACGTAACTTTATAGTCGAAGTCACTGCCACCCGAAGGTGCAACCTCGGGGCGTGTGATGACACAGCCGCTTCCTAGCGATGGATTTCCACAATAGATATAGCTCTCCGGATCCTCCGGTCGCTTTGTGCTAAACACTTGTGGTGGAGTCGGCGGGGACTTCTGCTCCAATTCAGGCGAGATCGGTGTTGAACTGGGGCTGGGTGACTGACCACTTTGTTTCGGCAAAATGCCGCAAGATGACCCCAAGCCTAAACTAAACAGTACGAAAAGTAGGTAACTTACTTTCATGGGAGACCTCGATATCTGTGGAAGGGCAAGTGTATAACGGTTAGGCACACATGGATCAGCAGGAATATTATAGCTAGGAACTGAAGTCAACCAAGTTAAATACGTGGCTGAAAGAGGTAAAGTAACTAATTTTACTGACTATAACCTATCAATAAGGTCTTCGCGATCTGTCTAACCTCAGGGTTAGGATCGCTTTGGGCTGCTTTGCGAAGTATATCCGTGGCTCTGGGGTAGTTACTTCTACTTGTCCATAGGTTTCGCAGGAGCTGGCCACGCACCAATGCCGAGGATTCTGTTTCATACATTCGTGCCTGTGCGGCAAGAACATCACTGCCACGTTTGATGTAACCTAACGCTCGTGCTGCCTCATACCGAACGCTCTCGTTCTGCTCTTTGGTCATTGTCTCAATAACCGTCATGATTTTTTTGTCGTCAGACACAAATCGGGCAACTCGCAAAGCGGCGCTTCGCACCGATGGTTCACTGTTGGAAAACCAAGTTTCTGAGGCGGACAATGCTTCGTCCGATCCAGAGTTACCTAGACCAGCGAGTGCGGCGGTTTGACGCTGAGACGATTTGGCCGTCCTAAGTTCTGTAGCAAGCATTTCAAGTACCTGCTTTGCTCTGGAGGGTTCGCTTGCCGAGATGCGGCTGGCTAAGGTACCAAGCGCAATTAATACATCGTCGCGAGATCTCATGCTTTCGAGCTTGGTTTGAGATGCCTGGTTAGGATGGGGCACCATTGCTAGTAACTGAATTAGCGATGCTTGTTTTCGGTCGTTTGCGTTGCATCCGGTAATAGCTTCGACGAGAGCTGCCTGAGCTTGGTCATGGCCGACTTGAGAAAGTGCTCCTGCTATGTATGAGAATTCGGCAGAGTCAGCATCTACCGATTGCAGAGTCTCGCCCAGAGTCGAGGATCGCTCCGGGTAAAGAGAAATATATGCGTACAGTTTAAGAACAGCATCGCGCTTCTTGATGGATGGCGCATCTCGTCCTAGGCGGTTCAGGTCAGCTAGGCTCTCGCGGAGGGTATGCTCGTTGTCATTTCCGAGCGTATGTTCGAGTTGCCGGCGTTCGGCACGTAGTTGTGCTTGGTCACCACTAATCGTATCCGGATTGATAAAATCCAGATCGTTAACTGAAGGCGGTGTCGACGCATTGAGCACATCAGCGTTGTTTTTGGTGGTTTTTTCGAGGACTATTTTGGTGCGCCAGGTAGCTGTCAACTGAGAGTTTAAAGCTAGGTGAAATAACTGATTGGCATGCAGCGATTTTAGACTTCCTGTCGAAGAGGTGAGTTCAATACTGACACCGCCATCAACTCTTAACATGTTTGTAGGCACTATGAGTTTTTCAAGGAAAACGGATTCTGAATCATCTCGCACGACCAGGTAGTGTGCTTGATAGTCGCCGTTTGTATCCTGCTCCTGCGTCTTCCAATCAGCAATATTATTGTGATCGACTACCACTTGGATTCGAGCTAATAGCTCACGAATCAGTGCCTGGGATGTGTCGCCTACATGTTTTGAAAACCAAATCCGATTAATTCTTCCATCGCTATCTTGGCTAATTTCGAATGGTTGCTGAACATCATGTGACAAGAGGCTAGCAAGATCTCGCCCATTGAGAAGGTATCGCAGAACTGTGGGCTTAAGACTAAGGCGGACGCGGCCTATCGAGCTTCCTTCAGCCTTGATAATACCTTGAACGTCTACTGAGGTGTGCTGACTACCGCCGACTAGGTTGGCATCACCCTCTTGGCTGTATTTCAGTTCGTAGTATTGACCCGGCTGAAACCTTGGGCCCGCATCTGGTGGCAGGGCCATCAACACTTTGTGTTTTTTTGACAAAGTGACAAACGCTACGTTCGCTAGAACAAAGATACATAAGAAAAATGAAAGATATTTACGCATCTAGTCCCTCCAGCCATGCCTTTAAATCACGGCGTAATGCTTCGGCTGTGCCGATGATTTCATTGCCTGTTCTCGTAACCGTATCACCCTCTTGCTCTATCCCTTTCATTGTTTCTCTAAATATCTCAGTGAGTGCATTGTCCAAATTGACCTCCTGATAATCGATCTCCGTTGGGGCGCCAGTGAGGCTATAGCCTTTGTTGTCGACGACCTTACCGAAATTGAATAGTGTCTTCTCGCCACCAGTGTCTAGACCCGCCCACTTAAAGAGTTCCCAGTTCCATTGCTTTTCATCAAACGCAGGTGTTCCAAGTGTTGGAACGAAGGCTCGGACGTAGGCATAAAGTTCGCCGGCTAGAACCACCAATTTGTTGGTACCTTTTACAGATGTCTCGATACGCGGTGCTCCGCTGGCATCAACTTCAAGGCCCATTGTACCCTCGATCTTCAGAACGTCTCGCAGGAGGATAAGTTCGCCCCCAACTCCAGCAGAAGCAATTTCGATGTCAGCGCCGACTTGCGCATATCCGCTGACATCACTATAAGCCACAGCAGAAACACCGCCTGATTTGTCACTAACACCGATGGCCCAATCGTATCCAATTTGACCAGCGGCACCGACCTCGCCGGACATGGGCACCGGTCCTACATTAAACCGAAATTTTTGTCCGCGACGTATAGACATAGGCGGTGGTGATGATTCTTTTTTAGAAGCTATCTTGATGCCCCTGTCCTTCCAAGTCTTTCGAAACACCTCGCTACCAATAAATTCAAGCGAAACCTCGGCCGTTGCATCGGTATCTAGTGCAGCGTCTCCTTTCACAACCCCGTCGATGAGAGGGATACCATGAGATAGAACGCTTACACTTGCGTGGCCATCGACGAGACCACTGATATGCTTCAGACTCGCTAGTACTTGTAGTGAAGCGCTACCACTAGCCGCGAATTTTTCCGGTTCCCCCTGTGAAAGGGTCCATTGTTTATTTGTGACCGTCCGCAGATCCTCTGTAGCTTCTGTAACTACTCTAGCTGGGGGTTCCGGGGCGGATATTTTTGGTAGATCGTCACCACGATTGATGATGTCGAGATATAAAGCTTTCAGTTTGTCGCGAATACCCGATTTTCCTGCGCTGGAAAGTTTTTCATAAAGTAAGTCAGGGTCCTCAAGGTAATCCATGATTGCTGGGTCAGGTTCTTTATGGTCTTTTTTAACGACTTGTTTTTGTTCGTTGAGAAGGTTGATGTTGTTTAAAACCCTAGCAATAGTTCCAGGGTCTGCCTTCCCCTTTAGCGAGTAACCTCTCTCGTTTAGATAGGCTTGGTATGCATTTAGATTTGAGTAATAATCTTTAGCCTTCATTTTCTTTCCGCTAGGCACCGTGATTTCAGTATCGTCCGAGACCGCAACACCCGTTAGTGGGTCAACCTGAGGGAAAGGTTCGGACAAGGGCTGCCTGCGAATATCATCGACTATGTTGGGGTCGATGGTAGAGGATTCCTCCGCTTTTGCCGAATGAATCACCATCAAATTAAAAATAAATGCTGATATTAAAAATTTTGATTTCAAAACTCGTCCCCCTTGGTATCGACTTCCAGTACATCCCAGGCGAGTTCAAGATTTCGAAGCTGTTGGTCTGGCATAGCCTCGACTTTCTCAGTTGTTACTTGAGAGAGCCAGGGTAGCATTTTGCAATTGAAAGCCTGAGGGGTGCTGGAAGAACAGGTAATCGAGGCATTCTTAAGTCTTCTCTGGTGAGCGCCTGCGACAAGGCGAGGAATGCTGATGTTATTAGAATGAAGATATTCGCCTTTTCCAGAGGCTTCGTCGCATGTTGCACGAATTCTTCGGACTGCGTCTTCTTTGTATGATGAGTCGATCGGTAATGCGGCGACGTTTATTTCGCTTTCAGAGCATTGTTTTTTAAGTTCTACTAGTTCCAGGTCTAGGCGAAAAATACGGCCAGCAAGGAAATATTTCATTGTAGAGAGGTATTTCTCGCGAAGACGGGTTTCGATTGGGGCCACGACGCGCTCTGCAGCAAACATTGCCTCTACAGCAGCAATTGACTTTTCAAGATTGTCAGATCTATTACTAAGTAAGTTTGCCTTGAGGCGTTGCACTAGCGCATGATGGATGCGAGGACTCGTGGTCTCCAGACGATTATTCATGGTCTGACCTTCGTCATAAATGCGCTTTAGCGTGGCATCTAGTCTGTCTATACTGGTCTCTAGCGCACTATACTGAGCTTCAAATCCTATAATCGCGTATGATACCCGAGGGGCACTAGCGAGTTGGCGCCGTCCGGATTCAATTAAGCGACTCATGCGGCTTCTTAGATTCGAGATTTTGGCAATACGTTCGGTCTGATTGATGAGATTGATGGCGACTTTGTTTTGAACCTCACTTGGAGAAAGTCGCGTGCTCGCATCAATGAATTGATAAATCGTCTTCCATTCTTGGGACCAAGCAAGGGTTTCTTCGTTAATGGTTTGGGATAATTGAGTTATCCCTCCTTCGCCCAATAGGATCTGATCCCTTACTTTCCCGTATGTTGCATTTAACTCTTTTACGCGTCGCAATGCATCCGCCTGCCTCTCGTATGTCAGAGATGACGCCCCGGAGTCCCGTAATGATGAATGTCGGGATTTGCGTGCACAACCAAGCCCGATTACCGAAAGAATTAGAATCATTGCTGCGATTCGCATAAATCAAAGCTCCAAGGCTCGCGCTGCATCAGTTATGGAATCTACGAAAGACGTTTTGATCGATGCGTTCCAGTTGCGCATTGTATTCTGGAGATTTTGTGCTTTTGGTAGAATCTCACGGAGCGTGTCCTGGGCCGTGTCATATGGGCCAAAGACGGAGATACTGGGTGCGCCATTCAGAATATCTTCCAATGACTTGATATAAGTCTTTATAACCTCGTCGGTGTCTGCCAGTGGGCGAAGAGCCGCGACGATCTGGTTTAATATGGCGCTTTGCTGTCCTGGATTGGAGATGTTTTTTTCGTACCAGTCCTTCACCTGGGGCTTGTATCCATAGATTTTGCTGTTGCTTTTAAGGATCGATGTGTATGTGTCGGCAGTCTCGGACCAGGCGCCGACCTGTTGGAGTGACGGCGTAATTTTATAGCTCACGGCCAATTCGCAGCCATGTCCATAGTCGAAGAACCACGAATTGGTGAGCGGTGGATCGGTGTCAACAAGCGTTAAGCCACCATCGCCATCTACTATTACTTTTTCACTGACTTTGCCAAAAATTAGGCGACGATGATTGTTGCCAAGGCGGATTTCTATTGGCGAATCAAATGTCTGGCCTCCTGTTAAGCAGGGAAAGTCATAGGTAATTTCCCAGGTGGCAGAGATACCGGTTGGTGGCGCCAAGACATTTTTTGTGATTTTGCAGAAAGTGAGTCCGGAGTTGCATTCAAAAAGCCCAGATATTGAAGCTTTAATATCGTCTGGAATCGATTTAACGTTTGATGTTTGCACCTGATTTTTTTGAATCGGTATGCAACTGCTTAGGGAAAGTAATAACGTAATGTATTTCACGGTGAAACTCCAACTAAGGATTTTCTGTTTGCCAGACTGCATCCACAACTGTGTTGTAGACAGAAATTTCAACTAGATGATCAGCTTTAATATCGTGCACCCGGACCTCAAACTGCTCTAGATTGCCCTCGAAATTTGCTGTGCCGATGTCAATATCTTGGGCAGGGGTCCAAGATTCTAAAGCTATTTCCCGACTCGCGGCGATAGTCGGCGAAGCTGGATCTTGACCAGGCTTCCGATACACTAAGTCGACGACGAAAGATCCCTTTGAGGCGCGGTACTCTGAATTGAGGATAGAAATCGTTTCGACAGGTGAAAACCAGGGTTGGAAGAAATCTGCCTTGATCTTTGCGGTTGCCCGAAAAAATCCATTAATTGCCTGAATGGGTTCCCCAGGCCCGCTCACGAAATTGCCACCTTGTGAGCCTCCTTGATAATGTCGTCGGTCTGCTAGATTTGAGCCAAAATCACCACGGAGTACTAGTGCAGGCCTCACATCATTTACTTGAGAACGAAATTGAAATGCCTGCTTGTACCTACTAACCTCTCGAAGGTGGGAACCATGATTGGTAAATGGGCGGCACGCAGAGACTAAGAGTGAGATAAACAAGGCAAAGTAAATCTTTGCAGGCATCTGGAACCTCCGGATGACGATGGATTTTGTTCTTCAGTTACATCTGAAGCAAAATACATACCAGATGGATGCCCCTAATTTTTTTACAAAATTTCGCCAGAGATTGATGAAGTGTACGTAATATCTATACGAAGGTGTATGAATCGCAGTCACTTTGGAAAAATAAATTCTCCTGAATTAGGCCACAGCGATGTGCTCACATCTCATGATCTTTAATAAACCCCAAGCTTCCACCAGAGTGAATCCGCTTATACCTAGTCTCAACCTCTAAACTCTCAATCAGTTGATCCACGCTTACGCTTCCCGCAGGTAGAAACGCGTGCTTCTGGAACACCACCTTGAAGTCGCCGGGAGCCAACTGCCCGATACTAGC
Organism: Pseudomonadota bacterium; assembly: GCA_026390435.1. GTDB lineage: Bacteria > Bdellovibrionota_B > Oligoflexia > Oligoflexales > CAIYRB01 > CAIYRB01. The sequence continues at coordinate 55,509 of JAPLFY010000102.1, forward strand.
GAGGCGTCTTTGTTGGTCAGAGTTAAGCTCCACTGCTTCGTTCGCCTTAAATAGCTGGCCAAATACACGTCTGAAAAGTATTAGCTTGCCATCCGCCTTGAGCCAGTCAAAGCGCACTTTAAGATTGAAGCGTCTGATGGCAGCCTCATCAAACATGTCCATATGGTTGCTGGCACAAACCAAAATGCCGCGGAAGTTTTCCATCTGGCATAAAAACTCATTTACTTGACTCACCTGCCAGGATTGTCCAGCTTGTGTGCGTGGCCAGAGAAACGTGTCGGCCTCGTCAATAAAGAGTACCGCCTGGTCTCGCTCGGCCTCGTCGAAGGCAGCCGCGATATTCTTTTCTGTCTCCCCTACCCACTTGCTCTGAAGCTCTGAGGCAGTGCGGACTATAAGGTCAAGGCCAAGTGTCCTACTGAGCAGCTTTGCGAACTCCGTTTTGCCAGTTCCAGGAGGACCGCTCAGTAGTAGATTCATGTTGCGGACTGGCATAGTAGAGCCGTCTTTTTCTAATCGCTCGCTGAATAGCCGTAGCGTCTCTACGATGGATGCCAAGTCATGGTCTGCAGATAGGCCTTCGATGCTGATTTGACCATTGGGCTGCTGCCGATTGGCAGACTGATTGTAATTAGACCCATAAATCCGGTGCGCATGGCTTGACAGGCATTGCTCTAACGCTTTCCGCTGGCCATCTGGGCCCAGGCCCATATGGGCCACCTGCCGGACGGTGTCGGCGATTTGTGCTGGCTGCAGGCGGTACTGTGAACTCAGTGTGGTGATGTCTTCGGTATTCAAGTTAGAGGCAACCTCTGGCACATCTAACAAAATCGAATTCCAGATCTCGCGGCGCTCACGGTTAGTGTAATCTTTAAACTCTAAACTGTAGCTAAAGCGGCGCATCGTCGAGCTTTCAATGCCGCTTATGCTGTTAGTGATCCAAATGATCTTGGCCTTACTTTGCTCAATAGTTTTATTGAGCCAACCCTTGTCAGTCTTTTCGCCGTGAAATATCCAGGAGTGCCTGGTACCCAGGATCTGGTCTGCCTCATCAACCACGATCAGCATGGGTTTCGTGCCTATCTCGGCGAGCTTCATGGCACACAACAGATTGGTAACTCTGGTAGACTGTTTTCCGTCTTCCGGGCTGCGAATACTGATGGCGTTAATGCCAAGCTCGGCGCTCAGCGCCAATGCCAACGTGGTTTTCCCTGTGCCTGGTGCTCCGTGCAGGAGAATATTGGCACCCATAGGCATCTTCAGCATGGTCAGCATCAGGTGCCAGTCGTGTTCAGTAACGTTAACAGGACGCTTGATGGCTTGATGAGTGGGCAGGGGTTCAAAAAGAGCCTCAGAAAAATCTGGTGATTTGGCGCTGCCCCCTAGAAACCTGTGTAGTTCGTGGTGCATTTCGATATGATCGTTCTGATCGTCTTTGCTTAGCATCCCTGTTTTAAATAGGGGATTGTCGTCTCTTAGGAGAAATTGGGCGTCTGCCTCACTGATATCCAGGAATGCTGCGAGATACATGCGGAAGTTTTTGTACTTCCAGATGGTCATGTCATTGAAGGAATCGTTGAAGATCCCGTGCCTCTGAATATAAAAGTAAACTAGCTTAGTGAGTTCAGCTTCATGGGCAGTGAGTCCCATGCTTGTAGCCATGTTCGCGTGTCTGGCTTCGAACGAAGAGGCGTTGTGGTGATCACTAACTGCGCTGATAGCTGCATTCAAAAACTTCAGGATGATCTGGGCAACTTCCCTGTGGTTACCACAAATAAAGCGACTTGTGCAGGACATCAGACGAGCGCCATTTAAAACAAAATCCGAAATATCCTCTGAGATTTTTTCATTAATTTTTGGCAAATTCAGTAGAGATTCTAACAGCTGCGAATTCCGCTCACTGTCAAGGAGCAAGCGTACTGAGGTAAGTACATCGCTTAGGTCGATATTTGCCCTAAGGACCGAGGGTTTGTTTTTTAAAAGGTTGGAGACAAAGCGAATAGACTCGGCTTCATAAAAGTCAATTTTCACCATATGATTGCCCCATGTTTGAGTTTGTATTGTTGTGACGTGCTTAAT
>JAPLFY010000125.1 GCA_026390435.1 Pseudomonadota bacterium
CCATCATACAGCCCAAGCATCCTCTCTTTGCTGATCTTCCCATCCTCTGCCGCTACGAGATAAAGTGCGCCAAATTCTCCACCTGAGGCAATGAGACCAAAGAAGTCATAAAGATCCTCTTCTTTATAAAGACGTTTCGCCAATTCCTTCAGATTCAGCGCGCCGTCACCGTCCTGGTCCCAGATTTTAAACCAAGCCTCGAACTTTTCCGGAACAAACAAACCATTGTCATCGTAGATGCCAGTATCACTGCCGTGGATTCCAGCTTCAATCGAGCGAATGTGCAGAGTGAGCGTTGGGTAACCGGCCGTTGGCGTTGCCATTGCACCGTTGATACTAACGGCCGCTGGCATAGCAAGTACGGACGGGAAGCCCAACATGCGTAAACCGCCAAAGGTCTCAAGCACGCTGACCTTCGCGTCGCTGTCGCGATCAAAGAAGGCCAAATGCTTTTGCAGCGCAGTCATCTCATCCCAAGGGATTGCAGGTGCTGGGATGCATTGGCCATGAAGCGACTCACCCTCCTCCGGGTCAATCGAGTCGATCACCGCGTCATACCTGTCCATGTCTTGGTATTGGTCGTGGTCTTGGTCTTGGTCTTGGTCTTGCGCTGATGCACAATCACCGCCGACGGAGCCGAGTATGACCATGGCACCGGCCAATAGACCGAGACGACTAAATCGATTTTTTTGGCTGCTGCGTATCATGAAAACCCTCCTGGGGAACAAAATTGCGCGGCATATAACACATGCATTTAGCAAATGACGATGCTGCTCTAAGCCTTCAACCCGACCTGCAATATTTGTTCCCGACCAAGTGAGCACTAAGTTTGAACGATGAAGACACCGGTTTGGCGCTGTTAGACGCTTCGGACCCAGTTACGGCCGGCTTAAATGCAGCAGCAGCATGGTCACCAGTCAACCGCAACAGGAATAGGCAATGCAGCCGCCGGTATTGGGGCTGGCCATCTATCGTGGGAGCAAGGCCAAGCATGCAAAGCTCAATCAAGAGCGGTCAAGGCCGCCGCCGCCAAGCAAGAGGAACATAGCAAGTGCCTTAATATCAAGCCAGACAATGAAGTCTGCGATAAAGATCACGATGGCGACCAGGCTGCCGGTGGTACTTCTAAAGATGGCTCAGCGCACTGTGGCACCTTCGGTTTCATTTATGAGTGTAAGGGCAAATTAGTCAACCCAACCTGGATGCCGTTTTCTCAACCGCCATACCCACAAGGAGTGGCGGCTCTTTGTTTAGCTGTAGATCGCGGGACCTTAGCGCAAAGCAGCAGCTTGCTCCGGCCTACCCATTGCCAGGAGGAACGGATCCTGCGCTTGCCAGGCGCTGAAATCGGCCTTCTGTTCAAGACCAAGCCACTTATTCTCGACCAGAATTTGCCCGATAGCACCACCCGACGTAGCACCAGGGCCGAGCAAGATCAGGTGATCCGGAGCAAATTCTTTTAGTGCCACCGACACGGCTTTGCTGAAGTCATAGGTAGCGTGGACTTGATGCCCAAGGGTGTACTCACGCAAGGATGCTGGATCAGTGCTGTAAGGTTGCCAGATGGCACCACGGCCATCAATGAGAGGTATCTTCGGAGCGTGGAACAGGTCGACACCGAATTTAGCGAAGGCGCGCTCTGATATTTCCGCGAGCATCGGCGTATGAAAGGCCGCGTGATTAACTAATATGAACGGATAACGACCATCATCAGCAGTCGGCAGCAGTTTCATGAGCCGCTGCAGCGCCGACTCATTGCCACCAATAATGGCGTAGCCACCAAAGTGAATACTTGGATAGGCTTCGCAACCTGGCGTTTGCTGAACTTGTGCTAGTGCTTTGGCTACTATATTTGCGCGCTCCTCAGATGGCCGCCACTCATCATCCACCACTGGATAGATGAGTTGACCTCCGATGATGCCGCCGCGCATCATGCTGCCCATCCCGTGAATTAAAGAGAAGCTGCCCGCTTCATCAAGAGCACCACCTAAAGCCAAAGTGGTGTACCAGCCCATTGAATTACCGGTGATGGCGACAATATCTATTTTGTCACGATTGATCGCAGCAAAGTCAGCTGCAGAGCAGGCATAAATTAAAGTCGACGCGTATTCGCCTGGCGTGTGTGTTTTGAGCGAGAAGCTAGCGGCACCATCAAGTGCGCTGACCGTTGGCTCGCCCAGCGCAGCAAGTCGGGAGTCCAAACGTTCAAGAAATGGCGTGACGGCAGGCCTATGCTTGGCAAGATAGCCGAGCTCTGTTTTGGTGTATGTGCCGCGTCCGGGACAGATTACTACTGCGGTCTTGCGCATGGGTCGCTGGTCCTTTTTTTATTTGCGCTTGGACTGAGTCACTTTGGACTGAGTCACTTTCGACTGACTCACTTCGAGAGCCGCGGCGACGATCGCCTCCTTGCTAGGGAGAAGGACGGTAGCGGCTTTACCTAATGGAATAAAACAGTCCTCAGCAGTGACGCGTTTGATGCGCGGCAAAGTCGCTAGGCGCTCGACCAACAGCGTCACGAGGGCCTCGCTCTGCGAACCTGTACGTCGGCATTCGTCTACAATCAGGACGGACTTAATGCCAGATACGGCTGCCGCAATAGCCGCCTCGTTCAGCGGCGCCAGCCAGCGCAGGTCGATAATCTTGACGCGAATTTTATGCTTAGTTTCAAGCTCTGCAGCTGCCTGCCGCGACAAGTAGGTGCCGTTACCATACGTGATAATCGCCAGCTCATCGCTGTCACCATAGACGCCGAATTCACCAACAGGAATATCCAGAGCTGGATCCGGGTAGTGCTGCAGCCAACCGCCATCGTTTGGCTCAACTAAGTCTTTCGTCATGTATAACGCAATCGGCTCAACAAAAACGACGATGCGCTGCTCTTGATAGGCTGCGCGCACCGCACTGCGCAGCATCATAGCTGCATCGGCTGGAGTCGATGGGCAGGCGATAATCACGCCCGGTAAATCACGAAATACTGCCAGCGAGTTATCATTATGAAAGTGCCCGCCAAAGCCCTTCTGGTACGCCAGCCCAGCGATACGCAGCACCATTGGATTAGTGAAGCGCCCCTCCGAAAAGAAGGCCAGCGTCGATGCCTCACCGCGCAATTGATCTTCGGCATTATGTACGTAAGCCAGGAACTGGATCTCGGGAATGGGCAGAAAACCGTTATGGGCCATGCCAATGGCGGTACCCAAAATACTGGTTTCATCGAGCAGCGAATTGAACACTCGCCGCGGCCCAAACTTGGTAAACAAACCGTTAGTAACGTTGTAAACACCACCTTTTTGAGCAACGTCTTCACCAAAGACGACGGTATTTCGGTAACGCAGGAGTATGTCGGCCAAGGCCCAGTTCAGCAACTTTGCCATGTGCTGGGGCTTATCCATATAACGCCAGTCGCTACCAAATAAGCGTTCACGAGCTGCTTGATCTGGCAGCGGCGGCAGCTCCACATCCAACTTCGGCGGCACCATACTGGCCATGACTTCGACCGGGGTCAGCAGTTTGGGCCGTACGATAGCATGCTCTGCAGCGCGATTGACGCGGGCGCGCATGCTTTCGTAAAGATTGAGCACAGCTTCAGCACTGAGCACACCCTCTTCGATTAAGAGTCGCGCCGAATGCAGCAACGGATCATCACGCTCCGCCGTCTCAATCTGTGCGGTACTAAGATATTGCTGTTCCATGTCGGAGCCAGCGTGACCCAGTAGGCGCACTGTTTTCATGTGCAAGAAAGCTGGCTTGCGCGTGCGCCGCGTGTAATCGACCACGGCAGTTGCGGCCTGAAACGTAGACGCGAGGTCACGCCCGTCACACTGCATATAACGCATCGCCGGCTTAGACTCGGCGACGGTACGCAGCCAATCACCAGGCGTCGCCACCGAAATACCAATCCCGTTATCCTCGCAGATAAAGACAATGGGCACGGGCACATTTTGGTATGCAGCCCAGGATGCTGCGTTGAATGCACTCAAAGCAGTCGCGTGATTGTGCGAGGCATCACCGAAATTACACAATACGATCGCGTCATAGGGTACCCGGCTAGGCAGAGCCAAGTCTTTGGCGCGTCGAATAGACAGAGCCATGCCCACTGCCTTAGGCAGATGCGAGGCAATGGTGCTGGTCTGCGGCGGTACCATAAGCGGTAGACTACCGAACACTTTATGCCGGCCGCCAGAAATGGGATCTTCCGCCGATGCTGCCAGCGACAGCAGCATGTCCCAAATGGGAGTCGATCCAGGAATTTGTTTTTGGCGCTGCAAAAACAAGGCACCGCTGCGGTAATGCAAAAATGCCATATCGCTCAGGCGAAAGCTCATGCCAAAGACGGCATTACCTTCGTGCCCAGAACTACCAATGGTGTAAAAACTCTCGCCGCGAGTCTTAAGCAAGCGCGCTGTGATATCTAGGTGCCGGCTCATCACCTGCGATTCAAATAAATCGCAAGCCGCATGCGGCGACAGACCTGCGTCCGCTAAAGTCAGACCGGTCTTCGACTCTGGCAGAGTGCCGGCGCTGACGAATGCGGTAAAATTCTGATCGACCAACTCCGCCCGATTGGTGCTCATGGGACCTCTTTTGCTGCGGCTAATGCTGCAACTTGTTCCTCAAGTGCCTTGATCTTATCTTCAAGGGTAGAAAGACGCCGCATCCGGGCAATCTGGCGCCGCCAGTCCGCGGCCGGTTGCGCCGGGAAGCCGATATACACACCCGGCTCGGATAAATCTTTAGTCACACCGGAACAGGCACCGACCTGCACTTTATCGGCGAGCTTTACTTTATTAGTGACACCCGTGTGACCACCGATGACCACCCAGTTACCAATATGAGC
>JAPLFY010000113.1 GCA_026390435.1 Pseudomonadota bacterium
ATGCTTTGACAGGCTTTGTCACGGGACGGGAACCGTCCTCAGGTGTGGAGGGTGGGGTTGCCCGCCCGCTGAAGCACGAAACTCAGACCATACCGGAGCGCTCTCGTGAGAGAGCGTGAGGATTGGTCGGAGTAGTTCATAATTATGTCGTCTGACAGCATTTAGTCTTTGAACTCAGCCCGCAGAGCTCGTCGCTCCGCGCTGAGCCCTTCGGGCGGTTTCCTCACTCATAAAACTTTACGGGCGCGTGTCGAGCATGAGAGCGTTAGATCATAGCTCAACAATCCGGCCCACAATCTCGCAAGCTACAGTGATCAGCTCATCTGGCGCAGTTTCGACGTAGGATGCGTTGCGGGCGATGTAGTCCAAGCTCTTGAGCTGTTCCGTCATCACCGAGCCCTTGGTCATCATCTGTTTGCCTAGGGGTAGATGGAAGCCGTGCCGTGGCGGAGTTGAGGTGATCGGGCAAACAAAGGCCAGCCCCAACTTGCGGTTGAAATCTCCGTGCGATACGACTAGGACTGGCCGTCGCTTGGCCTGCTCAAGGCCAGCCTTGGGATCCATATCAAGGAAGCAGATATCGCCGCGCTGCGGGTAGTAAGTTTGGTTCTTCTTACTCATCGTCGATCACGTCGCGGCCCGTGGCGCCCGGCTCCCGCCATTCGGGACTGCCGTCTTGCCGCGCTGCGCTTGGCGGGACGGTTGCCAATAGGTCCTTGAGGAATTGCACTTTGCGCACAATCAGGCAGTCGCCGCGGACAGTCAGTTGCAGTTCCTCTCCAAGGTGAAGCTGGAGAGCATCGACCACCGCTTTAGGGAGGCTGATAGCTGAGGAGTTCCCAACCTTTCTGAGCTTGGTGGTTTCCCCCATGAATTTAACCTCTTAACGAATTAGTTTTACATGTTATTACATGGATAACTTATAATAACTCTGGTGTCAATGGCTGCAGCCACCAAGCTATTAAAGGCTGGGGATACGTTACTCGGCGATTCATTATTTTCTGCCTACTACGTCGTCACCAAAGCAGTGGCTGACCGGGTACACATTGTCACGGAGCTGAAGAAGACAAGTCAGTGGCGAATCAATCCCAAACTGGGTGATCAAAACAAAAAATGACTACAAAAGATCTAGGGCTTTCATTAGCTTAGCGCCAGTGCCCGACCCCCTAGCCCTCACATAGACCGTCGGTACTGGCCACCAACTCGGTAAAGTGTGTTTACAATCTCGCCCAGACTTGCATGACGCACGGTGCTCATCAGCTCAGCAAAGATGTTGCCACCCTGCATCACGACTTGACTCAGATTGCGTAGCGCTTCTTCGCGACTTTCTTGCCGCGTATCTTTAAACGCTTGCAGGCGATCTAGCTGCTGATCCTTTTCATCGTAAGATGCGCGGATAAGCGGGATCTCGGGCCGTACGTATTCACCGCTCAGCACTTTTGGATTCAAGTAAGTATTCACGCCGATAATGGGCAGCTCGCCTGAGTGTTTCAGGCTTTCGTAGTGCAGGCTCTCTTCTTGGATTTTGGTCCGTTGGTACTGCGTTTCCATAGCTCCGAGTACGCCACCGCGACGGGAGATAGCTTCAAATTCTCGCAGTACGGCCTCTTCTACCAAATCAGTCATGTACTCAATAAAATAAGAGCCCTGATTCACGTTCTGACAGAAGTTGGGGCCAAACTCCTGATTGATGATCATCTGGATGGCCATGGCGCGCCGCACACTCTCTTCTGTTGGTGTGGTGACGGCCTCGTCGTAGGCATTTGTGTGGAGTGAATTACAATTGTCGTACAGTGCGAGTAAAGCCTGCAGCGTTGTGCGAATGTCGTTGAAGTCCATTTCCTGGGCGTGAAGCGAGCGACCAGAAGTCTGGATGTGATACTTCAGCTTCTGAGAACGTTCATCCGACTGGTAGACATCGCGCATGGCGATGGCCCAAATGCGACGCGCAACGCGCCCCATCACGGCGTATTCCGGATCTAGGCCATTGGAGAAGAAAAAGGACAGGTTTGGCGCGAAATCATCGATCTGCATTCCGCGGGCTTTATAATACTCGACATAGGTGAAGCCGTTGGCGAGAGTAAACGCTAACTGGGTGATTGGGTTCGCGCCGGCTTCGGCTATGTGATAGCCGGAAATCGAAACGCTGTAGTAATTGCGTATCTTCTTGTCGATGAAGTAGGACTGCACATCCCCCATCAATTTTAGGGCACATTCCGTCGAGAAAATGCAGGTGTTTTGCGCCTGATCTTCTTTCAAGATGTCGGCCTGCACGGTGCCACGCACGACCTGTAACGTCTGGTCGTAGATGTGGGTATGCTCGTCTGGGGTCGGCGCGCGTCCCTTTTCAGCATGGAACTTATCGATCTGCTGATCAATCGCTGTATTGAGAAACATCGCTAAAATGATGGGTGCAGGACCATTGATCGTCATGCTGACGCTGGTACTCGGTGAGCAGAGGTCGAAGCCGTTGTAGAGCATTTTCATGTCGTCTAACGTGGCAATCGATACCCCAGATTCACCGACCTTACCGTAAATATCTGGCCGTTTGTCGGGCTCGGATCCATAGAGCGTGACGCTATCGAAGGCGGTGCTAAGTCTCTTTGCGGGATCGTTCTTCGACAGATAATGAAATCTAGTGTTGGTACGAGCCGGTCCACCTTCGCCGGCGAACTGGCGCTTAGGTTCTTCCTGCTCGCGGCGGAAGGGAAAGACGCCGGCAGTGTAGGGAAATTCGCCAGGTACGTTTTCTTTTAATAGGAAGCGGAGCGTTTCCGCCTTACTTTCGGGAGACGGAAGCGCGATTTTGGGAAGTCTTTGTTGAGCGAGTGACATAAAAGTCGATTGGACCTTGATATCTTTACCACGGACTTTGTAGGTAAACTGGTCCGCCAAATACGCCGCGCGGATTTCGGCCCACCGCCCCAACTGGTCTTGCCGATGCGGATCAACATTCCGCCAAGCGACGGCCGCGGCGGCTTCTGTAGTATTTGCTTCTTCATGATGTCCTATCTCCCGCAGATGCGTCGATGCAATATCGAGTGACTCAGCGGTGCGTGCAGACGCGATCTGCTCGGCACTGGCGGCGTGATAACGCCGCACTGCGTGAGCAATCTCCGCTAAATAGTGAATTCTGTCATCCGGAATCAGCGCATCGCGGTTGCTGGATACGATGGAATACTGGCGATCTGCAGCCACTTGATAGCTACGGTCGCTGATCTTAGCGTTCAGTTTTTCTGCAAGCGCCCGATATAGCCCGTTAACTCCGTCGTCGCTGAAGCGGCTAGCGATGGTTCCGAATACCGGATAATTCTCATCAGCAACGCGCTGGCCCTGGAATCTGGTACGACGAAGTTGCGTTCTCACGTCGCGCAGTGCGTCTGGTGCCTGCCTGCGCTCAAATTTGTTGACCGCAATGAGGTCGGCAAAGTCCAGCATGTCGATCTTCTCGAGCTGCGTCTGTGCCCCGTATTCGCAGGTCATCACGTACATAGAAATATCAGCAACATCGACAATACCGGTGTCGCCTTGGCCAATACCACTAGTCTCGACGATGAGAAAGTCGAAGTCTTGACTGCGCATCACCTTGATTGCGTCCGAGGTGCTGCGAGCTAGTTCTCGCCCGGCGTCGCGCGTCGCTAGCGAACGAATAAAGACGCGTGGGTCGGCGGCAGAGTTGATGCGTATGCGGTCACCAAGCAGGGCGCCGCCCGTCTTCTTTTTCGAGGGGTCGATACATAAGAGACCTATGCGCACATCCGGAAAATCCCAGAGAAAGCGCATGATCAACTCATCAGTCAGTGAGCTTTTGCCGGCCCCGCCTGTACCGGTGATGCCGATGACCGGGATATTGGCGTAGCGTTTTTTGGGGTCGCCAATGATCTCGACCAGCTGCTGGGCACTGAACTTACCGCTTTCGAGTAGGGTCAGGGCGCGCGCGAGCCTGGTTACCGGATTTGTCTGACGCTTACCCCAGTCGCCGTAGACGAAGTCGGCCTCGCACAGCATGTGGCCGATAATTCCATCTAAACCGGCGCGTTGGCCGTCTTCAGGGCTGTAGATTTTGGTGATGCCGAAGGCTTCCAGTTCGGCAATCTCGCGCGGTACAATCACGCCGCCGCCGCCGCCGAAGATCAAAACTTCAGTAGCGCCATTGGCATCGAGTAGCTCTCTAACATATTTAAAGAGCTCCATATGTCCGCCCTGGTAGGACGACAGAGCTACTGCTTGAGCATCTTCTTGAAGGACTGCCTGGACGATTTCAAGGGCGCTGCGATTGTGTCCTAAATGGACGACCTCGGCGCCGCGAGCTTGTAGTAGGCGTCGCATGATGTTGATGCTTGCATCGTGACCATCAAATAAAGCTGTGGCTGTGACAAAGCGGACTTTGTTCTTTGGGCTGTACACCGCGAGGTCTTGCGGTGACATTTCATTGAAGCGACGGCTGGCTGGCCCGACCGATTGCGAGGCGGACATAAGCGAATACCTCAAACCCAGGGGTTATTAAGGGCTGGAGTGTAAATCAGCGCCGCCAAGCAAGTCAAAATTCTTTACGGAACCCCAGATGTAGGGTGTTGGTCACTAGTTTGTAGGAGCGGCTACTGCTGTCTAGATTGCGTGCCGCAAGGCCGTAGCCACGGTATTCGCTGACATCAGCGATACTTACCTTGGCAATCTCGGTGTCGGCACCCATCTCCAGCCATACACCCGGCTGAAGCGGTATCAACGCGGCTGTGCCTCCTCCGGCTAACTTAGCGGTACTACCGGGGAAAAAGCTCCCTCCGAAAAAGCCACGCGGACTGAATCCGAAATGAGCAATCGGGGCGTATTCCCCTCTGATTTCCCAGCTATATTTGCTGCGACTGAGTCGCATGCGGCCCGCGACGAGCGCAGCATTGATGAAGTGCGATTCCGAGGTGTTGTTAAATCCAGTGCGGCGCAATTCGATCTGACCGGTAGAGACCAACTTATAATTGCCAAATCCCTCAGTCCGCACCACTGCAGAGCTTAGGTCGAGGCGCGAGTAGCTTGCATCTGCGGTGCCAGCCGCACCGGTGGCAGCACCCATCTTCATGCCAGTAAGCTCAAATACGCGCCAGCGCCAGCTACCACTGGCGTTTGTATCGAAGCCCAGAGAGCCGTAAATTGGCAAGCCCATATGAGTGAGATTTTCGGCTGCATCGGTCGTGCCATCTGCACGGACACCAGTGCGCCGATTCATCGGTACTTGTATGTCCTGAAACGATCCGACACCGCTGCCAACGGTAACGAAAACCCCAGTCGGTTGTTTTTCGGTCTTTAAGATCGGACCTAGTCCCAGAGCCTCTAAGGCCTGATAATTATCTACATCCTGGGCATTAGCGACAGATGGTAGGCAAATCAAGGCAGCAATAAAACACGCTGGAACAAGGCGGCTCACGGTCAACTCCACGTCAACGACAGCTTCGGGGGCAGCAAATCAAATTCAGCAGCAACAAGCAACTTCCAACGCCGGGCGAGCGCAGTCCGGCAAAAGCCCCAGAAGCAAATCCGAGGCCATAAAAATCATCAATAATTAAAGCGGCTTATTTTATGGCGGCGCGTCGCGACGGCAACCCCCCGTCAAATTTATAGGCACTTGCAGGATGTGGTTGCGTGGACTTGGCCGCATCTGCCCCCTCCTGCGAGGTCGGAGCTGAGCGCATGAAGGCTGCCCAAGCTCGGCTCGTTTCGGCCACGGCTTCAGCATGAGTCACAGCTACCTTGGCGCTGCCGTGTTCTGCGCCTAGCCAAAGTGTGCTGACTACCGTCGGTGTGAGACCAACAAACCAAGCGTTGTGTAAATCCTCTGTCACTGCGGCCATGCCTGCAGCTAGCGGTGATACGCCTCGAGCACCCTTGGCGTGACCTTCGGCAATGGCACTGCGCAAACCGCTGAGAACAGCCGCAGCTGTTGCTGTGGTCATCGCCGGTTCCGATTGATTAGGTAAATATTGGTAGATCAACTGACCGTGAGCATCGACGATGCGCTCTATGAGGTACGGCGAGATCAACTGACCGCCGTTAATGAAGGCGGCGAAAGCAACGGCGGCTTGAGTCGGGGTAGCGCTGCCGCTACCAATGGCTAAGCTAAAGTCGCTGGGGCCAAATTGTAGACCTAAGCGCCGCGCAAAGTGCCTAACTGAACCTTGGCCGAGTGCCGCGAAGAGTGGCACGCCTGCGGAGGCATCGCCGCTCCTTAAGAGTTCCACTAGAGTTGGCATGCCGCTATCACCGAGCGATTTCTCGGTGGGAATTTTCTCGTTGGCGAGGGGATCATCACCTACGCGACTGTCCAATCGGTAACCACTCTCTAGAGCTAAACCGACATATATGGGCAGAAATAAGGCCCCGAGTGGTCGCTTAGTCGCTGCGGTGCGATTGAATTGAGTATCTTGAAAGGTGCCGCCTCCTTGCATGGCAAGGATTGCGCCGCTGCGAGGGTCGATGCTTACGAGCGCCCCTTGTAACTCATCACTGGGATTTTTTAGCTTCGATGTTGCCTTGCGTTCTTTGCGCTGCGCTTCTCGAATAAGCCGTGCTAACTCCCTGTCAGCAGAATTTTGCAGGTTGGAATCTAAAGTCGTATAAATTTTTAGACCCTCCCGCGCAAGGGCTAGCGTGCCGAATTTACGGCTGAGCTCTTGTGCTACGGCGCCTATGAAATACGGTGCTGTTTGTGAGTAGTCTTCGGGGCCGCTAGCGACTTCAACTTTTTGCTGAGCCCACATAGTTGCCGTCGTCCGGGTGATGTAGCCATCCTCACTTAAACGAGCAAGGATCACGCGTTGACGTTGCTCTGCGACGGTTCTGTGTTTGTGAGGTGCATAAGCTGTTGGGCTTTTTGCCAGTCCTGCAATGAGTGCAGCCTCTCCGAGGTTGAGTTGCCGCGCGTGTTTGCGAAAGTAGTTGCGCGCCGCAGCTTCCACGCCGTAGCTACCGTTTCCCAGGTAAATTTTGTTTAGATAAAGCTCTAAGATCTGATCTTTAGTTAGGCGTCTTTCTATGGCAACAGCCAATACAGCTTCCTTCGCCTTGCGTTGCCAAGTTTTACTTTGGTCCAGGAAGTACAGCCGAGCTAGCTGCTGCGTGATAGTGCTAGCCCCTTGCCTTACCCGTCCGCCACGAAGGTTCACTAGCGCCGCGCGCAAGATCGCTGATGGGCTGATACCGAAGTGATGATAGAAGTCTTTATCTTCTGCACTTAAGAAAGCCTGGATGACCGATTTAGGTATCTGTTCCAGACGTAGATAAAAGCGACGCTCGCCCGCAAACTCGCCTATTTTGTTGCCGTTGCGGTCAAAAATTTCTGTGGCGAGCGCATCGGCGCTTTGTGTCAGGAGATTTATCTGCTGTACTTGGACTGCAATACTGTCGCGAATCTGCAGTGTGTATAGCGCACCGGCAAGAGCTGTGGTGATCGATAGCACCAAGCCAAAGGCTAAACTGACGCCGAATATATTTTTACTAAAACTGGGGCTAGGCATGCTTTAATTTTAGCACGGAATGTGTCACTCGCTGTCAGCGCAGATACGTAGCCGACTTCCCTCAATAAGTTATTTTAATCTAATAATATCAGTTTGTTGCAGAAAATCAGGGCGTCTACTCGCTAAGCTCAGAGGGATGTTGCCCACTGCGGTAAAGGCGCATAGACTGCTGCGAATGGAGGCTCCAGCAACGGCATGCAGCAACAACCCAAGTCTAAGATCGCTTCACTTGCGGTCATCTACCTGACAGTGTTTATCGATCTACTAGGCTTTGGCATCATTCTGCCACTGCTGCCCTTCTACGCGGTGCAATTTGGCGCTTCCGGCCTTTGGGTCGGGATTCTAGGGACGGCGTATTCAGCCGCGCAATTTGCGGGCGCTCCTATCATCGGTCGTTTATCCGACAAGTACGGACGCCGACCGGTCTTGATTGCAGCCTTGTTTGGTTCCGTGGTGTCACTGACCATCGCAGGCTTCGCGACTAATCTTTACCTGCTGATTACGGCTCGGGCTTTGGCCGGGCTTTTCGGCGGCAGCATCGCAGCGGCGCAAGCCTATGTGGCTGACGTAACAACCCCGGCTGAGCGATCCAAATATATGGGACTACTCGGGGCCTCCATCGGCATGGGCTTTGTCTTTGGACCTGCCATCGGAGCGTCTTTGTCCGGATTCGGATTCGGTACTGCTGCATTAGTGGCCGCAGCTATAGCCGCTGTCAATTTAGTGGCGGCTCTATTTTTACTAAAAGAATCGCGCACGGTTAGTGGGGCCGAAAGTCGCAGGGCGTTTGCCTTCGCGGGCTTAAGACATGCGCTACAGAATGATGCTATCCGCTCGGTTCTAGCTGCGACTTTTCTCTGCACATTGGCTTTCGTTGCAATGGAAACCACCTACGCCCTTCTCGGGTCACGCCGCTTTGGATTGACTCCACATGCTCTCGGCTATGTCTTTACCTATATCGGTATCGTAGTGGTGATCGTTCAGGGTGGTCTCATCGGTCGGGTGGTGAAGATTTGGGGTGAGCGACGAGTCGCCATGGTTGGTGCGGTCATCATGATGAGCGGCCTGATCGCTGTGGCGATGGCACCTACCCTGACTTGGTCGATTGCATCCTTGGGACTCCTTTCGGCTGGGCAGGCCTTTACATCTCCGACATTAGCGACGATGCTATCTAGATGTGCTAATCGCGATGAACAGGGTGGAGTCTTGGGTCTTAGCCAGTCGCTTGCGGCGGCGGCTCGCGGCATCATGCCTGTGATGGCTGGTTGGCTTTTTGATTTCCATGCGGCCCTGCCGTATCTGGTAGGAGCCACAGTCTGCTTTTTGGCGGCGGGAATCATTGGCGCCGCCGGATCGGCTGGGCTCGTGGTAAAGCCGGAGCAAGGTGCGGCCAAGATTGGGTAACGCGGGTAGGAGGGCTCTTGCAGCGACTACGTTTGACCTGGTGGATACTTCTGATTCTTCTGGCAACTAGTGATCTAATCGCTGCCTCAGAGAATCCAATCGGTCACATAGCGGTCTGGCATCATCATCGTCCTGCCGTTAAAAGTGTCATGTTGTCGCCCTCTATACCTGGCCGAGTTCTGGCCAATAGCCTCGTGCAAATTGCCTCGGTACCGGAAGGGTTGGTTCCCAACTCCGATAATTGCTACTGCTTTGATGCCTCCGACGATCGTCTAGCTTACGTTCATACATACTATTACGCGCATAATGCGATCTCGAACTATAACGCGATACTTCGTGAACTTCGTCTGCCGCAGTTGCGAGATGTAATTATCACGTTAATTAAAGATCCCACGGCTCCTACGTCCGCGTCCGTCGTGCGGAAGCGTCACCCAAATATTACGGTGCGTTATTCCAGTCCGGCGATCGATCCCTTTACGATTGATCGCGAAATTGGTCGCTTGATTTTGGGGTTGCTGGTGCCACATTTCCGCCAAAGA
Source organism: Pseudomonadota bacterium (assembly GCA_026390435.1). Taxonomy (GTDB): domain Bacteria; phylum Bdellovibrionota_B; class Oligoflexia; order Oligoflexales; family CAIYRB01; genus CAIYRB01. The sequence goes on from JAPLFY010000113.1 coordinate 9,449, forward strand.
ATTTCGGGACCAGAAAACGTGCTATCGCCACGCTTACAAGCTGAAGAAGACGGCGTCGAAGACGGCACAGCAAATATTCTGGCGGCACTCGAGTTAGGTACTGCAGGGAGCTTGGCTCATACGGCGGATACTTTAGATGCTCCTGTCGTAGAAGATGTCGACTCTTTTGTTCGCTTTCCGGATGTGGTGACCACGCGTCGTCAGGTCGTTAAGGAGCTCATCGATGCACCACGTTTTGCCGCTCGTTATCCTGTGCATGTCGGTAAGCTCCAGAAGAGTTTGGAAGACCCCGTCCAGGCAGAAAGCCTAAACCAACTCGACGAAAATGCGACATCTGCCATCCTGAACCAGCCGCTGTGGCACGCGGCGATCCGTTATGGCTTTCGTCCGACCAAAATCTTAGTGCTAAAGGCCTTGGCCGGTTGGTCGTCGCCTGATTATGGCTATGTGGCATCCGGCCGTGAATTGGTGATGCAGGCTCAAATTATGGGACAAAAATGGGCGGATTTCCTTAGTGAAGAATATCAGCGTCGCGGGTTGCCGGTTCCTGACGCCCGCCTCGAGCTGAGGCCAAACGAAACTCCTGCGAGGTGACTTATGCGCAGCCTAGAATCAGTTGCGACAACAAAGAGATTGGAGTTTGCTGTGGCCGCAGCCAAAGCTGCCGGCGCGATAACTCTACGCTACTTTCAAAATAGCTCGCTCCGAGTTGAGACCAAATTAGATAAGTCGGTAGTTACAGATGCAGATCGCTTGGCCGAGCGTCAATTGCGTGATGCTATTGCGCAAGATTTTCCTGACGATGCGATCGTTGGTGAAGAGTATGGCGAAATTGAAGGTAGTAGTGGTTGGACTTGGTACCTAGATCCGATTGATGGCACACAGGCATTTGTTCGCGGAGTGCCGCTTTTTGGCACGCTAATCGGCGTGGAATATCGCGGAGAATCAAAAGTTGGCGTTATTTTCCTGCCTGCACTTGGTGAGATCGTTTATGCCGGGCGAGGTCTTGGGTGTCACTGGGAAAGGGGTATGCACTGGGACGGACTATGTGGCTTTTCCCAGGTAGCTAAGACAAAGGCAGTCGTATCAACGGTAAACAATTTAAAAGAGGCTATGTTTTGCACCACATGGATGCAGAGCTTTGTCGATACCAATAGAGTGAATACGTTTACGCGCCTTTGTGAAGCCACGGGCGTATTTCGTGGTTGGGGCGACTGCTATGGATACGCACTTGTTGCCACCGGGCGCGCCGAGATTATGGTCGATCCGCAACTCAATGTCTGGGATGCTGCCCCGATGTTAGTGATCTTAGAAGAGGCAGGTGGGCGCTATACCACTTTTGCAGGTCACCCTGACATCCACGCAGGCAGTGGTGTCGCTAGCAATGGACAGCTGCATGAAGCGACGCTTAAAGTGATTGGTGAGAGCTAGATATAATCCCCGAGTCCTTGAATGATTCGATACATCTGCAAAAAAAGCTAAAGTATTTCGGATAAAATGCCGATACGAGAGTGCGCCGTTGGTGCTTTTAGAGGATCAAACATGACAAAGAGTGGATTGCTATGGCTGCATCTGGTTCTATCCTATGGCCTCATGTCATCTATTTCATGTAAACCAACCGAAGCTCCCCCACCCAGAATTACTGTGCCACAATCTGGTGCAAGCAATTCACAGGGTGGGTATAACTCAGATGGCGCAGCGGCTGACGGCACAAAAAATCAGGCCGGCACTGGTGGTTCAAAAGTCATAGCTCCAAAACAGGATCTAGGTATTCCAGCTCCAGCTACCGACAATCTTGCGACAAATTCTCCAACAAATGTAGGATCGACCGCAGCTCCAGGTTTTGCTGATTTATTCTCTAATGGCGGTGCCATAACGTCGCTCATTGGTCAATTTCTCGGCAATTCTGGCGGTCTCGGCAATTTAACTAGTCTATTTGGCGGCGGTGCTCAGAATTTTACTGGTGCACCGAATAATACAGCCGCGACTAGTGCACCAGTGACACCGCAATCAGTCGATGAGTTAAGAAAAGCGTGCATGGATGCAATTAACCAATACAGGTCGTCTATTGGGCGATCTGCGCTGACTCTCAAGGCCGATGCTGGTGCTTGTTTGGATAAGCAGTCTGCAGACGACGGTGCGGTTGGCGGAGCTCACCGAAATTTTGGCAAATGTGGCGAATCAGCTCAAGATGAGTGTCCAGGATGGGGCGGTGATCCTGGGACTGCGCAAGCTGGTTGCTTAAAAATGATGTGGGCAGAGGGTCCAGGCGGTGGACACTATGAGAACATGGCAAATTCTGGATATCGGCAAGTTGCGTGTGGTTACGCTCAAGTCGGTGGCAAATGGTGGATGATCCAGAATTTTTATCGCTGATCTACTTTGTCAGCAGGTTTAAAATTTCTGCAACAACAGCTTCGTCTTTGGCGATGTCGATATGCGCCGACTGAGAGTTGTTAAAATCTTTCTTTGTGTTTTGCGCCACCTCGATTATTCCGGAGTGTAGGACTGTCTGGTCTTCTTGGTAGAAATTTAGCCAAGTTTTGGCGTGACTTTCGATACCCGTGATCGTTTCAGTCCTGAAGTCTGAAGGGGATTCTGTGCAGCCTTTTTCAGGACTTGTATTAAACAAAGAATTTAAAAAATTAGAAGTGGTGCAATTCACCATGCTGATCGGGTCGATAGTGACCAGCCCCATGAGGTTAGTGGATTCATCCAACTCGCTGACTAATTTCATGGAAGTCCAGCCACCATACGAGTAGCCGACCACAAACGCATCGGGATTAGTGACGGTGGCAACCATGTCTTTAAATTTTTTTATAAAATCAGGCACCGAGGAATTGAGTAATTTCTTTGGATCAGCCGATGTCGAGTAGTAAATTTTACTTGGATCGGTAGTGTAACAAGAGACGACATACATAGGATTTGGTTTATTGTTTTTTTTAGCGGCTGCTAGAACTTTGCTCAATATAGCGGCCATGTTTGTGCCTTGGATGGTATCTGCGGTGTCGGCAAAATTTGGGCAGGTGAAGAAGCCGTCAATGAGAGCGAATATCGGTGTCGGCTCTCCAGATCCACCGGGTAATGACCCGCCGGTTTTGGCTTTTTTTGATGGTTCCGAGACGGATGGCTGATTTCCGGCATCGCGAGTCGTTTTTGATGCGCTCGCTTGTGAACAGCCGGTCGTAAGTAAAATAAACGCTGAAAAAGCACAGATGATTCGGCGCAGGGAATTTGTAGGCATATATAGTCCTGTCTAATCCGTATTCAAATTTCCCACTATACGATCCTTATCGGAAAGAAAGTTTTTAAACTTAAAAATAACTATATTTATCTTTAAATACAGATCTTTGCATCTTTTTCCAGGTCCTCGCCCGAGCCTTCAAATAAACATGGAATATTTTGTGCAGTCTCATGGCTAGTACTGCTGATTCGCGGGCATTAATAATGGACTGTTGATCGAGGGACATCATGAGCAAGCATCTACTTTACTTTGGTCTTTTACTGGCTTCCTGCGGGCGTCATGGTGAAACGCCGCAGATGGCGGCCGAGCCCTCGGTAGGTGCAGTGGCCGCTGCGCCGACCTTACCTGTCAACGCTGTAGCGCCGATTAGTGAAGCGACAGCCAGTGCCCAAGAAAATTTTGGCAACTCATCCTTCGCCATTGCGGCCGCTTCATCGGCTCGTCTTGGCCAAAGAATACCTAATATGACGCCCTTCCCGAACTCACGGGGTTACGCTGCTACTTACAGCACAAAGGGATTTATCGATCTAGAAAATGCGTTCTTCAAATCTTTTGGAACTAATGGAAGAACCTGTGCCACTTGTCACTCGCCCTCTACCGGCTGGACCGTAAACCCAGCCGACATTCAATCTCGTTTTTTACGGACTAATGGTTTGGATCCGATCTTCAGGACAAATGACGGATCTAATTGTGCCAAGGCCGATGTATCAACACCGGCGGCTCGTTGGCGTTCCTACTCGCTACTGTTGAGTAAAGGTCTATTTCGGGTGGAGATGCCGATTCCGACCGATGGCGAGTTTGAATTAGTCGCTGCTACTGGTGTTTATTGCAATAACCCGATGGCAAATAGTGTCCTTCAACTTTTCCGCCGTCCCTTGCCATCAACAAATCTCAAGTTTACCGCTGCGGTGATGTGGGACGGTCGTGAGTCTGCCCCTGGCCTGACTGTTGCGCAGGCTCTGAGTAAGCAGGCTAACGATGCGATGGTTGGCCATGCCCAAGCGCTGTCTCAGCTACCCCAAGCAACTCGTGATGAAATAGTGGAATTCGAGACTAGTTTATTTACAGCGCAAGTTTCATCGCTGGCAAATTTAGTTGCAGATGGCGCTCGCGGTGGTCCACAAGTTATGGCTACGTTGCCATTTTCTATTGGCATCAATGACACGCCAATCAATCCAGTTGTGTTTGATATTTTTGATGCATGGAAGACTAGGGCTCGTTCGGCTGGTCAGGCAGCAATTGCTCGCGGCCAAACTGTTTTTAACACCAAAAAATTCCGCATCGTCGGTGTCTCTGGTCAGGACTCTCAGGATTTCGTCGGTAGCTGTGCAACTTGTCACAACACACCAAACGTAGGCAGTTACTCGGTTCCGGAATTCTTCAATATCGGTATCGGTAGTGCAACTAGCCGGACGCTAGATATGCCTCTTTACACTGTAAAGAATAAAGTTACTGGTGCAACGGTCGCGGTGTCCGACCTCGGCCGAGCTATGGTGACTGGTAAGTGGGAGGATATTGGTAGATTTAAGCCCTCTAATCTGAGAGCTGTGGCGACACGCGCACCTTATTTCCATGATGGCTCTGCGACGAGTTTAGAGGACGTGGTCGGTTTCTATAGCAAACGGTTTAATATCGGCTTCACTCCGATGGAGCGTGCAGACCTAGTGGCCTTCCTGAGATCACTGTAATTTCTTCATATACCAATCGTTCTTTGTGCTAGTCCGGCTTTGAGGAGTTCGCTAGGAATACAAGATTTGATCGTTTCGATTAGTTTACTGAGGATCCCCGAACGGACAAAAGAGTGATGGACGACTAGACTTACTTCTCGTGTCGGAATTGGAGTGGAAAAGGGAATGACGCTGCCGCTGCGGCGTGATTCCCAGCGACGAGCTAGATCGGGAAGGACGGTGTAGCCGTGACCCGTTTCTACCAGTCGGCAGAGAGTCTCTAAACTCCCACTCGCAAATTGCAAATCGCCGACCTTGGGGTTTTTGATCCGGCTCTGCCGACAGACACGCAAGCTTTGCTCGCGGAGGCAGTGGCCTTCGGCAAGTAAAAGTAAGTTTTCATTTTTAAGGTCCTGATCGCTGACCGTGTCTAGTTTAGCTAATGCGCTCTGCTTAGCTGCATACACATAAAATGGCTCATTAAAAAGGGGATGCTCGACCAGTGAGTCCTCCCCTAATGGCGTTGCTAATAGTCCGACATCGAGCTTATTGCGTTTTAATCCTTCAATAATGTCCGAGGTCCGACTTTCCTCGATGATCAGTTGCACCTTCGGGTATGAAGATTGAAATTTAGCGAGAAAAAGTGGCAGCAGATAAGGGGATAGTGTGGGGATTACGGCTAAGCGTAATTCGCCGGAGATATCGTCGCGTGCCTCGCTGATAAGTTCCTCAATAACAGCCGTTTGACTGATCACGACCCGGCTCTGATCTAAAATCTTTAGGCCGATTGGAGTCGGTTTGATTGGCTGCATGCTGCGATCGAAGATGACGACTCCGAGGTCGTCTTCCAATTTTTTGATCTGCATCGACAACGTTGGCTGGGTGACGTGACAGGCTTTGGCTGCTTGGCGGAAGTTGCCGTAGCGCTCGAGTGCCACAAGATAGCCGAGCTGGGTCAGTGTGATCATGGCCTACTTGCTCTCCAGAAGGCGTGGCGCACGCGTAGTAATCCTCAATATTACAGGTAGTTGCTCGTACGATCAATAAAATCTATCAACCTATAAATATTATAGATTTTATTGATTGCAGGAAACAGCCGATGATTGTTTTGAAAGTAAGAGAGAGGCACTCAGCCCTCGCTGCTTTAAATCCAATAATTTTATGAAGGAGTCCAGCATGGCTAGCATCATCAATTCAAAAATCCCAGAGTTCAAAGTCCAGGCATATCACAATGACAATTTCAAAACGGTGAGCAGTACCGATCTACAGGGTAAATGGTCGGTGTTCTTTTTTTACCCTGCCGATTTCACCTTTGTCTGTCCTACCGAATTAGGTGACATGGCCGACAAATATGCAGAACTCAAAAAAATGGGAGTCGAAGTCTACTCGGTTAGCACCGACACCCACTTTACCCATAAGGCTTGGCACGACGCATCGGACACCATTAAGAAAATCCAATTTCCCATGCTTGCTGACCCAACAGGCCACCTGTCACGAGCCTTTGGTGTCTACATCGACGAGGAGGGTCTCGCCTACCGGGGCACCTTCGTCGTAGATCCAGAAGGTGCGATCAAAATTGCCGAGATTCATGACAACGGCATCGGCCGTAATGCTGACGAACTAGTGCGGAAGATTCAGGCGGCTCAGTTTGTCGCTACACACAAAGGTGAAGTTTGCCCCGCTAAATGGCGCCCAGGGCAAGAGACTCTCAAGCCAGGTCTAGACCTTGTTGGGAAAATCTAAGCAAGAGGGTGCGGGCAGCATACTGCTCGGACTCCCTCATTCCAGCATTTACTAGGGGAGCTAAGACCATGCTAGATCAAAGTATCATTAGCCAATTGCAGTTAGTGTTCAGTGGGATAACGAGCGCGATTGAGCTGGTCGTATCACCTAGTCACCATCGGCAGCAGGGGGAACTCGATGAGATGTTGGCATCGATTGCCGCTACATCGCCAAAGATCAGCATCCGCGTGTCGGATGAGTTGAGCGAGGTGCCAAGGTTCGCTATTTACTGCGATGGTGTGGCAGCCGGCGTCAACTTCCGTGGCATACCAGGTGGACATGAGTTCACATCGTTGATCGTTGCAGTCCTTAACGTGGCGGGTCTAGGCAAAATGCCGGACGACGGGCTGAAACAGCGGATTAGGGCGCTTAAGTCTGGTCTTAAAATCAGAACCTATGTTTCGCTGAGCTGTGAGAATTGTCCGGATATCGTGCAAGCCTTGAACCGCATTGCGGTGATCAACCCTGGCGTGGAACACACGATGATTGACGGGGGCATGGTCCCAGAAGAGGTCGAAAAACTCGACCTTCAGGGAGTGCCTGCGGTTTATGTTGGCGATGAATTAATTCATTCTGGTCGCGGTGCGCTCGCAGATCTTCTCGCTAAGTTGGAAGCTAAGTTTGCGGATCAAGATGCGGCCCCAGTCGTTCGAGAACTCGGTCACTTCGAAGTAGCCGTGATCGGCGGCGGTCCAGCTGGTGCATCTGCTGCGATTTACAGTGCTCGCAAAGGGCTAAAGACGGTGCTCATCGCTGAGCGTTTAGGCGGTCAGCTCCAAGAGACAAAGGGGATCGAAAATTTGATCTCTGTCGTCTACACCGAGGGCCCAAAGTTGTCGGCCAACTTTGAAGAACACATGCGGGCCTATCCAATCCAGATACTCGAGCATCGGCGCGTGCGTACGATCAGCAATGAGACGGTCCGTCAGATTCAGTTGGAAAGCGGTGAGTCGCTCAGCTGTGATGCTTTGATTGTGGCGACAGGAGCCAAGTGGCGCGAACTCAATGTGCCGGGCGAACGTGAGTATCTTGGCCGCGGCGTTGCGTTTTGCCCTCATTGCGATGGACCGTTTTATAAAGGTAAAAAAGTCGCTGTCATAGGCGGTGGCAACTCCGGGGTAGAAGCCGCAATCGATTTAGCGGGGATTGCCAGTGATGTGGTGCTCATTGAATACGGAGATCAACTCAAAGCCGATTCAGTTCTGATCGATAAGCTAAAGTCACTCAGCAATGCAAAAATAATGACTAATGCTAAGACCAGCGAGATCGTTGGCGATGGGAGTAAGGTAAATACCTTGGTTTATCAAGACCGCGCGAGTGGTGAAGAAAAGCGTTTGAGTCTGGATGGAGTGTTTGTTCAGATCGGTCTACTGCCGAACAGTGCGTTGGTTAAAGATATGGTGGAGATTAACAAGTGCGGCGAGATCGTGATTGATCCTAAAGGTCGCACGTCGGTGTCAGGAATTTATGCGGCCGGTGATGTGACGACGATACCATTCAAACAAATCGTCATCGCTATGGGTGAGGGTGCGAAGGTGGCGCTCACTGCATTCGAAGATCGAATGCGGCAGGGGGTCAGGCACTCTCTGTAACATGCTGAAAGTACTTTATTATTATAGATTTCAGTGAATTGCATCCAGTTCTTGATCTATATTTTACGCAAAATCGACATATAATGTATAATAGTATATACCATTACTAGTTTATCGGCGATAAAGGCTATAGAAAATTCGAGTTAGACGGTAATTTGAATAATAGTTTATACAAATGAGTGATTCTTTGAACAAAGAAATATCCAATAGACGAGGCAACCGTGCCGTAATCCTGCCCAAGACTAAGCGCCATCTTGCGCTTATGGGGGAGGGGTTGAAATTGGCTCGCCTACGCCGGGGGTGGTCGGCGGAAAATCTAGCCGTTCGTGCCGGAGTCTCTCGCGGCACACTACTTGCCATTGAAAAAGGGTCGCCTAGTGTCACCATGGGACATTATGCGGCGGTATTATTTGCATTAGGTTTGGATAAAGATCTCGCTTTGCTCGGTAGTCAGGACGAGGAGGGCAGGCGCCTGCAAGACATGAACCTGACGCGCCGTGCCACGCGGCGCAAGAAGAAGAATGGGCCGCATGAGGTATAAGCCGCACAGTATCTTTGTTTTTGCTGATTGGGCCGCACTCGGGAGCCCTAGGCTCATAGGGACTCTGCATGTTGGTTATGTTAGAGGCAAAGAGGTGCCTTGGTTTGAGTACAGTGATGCCTGGCTCAAAAGTGGCCTAGCATTGGAATTTGATCCGGAATTGAAGCCACTGCGCGACAAGATTTACCCGGCGCAGGGATTCTTTGGAGCCTTCGCCGATGCGTCGCCGGATCGCTGGGGTCGCAAGCTTATGCTTCGCCGTGAAGCCCGGCAGTCTAAGAGCGAGGGGCGAGCCGCAAAATTACTCACCCAGGTAGATTTCTTGCTTGGTGTTGATGATTTCGCCAGAATGGGAGCTCTACGTTTTAAGAATGACCTGGATGGGCCATTTCTTGACGCTGGTGATCAAGGTGCTTGCCCACCATTGACCGAGCTTCGCGCTCTGCAGCACGCGTCCTTGATGATTGATAGCGATGACGAGCGCAAGGTGGACGCAGCTCTGAAGCTGTTGTTGCGTCCTGGTGGTTCACTTGGGGGCGCACGGCCCAAGGCAAACGTGATCGACCCTAGTGGTGCTTTGTGGATTGCTAAGTTTCCTAGCGATGCCGATGATCATGATATCGGTGGATGGGAGGAGCTGACGGCTCAACTAGCACGCGGTGCCGGCATCGACGTAAGCAGGTCCAGGGCGGAGAAGCTTGGTGGGCACCGACACCATACTTTTCTGACGGTACGCTTTGATCGCGAGGGTCCGAGGCGACGTTTGCTTTACGCATCTGCTATGACACTTTTAATGAAGCGCGACGGCGAAAGTGAAGACTGCAGTTATCTCGACCTGCTGGAAGTACTGGCGCAAAAGGGCGCGTCACCGAAGCGAGACTTTCCCGAGCTTTGGCGCAGAATAGTCTTTTCCGTTTGCGTCTCCAATTCCGATGATCATCTCAGAAATCATGGCTTTCTTTATGACCACGTCCACGGGGGCTGGGCCTTGGCACCTGCTTTTGATCTTAATCCAAATCCGCACGCCACCGGTCTGACTTTAGCCATTGACGAGCACGATAACGCACTAAGTCTCGATCTAGCTATGACAGTAGCGCCGTATTTTCAAATGACCGCAGCTACTGCTAAGGAGACCATGGAGCACATCAAAAAGTCTGTTCGTGGCTGGAGGACTATTGCTAAAAGATTACACCTTAAGCCATCGGAGTGTGAGTTGATGGCTGAGGCATTCGAGCGAGACATCAAGTAGAGAAATTTCGCTAGGTTAAATTGCGGCCCATGATTTTGACTTAATTCAGCGGAGGCTGATATCGCTTTTGCTGCAGTCCATGCCAAAGCGGTAACCATCGTCACGATAGAGTGCGGACGTGGGAAAATCCTCTGTTTCCGGCCAAAAGGATATGGACGCATCTATGATTGGCTCGGCGCCGGTTATCTTGGCGCTGAGGTAGTTTGTTCTGAAGTGCTCGGTTCGCGATGGGGGAATGAAAATTCCATTAAATGTCCCGACGAGTTTGAGTTTGTCTTCACCTGGGAGTTGAGTGGTGAGATCGACGCGCCCCATGACTCTATAGCCCTCAGAAGTTTTTTCCGTAATATTTAGGATGCCATCAGCGGTCCCGACTATGTCGGTCTTGGCGAACTGCGTGCAATGCAGATGGATGACACCCGAGCCTTTGCTTGAGCTCTTAAAAGACTCGAGGTCAGTGGCACCGTTCTTTTTTGCATTGCAAGCTGACAGATGCACACTACATAGCGCTAATATCGCAAATCCAATCTTCTTAAACATAAGCTTGACCCCAGTCACTACTTGAGTTCAGTTTACCTTGCTCAGACTGCTGCATTTTAAGTCGCTTTTGACGAAAGGCAGGATGCCAGCAATCTTCATGGTACTTGAGTAATATACAGACTCTGGCTCAGCCAAACTACCTTTGATCGTTAGTTTGTGGTGAATATCTGGCACATCCCAGAAGATTGGTTTGCCGCTACCTTCCAGCGCTAAATCACCGCCCAGCCAACCGCGCCCAACTTTAAGGTCACCTGATTTTATGTTCGTCGCGGAATTGAATTCGCCGGGCATATTATAAATGCCGTAAAGACCAGACGCTGGTGCTGGGATTTTATAATCGACAGTATAGGTGCCCGAAAGCTTGGCACCAGTAAGTTCATTGTTGTCATTTAAACGCAGCTCGACGGTGCAGCTGACGCCGTTGTCATTAGTACCGACAAATTTTGTTTGATTCGTTAAGCTTAGTTCTGTGGCTGCTGACTTAATGCTAGAGCTTTTGGTCTCATGGCCACAGCTAGTGATAAGTAGCGCAGTCGTCAGCGCAAGTAAGTTCCACTTCATGATTAGGTACTCCAGTCTCAGCGCAATTAGCTTTTTCCATCGCAGCTAACAGTATGCAAGTTCCTGGCCAGTTGTGGCATGCTTTCGCTGTCCAGCATCGTTGGGAAAAACCCAGCGATTATCCTAACTAAAAACCATCTTTCTAACTTAGGGCGGGGCCGGGCCACTGTCCTTTATGTGTCCATATTGTCGAATAAATTGGCACAGATCTGGGTACCACGTAAGTCAAATTTTCAGAAGTCTTAGTCGAAGGTCATGTTGATGGTTTAGCGATGCAAAGATTAACCTAAATTGTTGACCGTCTCGCTGTCTCGTTTAGATACAGGCGTTGGCTGCTTATTAATCTTTTTTATTTCGTATCCCGGATACTTTCCTTGCCGAATGGATGCCACAAATTCGTGGCGTGTCATGATTTTTTTATTTGTGATGTCGAAGAAAATTAAATTGCGGTTACTTTGGTCTTCTTCCACCGTGATAACGATTTGATTTTTTGCTGGTACAATCAGACCAAGGCCAAAATATTTACGTGAATCTTTAGGTGAGCATATCAGCTCATTGTTTTTGAGCGAGTTATGAATCGCCTTTAATAACTTATAGTCGCTCTTAATGGTCTTGCCATATTTTCTGCCAACAGAGTTATTAAATAAATCCATATTTATTTCATCTGGATCTTGGTTGGCTGAAATTGATGGTATCAGTTCATTTAATCGTCCAAATATATCCGCAGCCATGGCGCTATATTCTTGTGTAAATACTGCACTAACATATGCGTGCCGAAATGCGTCTACATCCGTATTGTGAAAGATTGGGTCGGATTCCTTGAATTTACCTTCAGTGTTCCTCGGTAGCTTTCTGATCGCACTATCAAAATATTCATACGCGCGATTTTTAGCTTGTTCACGCAAGCTGAGTGGAGACTTCATTTAGGGGCCTTCGATGTACTCGAGATGTTTCTGCAAGCTAGGGGTATAGCAAATAAAGGTAGTATTAATGAGATCGGATCAACCAGGTAGCAGACTACAGGAAATAATATTACGCTGGGCAATAAGGCTAATAATTTAAATTTTTTATATAGGTGGAACAAGTTTGTAGTGCTCAATAAAAGCCCAAAACTACAAAATAAGCATATACTCCCGACGAATAGCCCCATTCTGGGCGTTAGACCATCTATGCTTGGAAAAAACGACAAGAAGCCGAAAAGCCACCAGGCGAAAAATCCAGTCGACACCCAAATAAATAAATTAATTGCCGAGGCAAAAAGGCCTGTTTCCATCTCAAACTGACCTCAGGTTTAGAAAGGTATTTTAGTCGCTCTTTTGCATTCCTGTAAGATTACCTTGTGATCAACTCAGGACCAAACCCGCAGGTAAACTTTCTCCAAAGAGCAGCATCTTAGCCTCGGTATCCACCGGGACGAATTCACGCACCAAGCGCATCTGTTCAGCGCTGGCACCAGTCTCGCCCAGTTTAGCCAAAAACTGTCCGCGTGCGGCATCGGATAAATCGTACTCGCGGTCTCCAATCATCCGTCCAGCCTGCGTCAAGAACAGCGAGAGTTTGCTGAACGCGGCATCACCGCGGTTGATCTTTTTCAGTTCATCAAACCAGCCCACGACTAGTTCGGGGCGTGCGATAGTATGCGGCCCACCGTAAAGTGGGACGCGACTGGCAATGCGAGCTAAGGCCCACATGCGTTGATTGACGAATTTTTGTCTGCCGGCTGCTAGCTGTTGCGTTAGATGCTGCCCGAGGCGAATTTTCTGCATCATGTCGACCCGCTCTAGCGATCCAGCCAATAAATACAATTCCGGCGAGGCATCATCTTTGCGCAGTGCGGGGAAGATACGTTCAAAGAGCTGTTCTTGTTGCTCGCGCAGAAGTCCGCCAGCCACTCGGCGCCACATGATCCACCACTGCTCTTCTGCCTGCTTTTCTTTGGGAAAGCTTAGGCCTTGTTGAAAGCAGCGCCACAGTTCTTGCGTGCGCCATTCGTCAAGTTCGCAGCCATACCCAGGGCGCAGGCTATACCCTGCAAGGTATAACCATTGAGTCTCATGATTTAATGAACGGCCGCGGCGCGTCATCCCTGTGGCTAAATGTGGCCATAGCCCGCGCAGTAGCGATGTGTCCCAGTCCTCGCGAGGTGCACCGAGGGTGTCTTCTAAATCTTTGACTAAATTTTTGGGCGCGCCTAGTTGCTCGTCGCGCCTCTTCTTGCCGTAAAGTGTGTCCAGCTTATCGACAGCAATAGCAATTTTATTGGCGGGAAAACGACTCGTCGCCAATTTTGCCGATGCCGCGGGCGTTGCCGTCTGGGAGCGAGCAGACGCACCCCGCACATTAAAATCAAGCTGCCAACGCTTTACGTTAGTTTGATCAAATTGATGAACTAAATAAAGACAGAGTAGTCCCGTCTCTGCCACTGACGTTTCAAGCTGCACCGAGATGAGCTTGTCATCCTTCTTGCCGGCAAGATCAATGCGCGTATGCAGTGGGGGTAGGGGGTGGAAGCTGTCTCGGCTGGCAACACCGGCAACGACTATATCGCCCAGATGATCATCGGCTCTTGTCGTTGAGGTAAATAACTGGAAGCGTACCGGGGAGTCAGCGCGTAGCTTCAGGTCTAAACTGTCTAGTTTGAGCGGGGTAACACCGTCGTAACCTTTGGGTACGATGCACATTAGGTTAGGGCCTGTAACATCACCACCTTTGTCTTTATCAGCAACATCCACTTCGACATAAACCGAACGCGCATAACCGCCCTTGATCAGAGCCTCTGGCTGATGCCGCAAAGCTGCATAATGTGCGGCACCAAGGGCAACGGCTAGATCCATGTCGGCACTAGCTAGCACCACTGGCTCAGATCCATTTTGCCACTCAGTAATTTGCTCTAATAAAGTGCGGCGCAGAATGGCTGGCCTTAGCGTGCCACCATTGAAAAGCACTGCATCAATCTGATGATTGGCAACAAACTGCGCAATATGGCGGGTGATAGCACCGTCTTGCGCATAGGGCAGGCCAAGTTGAGTCAGTCCTTGGCGTTGACGGCGGGGCACGTCTGTCGCTGCAGCTAGCGGGAAAAATCCAGAGACCACAAGGTCTCTGATTTCTGCGCGGCGCAAACTCGCGGTGCGCGCAGTCGCCATCAAGCTGGAGCCCTCACCAGCGATGGAGACAAATAGTTCTGCATCTAGTTCTTCATCGGAATTGGTAGCCGCCGCATCGGCGCTTAAGGCGCTCTCTTTGAGTTGCCGCGTACCAAAGGCCAGTTGTGCCCATTCGCGCGAGGACAGGCGATTGCCATCGCCAACAAGCTTATGCTCAAGCGCGTGCGCTAGACTCAAATCGATATTGTCGCCACCTAGTAGCAGATGTTCACTAACGGCAACTCGGGTAATGTCTGGCTGTCCCTGTGGTCTTGGATCGACTCGAAATAGGCTGAAATCGCTAGTGCCGCCGCCGATATCGACGATCAGGACGTTAAATGCTTCTGCCTTCGGTAAGTCGTGGCGGCCGTTTAGCCAATGATAAAAAGCAGCCTGCGGCTCTTCCAGTAAACGCACTCTTTCGGCGGGGTATCCCGCCTGCATGGCTGCCGCGAGCGTTAACCCTTGTGCCGCCTCATCAAAGGAAGCAGGTACCGTAATGACGATGTCTTGCTCTTCGAAGCGTGCACTTGCTGCATCTTTTGCTACGAGTAGATTCCAAGCTTCACGAAGATGCTGTAGGTATGCCGCAGAGACCTCGACTGGTGATCTGCGTTCATCGCCGACTAGGTCACCTACATGCCAGGGCAAAATGCGTTCTTCCCGGTCAACACCGTCATGACATAACCAAGACTTTGCCTGGTGAATCACGCGACCCGGCACCTGGCTGCTCTGCCAACGCGCAAATTTGCCGACAACAAAATCTGGCAGAGACCCTTCGGCGTGCTGAGGTAGAGCGAGCTGACCGCGCCTCCATTCCGACTTGGGCGGCAGGTAGTAGTACGAAGGGAGCGTCGGCGCCCTTACTACGGAACCATCACTCTCCCACTGAGGGATTTCTAATACCTGCGTTGGACTGCCATGCGCGCTTAAATCAACATAGGCCAAGGCGCAGTTAGTGGTGCCTAGGTCGATGCCAATAGCGTAGCGTGCACGTGATCCCGAATTAATGTTGTTCATGGGCTCTTAAGTTGAATTCTAGGTTCCATTTGCGACCTGAGGTCGTGTCCTTCATATAGACTTGCAGCATGCCCATTTCGTTAACGACAGCATCTAGGCTTACGGGGATGACTTTACCCTCGTTCTTGCTCTCGCTCTCGCCATCAGATTTGAGTGTGAGGCTGAGTTGAGCGTTTTCATCTAAGCTATGCGCCGCGTCATCGACAACTGTGCCGGGTTTGTCACCAGCACGCACGGTAGAGGAGAAAAAGCGGAACTCTACGGGCTCACCAATGACGAGACCAAATTGCTGATCTTTAAGCTCGATCTCGGTCCCCTCATCCGTTCCCTGAGGCACTAGACAAAGCCCGCGCACTTTCGGTTCGATACCGGGTACTGCGGGTGCGACTTCTTCTAGGCCAACGTAATAAGAACGCGCAGTGCCACTCTGTACTCTGATGCCGCGCCCTGTGCTGCGCAGTTTTCCGTAGTAGGTGGCGCCACGTGCTACGGCCAGGTCATAGTCAGCGCCCGTTAGTTCTTTAACACTGCTACCGCTCCAAGTGGAAAGTAGCTCAACAATGCGTTGGCGTAAGGCCGGAGCTCGAAAAACACCGCCATTAAACAGCACTGCTGTCGGCAGTAGTGCTTCGTTTTGCAGGTTAGCCCCGACTAACGTTTGTAGCTGCGGATTGGACGCTACATTTTGTGCGGAGCGACGGAGGAAGCGAGCCAAGTGTCTGCTGATGGCCGCATCACTTTCGTAATGTAGGCCAAACTCTTGAATGCCGGCTGACCGTCTGGTCTTTGGCATTTCGTCGAGTCGTGTGCGCGGGAGAAAACCCTCGACGATAGTCGACAAGACTTGTGCGCGTGTGAGCTCCGTAGTCACTGTTCCTGCGAATAGACTAGAACCACGACTAGCGACTGCGATGGGGAGCGACGTGAGGTCTTCGCTGATTAGTAGACGCTCTTTAGCTGAGCGAGCAGCTGCGACTAGTGCGAGAAATTGCCAGTGATCGACGCTACGTCCCTGTGCTTCGAGCTGCTGCTTTAGTCCATAAGCAAGCGCCAAGTCCATGTTGTCGCCACCGAGCAGCAAATGCTCGCCAACGCTAATACGTTCAAGATGCAACTGGCCTTGGTCCTCGCCGACAGCAATCAAACTAAAGTCGCATGTGCCGCCACCGACATCACAGACAAGGATGACTTCGCCGGGTTGCACTTGCTTGCGCCAGTCGCGACCATTTGCGTCTAGCCAGGCGTAAAATGCGGCCAATGGTTCTTCCAGAAGTACCGGGTCACCAAGGCCAGCATCGCGTGCCGCAGCATGGGTCAGTGCTCGTGCCACTTCGTCAAACGAAGCCGGTACGGTTAATACTACCGTGCAGTCAGCGGCACTGACGTTCTCGCCAGCGTTTTTGCGGTCATTAACGAAGGCTGCGCCTAGGTGCTCCAGATAACGCTTTGATGCTTGGACAGGAGAACACTTGCCTTCAGTAATCTCGGATCGCCACGGTAGCAATGCGGCTTGCCGGTCAGCTTGGCTGGCGCAGAGCCAGGATTTAGCGGATGACACAACCCGATCGGGCACTTCGGCACCCCGGTCACGAGCCCACTTACCAACTAGGTTAGCTATGCTAGGAACGTTACTTTGCCCATCACTCGTCCATGGCAACTGCGCTGCCGCGCTCGCGAGCTCACCGCTATGTGGAATGTAGAGGAACGACGGCAGGGTGGTTTGGCTGCCAACTTGTCCCGGTCCAAACACCTGCGGAATCTCTAGCACCTCGACCCTCGAATCAGCCCTAGATTCAGTCGATTCTAGGGTCGATTCTATTTTGCTGTAGGTCAGAGCTGAGTTGGTTGTGCCTAAATCGATGCCGACTACATATGGGATCTGCTTGTCAGTCACAGTCTCGACTCCGGATTAAGATAATTCAACTTCTGCGGGCGCAATCACACGTTCAGGCGAACCGCTGACTGCTGACGCAGGGGTGCGTTGCTCTGGCAGTTTGACACTGGTCGTTAACCAGCCTCGGTGCAGCAGTCTGCCGGTAAACGGTGGCTCACCAATGACGCGGCCAAGGAGACGGTAGCTGTGAGCATCGTAATCTTTGTTTAGGGTTAAAGAGGAACCCTCGGCGTTTTGCGCGACCGGTTTGATTTCAAAATAGTCGCGCAGGACCGCGCTGCAACCTTGATGCACGACACGGGCGGCTGCACCAACCTGCGCATCAGGGTACTTGCTTACGTCATCCATTAAGAAGTCGAGGAGTCTGCCTTTTTGTTGCATCAGGCCGAGGAATCCAAGAACCTCGTTTTCGCCTGTCGCGGCGGGTATATTGCTTGTAGCCATCGGCGCGACTTGCGCAGCTGCCGGTTTTGCCACGGTATCGGTAGCGCCGATGCTTACGGGTGCCTCGCTGCTGACTTGAAGGGTCGGGCGTAGGGCTAAAAAACCACTCACTAAACTAAAAAGTAGTAAGCCACTGTTGCGCAGGGTGGCGAACTCGGCCGACGCATCGGCACCGAAGAAATAGGCCGCTGAAAGTAGTGCTAATACCAATGATACAAATAGCTTAGACATTATTTCTCCTGCTTCATGCTAGCGCTCTGCCAAGTCCGGCATAGTCATAATCGACTCTGCTCACGTGAACAAGTGGGTAAAACGCTCATTCTTTTGGGAAAGTTAGGTTTTTATGTAAAGTTATTAAGCAATAATTCCGAAGAGAGGCTGTCTGAACAACGCTGTGTCGTGAGTCATTGGGATGCAACCTATGAGTACCATTCGAAATAGCCGCCTTCGGTACGCGCCGGTCGTGCTCCTTTGCACACTTTTTGGCTGCAACAATGGCGCGGTGTCGGGGGCGAGTTCCCCGGTGGCTTTCTCCGGCGACAGCTCGAGCTTGAATGCAAATATTCAGGCGCCACCTTCAGCCGTGCGTAAGGGCAGCTTTACGGTCTGGGCGCATCCAGAGAATCCGCAGCCAAACCAAGAGTATGTGATTTATACGAGTATCAGGCTGCCGCGCGGCACAGAGGATTACGACGCGGGTGATATATCTGGTCAGTTGATCGGCACCGATGGTTTTGCGATCCCTGTGGGTGGCGCTAAAAATCCATTTTCGAAATTCGTGTTTTCCGCGGAAAAAGCTAAGGCCATAGTCACCACGCGTGTGCCCGGTGCGGCAACTTCAGGAATACGCGATGAAATCTCTATTAATTCAAAGCTCCTGAGCGAGAAGCAAAGCTTAACGCTTATTTTTGGCTCGGAGAAGGAGTGAGGCTGGTCGGCAGCACGACCCCCTTCATGTTTTGCGGCGATTGACGCTGGTTTCATAATCCGCCAGCAAGCGGCGGAAATTATCCGCGCGTTCTTTGATCTGGGCAGCGGTCATGGTCTTGAAATACAGGTTTTTATCACTTGCAGGATCTTTGGCTTTTGCCTCAGCGACATAATCAAGAGCCTTGATGCCGTAGCGCAATGCCTCGATTCTTAAATCGTCGTATTCGCCAAATTCATCAGCTAACTGAATCGCAACGAAAGCACAGGCATGATAAATCTCTTGCTTGCAGTAAAAACGGGCGACAAAGAGGATACTCTCCGCTACCCGGCGCTTACCTTTGGCGACTAGGTCTCGAGCTTGCTTGGCATAGGGACTGTCTGGCATCCGCTCGATGAGCTTCTGCCATTCTCTGATCGCCTTCTGGGTGTATTCTTGTTCCCGGTCAACTTCATCCGGTGCATCCTTCCAGTAGCTCTCACCAATTTGGAAGTAGGCATAGTCTACTTTGGGGTGCTTCGGGTGTAATTTGGCAAACTGCTCATAAGCAAGAGCAGCTTCGGTATAATGACCAAGCTCAAACTGGGAGTTGGCGATCAACAGGTCAGCCTCGGCGGCAAACTTGCTGTAGGGAAAGCGAGACTTGAATTCGCCCAGGCGCTGAAGGGCGATCTCATAATTCTCATCATCGTACGGTCCTTTGGCGATGCCGAACGACTTTTGCGGATCATTCGGATCAAACTCTTTCTCAGAGCACGCCGTCAGAAATAAGATGTAAGCTATCGTACAGACAAAAGGAACTAGTGACTTTCGCAGCATCTGCGCAACTCCTTGCAATCAACAGGCTTCAAAAGGAAGCAAAATTGCCGATACTATGAATATGCAAAGGCTCCCTTTTCATAGCGCCGCGGACGTTCCTGACGTTAACCTACGTGTGGGCGCTACCGCCAATCATTTAAATGGATTGGCCCAAGATTGATGAGTTAAATCGGCCGACTTGGATCTTGTACCCCCTAAGGACACTTTGAGTGACGAATCAAGAACGCAACGAAGCGGGCGGTGGTGAGCCAGGAATCTGGCGCCGGGCGCAGCGGCATTATTGGCTGGTGATTTTCGCCATTCTGCTGCTTTCATTGCTGATTCACGTCCTTTCTGTGGTGGAGCTGGGGCATCATCAAGCACACAAGTCGCACCTGCCGGTAGTGAAGCAGGCACCGGTGAAATTTCACGTCACGCACCAGCCAAAGCGGCCTGCAGCGAAAAAGAGTCCGTTGGAAAAGCCGACAGAGCCAGATTCGATGCCAAAGATCTTGGAGGCGCCTCAGACCAAGACCGAGCGGCCCGAGCGCGCCGACTATGCCGGTACCGTCAATCACAAGACGACCAAAGAAACACGCCTCAGCAACAAGCTCAAGCGCGAGAAGGCGGCCGATGCCGGCCAGAAGGGCAAGCCGGACGTGGCCGAGGCGCGCCAGGCCGGGCCTGAATCGCCGGCACGTCCTGAGGCCACGCCGCAGCCGCTACAAAAGCTCAAGCAAAGCGAGAGTCGGTTTAAGAGCCGGGCGGGTAATTTGGCAGTCGATGCCTTTCAGCCAAAACCGCGCAATATCTACGAGGCCTTGCTGCCGACGGGGGCAGCTGATTTGCCTGGGCAGATGACTGCTGGCTACCAAGATTTTGTCGACGAAAAGGTGACAGAAGGTGACCGCATCGACATTAATACCTCGGAGTACCGCTACATCGGTTACTTTACCAGCATGCGTAAAGCGATTGAGCTGGTGTGGAACTATCCCCTCGATGCTGCCCGTAAAGGCGAGCAGGGCGAGGTTGGATTGGAGTTTATCATCGGTAAAGATGGCCACGTGACGCAGGTGCGTGTGCTCAGGTCTTCCGGCTACTTGATCCTCGACCAGGCGATCATGGAGGCTATTAAGCTGGCTTCGCCCTTTTCCCCGTTACCTGATGGCTTTGGCAAGAGTCGACTGGTGGTGACGGGCTCGTTCCGCTACATTCTGAACGGTCTTTAGGTCTCGAATTCAAATTATCAACATCTTGATTTAATTGATATTTGTTATAAATTGGCAGAAAAAATCTGTACATTTTTTGCACAGTGGTTATAGTCCGGGCCTTGTCGGTTTGGTCCCGAACGCGGTACGCTAGACCTTTAAGCCTTAAATTTCTCCCACGAAGGACCCGCCATCTCTTGACCCGCTGGCACTCCATCTTTATTTCTTTGTCGCTCTTGACCACTTGGAGCTGCGCCTCATTTGAAGCTGAGGTGCCCGAGCGTGATCACGACAGCGAGCCAGTGGCAGTAGGCACAAGCGCCGGCGATGGTAAGCATTTTACCCTGAAAGACGTTGCTGACGTCGAGTCCGATGACGTTGGGGACCGCGAAGTCGCCGACGCAGACGATGGCGATCGTGAGGCCAATGACGACGATGACGAAGACGATGATGAGAGCTTGGCGGACGTGGTCGAGGATTTCGAAGAGGGTTTTTGTGCCGACGACATCTACGCTCAGTATTTAATGGAACGTTACCGTGCCGAGCACACTGGGCATAAGTTATCAGAGGGCAAGACCGAAAAGCGCAGTAGCCGCTCTCGCCGAAATCGCCGGGAAGATGCCCGCTATTTTAAAAATCACTCCAGCTTCGCGGCACTTGCCTATGCCCATTCCGTAATGGCTGGCCCGACCTCACCTTACCTAGGTGCCATCCCCATCGTCATCAACGACAAGGTGGATTTTTGGGTTCATTACTTCAAGACATCTGGTCGCGGCATGTTTATGCGTTGGTTAGTCCGCGGCGAGACGATTAAGCCCCAAGTGCAGCCGATATTGCAGGATAGCGGCGTGCCGATGGAGTTCTTTTACCTGGCGATGATTGAGTCAGGATTGAGCAACCACGCTAATAGCCGAGCCCGTGCCATTGGAACTTGGCAGTTTATGCGCGGTACAGCCAAGCTCTATGGTCTGAAGATCAATCACTGGGTGGACGAACGCCGCGATCCAACCAAGTCGACGCTGGCTGCAGCCCGGTATCTCAAGGAACTCTATCTTGAGCTCGGTGATTGGCACCTAGCTATGGCTGCATACAATGCTGGTCCTGGTCGCGTCCGTCGCGCCATAAAAACCAATGGTAACGCGGATTTCTGGAAGCTTTGCGAAGACCGCGTCCTGGCCAAAGAAACTAAAGAATACGTACCTAAAGTGCTGGCAGCCATTTTGTTAGCTGCCGATCCGGAGGCTCACGGGTTTAGGGTCCATTCCACCGAGGTAGCTGACGCTGCCGATACGACCGTTCTCATCAAGCGTCCTGTTCGCCTAGACGAGATAGCGAATCGCTTGGGCTTATCGCTGAGGACCTTGAAAAATTGGAATCCAGAGCTCCTCCGCAATATGACACCGCCAACCCGGGGTGGTTATCCACTGCGGCTAAGCGCTGCTTATGCCAGCCGCTTCCCGCAGCTTGAGCCTCGCCTTACTACTGCGGATATTAAAAGTGTCGGTATGCACACGGTCCGTAGTGGTGACACATTTGGCCGAATTGCCCGTCAATATGGTATTCCGGTTAGGCAATTAATGGAGCTGAACCCAGATGTTGCCGCGAAAAAGTTGAAGCCTGGTGTCAGTATCCTCGTCCCAGCCATCGAAACTGTCTCGACAGTCAATGCCGGTAATCCAGATCTGCTCTGACTCTGCTCTGACTCTGCTCTGAGGCTTCGGGCTTTTAAGCAAGAAATTCAGCCTCGCGGAGCCCAGCAGCAGAGGTATACACTCCAACATAATTTGTTGGAGGGCACAGGCATGAACCAAGAGATTGATGGCCGTAAGACTCGCAATCAAGTCCAGTCACTCCCGGAACATAGCAAAATCAGCTTTACCGCGAAGTTAGTTGCGCATGGCCGTGCAAGGACCGATATACCCTTCGCGGGCGACGTGGCTGACGCGGTTGGAGCCAAGGCCGTGTATGACGAGACTATGGGGCCAGCAGGCGGGGCTCTGGGGTCGCTGGACTGGTTTGATGCCATGCTTGAGGCTCGCTATAAGAGCCTAACCGCCGCGATCAAGCGGAGCGGTTGCAAGCAGGTTCTCGAGTTCGCCAGCGGCGTCTCGCTGCGCGGCTTAGCGTTGACCAGGTCGCCTGATCTAGTTTTTGTCGAGACTGATTTGCCGGCAATTTCTGCTGAGAAAGTGGCGATCGTAGAAAAGCTTCAGCACAAATACGCTATTCCAGTGGCGCCTAATTTGCACTTTCACGAAGCCAATATTTTGGACTGGGAGCAAATTGAAAAGACGCTCGTACATTTCACGCCCGGTGAGCCGGTGATCATCATCCATGAAGGGCTGTTCCCTTATTTGACGCGTGCAGAGAAGGCGATCGCCGCGAAGAACATACACCGGATCCTCAGCCTTTTTGGTGGTGTTTGGGTGACGCCTGATTTCCATTCAAAAGATGATCCAGTTACAGAACTCTGGAGCAAAGATGCGATGGGAGCTGCAGCTAAAGAGATTGGCTCTAAAACGGGTCGTGACTTTGAAGACAATAGCTTTGCATCTGAAAGTGACATGACTGCCTTTCTGTCGGAGGCAGGATTTAACCTCAAAATTCGTCTGCAACTTGATGGTGGTTTTGAGTTAAGCAGTCTCAAGCAGCATCGTATTGAGCCGACAATTCTCGCATTATTGCAGCAGCATTTGCGGTTATTTGAGATGACTTTGGCTTGAGTGCTGATGACCACGCTGGCAACGTGGTAGCATGGTGGGGCGTAGTTATTGGGTTGACGATAAACAAGGGTGCAGCAAATGTTTGAACGCGCTTTATTTACTCCCAATCGCCTTTTTTGCCCGGGCCCAACGCCAGTACCAAAAGAAGTGATCCAAGCTTCGACAGAGACCTCGATCTATCATCGCAGTGACGAGTTCTATAAAGTTTTTCGTCGCTGTACGGATCGATTGGCTCCGATCTTCGGCACGCGCACATCTCCGGTGATCCTTACGGCCTCCGGTAGCGGAGCGATGGAGGCGGTCCTCGTCAGTCTCACTGATATCGATGACGAAGTTGTCGTCGTCAATGGCGGTAAATTTGGTGAACGCTGGGAAAAGTTGGCCAAGACCTATCAGTGCCGTACGGAAGTGGTCAGCGTACCGTGGGGGCAGGCGCCGACTAGCGACATGATTTTGGCAGCAGTTCGGCGCCAAAAGAATACGCGCGCCATTTTCATCCAGGCCAATGAAACGTCGACTGGCGCCTATTACAACATCGAAAAACTTGCGGGTGAAATTAGGCAACACTACAAGGGTCTACTGTGCGTCGATGCGATTTCCTCATTAATTGCCCATCCCATGCAGATGGATGCATGGCAAATTGATGCGGTGATCTCTGGCAGTCAAAAAGGCTTTGGCCTACCGCCCGGACTTGCCTTTGCCGCGCTGTCGGACCGGGCCTGGGGTCAGCTGTCGAAGCGGCCCAGATTTTATTTTGATCTGGAGAAGGAGCGCAAGGGGCAAGCTGACGGACGTTCCGCGTGGACGCCTGCGGCTAGTCTGATTTTTGCGCTCGATGCTGCCTTGCATATCTTGCACGAAGCTGGAATTGATAAAGTCCTTAAGCATCATGCAGATTTAGCGAAGGCAGCGCGCGCTGCCACAACGGCAATGGGTCTTGAACTTTTTGCCGTTACGGCACCGTCCAATACCCTGACGGCGATGACCGTGCCGTCTGGAGTCGACGGGCAGCGCTTGTTAAAGAGGTTGCGGCACCGATTCGGCATGTTCTTTGCCGGTGGCCAAGACGAGTTGAAAGGCAAAATAGTGCGGTTTTCTCACCTTGGCTTTGTCAGCCGCTTTGACTTGCTCGATGGCATTGCGGCGCTTGAGTTTGCCCTCAAGGAAGAAGGCTTTCACCTTGAGGTCGGTAACGGGGTAAAAGCGGCCATGCAGAGCTTGGTATCATAGGCGGCCGCAGTTAATTTGTGACAGGAAAATGACATTTCCCGCAGTGACGACTCGCTAGCGGTTTGGTAAGGTTTGGGTCGTACAAAGAGGGAGGTAGAGCTCTTGAAGATCCTCGTTTTATTGAAGCAGACTCCAGATACCGAGTCGAAGATCCAAATCAGTGCTGACGGCGCCAAGATTGAGACCGCGGCATTAAAGTACATCATCAATCCCTATGATGAATTCGCTATCGAAGAGGCCTTAAAAATCAAAGAGAAGGCCGGCAGTGGCGAGGTCGTGATCGCCAGTTTTGCTGGCGATTCCGCCAAGGAACTGATCGTCAAGGGACTAGCCATGGGCTGTGATCGCGGCCTTTTGATCGGCAGCGAGGGCCTTGAGGGTGCCGATTCTCTGACCGTGGCCAAGGTGCTAGCAGCGGCTGTTAAAGCGGAAAGCTCTGATCTGGTCTTAGTTGGGAAGCAAGCCATTGACGACGACAACATGCACGTCGGCATCATGGTGGCAGAGCTTCTCAAGTGGCCGCACGTGAACGTCGTCACTAAACTGGCACTGAATGGCAAAACCGCAACCGTCGAGCGTGAAGTCGAAGGTGGTCAGGTTGAAGTATACGAAGTCCAGCTGCCAGCGGTGTTCGGGGCGCAAAAAGCGCTTAATACTCCTCGGTATGCCTCTCTTCCAGGCATTATGAAAGCTAAGAAAAAGCCCTTGGACAGCAAGAAACCAGGTGATTTTGGCCTCGATGCTGCGGCGCTCAAGGCCGGCGTCAAGACAGTCATCCGTGGATTCCTACCGCCGCCAGAGAAGCCAGCGGGTAAGGTCTTCAAAGGTGAGGACGTCGCCGTCATGGTCGACAAAGTGGTGAAGCTGTTGCGTGAAGAAGCGAAAGTAATCTAAGGGAGTCGGCGCATGAAAGTTTTAGTTTTCATCGAGCAACGTGCAGGTAAAAGCAAATCGTCCGCGCTGGAAGCTCTCACCGTTGGTGCTCGCCTGGCAGGCGGTCCCGCGGATCTTGCCGCGGTCGTGATTGGTAAAGGTGTCGAAGGTATCGCAGCGCAGCTAAAGGGCTACGGCGCTGATACTGTATATGTGGTCGATCACGCAGCTTTTGAACATTACAATCCAGTTAGCTACGCTGATGCAATTGAGGCCGCTGTAAAAGCTCACGGTGCAAAAGTTGTAGTTGGTCTAGCTGCACCGATGACGCGGGATGTGTTTCCGCGTTTGGCAGCTCGCTTGGACGGCGGCATTCTTACCGACGTCACTGCGATTGAAGCAGCCGGCGCGAATCTGCACGGCGTGAAGCCTATGTATGCGGGTAAGGTCCTAGCAAAAGTCGAAACACAAAATGCGCCAGTGAGCTTTGTGTCTGTCAGGCCCAATATCTTCAAAGCTGAGAATAAGGGCACTGGCAACGCAGCTGTCAGCAAGCTTGAGCTAACGCCAGCTGCCGATAGCCGCATCAAGACTTTGGAAGTACGTAAGGGTGCCAATGAGCGTCCAGACTTAACGGAGGCACCTCTCATTGTCTCTGGCGGTCGCGCTATGGGCAGTGCCGATAACTTCAAGATCTTGGGCGAGCTTGCAGATGTGCTTCATGCTACGGTTGGTGCGTCGCGCGCGGCTGTGGACTCTGGCTATGCTAGCCATGATATGCAGGTGGGACAGACCGGTAAAACGGTGAACCCAAATCTCTATATCGCTTGTGGTATCAGCGGGTCGATCCAGCACATGGCCGGTATGCGGACCTCAAAGGTGATCGTTGCCGTCAACACCGATCCAGAGGCACCCATCTTTAAGGTGGCTACCTACGGCATCGTCGCTGACTTGTTCCAAGCGGCTCCGATTTTCACGACGAAGTTCAAAGCACTCTTAGAGAAGTAAATAGTTTAGTGAAAGCTCACAGCGGCCTTACCCAGGTATAGGTCGTTGCCGAGGTAGACTCGGCACGTGAGCTCATGCAGCGTATCTGCGTGGGGAATATTGCGCTTACAAGAGAATGTCCGGAAGCCGCGCTCGTTGGTTTGGACGGTTCCGTCCGCCAAGGGTTTCGGTCCTAGGATGGCGGATAGGGAGATGCGATCGACGGCTTTGCCGTCGATCACCCATTCGTGTGTCACAGCCGCAGATACTCCACTAGGTGAGATTATAGGCGTGAAGCAACAAATCGCCTGATTAGCTGCCAAAGCTGCGACTAACTTGGTCCTGTCCTCGTCTTTCGGCCAGACTTCGCTAAGTTGATAGTTCGCAATGTTAACGCCAATGACTGGGTCTTTGAGCCAAATCGAGAGCAGTGGCAGCCGTAAGCGACTATGCAGCGGTATTTCCGCCAGAATAATGCTGAGAGCTATGAGCACGGGAATAAAGTGCTGTATGCGCCGTTGCTGCCACCGCAATGTTAAGTCCCAGGGCAGCGCGGCGATCAAGGCCACGGTTGCTAAATATAAATAGAAGTCGTCTAGGTGTTCAGGGAAATAAACTGGGAATGCGTAAGAAATGGCGATCGCAGCACCAAAGCAGCGGGTGATCGCCATGAACCATGGCAGCGTAGAGGCCTTGCTCCACCATGGATCAACTAAGCTAATTCCAGCGATGACCACTGTGGCACCAAGGGTCGCCCAGCCACCAGCCAAAACCAGAAGAGGGATGCAAAACATCGTAATATATTGCACGGCATACTGCGTGCCGAAGTTGGCAATACCAGCGACTAAACCGGGTTTCTGTACGAGGAATCGGCGGAGCCCACGTAGTTCATGACGGCGGCTAGCCAATCTACTCTCGTACTCCAGCCAAATGCGAAAGGCGGCTGAAACAATAACTAGCAAACCTAGGTAGGATAGTAACGACCGCGAGTGCTCGTAGTCGCGCTTGAGCAAGATGCCGGAGATTAGACCCCAAAGAAAGGACAGTGCAGTCAGGGCAAAGTTGAGCTTGCGGCTGTGATTAGCCCACAAGCTCTGAAGTCGTTCTATGACCGGATGTTTCAACGTCAGCGCCAAGGTTGCCGCCTGGCGCGACTTGCGCCGATGGTTATTGAAGGTCTCCCACCACTTCACCGACGAGGTCGTAGGAGTGCGTCTCGGTGATCTTCACCATTTGAATATGGCCGGCTTTTACCGGTCCGTCACCAATATAGACGACGCCGTCCACTTCGGGGGCCTGTACTGCTAGACGCCCTTGCCATACGAGTTCATGCTCTGGACTGGGGCCTTCGACTAGAACTGGTAAAACTTGGCCGGCATAGCTCTTTAGTAGCTCGCGGGAAACTTCACTTTGAACAGCCATCACTTCCGCTAAACGGGCGTCTTTGACCTCTTCGCTGACTTGATCGTGCATTCGTCCCGCCACTGTGCCCTCTTCCTGGGAGTAGGAGAAACAGCCAAGGTGGCGGAAGCGTTGCTCGCCGACAAATTCCAGCAGCTCGGCAAAGTCAGCATCAGTCTCACCCGGGAAACCAACCATCACCGAGGTGCGGATCGCCACTCCCGGCACTCGCTCACGCACGCGGGCTAGGATTTCTACCAACTGCTTTTTGTTCACGTCGCGGTTCATGCGCTTCAAGATGTTGTCGCTAGCATGTTGGACTGGAATATCTAAGTACTTAACGATCTTGGGTTCGTTGGCGAAGAAGTCTAAGAATTCGTCGTTGATGTATTCAGGGTAGACGTAAAGGCAGCGAATCCACTGTAGTCCGGGTATAGCGACTAGGGCGCGCAAGAGTGGTAGCAGTTCATCGGTGCCGCGATCGCGACCAAAAGCCGCGAGATCTTGAGCAATCAGGTTGACCTCGATGACACCTTCGCTGACTAATTTTTCGACTTCTTTGACGACTGAGCTGATCGGGCGAGAGCGCAGGCGACCGCGGATGGCCGGGATAATACAGAAGGAGCAGTTGTGCTGGCATCCTTCCGCTACTTTTACATAGGCCGAATGGCGCGCGAGAGTGTTAACGCGCGGCATGTCTTCGTTATAGAGATAGTGCGTGCGCTTCGCATGGACACTGCCTTGTTCGGCGGGGTCGTCTAGTAGAGCGCTAATTTTAGTAAACTCATCGGTGCCGATAAATAAATCGACCTCGGGTAGACCCTTTGCCAGCTGCGTCTTGTAGCGCTGTGTCAAACAACCAGTCACTACCACTTTTAAGCCTGGCTTTTGCTCCTTGAGCGCAGCGGCCTTCAAGATGGTGTCGATGCTTTCTTCCTTGGCGGCTGCGATAAAGCCGCAAGTGTTGATCACGATGGCGTCAGCAGCCGTAGGTTCGTCCGTGGACACCCAACCAGTGCCCATCATCGTGCCTAGCATGACCTCAGAGTCGACGCGGTTGCGCGCGCATCCGAGAGAGATGAGGTGGACCTTACGAGCGGCTTGGGTTAGAGGATCCATAGAGTGCTGTCTCCTTAACATTTTTAAGAGACGTGCCTATTATCATAAAACTGGTTAAAATTCAAAAATCAGCTTATTTACCAGTATAATCAATGACTAATATTTTAAATGGGGGCCTCTTTGGCAGGCCGGGTGGGGTGAATTTATGGAAGGCTTGATCGCCGTCAATGGCAAGGTTACAGCACCAGAGGCTGCGCTGGTTCCGGCCCTAGATCGTGGCTTGCTCTACGGCGATGGCGTATTTGAGGTTTTCGTCGCCTTTGGCACCCAAATTCTCGATATGGAGCGGCATTTTGAGCGCCTGCGTGCATCGGCAGAGGCTCTTGAGTTTACCATCCCGTGGTCAAATGCTGAGATGGCCTTCGAGCTATCAGACTTAGTTAGCCGGGTGCCTGCGGCTAAGAAATATATCCGCCTAGCCGTCACTAGGGGCAGTGGTCTGAGCTTGAAATTACCCGCAGGTGCCACGCCCAATCGCTACGTATACTGCTTGCCGGCGGCACAAGAGCTGCCGCGTGTTTACCGTGAGGGGCTGAGTCTTAGGCGGCTTATCAAAGCCGGGGGCGCCAGGGGAGCTGCCCCGAAGACGGGCAACTATCTGGCCAGTGTCATGGGCCTGGCTAAGGCACAGAAAGAGGGCTTCGACGAAATTTTATGGACGAATTCCGAAGGCGAAGTCACCGAGGCAGCAACGGCCAATATCTTTTTTCTATCTAGAGTTGGCGATAACGTAGCATTTCTGACGCCGCCCGCTCAAAGTGGCATCCTACTTGGCATCACCCGCAGCACCTTGATCGAATTGATGCAAAATGCAGGTATTCCAGTCCAAGAACAAACTATATTTGTTGATGAGCTGCCTCGCTTTGATGAGGCTTTTGTCTGTTCGACAGTGCGCGGGCTAGTTCCGGTATCGGCGATAGACAAGCATAAGCTCCACACGGCAAGACCAGGCTCCGTCTTCCGTCATATAGAGAGACTCTATATGACGTGGGTGGAGACGCAGCTAGGCTACCGTGTTGACTGGGCTAGCGGACAGCCGCTGTAGCCGCTTATTTGCCGCTTACTTTGGTCTGGGCCTGCTCTTGTTTGCCGCTCTCTTGGGTCGCTTTGGCTTTTTCGATAGCCTCCTGAACAGCGACCGATCCGGCAGCAGTGCTCTGCTTCTTGATCTCTTCCATGATGTTATGACGCGTAGTGTAGGCAGAGTGGCTGAGGACCAACTGTTTGCCGCGGCGATTTTGCAGATTGAAAACCAGCGGTGCCTTCAGGTTAGCAGTCATATTTTGTGGATTAGTCGGGATCGTGATGATCACTGAGATGACCGCGTCTTCTTCAGCTTTCAGTTCCAAATCCAAGACTTCCGCTTCAGTGACTTCAACCACATAGTCCGGTTTGAACAGTAGTGGGTTGATCAAGACAAAAGCGATAGCGCCGTCATCCAACGATTGAAGCCATTTAAATGGCGATTCTTTGTCGTGATCCAAAAGGACATAGCGCTTCAGCTCAGGGAAGCCAATCAGGCCTGCCGGTAGTTCGATCAGATCCTCGCTCTTCACTTCGATCTCGCCGAACCTAGTCGTTTTAACCTTGATCAAGGCCGCCTCCCATGGGTCGCGGACATGCTGCTCCCGCTTTTTTGCCGCACACTACATCTTAAAAATTTCTTGCAAGATAATCTATCTCTCTATGGTAAACCATTTTGTTAATAGCAGGCAATAGCTAGTCCGATCCTTGTCCCCTTGGGCCCTTGATGTACTTCCTAATCGGGACCTGGCCAACAGCCCTTGCATCAGCCCCGAGGATACCTTGAGCTTGGCCGACATGGACCGGATCCGGTTGCGACGCGGCACGATTTTCGTCAAGGATCTTTTGGTAGATTTCTTCACGATGGACTGTGGTTGCCGGTGCGGCTTTGATACCGAGTCGGACCTGCTTACCTTTGATTTGCATGACGACAATTTTTACGTCGTCACCGATGGCGATACCTTCGCCAACTTTGCGGGTTAATACAAGCAAGCCAGAACCCTCCATGGTTCTATTTGGGCGAAGCGCTCCGCGCCCATTAGATTGTCTCTGAATAGTCAATTATCGCTTAATAAACTGCATATATCTAGTCGGTCGCTCTAAGCCGGCAGTCGCTGCCACAGCTTTTAGTGATTATTGCAGGAAGTTCAAAAGTGAGGGTTGCAGTAGCTTGGTCGATGCCATCAGTGTGCCTTGGAGTACGGCTTCGGTGCGCTTGAACTCGGAACTAGCGTGGTACATATCGGAATCTTGCACTTTAGATAGTTGGCCGCGCAGCGTGGTCTCGTCGCCACTGAGGCGGGCGCCAGTGTCGTTGATTGCTGTGCTCATAGCGCCTACAGAAGCAATGCCAGCACTGGTCTTATCCAACTGATGCTCCAGCTCGTTCATGGCCCTATGAATGGAATCGGGATCATTATTATGCATGCCATTGTAGAGAAGATTCAGGCTTTCGATCATGTTGAAATGCCCCTTTTTCATCTCTTCAGGCGTCGCTTCAAAGACATCGCGGCCATTTAAGCTAACAGGGCGAAAGTTGCCCGAGGATAGCTCCAAATGCACGATCCCATCGTCGCCCATGAAGTCTCCGTCGAGATTCAGCGTTGGCGTTTGATTGCGAAATCCACCAAAGACATAACGGCCGTTGAAGGTAGAATTACCCAGCGTGATGATCTCGTCCATGATCTCTCTAATCTCGCGTGAGGTGGCTTCGCGACTAGATGGGTCGTATGTGCTGTTAGACATGGCGACCGAAAGTTCCTTAGCGCGGATCAGGTTGTTGTTGATTGCTTGCAGAGCCTCTTCGCTACGCTCGAGAAAGCCCTTGGAGTATTCGATATTAGTCTGAAATTGACGCACATTTTCAATTTGGTCACGAAACCTGATAATTTGGCTAGATCCCACCGGGTCATCGGATAGTTTTTCAATCCGGCGCTGTGACGACAGTTCCTCCATAGCATTTGAATTCTGTTCCTTCGCATCATTGATGCGACCGGCAACAGTTTCATAGCGTAGGCGTTCAGAGATTCTCATGGTTCAAAGTCTCAGCGTTTCATGCTTAAAACGGTATCAAGCATTTCATCTATAGTAGTGATCACCTTCGATGATGCGGTAAAGTTAGCTTGCCATTTCATCATGTTGGTGGCTTCTTCGTCGAGAGACACGCCCGCAACGGATTCGCGCTGTTTGTTGAGGTCTTTGACTAGTAAGTCGGAGGCTTGCCGGGCATGCTCCGCCCTTTGCGTATTCATGCCTAGATTTGCCGTAAAGTTAGCGTAGAATTCATTTAGACAGTTGTTTTCATCGGCAAATATCTTTGCATCTTTCAGTTTGATCATGGAGTTGACGTTGATGTTGTCGCCAGGAGCTAGTGCGCTTGATGCTGCCGAAATTGCGTGAGCCGAGGCTTGAATAGCATCGTCGACATCTAGGTCAGCAGCGGCATCAGCGACGTTAAGGGGGACTTTAAAGAAGTTGCGCCCGGTGCTTTCCGCGTAGTCGCCAATACCGTAGCCAAATTGGTGCACGCGGTTTACTTCACTGGCAAAGGTGTGCGCCATCTGATTATTTTTTGATAAAAGACCCGTAATGTCCTTGTCGCGCACTTGGATAAAGGCCTCTAAGGACCCACCTTCCATGCGATTTGTGACGTTGCGAGCATGGTGGTCATCCCAATCAGTGATGGTAACATCGTAAAGACCATCATTTTCGAAATTGCGAATGACGCCAAACTTGGCCGAATTGCGTCCCTCGACTAGGGTGACTTGGTCAGGACCGCGGATGCAGAGCATGCCATATTGATCCTCATAGTACTTAATCTCAACTTGACCACTGAGATCACGAACCAGGCGATCGCGTTGATCTCGCAAGTCATTAGCGAATGCGCCTTGTCCCGTCTCTGAAGTTTGAATTTTGACGTTCAGCTTGGCGATTTCCTTGAGCTGTTCCGTCATTTTTCCGGTCATGTCGAAGATGCGCTCGTTCAGAACCTTACGATTTTCTTTTAAATCGCTGTCGACGCGGCGAAATGCTGAGACTGCATCGCGGCCGGTTTCGACCACGGTAGTGCGGACGGTTTCGTCAGTGGGGAAGCTGGATAGGGTCTGCAAGCTGTTGAAGAAGCGAGTGACTTGGTCCGACACACTAGAATTGAGTTCAGGACTGAAGACTCTTTCAATGCTTTTGAGGGAGTCTGCGCGCGCAGCAGAGCGTCCGGAATCCTGATAAGTATTATTAAGCTGATTTTCTACAAATTGGTCGTGCGAGCGCGAGACGCTGGCAAGTGAGGCACCGTTGCCGATGAGCACGCCATGCGATTCCAGCGGGTCATTTTGTCTGATATTGACCTGTTGGCGTGAGAATCCTTCAACTTGCGCATTGGCAATGTTATGGCCGGCCGTATCGACACCTTGGCGTGTCGTTAGCAGGGCCTCTGAGCCAACGGTAAGTGTGTGAAAAAGTCCCGACATTCCAAGCGCCTTTTTGGCGTGAGCGAATCCTTAAGATATATACCTGAGCCCAGATCTTTAACGGAGACAGGGCCCTAAAAAGAGGACACTAAGCCTTCGCTCTAAAGCCACTATTGCGACCAGCAGCTTTTTGAACGCCATTCGAATTGTAGGACACTGCCACCTGCTCGCTGACTTCCTGCCAAAAGCGGTAGCTCTCCTGATAGTTACTCATCATATGTGTAACGAGGTATTTGTTGGCTTCAATTTGTGGCTTGATCTCTATATAGAGGGCAAGAAAATCTGTGACCTGTTTTGCAAAGCCACTAGCGACGTGGGTTAGAACTTGACTGGCGAAAACCTCTGAATCCTGAGCCTGAGCGAGGTCGCTAATGGCGTCTCGGTATTGGGTCAGAGTGGTCGGGCGTTCTCTGCCTGGCCATTGGATTTGCACCAACTTTGCCAAGCGCTCGCCAGCAAGTGTCATACTACCGAAGTGGACCTCAATGCGGCCACCAATGGTTTCTTTGAGTTCGCATGCAGTCGTGACTAAGCCAAATTCGCGTCGGGCGATTGCTTGGTGCTCGCGCTCAATGACGCTAGGCATCTGCTGATAAGCCTCTTGGAGCCCAGCCAAGCACTCTTTCAGACGCGACGCCACCTCAATGACTTGCTCCACAAATGTGGTCTGAGCCATAGCGCCTCCCATGACGAAAAGGGATTACCGTTCGTTATCTGCCAGATGGTCTTTGATAGCTTCGCGGAGCATGCCGTCAGCAATTTTGCCTGGATCAGGTTGGTAGCTACCTTCGTCAATTTGTTTCTTGAGAGCGGCCACCTTGTCTTCTCGAATGTCAGGTGTGTCTCGGGCGATATTCAACGCTTTTCGGTAACCGTCAGCGCGGCTTTTTGCTGAGTCAGAAATGCTGACTCCGTAGTCCTTACCGCTTTTGGCATTGGCGGCGGCAAGAGGATCACCCGTAACCTGAGTGGCTGGGTTGACCTTGGTTGCATCGCGGACTTTGCCGGCTTCCGCTTGAGCGGGTGCGGCACCAGCGGGGTTAAGTCCCTCGGGAGCTTTTGGGGTGTTACTGCCAATACGGCTAGTGCTCATGAGTTACCTCGGCGCGTCCTAGTAGATACTAGAAGGAATACTTAGCACGAAATTGATGGAAACTGGGTGAGAAAAAGATGAGATCTGATGTTCTACTCGTGGTAGCTGCTTATTCGGTTGCTGCTATTCATTGTCGCCTGTTTTGCCAGCCACCGCAATCCCTGGGGCGGTGGCAGTAGCCTTGTAAGCTTTAATACCTGCGGCTTTTTCTGTAATAGGTGTGGAACTTGGGCGGCTTTGGGCTTGGGAAGTTAGCAAAAATGACTCAATGTTGTCAGCTAGTCCGGTATGTCGCTGAGCCGCCATCATTTTTGCGTATTCGTCATCTAGCATCGAGCTATAAATCTCTTCCGCATTACCGCCATCAATGAGGCCTGACTTTTGGACGGTATCCCTCATCGACTTAAGCACAATATTGAGAAAGAGCGATTCGAAATCTTCTGCAGCTTGCTTAATAGTGGTGCGGTCGCTATCCGAGACCTTGGTCCTGAGATCGGCCAGGACCTTGTCCTGGGTCATGGCGACGGAATTCTTTAAGTTTATGCTGAGGTCGTTAGCCATGTCAGATGAACCTTAGTTCTGCGTTAATCGCGCCCGAGGCGTGCAAGGATTGTAAGATCCCAACTAAATCAGCGGGTTTTACCCCTAAACTGTTTAGTGTTTCCAGTAGGTCACCCACGGTAGCGCCCCCAACAGCAACTACACTTTTCGGTGGGCTTTTATCGGCCTTGCCGCCCTTTGCGCCGATCTTAATCGTCAAGTCGCCATGAGCGATGGCTACGGGTGCCACGATGACGCTGGCACCCATGACCACAGTGCCGGTTCGTTCGTTGACGACGACGACAGCCTTAGTGTCGTCCTCGACCCGCATCGACTCTAATTCAGCAATGAATTCAACTAGTCGTCCTTGGAATTCGGGCGGCATCAAAACCTCGACGCTGCCGACGTCCTTGGGGTTTGCGTAAAACCCTTTTAGTTTAGTGTTGATCATCTCAGCGATCCGAGAGGCTGTAGTGAAATCTGCCCTTAGCAGGCTAAGAATCAATTCGCCGTTGTTCGCTATGCTAGGCTGGAATTCCCGTTCGACGGAGGCTCCCTGCGGCACGCGTGCTACCGTCAGAACCTGTGGTCCACTACCGCTAGCTTGACCTACCACGACGGATCCTTGCGCAACGGCAAATACTTCGCTGTTGCCTGCGTGTAGAGTCGTCAAAATCAAGGTGCCGCCAGCTAGACTTCGGGCATCCCCGATGGCGGAGACTTTCACGTCAAACACATCACCGATGCGAGCGAACGGTGGTAATTCCCCGGTGACTAGCACTGCTGCCATGTTGCCAGCGACTACGTCCGCTTCACGGGTTTTCATGCCCATGCGCGTCAGCATATTGGCAATCATTTTATTAGTAGTGAGCGACTTTTTGCTGTCGCCCGTTGACTTCAATCCGACAATGAGTCCGAATCCATTGACAAAGTTGCTTCGAACGCCGCGTACACGCACTAGATCTTTCAGGCGCGTTGTGGTGCCGAATGCTGCGCTGCTGGTCATCGCGATCAGAAATAAAATGAATCTTAATTTACCCATTTTTGTTGCCTCCGGCATCGGCTTTAGCCTGCTCTTTTGAAGCTGCTGGAGCGGGGCCTTTTTCTGCTGGTTTCGCGCCTGCGGCGGCTTGTTTAGTTGGATTTTGACCGTTGTCACTGGTCGCATTAGCTGCTTTAGCAGCCTCTTGATCCTTTAGAGTGTCTTCGATCAGGCGCATCTTGGCGTCTGTCTCAGCCTTTTTCTTGCCGAGCTCCTCACGCTGCTTCGCGACTAGTCTGCGCTCGTCGCCGAACGATTTGATGCGATTCTCCAGTTTTTCCTGAGTTTCTTGTAGGCGCTGCTTTTGATCTGCCAGATCCTGGGCCTGCTTTGATTTTGCTTCGTCGAATCCACTTAGTCTCAATGAATATTCGTCTTCCCATGCAGACGAACTACGCTCGGTCATTTCGCCTGATTTGCTTTCGGCGAAGCGGACGTCGAGCAGGTCGTCAGTGGTCAAGTCGTCACCAGATGATAGTCGGTCATAGGGAATGCGGGCCCTGACATCGACGTCATTCATTTTATCCTGGTGTTGTGATGTTCGCTTAAGCATAGCTAGGACATCGCCATTGTCGAAGCGGTGGGCAATTTGCATTTTAAAGGACTTGAGCAGTGATGGTTTATCTTTCTCAGCCGGTGTCAAGTCTGGAAGAGATTTTAACAATTCATCTTCCATCTCGTCCGTTCCCGCTGTTTTGGCGTCTTTTTCTTTGTTTTTTGCTTTATTCTTGTCAGATGCTGATTTCTTGTCGTCTTGCCTGTTAGGCTGGACATTGATGGTTAGGAAGCGACCAATGTTTAGGGGGCCCTTGGGTGTGAATAAATAATTCCGCTCATCATCTGGATTGAATAGCGACCCAGAATCATTGGTGCGGTCGTTGTTTTTGATCTGTACAGTTTTTTGCTTAACATAAAGAGCTGGTGTGGAGGGCCCCTCTATATTTTTTCCCTCGCCTACAAGATGATCAGATTCTTTGGTGAAAAGATCTGGGTTGCGACCTGAATACTTCGTAAGCTTTGGCGAGCAAGCAAAAAGAGCAAATAAAAAGACTAGGAGCAGGTACGGCTGGGGCATCGGGTTCACCTAAAATACATGTTGCACGGTGTGGGCATCGATCACGCGAACTCGCATCTTCTTTTTCGTCGCGGGAAACTGAGCTTCGATCACTTGTCCGGTTATTCCATCGGCCATTACTTTTACTGAGCCGCTTACCGCTACGTCTCCTTCGCTCATCATCAGAGTCACCATCTGACCCCGATGTACGAGTCGCGGTAATTCGACGTCACTAGCGAGCAACGGTGATCCACTTGGTAATGGCCGACGCAGACGATGCTGGATCAAATCAGAGGTCGAGGCGACGAATTGATGGCCGCCGCGCATAATGGGACGCATTTCGGTCTTGATATCTTCAGCGCTGATATCGATACCTTTTGCCAAAGCCTTAGCTGTCACAGGGATCAGCGCGCTCACCGTGATATGAGTCGCAGCGGAATAGCTAGTGACTGCTCCGTCATCATCTTGCGGGTGGCAGTTAAATTTGAGCCGAACATTACCACTGAGGTTGCGAATCACCCAATCCGGATCCTCCAGATGTTCCTTACTTAACTCTGGGAACTCGATGGCATATTCTCCTGGGCGCAACTTGAGACCTGGCGTTAGCATGACTCGGTCGACGCTAGCACCCAGAGCATCGTCCTCCGCATATGCTTCACTAAGTATCCCTTTAAGTACGGATTCGACGCGTTCTTCTGTTAAAGGCACAGATGAGGCAGTGATCTTAACAACTTTGGCCCCTGCGAGCCTAATGTCAGCGTTAGGCCACTCTTTTTTTAGGACTGCACGTACTCTGTCCGGGTGCCATGCAACAGTACGGCCAGCCTCTGGGCTCGGTCCAACGTCAATCCCGTAAACCTCGTCACATACCTGACGAATACCGGTGCATGTCGCTAATTTACCGAGGAATAGTCGGTCGCCGTCAACATCAACGACAGAGTGAAAACTGAGTGTAGCCGCCATCGAGACTTGGGGTGCCATCTCGAGATCAGGTGCGATGAGCTGCGGTGCCTCTTCCGCAGCGCCCTGAGTGGAGCAAAAAGACCAGCATAGAATGGCCCCAATTTGTGCGCAAAATGATCTCAATTTATTGAAGAAGAATTGGCACGTCATTAGCGTATTGCCACCGTCGCTTGCAACATTTGGTCGCCGGTTTGAATGACTTTCGAGTTCATCTCGTAAGCGCGCTGACCAGAGATCATATTGACCATTTCTTCCACGATATTTACGTTGGCAGCCTCTAACTGTGTGTGGTAGATGGCGCCGCTGCCGTTCTGATTGGCGATGCCGACAACCGGCTCGCCGCTGGCCTCAGTGGCAGTGTAAAGGTTGCGACCCTTCGATTGCAGGCCCATTGGGTTAATGAAGTTAGCGAGCTGAATTTGACCGATATCTTGTTTCTCTGCGCCGACATTGACCGTCACGACACCGTCCATACCTACGGTCATATTCGTCGCGCCTTGTGGACGGGTAATTTCGTCAACTAGCGGGAATCCGTCGGCGGTAACGAGGCGGCCAGAATTGTCCCATTTAAAGTTACCGTCTCTGGTATAGGCTGTAGTTCCGTCTTCTAGTTGGACACGGAAGAAGCCTTGGCCCTCGACCATGAAGTCCGTTTCGTTGCCGGTTAACTTGACGGCACCTGTGGTAAACATCTTGTCTACCGAAGACAAGCGGGTACCCGAACCGATCTGGATGCCGCTAGGTACGACTGTTCCTGTCGTGGTGTTTTGGCCTGGAGCTTTTATCGTTTGATAAAGCAGGTCATGAAAGTTGGCGCGCGACTTCTTGAACGCATTAGTATTTATGTTGGCCAAGTTGTTGGACGTGACGTCGATGTTTTGTTGCATCGCTTCCATGCCCGTGGCCGCTGTGTAAAGAAGTCGCATCATGAGTTCTGATCTCCACCAAAATTAAACACATAAACTGAGATATTAAGCTCTGATATCGCCTAGCTGATTGCTGGATTTCTGCATAATCTGATCATAATCGTTGATAGATTTTTGATAGGCCTCGTAGGACCTGTGCGCCATGATCATGTCAGTTAAATTCTTGATTGCGTTGACGTTTGAACCTTCTAGAAAGCCTTGCCTTACTTGCGGATGAGCGACTAGCGATAGGCCCTCTGGCTTGCCTGCATAGTGGAGCAGGTTGTCGCCGACACGTTCAAGGCTAGAACCATCCGCTGTTTTAAAGAATTGCAGTCTATCAATGAGGTGTTTGTCTTGCCAGACTTCGCCGGCATCGTTGATCTCAAAGGCTCCTGCGCGAACAACGATGTTCCCTTTTTCGCCCATGACCGGCATGCCGTCTTTATTCGAGAGCACACCATCGCGGCTGACGGAAAGTGAGCCGTTACGGGTATAGCGCATGCCATCTGGAGTATTCACGCCAAGCAGGCCTTCGCCTTCAATCATGATGTCAGTTGGATTGCCTGTCGAGATTGCGGGACCTTGGGTCTCGTCGCGCATCACATCAGCGATGCCAACATACGCCATTTCGTTACCGCGTATGTTCATCAGCTGTTCGACATCTACCTTGTAGTTTGCCGGCGGTAGAGGGCTATTGTAGTTTTTCTCTGGTTCAGCCTCGAGGAGGGTGAAGGAGACGCGATCTCCTTTGAAACCTACGGTATTCATGTTCGCCATGTTGTTGGCGATGGTTTCTAACACGCGCTCTTGAGCGATGGCTCCGGATAGTGGCGAGTAGATGTTCTTTAGCATGAGTCTTTGTTCCGCAGAGTAGTGAGTGCTGAAGTCAGGGATGACCGTTGAGATGAGTGACGAGATTCGGGGTATGGCAACCTACTTAAAGCAACTTTAGTGCCAAGATTGTAACGCGCTGCGTGTCAGATGTTTGGCTGGGTAATAAGCTAAGAGAATGCGGACGATAAATGTCTATCTTTGGGAATCATGCAGTAGCCAGATTGGCGGTGGCCCGTAGCTCTATAGGAGGAAAACATTACCGGGTGTCAAATTATTTTGGCGCTAAAGCGTCAATCACGTGACGAGATTCAGACAATTGGCACATGAGCGTCAATCATTCCGCCCAGCATGGTGTAGGAATGGTCTAAGTAGTCGGAAAATGACTGGTGCAGTGTTACCATGATGACGCGGAGCATTGCGGTATTTGAGGTCTGCGCAGAGGTGCACTTGCTTAACGATAAAGAGAGCAATGAGATCATCAAATCAAGGCAGAGCTTCACTGCGGATCTTGATGCTATTGAAACTTTGGTCAAAGCTCACAGGGTAAAGGTCGAGGAGATAGAACGAGTTCTCGACGGACGTGGCTTTGCATCCTTAGCTCTGATTCTGAGTTTGCCTTTTGTGCAGCCTATCCCGTTGCCAGGTCTTTCGATGGTGTTTGGCGTGGCTTTTATGGCGCTCGGACTGCGCTTAGTGTTGGGCCGTGCTGGGGGTCTGCCTCAGTGGGTCAGGCGACGGGAGATTGATGGTGTGACGCTTCAGAAGATGATCCACGGTGCTCGCAAAATCTTTGCCTACGTCGAACGATTTTTTAAACCAAGGCTGGCATTGGCGCTGCGGCCACCTTTAGAGTCTCTCGTGGGTCTCGGGATCATGCTTAGCGGCTTTGCCATGACATTGCCGCTACCTCCGGTGGTTTTGTTTTCTAACTCGCTACCAGCATGGGCGATTATCTGCCTTTGTTTGGGCTACCTAGAGCGGGATGGACTAGTGGTTGTCATAGGTCATGTGGTGGCACTAGCTACATGGGTCTATTATGCTTTCTGGTGGGAAGCGGTAAAGTTAGCTTGGTCAAGTGTGGGACCTTACCTACCGCCTTTTATGAAGTGATTGAGGCAGCCTTATGGATCTCACGCGCGAAGCTGGATTAAAGCGACTTGCCGAATTTGTTGCCGGGCCGCTGACTAACTATACCTCTTGTCGGAACCTTGATCTCGGATATGGTCGCCATACCGAAGTCGTATCAAAGTTGTCTCCTTACATAAGAATGCGCTTAGTCCTCGAATCCGAGGTGATTGCAGCTTCACTACAGCGATTTCCCGCGCCGACTATATCCAAGTGGATTGACGAGGTCATTTGGAGGACTTATTGGAAGGGGTGGCTAGAGCATTCACCACAGGTTTGGAAGGATTACGTCACAGCAGTTGCTCAACTTGAGCAGGATGGGTGGCGAGAGCGAGTGAATTATACAGACGCTGTTTCTGGTAAATCGAGTATCGCTTGCATTGATGATTGGGTTAGGGAACTTAAAGACACAGGTTATTTGCATAACCATGCTCGGATGTGGTTTGCCAGTATTTGGATTTTTACTCTGCAACTACCTTGGGAGTTAGGAGCAGATTTTTTTCTGCGCCATCTATTCGACGGTGACGCCGCAGCTAATACCTTGTCATGGCGATGGGTGGCAGGACTTCATACGTCAGGAAAGCGGTATGTTGCCTCGGCCTCTAATATTGAACGGTGGACTGAGGGGCGGGTGCGAGTCACAGAGACATTAGCAACAGAATTAGAAGCTATCCAGCGAGCGCCGCGGGACGCAGATCACAACAATGCAAGTGAACGCGTATCAGACCAAAGTTTTTCATTCAGAAGTGGCGAACGACAAATTCTGCTGATTCATCCCGAGGATTTAACTCCGGAATATTCGTCATTATCTACCGAGGCATTCGACGCTGTTGTGGTGACTGATTTTTCGCAGACACCGTTAGCTAATTTTTTTTCGGATCAAATTATGCGCTCACATCGGCAAGCATTAGACGACTGTGTTCAACGCGTGCAGATGCATTTTAGTACACAGGTTGTTAGATTAGCACCGAATGAATTGGCACCATTCGCACAGGAACGAGGACTAAAATCCTGGACCTGCTTCAAGCCGATGGTAGGTCTTTGGCAGGAAGCTTGGCTACCTAACCTGGGTCGAGCAAAACAATCAGTCGCTTTTGTCCAGCGTGAATGGGACCAACGCCTACTCCCTTTTACTAAAAAAGGGTTTTTTCAGTTCAGAAAAAGCGCTTGGGCTGTAGGCTTTGATCCATAAAAGGGCTAGTGAAGCAACTTGTCCCTAATCGAGTCGTACGCGTCTTTCAGACGATTTAGAGCTTGTTTAGCATCGTCATTGGCACTCGTTCCTAGCTTTTTGATGTTGCGCTCAGTTGTATCTATGCGCTTACGTAATTTTGCGGCTGCTACCTTTGCATCAGCCACCCCCAGAGTCATTTCCAGGCGCGCTTCATCTAGCGCAGCTCTGGGTTTTGTTTGTGCCTGACGCAGTCGAGCAGCAGCAGCTAGGATTTCTTCTTTCCTTTTGTTCCAGACCGCCTCTACTTCCATAAGTCCCAAATGAGCCTTTAGCTGCGTCCTGCCTGCGAGAGTCTCAGTTTTTTGCGCAAATTCTTTTAACTTGCCATCGACTTGATCCAAGAAGGACTCAATGTTCATTTTTTTGGATTTTTCTTCGGAGGTTTTTCTCGGTTCCATGGCCTAATCACTCCTGCTGGAATAGAAGCACGTGTCTATTAGTAAGCAAGGTTCATGCCATTAAGTTCTGGAACTAGGGCGATCAGAGAGTGGTAATTGCCACATGTTTATCCGTTCTCTAGGCTGGTCATCTTCAAAACTGCGCTTTATAAAGGCGTTTGATCACTCGCATGCTGTATTTCTCTAAGTTTTTGCCTTTGGCGTTGAGTATTTCGTCAATCTTGGCGTGTAGCAGGGGGCACTGCGGGTAAATCGCCGTCAAGCGCTCTGGTGGTAACATTTTCTCAACGATTGGCGTGCCAAGGGCCGCACGGCGGCCAAGGTCTGCAATTTGGCCGGGGAGAACGGCACCAATGCGGACCAATCTTTGGAGAGCAGATGTCGGTAACGCAGCTAGCAAGTCAGGCATGTCGCTTTGGCTGCGTCTGAGTACCCAATTGAGATGCGCATGCCACAATTTAATCTGTAGAGGCAAAGAGAGGTTCCTGGTTTCGTTGTAGGAAAACCAGAGTCGTGGTGGTGCCTTTAGTAAATAGGGAAACCACCATAATGGACCGCCGTGTGGTGCCAGGGTCAAGGCGCCAGTTTGTGCTGCCGTGGAATGCGTTAGATACAGCTCCAGATTGTTTTCAAAACGGCCATCGCGAGCGCGGTCGGCAAGGTCGTTTGCGCTTGGAGCCTTCCACATTGGATTAGGCAGATCGTCGAGTTCAGCGTAACGGTCAAGTAATCCGACGATATGAAGATCCGCATTAGAAATTGCATCGAGCCATGCACTAACACTTAGGCGAGTCTCTCTTGGGTGCAAAAATGTGTCGGCGAATCGTGCATTATTATTTATTGTGTTCGCCCCAAGTTGATTGATGCGATCTGCTAGTGAAGGCGATGCGGCAACTGCCAGTGCCAGCAATTCTTTGGCATGTCTAATGTCATCCGATGACAGTCGATCGATCCCAAGCAACGCGAACATGCGTTGTAGATGGTGAATCCAGGTGCGCGCTTCACCGTTGTAAACCATCAGCCGGATAGTGCCACCGTGTACCAGGCGTGAACTGATAAGCTGCAAAGTCTCGCTCGGATTTGGCATGTGATGCAGCACACCGTAGACATCGATATGACTAAAAGTGCGTGGTGTTTGGGCTTGGAGATATTGATCTAGATCGGCGCGAGCGAATTTTGTTCGTCTAGGATCCCATAGGCAGCGCCAACGGGCACGGCGCAGACTGCTAGCTGACAAGTCTACGCTAATGACTTTATGCCTGGCCGGCTCCCATTTACGAATCACATA
Organism: Pseudomonadota bacterium; assembly: GCA_026390435.1. Lineage (GTDB taxonomy): Bacteria > Bdellovibrionota_B > Oligoflexia > Oligoflexales > CAIYRB01 > CAIYRB01. The sequence continues at coordinate 53,368 of JAPLFY010000113.1, forward strand.
CGGAAGGATCTCACCGCCTCCGCCGATAAGTACGGTGGCCGACGTTTTTACGCCACTAGGAATTAATGCGGTACCACTTGTGCCGTAAAGATCTGAAACTAAAGTGCTGGCAAAGTTGGAATGGGTGAGGTAACCGTCCTGCCACCGTGGCGTTGCCAGTAGTGGGTAGCGCGGATAGGGATATGCCTCATATAATGACCGGACTGCGGAGGTGATTGCATCCGGCACTTTATTGGAGATTTGCTTTATGTCCGTCATGAGGCACCACCTTCTGCGCTATTAACGGCGTTTATGACGTCGCGCTAGATTTTATTCTGTCATTTTTTATCGAAATTTTCCTCTTTTTATACATCCCGTCAGTATGCTCATTGCCTAGCTTACTTATTATTTAAATAATCTTGACTCTATGCAAGCAAGTGGGATTATCAGCCATGAAGGCTGATACCTATTTAATTAGGAATAAAAGCCGGTGTCTTTATTTTCGTAAGATTCTTTTACTCTATTGGAGGCATTATGAAATCGATTCGAAATTTTGGACTCAAAATAATGTTGGGAACTGTAGTCGTGGCGAGTGCATCCGCAGCATTTGCTGATTCTTATGTCGGTGGTGATGGGCTGTCGTATCCATACTGTACAAAAAATATGCCGGCCGGAAGCGGCTTTGGTTGGCAACCGGAACTGAATGGACCAAATGGTGGTTCCTGTAAGATTCCGGAATTACGTTTTGTATTAAACAACAAGTCAACAATTGATATCTCGATCAGTTTGAGTTGTGCCGATACGAACGCTGTTTTTATTAATCCATGGAAGGGTTACTCGTTGAAGCCTGGTGGGCAGGTCTCCACCACTTGCGACGGTCCGAATTGGATCTATATCCAGTACAACAACGGGGTCGATACTAAGGACCTCGTGGTTGCTGTCGCATCAGTAAGTGCCAGAAATGTGACTAAGGATTTCGTCAATCGAGCTGATGGAAAAGGGGTTGAGCTCGTACCCGCGAACTAGTTTCTAACGCGCAAAATGCGTCTGCAGCTGTCCAAGTCCGGGCGGCGGAACGTGTCGATTCCTGTCGGTCTCGTTCGCCGCTTGATATTGTCCCACTCGGTAAATGTGCTGGCACTTTTGATTCCTGCGACGACAGAGATTTTACTGAAAAGGCTTCAACTCTGCGTTGCTCTTGGAAAAAAGTCCCGTGATGTCTGCGGAAATCGCACCATATTCCAAATAACATAGTGTAATTAAAGCTAGTATTGCTAATTCGGCCGAGGGGCTGGCTGGCGTTGTGAAGCTTTGTGCTGAACCTGCTGTCTATTGCAACGATTAGGCGTGGGAAATTTGGCTGTAGTAGTTCATTTATAAGGATCACCGATTGCCCCGGGGGAGCCATGACGCGCAAAAGTACTTATCATGCGGACCGCATTGCCGAGTTGGCAGACGCGATTGTGCATCATAAGCGTGCCTATTACGGTGGCAAGCCCGAGATATCGGACGTCTCTTACGACAAGCTTGAGGATGAACTTCGCCTTCTTGCGGCGGAGCACCCAGCCCTGAGTATGGTCGGCGGGGAGCTGATCTCTGATCTGCCGAAAGTGTCTCATGCACAACCTATGCTCAGCTTGCAGAAGACCTATGAGACAGCGGAGCTCCTGCGCTGGGCCAATGCTGAATGGGTGGTCGGCACTCTAAAAGTGGACGGCGTCAGTCTAAGTTTAATTTATGAAAATGGTTCATTAGCTCTGGCGAAGACGCGCGGCAATGGCCTAGTCGGAGAAGACGTCACAGCCAAGATTCGTTGGGTGAGCGATGTCTTGCCGCAGATTAGTTTAAACGGCACGGTTGAGATTCGCGGCGAGCTTTATTGTAGCGAGAGCAACTTCGTCCGACTTGCCGAGGAGATGCAGGCTTTAGGTTTGGATCGACCAAACAGTCCGCGCAACATTGTCGCCGGTCTTTTGGGACGTAAAACCTATGGTGAGCTTGCTCGACATTTTAATTTCTTTGGCTTCAGTGTGAGCGGCCAAGATCAGGATCTCGAGCAAAAGTCAGAGATGGACCAGTTAAACTGGCTAGGTGCAGCAGGCTTTCGCCTGCCGTCGCCGCAGCGTCTGAAGGGTGAGGCTGCGGTGCAGGCTTATCTAGATCAGGTGAAGGAAGCGATGTCCGATGGCGAGGTGCCGGCAGACGGGGCAGTGTTTAGCTACGACAGTGTGGCAAAACAACATGCTCTCGGTAATACTGCGCACCACCCGCGATTTAAGATGTCCTTTAAGTGGCAAGGCGAGACCGCGATCAGTGTCATTAGCGGAATCACGTGGGCTACCTCGCGTCTGGGAATAGTTACGCCAGTAGCTGTCATTGAACCTGTCACTCTGAGTAGCGCTGTCATCACTAACGTGACGTTACATAACGCTGCGCATGTGAAAACTTTCGCTTTAAAAGTCGGCGACAAGATCGAAATCGTCCGCTCTGGCGAGGTGATTCCCAAGTTTCTGCAAGTCGTAAAAGCAGCCGATGGTGACGTTGAATTGCCTAAGGACTGTCCATCCTGCGGTAGTCATCTCAACTATGATGATGTGCGTTTGGTGTGCCAGAATCACGATGCGTGTCCGGCCCAGCATCTGGGTAGTATCCTCAACTGGATTCGCGCCGCCGAGATTGATGATTTGAGCGAGAAGCGTTTGGCGTCGCTCATGGCAGCTAGTTTAGTGAAGACAATCCCCGATTTATATCGGTTGAAGCTGGAAGATTTTTATCAGATCCCCCAGACCAAAGAAAAAATGGCGGCAAAATTATTTGCCAACATCGACAAGAGCCGGCATTTGCCGCTGTCCCGCTTTCTTAGCGGTCTTGGTATCGAGGGCGCCGGTGTGACCACCTGGGAGAAGCTGCTGGCGGAAGCGCCAACACTCACCGATCTATTTGCTTTCTCGGTCGAGAAAATTGCGGCGATTGAGGGTTTTGCCGATAAAACGGCGACACAACTAGTCGCTGGGCTAAAGGCAAAAAAGCCAATTATTGATGCGCTACTAGCTGCGGGGGTCAAACCAGAGGCGGCGACGGCTCCGGCGAGTGACGGCCCATTGGCCGGTAAACAATTAGTGATTACCGGGTCGCTTAGTCGTCCGCGCGCAGACATTGAAAAAGAAATCAAAGCCGCGGGCGGGCGCGTCGGTACTGCGGTCAGCTCGGCGACTTATGCCGTGGTGACTGAAGACGAAACGTCGACGTCAAGCAAGATGGTCAAGGCCCGCAAGCTGGGTATTCCTGTATGGAACGAAGTAGCTCTTAAGCAGGCATTACAGGGAGAGAGCTGAGGCTCTTAGCCTCAGGGCTTTTGCCAGGGAAGTTCACCCTTAAGAAGGTCGCGGTAGCATAGCTTTTTATCATCAGTGCAGACGAAAGCCGTAAGGGTGTAGCTGACGACGCCCTTTGTTTGGCTGGGTTTGGCGATGGTTGTGGCACTAAAGCCCGGGAGCGCCTTATCTAACGCCGCTTTATTCCATTTCATCTGGCTAAAGCTAAGGCCCGGGGCTTCTTTCAGTTCCAAGCTCCATGGGGCGTCTTGATTGACGTGCAGGCCATTGCCGGCATTTATTTTGAATTCTAATTTCAGGTTCTCGCCTGCGGGCACGGCCTTAGCTTCAACACTGCTATGAGTTTGCGGGGCTTCTGGCGCTGCCATTGCCATTGCGGATGAGAATATAAAAGCGATTAGATTCATCTACATGGTCCTCATTTTTGATCTTATTTCTTGTTAATCCGGTGAGTGCTCATCCGTTCCACTTTTTGAACGAATGGGATCGACTCAACTTTACGAATGATCGCCTGCAGCTGCGTTAGGCTTTGCAGAGTCATTTCAAATTCTAAAATTCCTGATAGGTCTGGGGTCACGCGAATTTGTGCGCGCTGTATATTAGCGCCGCAAGACGAGATAGCACTAGTCACCTCAGCCAACACACCTTGTCGATCTTTCGCGGTGACGCGGAGGAAAGCCGCATGCTGGCCACGGCTATCTTCTGATTCTTGTGCCCAGTGTACTTCGACACGTCGCTGTGGATCTAAATCAAGTGCGCGTTGACAACTGCCCCGGTGCACAGTGACACCGCGCCCACGCGTGATAAAGCCGACTACAGACTCCCCGGGCAGGGGATGGCAGCAGCGGGCAAAGTTGATCAGAACGTTTTCGATGCCATGCACCAAAATGCCGACGTTCTCTCCACCTTTTTTCTCGCCTGCACCGGTGCGCGATTTTTCGGAGCCTTGCTTGAGTGCATCGGTTTTTTCCGGGACCTTAGGCTGGCGCGCAGGAAAAGCGCGACTCAGCAGCTCATTCGGGTTTACTTTGCCGTATCCGATCGCCACCAGCACATCTTCTAGCGTGCTCTCTTTGCCGAATCGGCAGATGGGTTCGATCTCAGCACTTTTCAACTTGTCGAAATCCAGGCCAAAATGATGCAGTTCCTGCGCCAGCATCTCTTTTCCAAGTGCTCGACTGCGATCTCGCTGTTCCGAGCGCAGGTAGGAGCGGATTTTGTTCCGCGCCTTCGACGTCGTAACGAAGCTCAGCCAGTCTTTGCCCGGCTTTTGGTGCGGCGCCGTCAGGATCTCGACAATATCGCCGTTTTTTAGTGTCTTCTTGATCGGAATCATGCGGCCGTTAACTTTGGCTCCGACCGTAGTAATCCCGATTTTGGTATGGACATTGAACGCAAAGTCCAGTGCTGTCGCGCCGGCAGGTAATTGAATGACGTCGCCTTTTGGAGTGAATACGAAGATCTCTTCCTGAAAGAGATCAACTTTCACGGCCTCCAGAAATTCGTCTGGATCTTTGATCTCTTTTTGCCATTCCATGATCTGACGCAGCCAGGAGAACTTTTTCAGATCGGCATTGCCAGATCCCTGCGGTGCGTTTTTCTCTTTGTACATCCAATGAGCTGCGACACCGAGTTCGCATGTTTGGTTCATCTCGTGAGTGCGAATCTGGATCTCTGCTGGCTCGCCATTAGGACGAATCACTGTCGTATGAAGTGACTGATAAAGGTTGGCCTTTGGCATCGCAATGTAGTCTTTAAAGCGCCCAGGCATCGGCTTCCACATGGCATGGACAACGCCGAGTGCTTCGTAGCAGTCTTTGACATTGTCGACAATAATGCGGAAGGCAAAGAGATCGTGAATATCTTCAAACTCTAGGCCGCGCTCAACCATCTTTTTATAAATGGAATAGAAATGCTTGGGTCTGCCGTAGACCACGAGGTTAGTGAAACCGTATTTAGCCAACTCATTGGCCAAGATAGTCCGAACATCCGCGATATATGATTCTCGTTCAGCGCGCTTGATTGATACCTTATTGCTGATGTCGCGGTAGAGCTCATATTTGAGCTCGCGCATGCATAAGTCTTCCATCTCGCTTTTGATGCCGTACAGTCCGAGCCTATTAGCTAACGGGGCATAAATTTCTAAAGTTTCTTCGGCAATACGTTGCCGCTTCACTTGGGCGAGGTTGTCGAGGGTGCGCATATTATGCAGGCGGTCAGCTAATTTAACTAAGATGACTCGCAGATCCTGGGCCATGGCCAGGACCATCTTGCGAAAGTTTTCAGCTAGGCGCTCCTGACTTGAGCGAAATTTGATCTTGCTGATCTTGGTTAGGCCGTCCACCAGATTGCTGACATCTTGGCCAAACTCTCTCTCTATGTCCTCAAGGGTGGCATCGGTATCTTCGACGGTATCGTGCAAGATCGCAGCAACGATTGAACCTATGTCGATGCGAAGCGAGGTCAGGATGTTGGCAACCGCGAGCGGGTGCGTGATGTAGGGTTCGCCGGAGCGCCGCTTTTGATCCCGGTGATGGTGCGCGGCAAATTGATAGGCCTTCTGGATGGTGTCCAGCTTTTCCTCGCGCATGTAAGACTGCAGGTTGCCGACGAGTTCTCGATAGATCACGTCAGGATCCTGGTCCGCGGGTAAGTTTGCCGTGGGCTCTTTTTGCGTGAGATCGGCCTGACTGGGGCGATTTGAATTCATGCTTTCTTGATCCCGCCTAGTTTCTAGAGTGTACCTCTAGAAGTCGCAATACGTCGATCTGCGAGCGTAATTACGGTGGTTTTTATCCAAGTGGCATGAGTCGGTTGGGTGTGAAAGGGGTTAGGTCGGGGTAGCAAACTCAAGGGCAAGCTTCTGAATCCAGGGGGCATTCGCGAACTCATCCAAAAGTTGGTGACAGAGGGCCTCGCCCTCGGTATGCCCAATTTTAGATGATTGTCCTTTGATTACAATGGCTTCCAGCTCTTTGTAGGCAGCGTCTAACGAGTAATTGACGATAAAATGATCGTACAAAGTACCGTTTGCAACCTCGGTCTTAGCGGTCATTAGCCGGCGCCAACGCACTGCCATGGGCTCGGTCCCTCGTTGCTCCAACCTTTGCCACAACGTGGCAACCGAGGGTGGGAGGACGAAGATCGACTTAGCCTCTGGTAAGGACTTATGTGCTTGTCTCCAGCCTTGGACGTCGATCTCGAGCAAGGCGATTTTGCTAGCATGAGCCAAACGCCTGATTTCATCCCTGGGCGTTCCATAAAGTGTGCCGAATACCTCAGCGTATTCAAGCATCTCACCGCGGTCGATGAGCTCCTGAAAGCGTTCTGTAGTGACGAAATGATAATGGACGCCCTCTACTTCACCCTGACGCTTGGACCTAGTGGTATAGCTGACGGACATTTCCACTTCTGGGTGATCACTGACAAGGCGGCGATTCAGCGTGGTCTTGCCCGTTCCTGAGGGAGCGGAGACCACGAATACTTTGGTTTGGAGATTAGCCATGTTCAAAGTTGAGTTCCCGCTGGTATCTGCTTAGTTCGGGGGGCATCCACATGTTCGAATGCTGACGCTAAAAATGAGAGGGTGTGATAGCAAGATTCTCTCACATCGGCCATGAAAAATCAGGGTATCGACCAGTTATTCAATGGCGAAGAGTGTGCCCAGCAGGTCGCTTTCGCGCTCTAGCAGCTGCACAGCGCGGGTGATAGCGTCAATTTTGGCTGCAGCGAGCTCATCTTGGAATGTGTAGCCAGACGTCAGAGCATTGACGGTAAATCCAAGGGTACGCAGCGCCGCCTTTACATCATGACGCCGCTTAGCGAGTGAGCGTGCGGTTGGGGTATCAGCTCCGTAAAGAAGGACAACCGGCACTAGATTAGTGCTCTGTGCTTGTTGAAAAAGCTGCGACACAGCTGGGAGAGCCGGGGGGCATGGGTCGCCTGGTCGCAGAATAGTGAATTCACCCTTACCGTCTTGGCGCATACAAATTGCTCCCTCCTAGCTTCCGTCCACGTCCTAGGGCATTTTCAGACATCGAATAGCCTTCTTAGTCTTAAGACTCAGTCTCGCTTTTACCCGCCTGCAATCGTAGAATCAAATTATATGAAATCCGCCGTCTTAAGAGTATCAGTCCTTATGTTGTTCGGTCTTGCCGGTTGCGGCCAGAACCCGGCTGCATCTCTACAGCCGAAAGAGGCGCCAGTAGTACGCCTGGCGACAGCCGGCGAGATGGCCACGGGTCGAGTGGTCAAAAACAGTTATATCGTGACCTTTCGTAGTCAGCCTGGGGCATCATTGCTTCGTTTTGCCTCTTTTCGTGACGAGTATCGGCATCATTTCAGCTATCTGGCAGCGGATCACTTGATAGATCCAAGAATCAAGGACCTGCGTTATCTAGGGACTGTTGATTTGGCATATCCTCATGATCCGAATCTACGGGATGCGCTGGCTCCGCCGCGAGCTCTTAGGTTTGTTTGGGATAAAACCAAATTAGATGAATTGCCGGCAGCTATCACTGCGATTGATTTTACCTCGCAGGATGCCGCAGTCTCAATGTTAAAAGAGTGGGAAAGCAATAAGGCTATTTGGTTTGCGGAACCAAATTATACCAGTAAATTACAGACCAATCCTTATACTCCCGAGTTAGCGACCAAATATCAAGATGCTGGTATTTGGTGGCATCAAAAAATTAAATTGCCGCAGGCGCTACAAAAATTAGCAGCGGCGAATTTCTCGACTACGCAGACACCGGTGATCGCGGTTCTAGATAGCGGCGTTGACATTGAGCATCCCCGCTTGAAAAATCACATCTTCACCAATCCATCGCCAGGGGCCTCGGGCTGTAGCGATGATTTACATGGCTGCGATACTACAAAGGGAACGCGCGGCTCACTCGGAGTGGGCAATGTAGCGCCTTACAGTCTGACTGCCTACAATACATCCTGTGAATCAAATGGGTCACCGGCGGATGTTGATGTCTGCGAACATGGTACGCATGTGGCTGGGATTATCGCAGCCGATTTAAGTACCGACTCAGGTGACGACTTTGGCGGAGGTTTTGGTGCCGCCGTCGGTGGTGTCTGTCCCGTGTGTAAAGTATTACCGATTAAAATTATTTCCGATATTGACGGTAGCGGGGCTGCGTCGGATGAGTCGATTATTAACGCGATGCAGTACGTGGCACTATTTCGTAGCGGTGACAAAGGAGCCGTCCGAATCGTAAACTCGTCGTTCGGAAAATATGCCTCGAATCGCGCGGTTGAATTACTCGTCAGTGTGCTCGGTGAGTCATCGAGTCAAATACTTGTTGTGGCGGCAGCGAGCAACGAGGACTCGATGCTGCGCTCTTTTCCAGCGGCTTATCCTGGGGCTATCGGAGTGGCTGCGACGGGCCAGGGTGATGAAAAGGCGAGTTACTCTAACTTTGGTCCCTGGGTGCATGTCTCAGCACCCGGCGGCAATAGTGCTACTGGATCGGAAATCACCTCGACTCTGCCAGGTGGCCGATATGGGGACAAGCAGGGGACTTCCATGGCAGCGCCTGTGGTCGCAGGAGTCGCTGGGTTGATCTTGTCTTATGATCAGAATCGTAGCGTCGAGGATCTGCGCAATAGCATCATTTCCACAGCAGATCCTCGGATCTACGACCCAGGTATTAATGATGGCATCAATTATCTTTACTACGATCCTTTGATTCGCGGGTCGCCAAATCGTTGGCCTTTGCTTGGATCTGGTATCGTCGATGCTGAGGCTGCACTAGACGGGCAGTCTGTGACCTACTCGGGAACCGTATACAACCGCGTCCAATCTGGTTGTGGTAGCGTTGCGGTTACAGACAAAGCAGAGTTTGGCAGCTGGTGGCTCCTCCTTCTGCCGGTATTGATAGCGGTGATTTTATGAATGCAGTGATTCATCTGTTTGCGGGTTTAGGTGGGATCGTTCTGGCTGTATTATGGATTCGGACCAGGCACCAACTTAACTTTGCTCGCACCTTGCTCCTAAGTCAGAAAACTAACGAAGACCAGCAGCGCGTCTTGGTTTCTACCCCCTTAGACTTCCTCAAGCAGCTTAGTGCTGTTTTAGGGATAAACCTGGAGGTAGATACGGTGGGATCCGGGCGCCATGGGCGAATGAACCCCCGAGTTTGGACGGAAATTTTTTTGCGGCACGGCATTACCTTGATACGATGCATCAAGGTTAATGGTAGTGACGATCTAGTTGTGGAAGTCGAACTCAAGCAGGGTATAGCAGATGCTGCGTTGGTGGAGCGGCTACAGGCAGCTACCGGTGGTATGGTGGCTATAAGACTTCGGCCAACCGACTCTAGTAAATAATAAGCGTAATCCAGGGTGCACGCCCTGATACAAGGAGCTAACATGCGATTCCTCCCTTTAGTTTTAGCCATACTGGCGCTACTGCCGATGCATGCGTGTACGACTGCAGAAAAAGCCGATTCCACTGAGGTGCGGAAATTAACCATGCCTCCGCCCAAGATCGACGATCAGCTTTCATTAAAACTGGCGCTCAAAGCGGGTGTTGACTACGGTGGAGACACGCTGACGGCGGTCAAACGCTTAATTAAGAAGCGTGATCAAGGGGCGGCGGCTGCGGCATTATTGCGCGTCATGATTCACGATAATTTGCAGAGTTACGACCAAGCTCAGTTGATCAATTCTGGGCATCTTTATGCTGCCATGCCGGTGCCGCTGCAGCCGGAGGTCTTTCGTGAGTTAGTTGGTTCAGGCCGCGTACTAGCGCAGCAACTCGGTTGGCAGTTGGCGGCAGTTAAGCCCTCCGAGGCGCTCGCTAAGGCTATTGATATAGAACTGTCGCGGGCGCTAGCCGAGGGCGAGGATGATTCTGTGACGATCCCTCAAATGGCGAATGCAGTTCGCGCCAATCACTTGGGCAGTGCTTATACGTTAATGCGTGTTGGTCTTTTGGCAAAAGGTGATGAGGAATTTGCCCAAGCGATGATTCACTTGGATCCACAACGCGCTTCAGACGATTTTTTAATATACTTGGCGATTCCCACTGCAGAAGAACTACGGCAACTCAGTCTGTCTAGCATTAACTTGTACACCAGTGTGGCGATACTGCGGCACCTTAAGGCCCACCCACCAACCGCAGGAATAACGGGCTTTGACCACTTATTTTACTTTGCAGTCTCACGCAACTTAACGCTGGCAGAGCAAGCGCAATCAGTTCTTGAACAGTACATACCCCAGCGCACCGAGTTACTGGCCCAGGCTCTAGCCAAAATGCCTGGATGGGTTCAGATAGCATATCTTGAGAGCGTCAGAAGGCACATTACTGCTAAACAGGCAATGCTGTTATCTGAGCTACAGAAAACAACAGCGGAGAGTGATGTCGTGCAGGAGATCAAAGAACTCAAGTTCTAATCCAGATCACCAATCTTGAGCGATTGACCTTAGCTTGATGACAAGCTAGCCTGTAGCTAATATCCATATTAATTAGGGCAGCTAGCAATGTCGCAAATTACCGCGCACTCTCTAGAGTCTATGCTGACTGATTATGGTTGGGCATTTCAGAATGCTGGCGAAAATCATTGGCTGACTGGTTTTCAAGGTTCCGAAAGGTATTTCCCGCTTAGTATTCGCTTGACGCAAACATGTGTCTCGTTTGAGATTCGCCCGTTGATCGACCTACGCATAGATTCGCCGCGCTATCAAATGCTGTCGCGCGAATTACTTGAGCTTAATACCCGACTGCAAGTGGCTAAGTTGGCCGTCAACGACGTTGGCGAGGTGAGCTTGGCCTGCCAAGTGTTGGCCAATAGTTTTGATGCGGACATGTTAGGCCGCATTCTGGGTATTATCGGTTACTATGCTGATGAAGTGGCACCTGAGATTTATCACAGGCTCGCTGCCTTTGGCCCCGAGACGCATTCCAGTATGCTGTCGTAACATCTCGTTTTAATTTGATTTATTTGTTTATATTGCGATTCAAGCGCAGCGCTGTCTCGATTTTGGATTAATCCAAAGCTTATTTGTCCCGATAGTCTGTAGGCGGGGGGAGTACTCCTCGCTAAACGGAAGGATGGGACAGCGACCCTTGGGCCAAGTGAATAAAAAATTACCGGAGAAACTCGGCCACTACCGGATCATCGAGGAGGTCGGAGTCGGTGGACTCGGGCGCGTCTTCCGCGCGATTGATGAGCGCACGGGCAACACTGTTGCTGTGAAAGTGCTGCACGACAAGTACGCCCAGAATCGCCGCTTCCTTGGTATTTTTCATCGTGAGTTGCTAATCATGGCCGGCATGCATCACAAACATGTGGTGGGCTATCTCGATAGCGTATTCGAGCCACCGAACTGCTTTATCGTCACAGAGTTTGTGGAGGGTTGGTCCGGTCACGCTTTTATCAAGCAGGCTGGTATCGTGCCGCCGCTCGTGGCGCTCAGTATCATCATCGACATGATGAAGGGAATCGATCACCTGCATCTGCACGACACGATCCACTCGGATTTGTCGGCATCAAATATCCTTCTCGATCGAACCGGCCGCGTCATGGTTACCGATTTCGGTTTATCTTGTCAGATAGAGGTCGAGGATTATAAAAATTATATGATTGGGACACCCGGCTATTATTCACCGGAGCACATTTCTGAGGCTGCGATTTGTCCTCAGACCGATATTTATTGTGCTGCACTTATTCTTTACGAAATGATCGCGGGACGCAAAGCTGTGCCGCCGTCTACAGACCGTCGCCAGGTACTTCAAGCTATGCGTCGCATCAATTTTGATAAGCTAAACATCACCGATCGAGCCATGAACGCCATGATCGCCAAGCTACTAAAGCAGTGTTTGCATTTTAGCTCGTCCAAGCGAGTTCAAACCGCTGAGTATATGATGTTTGGCTGCTATGCGATTCTGAAGCGCCATAATATTCGTTACGCGCGGCACGCGATCAAACGGTTCCTCGTTGATCGCAATATGGTCCGAGGACCTTTTTCGGGTCAAGAGCAGGACATTTATTTCGGCAGTATAGTGCCGAGTAAGCCTTAGCCAGGCAATCTTGCGTTTAAACTTTTCGTCTGCCGTCGCCCGCGTTGGGGATCACGAGTAAACCTACGGCTACGAGCCATTTCATTTAATGAAAAGCCCAGAGTCAAAACCAGGGCAATCACTTTGGCTGCGGTCACACTTCCCATGGCGGCAACTCCCGGTCAGAGAACAAGGCCTGGTAAAGCTTAACGTTATTCCGATTAGTATTATACAGAGTCATCGGCATTTCGACGCTAAGTTCTTCTGTGGTCATGAGTTTTACCCCGGCCCCAGCCAGGAGATCGAGGACTTTGGTCTCAAACCCCGTCAAATCGATCCGGCCTGGGTAAAGAAAATCGTCGGCACTCACGCGCCCCTTGACGCGGACAAATATTGCAAAGAGCCCGACGATGGACAGGTCTAGGCCCCACAGTGAACTCTGGCCCTTCAGCAAGTAGCTGAAACAGACATCGTCTTCCGCCTGGACGAGCTCTTCCACGACACCAAAGTCGCGAAGTCGCTTAATCAGTGGATCGTAGGGACGGGCACCGAAGGCCCTCTTTACGAAACTGAAGTCTGGATGCTCGAGCGATCTGTAAGTGTTGCAGATGATCTGGCGGTATTTCTGCAAGTCGGCTGGCTCCCTGATTTACTCACTGCCTACCCACGCATCGTAGCGAATCAAGTACCATTCGTGCACAGGTTTCGCACAGCGAAAGGCTGACTCGCGAGGGTCAGAGGAGCTGATTACCTGAAGGCCGCTCTCCTTGCAATCCCTAAGCTGAGTCATTTTATTGGCCAAGAAGCCAGGTATGATCATCGGCATAGCCGAAGTAATCAGCCAGAATCCGCCGGCAGATCTGATGTCGTCTAGCGCCCATCGGTTCATGGCGGCTCGTCTCACAAATTCAGAATCTCTGGTGATTCCGGGCCATTGAGCGACATGAGAACGACTGTTATAAAAGTGGCTCATGGCCGTGATCTGGTAGCTGTCCGCGAAGATGGGCTCGCTCAAAGCACCGAGTTTTTCAGCCAATTGTGCATAACCATGGGTCTCGGCAAGCAATCTATCTCTGTCCGCGCGGATAGGCAGCATGCCAGTGTTGGCGTGGACTATGAGACTCAGCACCAAGCAAACGTTGATGAGAAAGCCGATAAAAACAGCCTTGTATTTATTGAGCACCAGTGGGGTCAGCAAGGCGGCAGCCGCAAACAGGTACATTGCCGACCAGTTGGCTTCGACTTTAGTAAATAAGCTGAGCAGGCCAAATACTAAAAGCGGTACTGCGGTCGCAGCGATCAATAGTGGTTTTGTCCCAGCTGCAAGAGCAATACCGTCCTTACTAGAGCCGTCCTGTTTAGAGCCGTCCTGTTTAGAGCCTTCCTGATCAGAACTAGAGCGCTGCCGATGCTGGCGTAGTCCAATGCCCATTGCAACTAGCAATGCTCCCCAGGCGCCTATTTGGCTTCCGTAGTAGCCAAAGTACCGATTGATGGATTTAAGTGTTTCGTCATACGGACCCGGGGCACGTTCCTTTTTTTGCTCTTCATCACGTAAGCCGCTCCAGAATTTCCCGAGGTCCCATTCTCGACTACCTGGCTCTGCTGGTAATGGGCGCGGTAGAGTCTGTGACGCATCGACCGATAGGTGCTCGCTAGCAAGTCCATGACGCAGCTGAAAGCGAAGAGTGATCCAATCATGCTTCGCATTCCAATAAAGATGTGGCGCAATCACCAACAATGCGACAACGCCGCCTAAGTATGGCCATGGACCTCTTAAGCCGCGTCGTTTTTCTGCTTGCGTTCGTTCCTGGGCGATTAACGCCCAAAGAAATACTGGGCCAATGAGTAGCATGATGTATTTAGCCCAGAGTCCAATGCCTGTCGCCAGCCCGGCTGTCAGCCAACGCCGCTCGTGGCCTTTAAGAGCGAGTGCAGCTTCGTTAAGTGCGAGTACCCACGCCAATATTAAACCAGTGTCGGGGGTAGTGATTACACCATAGGCAAGTCCCATGAGGTTACCAAAAGCGAGGATTATGGCCACTGTGAGAGCGTTAAATGTGCCTAGGCCCACGGTGCGGAAAAGGCGTACAGCGGCGAGTAGGCAGACTAGGCCAGTAAATAATGTACCTAACCGAGCGATCAAAGCCGAACCTCCAGCAATGGTCGCGGGCCACGAGATTAGGGCTACGAGAGGAGGGTGATCGAAGTATCCCCAGTCTAGATGCGGAGCCCAAGCAAAATAATAAGCTTCGTCTTGGACGACAGGCAGCAACCATGCTGCCAGAGACCAAATGGTAAGTATCGCAGCAACAGCTGATAGCAAGGACCAGATTGTCGCGCCTCGACTCAAGTTTCTGCCCGCAACTTAGCGTTCAGACCGGTCTGGCGTTGGCCGCTAGTTTGATTGTTTATAGCGAATTGAAGGGCTTTGCTCGCGCCAACAAAGATGGCGAGCTTTCTCGCTCGGGTCAAGGCCGTGTACATTAGGTTGCGCTGAAGCATGACATAATGCTGCATCGTACACGGGATAACGACAACTGGAAATTCACTACCCTGTGATTTATGGACGGTGATGGCATAGGCCAATCTCAAATCTAGTGCCTGCTCTTCATCATAGGTCACCAACTTATCGTCGCCGAAGGCGATGAGCAATCGGCCGCCTTCGACACGAGTATCGCGGACATAGCCAATGTCGCCATTGAATACGCCAAGATCGTAGTTGTTCACGCTCTGGATGACTTTGTCACCCTGGCGAAGTAGCAAACTACCACGCTTGAATTCTCGTTTATGTGGGGCTTCCGGGTTGAGTGCGCGTTGTAAAGCTTCGTTGAGGGCAATAGTGCCGAGTTCACCGCGATTCATTGGTGTCAAGACCTGGACATCGCTGACGGGGTCGAAATTGAACTCGCGGGGAATGCGTTTTTCGACGAGCTCAAGGACCTTTTCTCTGATGTCATCGCCTGTATCTGCATCGATAAATTGGCAGTCGCTAAGATCACCCATAGAAGCGAAATCAGGCGTCCCACCACCGTTGATGACGTGCGCTGTTTGGATAATCCTTGAGCACTGAGCTTGGCGAAATACGCGTGAGAGACGTGTACATGGAACTTGCGGGCAGTCGATGAGATCACGCAACACATTGCCCGGCCCAACGGAAGGCAGCTGATCTACATCACCAATTAAGATCAATTGTGCGGTAGGTGGTACGGCACGAAACAGTGCATCAGCTAATCTAATGTCAAGCATCGATGCTTCATCAACAATGACAGCTTGCACTGGTAATGGATTGGTTTCATCGCGAGCAAATCGATGGAGGTGCGGCAGCCACTCGAGCATGCGATGAATCGTCCGCGCTGGCGTCGCGGCGACTTCGGTAAGGCGCTGCGCTGCGCGTCCAGTCGGTGCTGCGAGAGCTACCGTCTTGCCCATGGCCTTAAGCAGCCGGATGATGGTGTTGGCAGTTGTTGTTTTGCCGACACCAGGTCCACCAGTGAGAACGAATAACCTATTTGACGCTGCCTTACGAACGGCATCCAACTGCTCGTCCGCCAGCATAGTACCCGAAGCTTCGGCGTAACGACTGATCCACGCTTCGATCCGTTCCGGATCGTGACTCAAGTCGACATCAAGTAGGCGTGCTGCCGCGCGCGTGACGTTCCACTCGGCGACCAAAAGATCGCTACGGTAGTAGCCAAGTTGGTCCTCGGAGTTAGGCTCTGTCTTCTCGAGCGGTTCGGTAGCTATGGCGCCCACCATTTCTAAATGGTCGAGTGCCTCGCCGATGCGCGGCGAAATTTGCGCGTCACTGATGTTCAAGCTGCTGCTGAGCATGCGGATCAGTTGCGTTTTGGTGATATAGCAGTGGCCTCGCTCTTCACCCTGTTGCAGTTGGTAGATGATGGCCGCGCGCATGCGTTCAATGGAGTCAGCAGCAATACCCATGCTCTGGGCAATGCGATCGGCGACGATGAAGCCAATACCAGAGATGTCATTCGCTAGTTGATAAGGGTCAGCGGAGACAATTTTGATGGCATCTGGTCCGTAGTGGCGATGAATGCGAGCAGCGAATAGAGGAGAGATGCTATGGGCATTCAGGAACATCATGACGTCGGCGACAGTACGCTGCTCCTGCCAGGACTTGATAATCTGAACGATCTTTTTCTTGCCGAGTGACGCGATTTCTCCAAGCCGCTTCGGTTCCCTGTCCAGAACATCTAGAGTATCGATGCCAAAGTGCTCCACAATGCGCGTGGCTGTTTTAGGACCGATGCCTTTAATCAGACCCGACGCTAGGTAGCGTTCAATAGTCGCTGCGGTGTCGGGGCGAATCGGGACCATGCGCTCAATTTTAAATTGGGGGCCATAGGTCGGGTGACGTGACCAGGCGCCAAAAAATTCGTATTGAGCCCCAGCATGTACTGCAGCGAAGAAACCGGTGGCAGTGATGAGCGCTTGGTCGTCGTGATTTCGTGCTTTCAGGACGGTCCAGCCGTTGTCATCGTTGCGATACGAGATATGTTCAATCTCGGCGCGTAGTTGGCCAGTTTGTTCCGAACGTGTCTCCAGGTGCCTCTCCTTAACCTCAGGAATTACTTGGCCAAGATGTATGTTCTCATCAGAACGTTCCCATAGCAGATGGAGGTCTAGACGACTAGGCGGCATTGACACATGTCATCGGCTCAAAATGTAACTATTTGATATTTAACATATTACTTTGAGCAGGGCGAGGTTTAGGTGGTTCTAATAGTTAGGCTGTAAAATATAGGTAAAGGGTTGAGTGGATTTGACCGAAGAGTCTTCATCAATCGGGCGGGTTCGTTATGACTGATTTTAAAAACCAATCATTAAGTAAGAAAAAAGACAAAGTTATTTGGAATTCCCGGCGCAGTTGCGACCGGGCTTTTGTTTCTGGAACCAGATCGGAGGTTGTACGATGCAATATCTCTACTCTTTTAAGCACATGGACAGTTCACCGGCACTGCAAAGTTATTGCGAGGAGAAACTTTCAGATCGCATTCGCAAGTTTGTGACGAAGCCGATTGCGGCGCATGTGACTTTTTCGGTGACCCGTCATCAGCAGACGGTGCATCTCAGTCTGGACGCGGGCGACGGCTTCGGCATCCAGGTCGAGCACACTTCAGAAGATATGTACGCGTCGATCGATCAGTTAGCCGATAAGTTGACAGCGCAACTCAAGAAACATAAAGAAAAGCTGAAAGATCATAAGGGTAACCGGTCGCGGCCATTGACCTTGGTGGCTGAAAGTGACACCGATTCGGTCGATGCTGATGACATTCTGAAATACGAGGCGGCTCGTCAGCGTCTAGCCCGCTAAAATCTCATTTTTCACGCAAGAGGAAGTCGGCGATAGCGCCGACTTTTTTTTCGTAAAAAAAACAAATCCAAAACTTGTTTGCCTCGTTTCCTGGCTGGCCGAGTGGCTAACGGGTTCGTCCCGGTTTATAATTTATTTACACACTAGGCTGCTTAGCGAGGGGATGACTATGACAGGATGGGTCAGTCGAGGAGCATTTGTACTTTTTGGTTGCATGCTCAATGCATCTATTGGTCTGGCGAAACCTGCGAACCTTGATAAAGAGCATGTCCCGGGACAACTCATAGTCAAATTTAAGCCTAGTTTCGACGCAGGACAAAGCATTCAATTGCTTTCTACCGCCGGTGCGCATGCAAAGCATACCTTTCGCTCAAATGGCGCACAGTTAATTGAGTTCTTCGCTGAGCCTGTAGAACGAGTGCTCATGCTAAAAGCAGAGTCTCTTCTGGAGAATCCCAATGTTGAATATGTCGAAGCAAACACAATCCTACATGCATATGACGTGATTCCAAATGATCCTAAGTTTAGTGATTTGTACGGTTTAAAAAATACTGGTGCCAATGGCGGATACTCTGGTGCAGACATTCACGCAACTGAGGCGTGGACTACCACTACTGGTTCAGAAAAAGTTCTGGTAGGTATCATTGATACCGGGGCTGACTACAACCATCCGGACATCAAGCCAAACTACTGGCGTAACCCCGGCGAGACTGGCCTCGATGCTAATGGCAAAGATAAAGCGTCAAACGGCATCGATGATGATCATAGCGGTTATATCGACGACTTCCGCGGCTGGAACTTTGTCGAAAACAACAACAATCCAATGGACGACAATGAGCACGGGACGCACGTGGCTGGGACCATTGGGGCTCGCGGCAACGACGGCGTAGGCGTGGTCGGTGTAAATTGGAACGTATCCATGGTGGCACTCAAGTTCCTCGATGGCTCGGGGTCGGGATCGCTATCTGATGCAGTTAAGGCGATTGAATACGGCACTTCTCTAGGCGTAACGCTAACCAGCAATAGTTGGGGGGGCGGCGGCTTTTCGGAGACTATGAAGGCAGCTATTCAAGCAGCGAACGCTAAAGGTATCCTCTTTATCGCCGCAGCCGGCAATGATGGTGTCGATAATGATGACTCCCCGCACTTTCCCGCATCCTATGAACTAGATAACGTCATCTCCGTGGCGGCGACCGACAATCGGGATCAGCTTGCCAGCTTTTCCTGCTACGGGAAGTCCACCGTACACTTGGCTGCCCCTGGCGTTAACATCATGTCCTCTATTCCTAGTGGTGGTTACGCCCGTCTTAGCGGCACATCGATGGCCACTCCTCATGTATCCGGCGCGGCGGCTCTAGTTAAGGCTGCCTTCCCAAATGCAACCGCTGCAGAAATTAAGTCCCGCCTGGTTAACACCGTCGATCCAGTGGCTGCGCTAGATGGGAAGACCATCAGCGGTGGACGCCTGAATGTAGCTACCGCCTTAGTCGACGATCCTAATCCGCCGACTAGTGTCGAAGATCTAGAGCTTGCCTCAGCCGGGATCACATCTGTGAAACTAAGCTGGAGCCCGGCTACCGATGAAGGCCTAAAAGGACCGGCCAAGCGTTATGAAGTTCGCTTTTCCGATCGCCCTATTGCCAGCGAAGACGATTGGAAAAACGCCAAGCGAGTCTCTTACAAGCAAAGCCGCACCGATGGCGCGCAGATGGCGGCAGAAATAACTGGTCTCGGCTTTAACAGCACCGGCTACGTTGCGGTCAAAGCTATCAATCTGATTGGTATTTACGGACCGATTTCCGAATCGATCTCTTATTCGACCGAGCCAGTGCGGGCCGTCTATTGGAACGATGCGCAAGACTTGAAAGATGTTACTGTCGACGGCACCTGGAATTTGGTGAACGACAGTATTAGAGGCAAAAAAGTATTTGCATCTAATAGCCTCGACAGCAAATACAAAGAGAACTCGAATGCATCGCTAACAGTTCTGCCAGTCAATGTGACCGGCGGAAGAGCCATTCTGAGCTTCGATACCTGGACCGAAATCGAAAAGGGTTTTGACTTCGGCAACGTCGAAGTTAGTAAGGACGGCGGTAAATGGCAGGTACTCGATAAACTGACTGGCGCCAGTGGATGGGCTAATAAGACCTACGACTTGAGCGCATTTATTGATGGTGCGTCCACTGTGCAGGTGCGTTTCAGATTGACTTCAGACTACTCTGTCAATGCTGGGGGATGGCGTGTTGACCGCGTCGCAATGTATGCGCCCAGTGCGCTCGAAGACTGATCGAGTGTGAAGTAGTGGTCACATTTGTTAGCGCTTAGTAACATAACTGTACCAGTATTATATAGAAGATCGCCGCGACACAACGCCAGTTTGGCTGTGTTGCGGTTTTTTTTATTAAAATATTTATAAAATATGCGAGATATCCAAATTCATGACGTGCTTGAGCATGATGGATGATTCGTTTGAGTTGGCTCACTTTTTGCTTTGCTACATTTAAGGTTTGCAAACAAAGGGAATTGGGGGTGGAGACTATGAAGTTTAAGCACAAATTGATTGCAATACTAATGTGCGGAATCTCGGGCGTAGCATCAGCGCATCCGGGCGGTTATCCTGGCGGCGGTCATGGCGGTTATCCCGGAGGCGGCTACCCAGGTGGCGGTCATGGCGGTTATCCCGGAGGCGGCTACCCAGGTGGCGGTCATGGCGGTTATCCCGGAGGCGGCTACCCAGGTGGCGGTCATGGCGGCTACCCAGGTGGCGGTCATGGCGGTTATCCCGGAGGCGGTCATGGCGGTTATCCCGGAGGCGGTCATGGCGGTTATCCCGGAGGCGGTCATGGGTGGCCAGGTCACCGGGGACCTTGGTGATAACCCAGCCCGGGAGCTGATTACATAGTGTGAGTCTTAGCGGCCAGATGGTGAGTCTGGTCGCATTTTTTTTAGGCATTTTCTGCCCATCCATCCAGCCCGTTATTTCCCGTATAATTAGTCTAGTTACGGCTGCATTGTGTTTTTCGCCCCATCTTTGAGATGCAGCTATCATTGTCGTCGCTCTTGCTTCGCGCTGGAATAACCAATGAGCCAAGTTACTACTCCGACAGCCACGTCAGTCACGTATTCGGCGATTAATGCCGCAAAACCGCCGCGCTTTGAATACTTAGCGAAAGTGTGGCACCGCCAATTCTATTTTGCTGCGTTGGTATTTATAGCTCTCCTTCCCTTTGCGGCGGTATTAGCTTGGACTAGTGCCGCGGAATATACGTCAACAGTAGTTGCATTTTATGACGACCGTGTAGGTATAGACTCGGTGCCGCGTGATGCCATGTTTCCTCGCTTTGGGCAGGTTTCCGAGTCGTTTAAGACACGACTATCCGATAGCGACTTTCTCTGGCAAATTGCTCAGCAGATAGGTTTGCCTGCGCGTGTCGCAGCGCCCTCTTTTTGGTACACGTGGTTAGCTGCGAATGTGCCGCAGTTGAGTCATTTTCTGCCGCAATTTTCACAGCCTTCTGCTGTCGATGATCTACATCATCGTGAGCTGGTCACTCGAATGATTCGACAATCGATAGGTTCGATTGTCGATGATCGCAAAAACACTTTATCGGTCACAGCCAAAGCCAAAGATCCCGTACAGGCACGTCAGTTAGCTGATGCTGCAATGGAATTATTTATCCAGAGCCAATTGCGTTTTGAGGCCGAGTCCTACCGGCGTCAACACGAGTTATTTGCTAGTTACCTCCATGATGTAGCAAGAACCGAAGATGCTGAAAGGCGCATGATTGGTGATAAAAAAATCTCTGAAAATGCTGCGGCGCGGACGGAACAAGATGTTCTGAAGGATCAAGAAGCTGATATCATCGATAAAATTCAATTAGCAAAGTCGGAAATCGACCAAGAGAAATCTAGAGTTGCATCTTCACGAAGCGCGATCGAGTCGGAGTTGGCACGTCTCATAACTAGGCTACAGCCATCACACCCGGATGTCGTCGCAAAGCAAGAAGAGCTGCGTAGTCTTAGTGGAAGTCTTGATGATCGGGCACTCAGGTCTCGCTTGAGTGGCTTGCGTCAGCAGTTGACCGAGATCCGAAGCTCCCAGCGCAAACTCGGGATGAAAGTGGAAATAGGGGAGGGGCGCGAGGATGCCCTAGGCTTGCGCGGGGGAGTCTTCATTCCAAACTTGTCAGATCGAGTCAACGAGCTAAATCTTCAAGAGATAGATGCATCGAGGCAGGCAGAGTCGCCGGCATTGCGAACACGTCTGCGAACGATCATGCCAGCGAGCTATGATTTAACTCCCGAGAATCGGAAACTTCGCCAGTTGTTACTGACATTTCTATTAATCGCCCTAGTAGTTACGGCTACAGCAGCGGCTATTCGAGAGATGATTTCTCCATTGGCTCGTGATCCTTGGCGAGTCGCCATGGTTACCGGAGTACCTGTGGTGGGCTACATCGACCTCAGTAAGTTTCAAAGTTATCCATCAATCTCACCGCAACTGGCTGGTATTATGCGACGGGCGAAGGGCCGCAGTCACAGTGCTGCAAAGGGAGCTGATGCGACTCTCTTGGCATATCGTCAACTCGCCGGTGAAGTGAACCGAAATTGTAATGGGAAAATAGTACTGTTTGTAAATGCAGCAGAAAGCAGTATGGCCGCGCCTTTTTGCCTTAATTTTATGAACGTGATTGCCGGAGAAACAGCGGGTTCTTTAGTGGTGTTCGATTGTAATCAGGAAAGATCGCTTGCTAGTGAGACGCAAGAGAATACTCCTTTAGGCCGATTTGCCGATTTTTTAAGTGGCAAGGCAGTGTGGAAAGATATCCGCTTGGCACGGTCGCCAAATCGTGCGTTTGATCTGGTTCTTGCTGACGATAGGGTTGCGGGTCCGCTTTCATCAGATCAGCTAAATAGGTTTTTTTCCGCCCTGAGTAAAAGCTATACCAAAATCTTCGTCCGCGGCCACGAAGCGGATCAAATACTGGCAAATGTAAATCTAATATCTGAGGTGTCGGACTGCTTTGTGTGCGTTGACGGTACTAAGACAACTTATGAAGATTTACGTCGCATTTTGCGTGTCAGTGATCCAGAGCGCCTACGTGGCATTATTATGATCGGAACCTAGTAAGATGTTGAAGATTCGCAATGAGATTGCGCTAGTGATTCTGGCAATCCTTGCGGGATTCCTTTGTATGTTGCAGTACACCTTGAACGCTGGCGCCTTAGCGCAGACTTTACTCCCTCTAATTGCACTGGCAGCGTTCTACGCCTTTCCAATTGTCATAGATATGAGCTTGTTCAAAGTAGTTGCCGCGTTCGCGTTTCTTGTGGTGCTGTTAGATGAGTCCTACAATTTACCGTTTTACGAGGGTAATCCGCCTAGCGAGATGCTGGGCCCCCTACTTTTTGATCGTTTACATGTGCTGCTTGGGATTCCGGGCTGGCACTTTACTGGATTCGAAGTCATTAGTTTAATGTTGGTAGGCGTGAGTTTATTGCACCGAAGATTCACGTCTAAGCCACAGAATGCGCTGACTTCAGATAAATTGATCCCATGGATGATCCTATCTTTGCCGTGTGCCGCATTATTTGCGGTGTTCTATGGAATGTTGCGCGGCAATGATTTCGGGATCGCAATGACCCAAAATCGCTTCCTTCCAGTGCTAGGCTGTTGGTTGTATTTGGGCTATGCGAGCTACAAATGTCCAGAGCATGCGGAAAATATTTTTTTAATTCTAACTGTTGCGACCGTCCTCAAATGCATTGAGGCTTGGTATGTGTTTATTTTTGATTTTAATTTGCATCTCGGAAGCCGAGAGTATCTTATTGATCATGTGGCTTCCGAAGCTATCGCAATGTCGATGCTTTATGTGGCGTATGTTTGGTGGCATCGGAGGCAGCATATATTGCACGATATTGCTGCATTTCTTCTCATTGCTGTTATGATTGGGCCATACCTAATAAATTTACGTAGAACTTCCTTCCTTGGCCTCGGTCTTACACTGATGATGCTGCCATTAATTTATCCAATGTCGGTACGAATGCGTCATATTACGGGCGCAGCGCTTCTGGCAGGAATCGCTGCCTTGCTGGTCATTGTAACCTGGAATTTACCGCCGCCATTGGGCGCTATTTCAGCGCCGATAAAACGCTTCACCAGTCCACCGCCTCCCGGTGAGTTCGATTATCGTGATGTAGAAAATTACAATAATTACAGATCTATTATGAATGCTCCGATTCAAGGCCGTGGATTTGGTGTAACGCTAGCGCGTTACATTCCTCTACTCGATATATCAACAGTTTATCCGCTGTACGAAACCGTTCCCCATAATAATGTGCTTTTTATTTGGGCAAACGGTGGGCCCATAGCTATGGCTGCATTCGCGGCAACGGTGGCTTTTTCCTTTGCTGTCTGCCTTCGGCTAAGTCGTGAGGCAAGAAGTCCGGGGGCGCGCCTTCTGGGCTTTCTCGGGTGGGGGATGGTGCTTAGATGGCTAGTATATTGTTGGGCGGACCTTGGACTGGCGTTTTTTAGATTGCCAGCGGTGCTTGGACTAATCGTGGGAATGGCAGTGAAAGCACTCGCTCACGAACGGAAGGGAGCAATGAATGGAAGTTAATACAGGGCAGGGAATTGGTAAAACATTATCTACGGCAATACGCTGTCTTCTAATATCAGCCGTAGTGACTGGTTGTGCAGCGGCAGTGCCGGCGCAGGATTTGACGCGTGCAGTGTCAGGTGCCACTTTCAATAGGATTGGTGACTATGTCCTCAGTGCAAACGATCAGATTAACGTGAAGGTCTTTGGTCAAGACAACCTAACAGGGACTTTCACCGTGTCTCCTACGGGGAGTCTGACATTTCCTTTAGTTGGATTTGTGTCTGCGGCCGGTCGAACCAGCATGCAGTTAACGGAGTCTTTGCAGAAAGCCCTGCGTCCTTACGTGAAAAATCCGATTATCACGGTGTCTGTTGCTGGCCGTGATAGCTATCAAGTTTATTTTTCTGGTGAGATCGGGCGCCCGGGAGAAATTAATCTTCAGCGTAGTACCACTCTGCTACAAGGTCTTGCCATGGCCGGTGGGCTTACACGTTTTGCGAGTGGTCGGATTGTCCTGCTGAGACAAAACCAGTCAGGTGTCATGTCCCGTTATTCCACTACTTTTTACAAATTGCTGAGCGGTAAAGATCAGTTGGATCGTTTCCCGCTAGAGCGCGGTGATTTTATTCATGCGGAATGATGGAGTGGCTACGAAATCATATGAGTAAAATAGTTTCGTTAATAATTTTAGGGCATATCATTGGGGCCGGGTGGGTCTTGGGTTCTCGACCTAACTTTTTCAACCACCGCGTCTTTGTTGGTGTCTGGGTCTATTTTATTTTGGCGTTTATAGCTATGGCATACGGCCTACGTTTGGTTCCGGAGTGGATTGAGCCGAGGCTTTAATTACCTATGCCATCAATTAATACATCGATGATTTTTGCGTTTCTGATCTTGATGATCGGAATCTTCATAGCATTTTGCTCGATCGTCGGTAACGACTTTGTGAACTGGGATGATGCTTATAATTTTACGAATAACTATGCGTTCCGTGGCTTGGGGTGGGAGCAGATTAAATGGGCTTTTACTGCTCGACATTTGGGAGTGTTTCAACCATTAGCTTGGCTACTTATAGAGATTGAACACAGTCTTTTTGGACTCGATCCGAGTGGCTATCATGCAGTCAGTTTGCTCTTGCACAGTCTTAATAGTGCTTTGCTTTTTGTGATCTTGGGTCGATTTTGGTTGCCGCCGGATCGCGTGAGACGCTCGTTAGGTGAGTGGTTATCTTTGACTGCGCTAGTCGGCTTTTTTGCATGGCACCCTTTGCGCGTAGAGGTCGTTGCCTGGGTATCCTGTCAGCCATATCTGCTGTGTGCCTGGTTTGTATTACTTGCAGTTTGGTTTTATCTGCTCTCCTTTGGCCGTCCATCGGACAGTAGGCTTATCAGTGATAATAATTTTAAATTGTCTGTTTTTTTCTTTTTTGCAGCTTGCTTAAGCAAAGCAACCGCAGCATTTTTGCCGATTTTGTTGATCGGTTGTGATGTGCTTCAGGCTAAGTGCTCGGGTCATAGGTTGGCCCTAGGTCGCATTTTGAGGCGGCAGTTGCCTTTTTTCGGTTTGAGTTTGTTGACCTCTTTGGTGGCTGTATGGGCCCGTGCTGAGATCCATCAAAGTCCGTTCGTTGAACGTTTGGGATTATCGACGCGACTTTTTCACAGCATCTATGCTCTCTCTATTTACTTGACGAAGACTTTTTTGCCCTATCAGATATCTAATTATTATGCGCGGCCAAATAGTTTTGGTTTTATCGATGCCCTTATTGTTGCCTTACCACTGCTGGTTGCTGCTTTAGTTGCATGGTTTTGGCGTCGTTATCTTTGGGCTGTAGTAGCTTGTTTCGTTTGTTTTGCGGCCTTGGCAGCAAATCTTGGCATCGTACAGATTGGCTCGACAGTCGCTTCCGACCGCTACACTTACATGGCTACCTTAGCTGTGATTATTATAGTGGCGGTCGGGACTGGGCAGCCTGTCTTCGAGCGCTGGTCGGCGGGGCTTAAAATTTTTTGCCGGGTAGTCGTTATCTTAATACTGACTTCCACTGTGCTAGTTACCAAGAATCAGTGCAAGGTTTGGTCTAATTCATTAACGCTCTGGCAAGATGCTCTGGCGAAGGGGGCAGATCGCTCTGAAGATGTTCATAATAATTTGGGACTAGCATACCTTGACGCTCAGAATCTGATTAAAGCTGAGTCAGAGTTTCGTCTGGCGATTGATCTCAGTCCGCGCTACGGTTTGGCTCAGACAAATCTTGGTATTACGCTCACAAAACGGGGCGAAATTGCTGCTGCGCGGGAATGGTTTTGGCGAGCAATTGATTTAGATGCCCAGAGCGTCGAAGCATTGAATGGGTATGCTTATGCAAATTATCTTTTGGGTGATTTGAAAAAGGCGGATGAATATAATCAAAAAGCCTTATTATTGCATCCTGACGATCCGAGTAATTTAGAATTACGGGCGCAGATCGCGGGTGTCACTGGCCGGCTAGATGCCGCGTTTGAAGCGATAAATAAGGCGCTGTCGCTAACCCCGAAAAATGCGTCAGTTCTTAATACTCTTGGAGCAATTCGGTATATGCGCGGTGATATTTTAGGATCAATCGTTGCATATAAAGAGGCTCTGCACTTGCGGCCGATCTTCAAAGAAGCGCAACTAAACCTTGCGGATGCATTTCTTGCAGCCGGGGATAAATCATCAGCCGCAGCACAGTACCAAATGGTACTGGCTCAAGATGCCGGAAATGAGAAAGCCCAGGCTGGATTGCAGAAGTCGCGCTAAAAAAATTCGGGCCGAGCCTAGGTGAGGCGGGGGGATTAGCAGTAGGAATATCTTGGTGAATTACGAGATCAACGGCGATCTTAGCTTCGGATGAATTAGTCGCTGTTACTTTGTAAGATTTATGTCTCGGATTCTTATTGTCACTCCCATGCCACTCCGAGTAACGATAGCAGCACGAGGCCAGCGTTTTGTGGCTAAAAAATAAATTGTTGGAGGGGAGCGATGAAAGGATTTATTTTTTCTGTGTTTGCGGTTTTGACTCTGAATGCTACCGCTGCTCAGGCAGAGATTTTTCCCAGTGTAGTGAAGTCTCTTGATTTGAATAGTTACGCAGGGAAGTGGTATCAGGTGGCGTCTACCAATCCATTTTTTCAAAAGGATTGTGTCTGCGCGACGGCGACTTATACCCTACAAGCAGACGGGAATATTAATGTTGTAAACGCCTGCCGTAAAGGTGCGGTAGACGGCGAGTTGAGCCTCGTTGAAGGCGTCACCTATCCGACCAATAAGGTTGGCAAACTGAATGTGGTGTTTGGTGGCGTAAGGCTTCCGTTTTCGAATTACTGGGTTATCGAGGTAGCTGAAGATTACTCATATGCTGTGGTTTCGTCTCCGCTTCGGACGCCGATCTGGGTGCTGTCGCGTACACCATCGTTGCCTAACGAAACGCTAGCAGGAATTTATAGCCGTCTCGAGGCGACTGGGTTCCCAATAGGGTCGATTGAGCCAACATTGCAAGAAGGCTGCGTCGATTAGTTATCAGTCACCATAACCGTTGACGGTGAATCCGCCGTCAACGGCCAAACATTGACCAGTGACATAGGATGCTGCTGGCATGCAAAAAAAGGCGACTGCCGCTGCGACTTCGTCGGGTGTGCCGATGCGGCGCATCGGGGTCCTAGCAAGGATCTGGCTCAATTCTGTTGGTTTATTTAATATCGGCCGGGCCAGGGGCGTATCGATATACCATGGGGCCACGGCGTTTACCCTGATGCCGCTGCTCGCCCACTCGATGGCGAGATTTTTTGTCATTTGAATCATAGCGGCCTTCGTCATCGCATAGGGCACCCCGGTACGTAGGGCGGTGATTCCAGCTACTGATGATATATTGATCAGCGAAGCGTTCGATGCTGTCGATAATTCTTGATAAAAAAGTCTGCTGAGCGAAAAAGCACTTTCTAAATTTGTCGAAAAGATTGCAGCGATTTCTTGATCGGTGTAATCCACGGCTCGTTTGCGAATGTTGGTGCCGACATTATTTACGAGGATGCTAATTGAGCCTAGTTGTGACTTTGCAGTGTTTAGGATTCGGTTGCGATCTTCAGTTAGGCATACGTCCGCGCTCAGGCAATCGATCTTTAGATTGCTTTGGCTCGCTTCAGTTTTAAGACTTTTTAAGTTGGCGGGGTCTCGTGCCACAGCGAGCACGTGAGCGCCTAGACGGGCGAGCTCTAAGGCTACTGCCCGTCCGATTCCTTTACTAGCACCCGTGACTACCGCGGTACTCCCATCAAGTTGCCAGCGGTTCGAACTCACGTCGATACTCCCTGCTAGGAAGGTAGCTATATATGTGCTGAATTATTTCTTTGGCTTGCCACTATTATTTGCTGACTTTGCATCTTTCGCTGCTTGCGCTTGCTTAGCAGCGCTCTGTTTGTTGTCTACCTTACGCTTTTCATCTTTGGCCTTCGATTTCGGATTTTTGTCGCCCACGGAACTCTCCTCTAGCACTGCTGCTTGGTCAGTTTTGTCACTATTTAGAAACCTTGATACCACAATTAGGACTATTGAGGTTATAGGACTATAACTCATTACAACCTATTTGGAGGAATCCATCGAAAATTCGCATCCTTTTAGTCCATATTCTCATGAAGTTCAGGTAAGAGCCGACATTTGCTCGGTGTATTGAGTTTATTTTTTCCAATAGTAGCAACAATAGGGCAACAAATGACCATTAAATCGATTAGTTTCGGTGCCGCGACACGCCACAAAATACTGATTGGGATAGAAACGCTGGCCGATGCCGTTAAAGTGACTCTTGGTCCAAAAGGGCGCAACGTGGTCATAGAGCGTAGTTTTGGCCTCCCAAGAATTACCAAAGACGGCGTCACAGTCGCGAAGGAAATTGAGCTAGAGGATAAGTTTGAAAATATCGGCGCACAGCTCGTCAAAGAGGTTGCGTCTCGTACCGCTGACAAGGCTGGCGACGGTACCACCACGGCAACTGTGCTCGCTCACGCCATCTATCGCGAAGGCGCCAAGCTGCTCGCGGCCGGCCATAACCCTATGGAGCTAAAGCGCGGTATCGACGCAGCTGTCTCCCGCATCGTCACAGAGATCGATAAACTGGCTAGTCCATGTACGACCAGTGCTGAAATTGCACAGGTTGGTACCATCTCTGCCAACAATGATGAAGAGATTGGCAAACTGCTTGCGGAAGCTTTTTCTAAAGTCGGCAAAGAGGGTGTCGTCACTGTGGATGAAGCAAATGGTATCGAGACGTTACTTGAGTTCACAGAAGGCATGCAGTTCGACCGGGGCTTTCTTTCACCCTATTTTATCACCCATGCCGAACGATTGGAGTGTCTGCTCGAGGATGCTTTTGTTCTACTTTATGACAAGCGCATCTCGACTATGAACGAACTGTTACCATTATTAGAACAGACCGTAAGCGCGGGTCGTCCTTTGCTGATTGTCGCCGAGGATATTGACGGCGAAGCACTCGCCACCCTGGTGGTTAATCGGTTGCGGGGGACGCTTAAGATTGCCGCAATTAAGGCCCCAGGCTTCGGCGATGGGCGCAAAGCTATGCTAGAGGATCTTGCGGTGCTAACTGGTGGGCAAGTTATCGGTGATGACATCGGTATTAAGCTTGAAAATGTGACATTAAAGCAGCTTGGTAAAGCCAAACGGATCACGATCGATAAGGACACCACCACCATTGTCGATGGCTCGGGCACGAAGTCCGATATTGAAAGTCGGACGAAACAACTTCGCAAGCAGATGGAAGATTCGGTTTCTGATTATGACAAGGAAAAGCTGCAAGTGCGCCTCGCCAAGCTTTCTGGTGGAGTCGCGGTGATTAAGGTTGGGGCGGGTTCCGAGGCTGAGATGAAGGAGAAAAAGGATCGCGTTGACGACGCCTTGGCATCTACTAGAGCGGCGATGCTCGAAGGGGTTGTTCCTGGCGGGGGCGTGGCTTTTATCCGCGTGCAAAAATGCCTGGATGATCTCAAGCTATCCGATGAACAGAAGGTTGGAGTCAAGATTATCCAGCGCGCTATCGAGGAGCCTCTTCGGCAGATCTTGATTAATGCCGGGCACGAACCCGCTCCGATTGTCGAGCAGGTTCGCAGTGCGACAGGTAGCTTTGGCTTTAACGCTATGACGGACACGTTCGAGGACTTATTTAAAGCGGGTATCATAGATCCTGCGAAGGTCACGAAGACAGCGTTGGTCAATGCGGCATCGGTAGCAGGATTGCTTCTCACTACTGAGGCGATCATCGCGGAAAAGCCCAGGAACCGTAGGATGAAGAGTACTTCTGACGCAGCATTCAATGAAGACATGATGAGTTGACGCTGAATTCAACTGAAATTCATCTGAAATTGAACTTGAGTTGAAATAGCGGCGGATTCTGCTCGATCCTCAAACATGGATCAGCGGCATTCGCCGCTTACTTATTCCGGTAGGCCTAAAGCATGTCGCAAGTATTTAGGAAGCGGTGTCGAGGTCATCTCTTTAACGTGAACTGAGACGAGCGTGGTCTCTGCACTAAAATAACAGCCAGGCACGCTGTCGATTTCCAACCCAGCATCAATGATCGCTTTTGGGTCAGCTTTGGTGTCAAAGATCGCATGCCTGACGGCTAAGCTGCGTTTAGACCAGGAGATAAGCCTACTTGCGACGAGGCAGTCTTGCATGCGCAAAGGCTTGCGAAATATATTGTCACAACGCACGACAGCCAGAGCATGATTATCATCGAACAGGGACTGCGTTGGGCACCCAGCTTCCGCCAGGGCTATATTCCGGGCGCGGTCGCAGAGTTTAATGTAGCTTGCATGGTACAGCACACCGCCAGCATCGAGCTCGTCGAAGTAGACGGATAACTTGACCAAACTCGTGATGCCAATTTTCATGCGGTTACCTTACTCTTAGACTTCGTACAGCTTAAAGCTGGCGAAGTTTTTTCTCCCATGCAAAAGCGTGCTTGACGATCGTCTCTAAGTCGTCAAAGCGAGGCTTCCAAAGCAGTGTCTGGCGAATTTTGTCAGCGTTTGCAACAATGCTGGCAACATCGCCGGCGCGACGCGGGGCATCTAGTACTTTGAAGTCCTTGCCGCTCACTTTTTTAACAGCTGCGATGACTTCGCGCACAGAGGAACCATGCCCGTAACCGCAATTGAGTAGAGAGCTTTCTCCGCCGCCAAGCAAGTGCTCCAATGCTAAAAGATGGGCGTTTGCTAAGTCTTCAACATGGATGTAGTCGCGCACACAGGTCCCATCTGGGGTCGCATAATCGGTGCCATATACCTGCATTTGTTGCCGTTTGCCAACGGCCACCTCGCAAGCGACTTTGATTAGATGGGACGCTTCGGGAGTTCTTTGTCCCAGGCGGCCGAGCGGATCAGCGCCAGCGACGTTAAAGTACCTAAGAATGACGTTTTTGATGCCATGTGCCGCGGCGATATCTCGCAGCATCTGTTCGCTCATCAGTTTCGACCAGCCGTAAGGGCTCTCCGGAATGGTCGCTGCCGTTTCATCGACAGGAACCTTACGAGGCTGCCCATAAGTTGCAGCTGTTGATGAGAAGATCACTCTCGGTACTTGATACTTCACCGCGGCATTGAGCAGCTTAAGGGTGTTAACGGTATTGTTACTATAATACTTCACCGGATCGGCAACGGATTCTTCGACGCGAATTGCAGCAGCAAAATGTAAAATTGCTGCGATTTTGTTCTCAGTAAAGACGCGTTCTTGCAGCGCAGCGTCACCAACATCGCCTTGGTAGAGAGTCTCACCGTGGATTAATGCGTCCTTAAAGCCGGTGGATAGATTGTCGATGACAACCACTTTGTAGCCCTGTTCCGATAGCATGCGGGCGACATGACTGCCGATGTAACCACAAGCACCAGTGACGAGGACTGTCGATTTAGTTGGCGACGAGCTCATGCACAACCTCCGGGCAACTGTTTGAGTAGGGCTTCGACTTCGGTAAAATCAGCAGCATGATTCTGCTCTGCGGCAGCCACAGTGCCTGACCGCGCGATTTGTACAGTCTGCATGCCGGCCGCCTGTGCGGCAACTAATTCAGCGGCGATATCAGATAAAAAGAGAATGTTCGCGGTGGCTAATCCGAGATCTTCGGCGATGCGGAAATAGGAGGCGATCTCCCTCTTAGGGCCTGTGGTCGTATCAAAATAATTCGATAAATAGGGCCGCAGATCACCCATATTCGTATGTTCGAAGAGTAGTTGCTGCGCTTTTACCGAGCCAGATGAGTAAATCCCGATTTTCAGACCACGCCCTGACCACGCTCTAAGTGCTGGTGGAACATCTGGATATACTTCAGATGTATAGACTTTCGCTCTGTAGCCGTGCTCCCAAATTAGGCCCTGTATGGCCTTCAGTGCCGGATGCTTGCGGTCCTGGCTGATCCAGGCCAGCAACTGGGGCGCAGTTTGCGCTGTGGAAATTTCGCGGCCAGTTTCCAGTTTTACCGTTTGGCAGACGGAGTTCAAGGCATCTTTCACAGGGTCATCGTTTGCATGAGCATTCAGGTATTCTGTCAGGTGCCTCGCGGAATACGGGAATAAAACATCATGCACAAACGTGATTGGGGTAGTGGTGCCCTCAATATCTACTAGGATGTAGCGCAGCATATAAGTGCCTAATATTAGCTATCAGAATAGAGATCCAGCATAATCTCCAGCGTCAAATGCGCGCAAATCAGCGGCTTTTTCACCTACTCCAACATATCGTATCGGTAACTTGAATTGCTCGGCGATACTGAGTAGCACGCCACCTTTCGCCGTGCCGTCCAGTTTCGTCACGATCAATCCGGTCAGCTTTACGACCTGGCTAAAAGCCTTGACCTGCATGAGGGCATTTTGTCCCGTTGTTGCGTCAATCACAAGCCAGGTCTCATGCGGTGCACCCGGTAAATCTCGGCCAATGATTCGATTTATTTTACCAAGTTCTTCCATAAGTTCCTGCTTGGCATGCAGCCTGCCTGCCGTATCGATGAGAAGGACGTCGGCTCTCCTTGCGATAGCTGCTTTGACACCATCGTAAGCGACGGCTGCAGGGTCTGCCCCTTGTTTGTGTTTAATCACGTCGACGCCAAGGCGATCGCCCCAGACTACAAGTTGTTCCACAGCGGCAGCTCGGAAGGTATCTGCCGCTGCTAGCAGCACCTTTTGCTCATTCGCCAGGAAGTGGGCCGTCAGTTTACCAATGGTTGTGGTTTTACCAACGCCATTGACCCCGACAATCAGTACCACCCAAGGTCCCTGCTCTGGCTTATTGAGCGGCGTGTTGGCGGCGCTACTGAGTATTTGCGCAGCTCGCTCTTTCAGGGCATTGGCTACCGCCGCTGGATCGGTGGCGTTATCTTTGCCTATAGTGCGCCGGACATGATCGACCAAAGAGTCAGCGGCAGCAACACCCACATCGGCGCGGTAAAGCGCGGCGTGCAAGTCTTCTAGGACCTGCTCATCAAGGCGCGACTTGCCCGTCAGTATCAGGCTTAGGCTTTGCTGCCAGCTTGCGCGGCTCTTGGCTAGACCTCGACTTAGTCTTTCCAGCCACGAGGCGCGGTCTGTCGTGCGAATCTCTTCTACGTCGGTGGTGACAGTATCGGTGGCGATAGTGACCTGCGGGGATTCATCGACCACCAGTTCGGACCATTTATCGGCACTGTCTTCATCTTCATTGTCTTCAGCGTCTGCCTCAGCGCCGGCCTGCGAGGTAGGTAGTTCGCGGTTGAGACGCTCTTCCTCGAGACGTAGCTCAGCAGTCTCCCGTTTATTGCGAATCCATACGATGACGGCATAAACAACGGCAAAGATGCTGACCACAATAATGGGTCCGCCAATGAGTAGCCAGGTGTCAGCGCCGCTGCCCGCATGAATGAGCAGTTCAATAGGATCTTTATTGGTAGCTTGGTCCATGGAATCACTTCAGTCCTATTTTTGGCTCAGCCTTGGCTGTGCATTGGCCTCTGAGTCAATCTACGGTAAAACATTATCTATCATGGACCAGCAAAAAAAAACCGAACAACCCGTACTGAAAATCTGCGGCATTATGACTGTAGGCGATACACTTCATTGTCTGCGCCGTGGTGTGCCCTACGTGGGATTTAATTTTTATCCTGGCTCAAAGCGCTTTATTCAGCCCGAGACGGCCGCCGAAGTTTGGCGGCAGGCCCTGGCCTCCAGTAAGTTGCGGGTGGGAACCCAGCCAGTTGCCGTGGTCGTGGATACTGATAAAGATGCCGATATTCATACGCTTGAGGCTGC
This sequence comes from Pseudomonadota bacterium, assembly GCA_026390435.1. Classification (GTDB taxonomy): domain Bacteria; phylum Bdellovibrionota_B; class Oligoflexia; order Oligoflexales; family CAIYRB01; genus CAIYRB01. The sequence continues at coordinate 87,936 of JAPLFY010000113.1, forward strand.
GATCCGCGTGTTCCCGGAACTGCAAGTCGTGCAGGTTCACGAATGTAAACAGCCCGGCCGATTGAGGGCTTATCGACAGGTTTTGGGTGGCCGCCCACTCTGGGTGGCTTTGGCGGTGCGCCGTCCGGAAGACGTAGATGCTGCCATGGCCTATCAGGGAAGCGCAGATTTATTATTGTTCGATTCGGCGGTGGTTGCTGCAGGCAGCAAGGTTCCGGGGGGCAGCGGCCAATCGTTCGATTGGCAGCTACTAAAGTCATATATGGGCTCTTTGCCCTTTGGCGTTGCGGGTGGTCTAAGGCCGGAAAACGTGGCCGATTTAGCAAGGACCGTGGTGCCTGCACTTGTGGACCTGTGTTCGGGAGTTGAGAGTCAGCCAGGTATCAAAGACCTCGATTTAATTGACACCATGATCACTAAAATGAGTCAGTTATGGGCAAAATAGCCGATAAAGATCAATCACTGACAACTTCATTCAGTCGGGACAATGCATTTTTTGCTCTGTATTTTGTCGTCTTTCTAATTCTGTTAACTCGGCCTGCCCTAGGTCAGTCCGGTAGTAACACTGTGGTGGAGACCGCTCTTCCCAGTACTCAGTTGGAGGCCGAGGAGGAAAATCAGGGGGTACTTCGATTAATCGAACACCCGTGGGAACGCTATGTCCGAAGATTTCGTAGCGAACACAATTTCGCCCTGAGTGCAGGCGGGAGTACTGGCTACTATAATGTGGAGAGTTTCGGGGAGATTGTTGCCAAAAGATTTCGCAGTGGGGCGGCTTGGACTAAATTTCAATATTCCTATCACGTGCCGGTTTACCGAGGCTTTGGCTACTTGCTGGGATCTTCGGTAGGTTATTACTACGAGCCAGCTGATCGCGGGCGTGCCTTTCAGCCTGCACCCGCGAAGATGTTTCCGGGGATCCTCGGGGGTATTGTGATGAATTTCACTGCCTCTCTCAGACTCTCGGCAGCCGCCGATGTTTATATGCTACGGGCGGATCGAATCACCTCATTTGATCCAGTCGATCCAAGCCGGACCGAGCAGATTTCTGTGACTATGGTTGCCTATGATTTGGGCGGCTTTTTCGATTACTTTTACGACTTAAACTGGGCGATTCGCCTGGAGACTCATTATAGGTCTGTCTATTATTACCGCCCGTTGCAACAGCCAGGGGACACCACGGTGTATGCCTCAGATGCCGTTTTTCAGCTCTCGGATCACTGGTACGGAGTTGGGTTGGTGTTTCATTTAATATAGTTTTTTCGGTTGCTTACCTGGTTTTTGGGAGGTAAGCCACGGTGCCGCTAAGGTTTCTCCTTACCTGTGACGATAAGGAATGAAACTAGGGGGAATACGTTTGGCAACCGCAAATAAAACAAGCTCTGGCCAAAAAGGCAAAATCAAGCAGATCAACCGAACGATCAGCGACGATATGGAGCTACTCAGAATGATCATTGTGGAATCGGGGCCGTTGCGGACGGTCGTGCTCGATAAGCTTAAACAAGCGAAGTCCCGGATCGATAAGCAAGGAAGCGGTGGAGCGGTGAGCGCGAATGCTGGCAAAAAGTAATTCGGTACCTTATCTGTCTGGCCTCAGTTTAGCGTGCTTGATGTGGCTAAGTGGCTGTTTCGCTAGCAGTCCCGAGGATCCACTCGAGATCAAAGCCACTCAGGAGCAGATTGTCGTTGAGCGCAGCAAGGCATCGGCACCGGACTGGATCTCGTTAAGTCCCGGAATTCTTGTTGATTCTGGCTCGGAGCTACGGCTCGTTGCGCGGCACAGTAAGCTTTTGAACTTAACCTTGGGTCTAGAGCAATCGCAGATTGCGGCGTTGGACGCCATGCGCTTAGCGATCACAGAGAAAGTCCAGGCCCAGCTGCAAATTTTGGCCGATGACTCTGGAATTAAGTCAAATAAAGCAGCAAAATGGCAAAAATTAGTGTTTGAAGGTGTGTCTACTGTTGGTGCGGAAAAGCTGAAAGTGCGAGATATTTACTACGAGGGCGTAGAGGATAGGCTGGCCAGAAGTGGGTCGCCATTTATGCACTATTATTCGGTATATGTTCTCATTGCCTATGCAAAAGCCGATTTAACGGCTATTTATCGGGATCTCGCGTCAAGACTAGCAGTCAATGACGACGGAGAGTTGAAGCGGCTGGCGATGGCCGTGACCAGATTCTCTAGCGCGCTACCTTAGTGTTATGTCCGGTTCTTATTAGTTCTGCCTAGTTTTATCTAGTTTCACCCAGGAAAATCTAATCGACCGCGAACTGCGGCTTATAGTATTGCAGCACCTGTGAGCAACCTTAATTCAACATCTATTGCAACGCATCTGCACCTGCCCGGCTGGTGGGTCAGAGCCTATGAGGCATCGATGTTGGCTGAGGGGGGAGCCACGAGTGCTATGCAACAAGCTTACATGGCAGGAGTTGCTCCGGCTCTCGGTTCCTTGGAACTTAATTCCTTGGCCATGGTACTTGCCAATCTCCAGGAACAAATCCTGCAGGGCAAGTTTGCTGCCTTGACGATCAATTCAGAGGAGCATCTTAAGCATGCCGGCACGGCCGCGCGTAGCCGCCGGTTTGTGTTTGAGAAAATTGTCCAAGTGCTCGTTGGGTTGCGCCTACTCAGTCCGGGTAGCGACGGTGCCTTAACCTCATATTCGCCTATTTTAGCGGATAAATGGCGACGTTTGGGTGATGGTGGCGAGTTTGAAATCGGCATTAAGTTGACGGCGCTTGGGCCTGAGCTATTGTTAGGATTTAGCGATGCGCACAGCGATATGGTGCGCTTTGCTCGCGGTCTCCCAGAGGCGATTGACGTCCTGAGAGGTCAGCCGCCACTCACAATTTGGCGTAGTATCTGGCTGGAATTAGCGGGTCTGGAGCAGTTGATCTATTTGCGCATGGAGCGCGGCATGCAGTGGGAGTTCCGCTGGCTCCAACTGGAAGGCATATTTGGTATGCCGCTGGGCGAGCTATTTGGTGATTGCGAGCTTCCCGAGCAACGTGGTGCCGAGCTGGGCGGTGAATTGGCTAAGCGCCTGAAATTTTCTGCCCGACTTGGCCGCAAGCTCGTCGATCAAGGATTCTTAGCTCCTGGTGTCACAGATCACTACCTGGCTTTTGGCACCGAAGAGGCGCCTAATGCAAGTGGCGTCACTCTGGTTTGGCAGGCTTCTCGTGAACGGCTTGCAACCGACGCGGCCAGTGCTTACCGCCGCGCTGTGGCAGCGGCAATTGTACAGGGTTGGTTTGATCCATTTGTTCCGACTATGATGCGAATCTGTTTGCCGGCAGCTGGAGACACCGCGTTATGGGGCCCTGCCGAGGCCTTGTGGCGAGAGCTGCTGGCGTTGCCCGGACCCAAAACGGGTGCGCCCATTGAACTGCAGCCCGGACAGCTGCTCCTGCCGCAGGTGCTGTTTTTTGAGTATGCGCTGCGCGGGCAAGCTGCGTCGGCCTGGCCGTTGCCTGCTGGTGTAGCTGCTGGACCGCTTGGTGAGTTGACGCGCGATTTGCAGGCACCGAATCTCAAAGAGCGCTGCGAGCGTTTCTGGGGCTTAGTTGAGGACGATATCGAGCTACAGCAGGCGTTACGGGAAGAGCCGCTCATGACTTTGGCCTCGCTGGCGTCACGCGGTGTGCCTGAATTTGCGCAACAGATCAAGCAGGCGGCAGGCATTAGCACCGTCGCTGATGATCAGGCAGTAGAAGTTAAGCCGAGGCTAATTGCGCCGAAACCCACAGCAGAAGTGCCAACGGCAGCTCCCGAGCGTCCGGCGCGACCAGCTCCGGTGTCCGGAGCACTTGCTGCTAGAATGCTTAAAATCGCCTCGGATGAGCTGGCCAAAATGCGTGCTAGCGATCTTGCGCGCTACCAGCAGCTTAAATTAGCCTACTTGGAAACCTTAGACGAGACCAGCCGGCGCCTGCTTTTAGACGTACAAAAACGCATTCAGCCCTCGATGTTTGACGAGCAACTACGTCAGCGTCTGGTCCGTTACATGGTAGAAAACCCCGGCGCTTGGCGGTCGGCAGAGGTCGGCAAGACCGGTAACACCTAGGTTTTGCCTACCCGCAGCGCACAAACCTGAAGAAGTTTATGCGTTTGAGGCTTGATTTTTAGTATGACGCCGCCTAATGTCAATGAATAGAGTTGTTGATTACCTGACATTACGGAGGGCCATATCACATGGCAAAGAAGACCAAGAAGCCTGTTAAGGCAACTGCGAAGAAGAAAACCAACGTTCACACACCGGCTGCCAAAGTCGCTGCTAAGCCTGCAAAAGTGGTTGTTCCACTGAGCAAGATTCAGCCCGCTGGCACGCCACGCACCAAAAGCGAAATCCTAGGCGTTTTGGCTGAGACCACTGGTCTGAGCAAAAAAGACGTCAGCTCGGTGTTCGCTTCCATGAGCGACCTGATCGGCAAGGATGTGGGCAAAAAAGGCTGCGGTCTTTTCACCGTTCCTGGCCTGCTCAAAATCCGCCGCATCAACAAGCCAGCTACCAAAGCTCGCAAAGGTATCAATCCTTTCACGGGCCAAGAGACCACGTTCAAAGCTAAGCCAGCTCGTAACGTTGTCAAAGTCCGTCCCCTCAAAGCTCTGAAAGACATGGTCTAATTCAGAATCTTTGATGGTGTGATTGACACCAGAAAGAAACCGAACCCTTAACGGGTTCGGTTTTTTTATTTGAGCGACGCTTTGGATAGAGCGCCAAATGCGCTGCTGCGCAGGCTCGGGAAAGCTGTTTTTCACCGTCCTCGTCTTGGATCCAGGATATCGCGGAGAGCGTCGCCAACAAAATTGAGTGCCAGCACTAACATGGCAATCGCTACACCTGGGATGATGCTTAGATAAGGAGCTTCGAGCAGTACCGTACGGCCTTGGCTCAGCAAAGCACCCCATGAAGGCGCGCCGTCCTGAGCTCCCAATCCTAAGAAGCTTAAGCTTGCTTCGACTATAATCACCCCGGATAGGGAAAAAGTTGCATGCACAAGCAAGGGCGAGAGGGTGGCGGGGAAGATGTGCCGCCATATCAATCTCAAGTCTTTAGCCCCCAGGGCTCTACTGGCCACGACGTATTCGCGCTCGCGGATGGAAAGAGTTTGGGCGCGCATCAGGCGCGCTGCGCTAGTCCATCCAGTCGCAGAGATGGCGAGGATGACATTATTGCGACTTGGTCCGAGCATCGCTGCCAATGCCATGGCTAAAAGGATGCCCGGAAAGGCCATAAGCAAGTCGACTAAGCGCATGAGCAGGGTGTCAACCCAGCCGCGTTTGTAGCCAGCAATTAAGCCGACCCAGCTGCCGATCGTTACGGACAGAAATACGGTCACCGTGGAGATGTAAAGGGATGTGCGACCGCCATACAACATTGCAGTGAGCACACTTCCGCCGCTTAGGTCGCGACCGAATAGGTCGAGAGCACCGGGTGGGGTTAGTCTCAGGGTTATGTCGATATCGTCCGGGTTAGTTGGTGCCAACCAAGGAGCTAGGAGTGATGTAGCGGTGACGCTGACGATCACTACTAAGCCGAAGATCAGGCGTGGGTTAGTTGCCCACTTGAATCCTTGGGTCGACGATCGCATAGGTAAGGTCCGTAAGTAAATTAACCAATAGATATGTGCAGGCGAATACCAGGACGCACCCTTGTACCAAGGGGTAGTCGCGGTTGTTGATGCCGTCGAGGATGAGGGTGCCGAGGCCTGGCCAGTCAAAAATACGCTCCGTAATGATTGCGCCCGTGAGCAGTACCCCAAATTGTAAACCAACAACAGTGATCAGCGGTAGGGCTGCATTTCGGAGTACATGTTTTAGAACGACGGTTGACTCCTTGTTGCCTTTAGCGCGGGCTGTTCGAGCATAATCTTCGCGCATGTGATCAAGCATGGAATTACGCGTCATGCGGCTTAGAATGGCGGCCAGGGCGATGCCCAAGGTCAGTGCTGGAAGGATATATGAACTCAAAGAGCTGCGTTCTGAAACCGGTAGCCAGCCGAGGTTAAGCGAAAACACGAGCACTAGCATAGGCCCAAGCCAGAAATTTGGAATGGCAATGCCAGTCATCGCTAGGGTCATCGCAGCATAGTCAATCGGCGTTCCGGCGCGCAGGGCGCTTATGATGCCAAGCGGCAGACTAATGCTGAGTGCCACTAGCAATGCCAAGATGGCTAATTGTGCAGTTGGCAGCCATCTTGCGGAAATTAATGCGGCAACTGGTTTGTTGTAAATCAAAGAGGTGCCGAGATCGCCCTGGATGACATGGACGATATAAGTCCAAAGTTGTTCGATAAATGGCCTATCTAACCCCATAGTGGCGTGAAGCTGCGCTTTGTCGGCTGCTGTAGCGTACGGCCCGAGTATTGCGTCCGCGGGGTCGCCGGGTACGATATGAATGAGTAACGCGACTACAGTTAAGACCCCAAGTGCAACGGGGACTAACATGAGTAGTCGTCGCAGTAAGAATGTCAGCATGAGCTGGTCTCCGGCATGTTACTCCTTAGCGGCCCGCGCTAACGACTGTAAGCGCCCGTCAGCAAAGACTTCGAATCCTTCGACCCGTTTGTTAACCACAGCAAACACATCTTCGTGCCAAAGAAATACGTAGGGAGCTTCGTCGGCGACAATGCGCTCGGCCTCTGCATAAATTTTCGTGCGCTTGTTTATATCTGTTTCAAGGACGCCAGCCGCCAGCACATCATCCAAGGCAGCTGAGGAAAACCAGCCACGATTCCCTCCGTTGGGGGGGAAGCTACTGGTGGCAAAAGCGAAGCGATAGATGTCTGGATCCTTGAAGCCAACCCAAGACAGGCTCCACAGATCGACGCGCCCATGGTCAACATCGGCCTTAAAACGTCCCCATTCGAGAGTCTCAACTTTGATGGCAATGCCAACGCGTCGCAGTTCTGCAGCGATGGCCTTGGCCACGATGACCCGAGTTTGATCAGTAGTAGTCTTGTAACTTAAGGTAAACCGGATGCCCGAAGGATCGGGTGTATAGCCAGCTTGATCGAGAAGTTTTTTTGCCTTCTCGATATCGTAAGTCAGACTTGCGAGGTGCGGAGCATGAAATGGATCGCTGTTAGTTAAGAGAGTGTCGGCGTTGGTGGTCATTCCATCAAGGACGTATTTCGCTATCTTTTCTTTGTCAATCGCATGGGAAATGGCTTGGCGGACGAGTTTTGTGCCCAGGATGGGGTGGCGCATATTGAAGCCGAGGTAGCTGGTATTTAGGCCCGGGCGACGCATGATCGAGAGCTCAGGTCGGTCGCGTCCAATGATGCTAAGTTTGTCCCGGCTTATCAGATTTTGAACCATGTCTACTTCGCCGGCAGCTAGCTTGGCGTAGCGAGTGTTCTCGTCCTTTACGATTTTTAGGATGATGCCCCGGAGTTTTGGTGCGGGTCCTAAGCTATAGCGGGGATTGGCGGCAAGTTCGACCGCTTGGTTACTGGCCGACTTGAGAGTGAAAGGTCCGCAGCCACTGACGATATCTTTATCAGTGATCATTGGTCCAGAAGCTAAAGCGCCAGGTAAAATGCCCACCGCGAGATTGGCGACAAAACTAGCATCCGGAGTCTGCAGTTTTATCGTAACTTGGTTCGGTCCACTTGTTGTGATGGTTTTTAGATTTTTGAAAGCACTCTTTCGCGGGGCTTTGCTCTCAGGTTTTTGGAAATAACTATAGGTGGCAACCACATCAGCGGCGGTCACCGGTGTATTGTCCGCAAACAAGACGTTTGGACGTAAGTTTACTTTTAGAGTCGTGCTGTCAGTCCACTCCCAGCTCGCGGCCAAGCCTGGGCCTATGTGGCCGTCACGATCGAATGTAACGAGCGAGCAGTGTAGCAGCTCCTCGAGGTACTGACTGTTGGCATCCACAGCGTAGCGAGGGTCCAGCGTCCGGGGCTCGGCTTCCCAAGCGAGGCTAAGTGTGGCGCTGCCGGGCGCAGGATTGGCCTGGCTCACGGTTGCCAGTAGTAGTGGGGCGATAGCCCTGGCGGCACGCAAAAGGGACAAGGAAACCTCTCAGAATTGATGTGATTTTACCGAGAATAGCAGCACCCTGCGGCGAAGTCCACGGCGGTCAGTCGGGGCACTTCTGGCACAAACGTCCGAATGACCCGGTGGTTGCCAATGTCAGCTGCAAGTCATTTTCTCCACCCTGAGCAAATCGCCTTGACTTGGTCCGCACAAATGAGGCAAACCAGGCATTCACACACTTGCCTTCGTTATCGCGTCCTATAACTGAGCACCACATTGCACGAGAGATCGCTATTCATGGAACGAGTGAAAAAGACGCGCCGTAGTGAGCCCGTAACTGCTCATGCTGAGCCGGTTGAAGACGTGGTTAATACTGCAGCGGGTGGGGAACTATCCGTCAGTGCTGAGGTGGCATCCGACGCTGAATTCAATACTGAAGCCAATACTGGAGTCAACGTCAGCCAAGTCGACGATGACGAACAGTCTGATGACCCAATGGATGTGCTAGTCCAGGGCATGCCGCAAATTTCGCGTGATTTGCCCCTGACTGTTAAGATATCTCGCCAATTGCACTCTAAGTTGGCGCGGTCGGCACAAGATGAGGGCGTAAGCCTGGAAGCACTGGTCCAAGAGCTTTTAGCGGAAGGTACGACTCTGCGCGCTTGGGAGATTATCGAGCGCAAGCATGCGATGCGTGGATCAGCGAATACGCAGCCACCAGCGCCCATGGGTGGCAATCGTAATTTTAACGGTAACTACGGTAGCGGTAATAGCCGTCATGCTGGCGGTAATCGTGCTGGCGGCAACAGCGGTAACGTGGGAAGCGGTGGTAACAGCTCAAGGCATAGCCCTGGGCATAGTAATAACCGTGGCCCAAGTTCTAGCCGGGTTCCGTCCAATAACGCTTGGATGGAAGACAAAGCGGCTTTTCTTGAGTACGTGCGCAATCAGGAAAAACGTCGTCGCTGAGTTGTCCTCAGCTACTTTCTTAGCAGCTTATTTGCCAGCTAAAGTCGGCATACTGGGATCCTTTGCGAGGTCGATGGCCTTTGCCAGGGTGCGGTATACGAATAATTCATAACGCAAAAATAAGTCTACTTGTCCGCCGTTTGCGGCGATGCGACCTGTTTTTTTGGGTGAGTCCTCGTTGCTGGCGTAGGCAAATCTTTTAGCTGACTCTAGTTCAAGGCAGTAGGCGTAGGTACCTTGACTCCAAAAGGCCCAATCTTCAAACGCACCGCCATCACCGAGATCGGCGCCGTTTTTTACTTGGTAACCAGGAAGTGCTGCCGTCTGAGTTGTTAAAACGTTCATCCAGCGCCGATAGGCGTTCACTTTTGTGCTGTCGATCTTAGTGCCGTGAGCCCTGATCACTTCAGGGGCTGAAGGGCCAACGACCCAGTTAACGTATCCATGGACGTCAATGGCAGCCGTGTAGTGCCTTTTGGCGAACAAACGACGAATGGCCTGTGTCTCTGCCTCGCTGAATTTCTCGGCCCCCGGATTCTCGCGACTTATACCCCAGAGAATACCGAAATTGCGATTCAAGTTGACGCCGCGGATGTTGGAACGTGTGCCGTTGCTATGACCATCTGGATTGGCGTAGGGAAGGAAATCAAATGCGACATTTTGATTGGATAGCTGGTTTAGTGGGCTCTCACCGCGAGCGAATCGTCCTGCCAGCCAAAGTACAAATTTTGAAGCTTCGCCCTCGTTACCATGGAGTCCACCTTGGATGAGTAAGCGAGGCGTGTTTTTGTTAAGTGCTGCTTTTGGTTCGAATGAGATGACTTGCAGGTCTCTGCCGCTGGTACTGCGCGCCGAGGGATCTCCAGTCAATTGTGCAATGGATTGCGTGCTTGGGGTAGCATTTAGGTTTACTACATTATCAGCGCGGACTGGGGCGCTATAAATGGCAGCAATAGATATGACAGCAGACGACAACAGCTTCAGCGACATCAAGAGGAGCTCCGGGACAGCAGGGGGAAGCACGACGCAGGTGCGTGGTGCTAAGTCTCCCTTGTGCAAGGGTTGCTCCAAGAGTTAGCTGGCTAAAATCAATGTTATTTTTTTTCATCTGGAAGCGTTTTGTGTGCAGCTTACCGATGACTGTATAAACTTTTGACAGTTTATTTTTAGGGCGAAAAAAAACCGGCACCCTTGATCACATATTCGGAAAAGGAGGTGCCGGTCCGCTCGAAGGTAAATACACCGTTAGCATGTGCTAACAGGCACCCACCTCCGCGCTACTGGGATAATGTCTTGTCGTACCCAACAGCATCACCTCCTTTCCTAGGCATCTAGCCCATCAGGACTGCTACCGAGCAGGCCCTGTAATACAAGTTTAGCAGAAATTTAAACTTCACATAATTAATTTTTGTCGCAAAAGCCCTGCCTGCGTCGGGATGGGTTGCGTCTCATGGCCAAGTTGCATATGCTGGAAATAGCAGAAAAAAATACGGTTTATGATTATCAGTGTCAGCGAAGGAGAGCGAAATATGGCCTACTTCAACGACAGAGATCTCATCGACAGGGGCAATACGACCGGGGTCAATTGCGCGCGAAAACTCATCCCGCTGGGTGGTGCTCACGCCTGGCCTTTCGCTAGCTGCCGGCGTTACTTACCTTGGTATTACTCTTCACTTTTGGTGAGTGGTAGGCAGCCTATCATGTCTCTGCCAGCGCCAGTAACGGAGGCGACTCGAAGCGGGCCTCAACGTGGCAAAGCCAATGCCGTAAGAATGAAGCTGCGCCCTGTAACTGTGATGGAAACGAAATGACCACTGACAATTGTGCCTGATGGCGTAGTTGGAGTGGTGTCGACGAGTACGCGTGCACTAATTTTGCCGCGCGTAGTCATGTTGTCGACGTGAGTCACTGTGAGAGATTCAACCGCAGCATCGAGAAAATAAAAATGTCGTTTACCTAGCGGGAAATGAGCTTTAAATAGCGCTTCTTTGAAGCCGAAAAGCACTGTCAGAGCGGCATTGAAGGTCCATCCGTGAGTTGCTGCAAACGTCTGTAGAAGCGCTAGTTCCGCTTCATTACTCAGGCGTGAGGCGAATTCAGGACGCATACGGTTAGGATCTTCGGCGTCGATTCCGACGCTTAGCCATTGCTCGGATGGCAGAAGGGCCACGCCAACGAAGCCATCTTTATGAGTGATAGAGCCAGTCCATTGAACGGGCCAGGTTGGCGCACCATGCTCATCCTGGAGGAGCGACTCTGTGGTGCCGGTTAAGCGGCGAATTAAATAGCGGCTCCGCAGAAATTCTTCACGCCGCCGCTGTGCCTTAAAAACTGATCCTTTTCCCCATTCGTCCTCGGATAGGATGTATCTGAGGACTGGCTCAGTGACATTCACCGTGGGGGCAAGCCAATGAATGGGAACTGGTCCGCAATAAATAAGGGTCACTCGCTCTTGCCCTCAATCACGTCGCGGAAAAATGTGCTCCGGTAGAATTTCAATTCATCGAGGCTTTCTCTGATGTCATCAAGCGCTCTGTGAGCACCTTTAGGCTTTTTAAATTTTTGATTTGGGTACCATCGGCTAGCTAATTCTTTGATCGTACTTACGTCAACTAGACGGTAGTGCAGATAATCGTCGAGTTTTTGCATGTGACGCACGATGAAACGGCGGTCCTGCCACACTGAGTTGCCGCAAAGTGGGCTTTCTTTCGGATTGCAATGCATGCGGATGAAATCGAGTGTCTTTTGTTCAGCCTCGGCTAAGGTGACTGTCGATGCTAAGACCTTCGCCCAGAGACCTGATTTGCTGTGGTGTTCCCGATTCCAATCATCCATTTTGTCAAATCGCTCTGGGGGCTGTTTTATAGCGAGCTCTGGCCCCTCTGCTATGACGTTGAGTTGGCTGTCGGTAATCAGTGTCGCGATCTCAATAATTGCGTCTGTTTCGGGATTAAGCCCCGTCATCTCTAGGTCTATCCAAACGAGGTTACTGGTCGGCTTGCTGTTTACCTCTGACGCTTTTCCACTGTCCTGGTTCGCCACTAGATACCTCCGAGGATTCGCTACCAAGACAAAAATCTATGGGGTTGGCAGCGAAAATGCAAATATCCTTTGGCGGAGGCTGATCCACTCCAGCATGGAATTTGTTGTGACTTGATTCACTAACAGTTTAGCGGCGGGGTCAGCTGCGATCGCTGTCATCGTGTCTTGTTCCTTCAAAGCCGGTACTTTGTATATTTGCCAGCTTGAGCCAAGGGCCTGGGGCTGTTCGGCCCCGTATTCTGAAACAAAACCATACAGATCGGCGGGGCTAGTGCCAGGAGTCGGCTGTATCAGCAAGGTTCCAGGTTGATAGCCGAAGCTTTGGGGGTATTTTGTGTCCTCTGGTAAAATGCCAATATGGCGGTTCGCCAGTTTCCACTTAGCTGGATCAATGGCTATGTAGGCAACGATTGCGCCTCCCTCCCAGTAAAATACAGCCCTCGCTTGGGTGGAGGCGGGACTGGTGTCGGGCACAGCCAACCAAAATTCGATATCGCCGCTTTTGGGCATTGCAGTGCCAGCCGCGACAAACCAACGTTCCAGGGCAGCGAGCAAGTCTTGGCGGAATTTGTCCTTTTCGTAGGTCTGATCCTTACCCAAGATCGTGAAGGTATAATGAGTGTCGCTTTCGCAGGCCTCTACTGGAGCGGGCGATACGTTGTGAGGTAGGCTTACGCACTCTGCAAATGCTGGTGTAGCTAGGGCTAGGCTCAAGTTTATTGCGACGGCGAAGGCAAGATTGGACATGGTCATAGACGGCGGGCTCCTGGCCAGAGTTAAGAACCGTCTAAGACATCGGCCTCCGCCTCTGTTTATTTAGGAAAAAAATATTAAAGCGCCTCAGTTCTCTTTTACTTCAGCGTGTTAGCGTTTTGATGAGGGTGGTGATTTAGATGAGGCGAGGTGGCTAGTGTAGGGGTGGACAAAGCTGAAATAGGTGACCTATGATAGAACTTTTACGGCATTTGGCCGAAGTCGGCTTCACTTTCTATGGACGGGGAGTTTCTCGCGGATGGTAATTTTGAACAAAGCAGCACGCGCCTCTTTTTCTGGCCGCGCCGCCTGTATCGTTATGCTGGTCGGTGGGTTTCTGGCCACGAGCGTGGTGCGCGCCGAGGACAAAAACCAGCCGGCATTTAAAATCGCTGGCAAGGTGACGACGCTTGAAGAAGTGGCTCGCCAGGATCAGGCTTCTTTTTATGATCTAGAAAAAAAGCGCTTTGAGTTAGTCGAGCGCGTGGCAAAAGAGCAATATTTAGATCACTTTTGGCAGCAACGAGCGAAAGAAACCGGTAAGTCCGTCGCTGAAGCTCGCAAGATTTACGAAGAGAAAAACATTAAAGTTAGCGATCGCGAATTGCAGGAGACCTTGGATAAGTTCAAGGACCATCCATCTCTGGCGAAGCTGGAAAAGAAAGAGCAGGAACGTCAGGTCCGCGACTATCTTTTGGAACGTGGTCGGCGTGAGTTATTCGACGGTATTGTCGAAGCGGGCTTGAAAAAAGGTGATCTTCTGATTGCCGTACAGCAACCAGAAGAACCAATCTATTCGGTGCCCGTCACTGCTGATGATGTGATGCGTTATGGACCGGAGCTAAATGACACCAAGCCATTTGGTTGTAAAGGTGATGATTGTACTATCACAATCATCGAATACTCTGAGTTTCAATGTCCGTTTTGCAGCCGAGTCCTACCTGATATGAAACGTATTTTGTCTGAATTCAAGGGCAAGATTCGTTGGACGGTGCGGGATTTTCCTCTTAGCTTCCATGATCGCGCACGCCCAGCCGCTATCACGGCTAAATGTGCTGCGGAACAAGGCAAGTACTGGAATATGTACGGCATCCTGTTCGACAATCAGCGTAATCTAGCCGACGCTGATTTGAAGTCCTACGCGGATAAAATTGGTCTGGACAAGAGTAAGTATGAGAAATGCGTCAGCAGCCCAGCGGCTGTTGAAGCTAAAATCGAACGCAACTTCCAGTCCGGTGTGGCTCTTGGTGTGTCGGGCACTCCAGCGTTTTTCATCAACGGTCGTCGTCTTTCCGGTGCTATGCCGTACTCGGAGTTCAAGCGCGTGATCGACGATGAATTGTCCGGCAAGAAGCGCAAAGTGAAGTCTTAATCATCTGTATTGATTGATTAAACTACAGAAGCCCTCAACTCCGGCGGGTAGTCAGCCGAAGACCCTTTGTGGTCCGTCTGCTCGCCGGAGTTTTATTATGAGTGCACGCAAAGAGAGCCGTAAGAACGGTCGTATTAAATTTGACCAACCACTTCGTGTGGTCATGGGCTCAATAGGCTCAGAGGTTAAATACGATATGTCGACGCGCAACATCTCGCATACCGGCTTTTTTCTAGATTTTGATAAGCCTGGACGCTTCCCATTCACGCCCGCTAGCATCATGGAAATTTGGATCGAATTAGAGCCAGAGTCGAGCATCTTCTTCAATGGCAAGGTGGCACGCGTGGTGTTCCCGGGCGATCCAAAGGCCGCAGAGACTGGTCCGGGTATCGCTGTTCGGATCGTGCAGATCGATACCAGGAACGAGCGCACGCTATTCGACTTTATTGACCGAAAGTCCCGTGAACGGATTGAGAAGAAGGCGGCACATTCCCATGTGGCCTGAGCTGTAAGATTCCATAAGTACTCATGTTTATATAAAAAACTAAAGTTTTTTTCGGATTAGCCGAAAAGCTAAAAGTTGAATCGAGGCGGGCTCTTAGTGGAAAGCCCCCTATAGTCTAAACAGGGCTATCGGGACGGGCTAATAGGAGTCTCCACTATGCGCCACTTGTTAACACTGTTCACTGCCATGCTAGCTTTCATGAGTTCGAGTATAGCCAGTGGTGTGACGCAAGAGGTTAAGCTGACCAATACCAACAGTGCCATGGTGTCGGTGACTACGGTGGCCGCAGCAAAGGCACAAACTGAAGTGCAAATTCGTCGACTGCACAGCCTGTTGGTGAGCAAGTCGGGCAGTATCCGTGATGTCGAAGACTATCAACGGATGCAGCGTCGTCTGCGCGGTGCCAAATAACGAGCGGAATGAGTAAACGAATTTGTCAGCATGCAAACCAGCCGCTTTCTGGCATACTATAAAAAATATGCAGATTCATGGATGAGGAGCGTGCACGGATGAATTGGAAAGCAGTCGCCAAACCCGAGGGTGCTAAGCTGTTCAAAGTTCATACTTTCACTTATGTTTTTAAGGGGGCTAATTACCACCTTGAAATCGATGAGTCTGCGGATGGCATATTCACCGGCCACGGCGAGCATTCGACCGATAAAAATACCGTGTTGGCCTCAGTGACAGCTAGTTCCATCGAGAACTGCCTGGCGTCGCTGATTAAAAACATCAAGGTCTAACGGGAAGCGGGTCGAATCATGACGCATGGAAGCGTGGTCTCTGGCCTTGAGCGACTGGCCGGGGCGCCGCAATTGGCGGCAAAATGGGGGCGGTGCGGATTACTATGCAACCAGGCTTCAGTGACAGCTAAGTTTCTCCCCGCTTGGGAGTTGCTGAGCCAGCTGCTGGGGCCGCGCTTAGTGTCCCTATTTGGGCCGCAGCATGGGTTCGCCGGTGTGGTTCAGGATAATATGATCGAGACAGGCCATGCTCGCCACAGGTCGACTGGTTTGCCGATTTATAGCCTTTATTCGGAAACTCGTGAGCCTACAGCAGAGATGCTAGCGGGCCTAGATACTCTGATCATCGACCTGCAAATCGTCGGCTGCAGGATTTATACTTGGAAATCGACGATAGTAGCATGCCTGAGAGCGGCTAAGCGCGATGGTAAACGAGTCGTGGTGCTTGATCGTCCCAATCCAGTCGGTGGGGAATTGATCGAGGGGCGCGTGCTTGATGCCGATGCGCACTCTTTTGTCGGTCAGTTTCCGACGCCTATGCGCCACGCTTTAACTGCCGGAGAATCAGCGCAATTTTTCAACGCAGAAATTGGCGCCGAACTTGAAGTAGTTGCCTTGGCCGGGTGGCGGCCAGAATCCTACTGGCATGAATTAGGCCGTCCATGGGTGTTGACCTCACCCAATCTACCTACGCCTGATGCAGTTTACGTCTACCCCGGGACAGTGATGCTGGAGGGAACTAATCTCTCCGAGGGGCGGGGTACAGGTCTACCATTTCAATTAATTGGTGCTCCTTATATAAAAAGTGGAGCGGCCTTAATTAAGCGCATTGAAGATTTGATCGGTAAGCCGCCGGGGGTGTTTCTGCGCGAGGCTAACTTCCAGCCTACCTCACAGAAATGGCAGGGGCAGGAATGTAATGGGCTGCAGATTCATGTGCTCGAGCCGCATAAAGTACGCAGCTATCAATTAACTTTAGCACTGATTAAAGCTGCAATGGATGTGGGCGGCGATGGATTTAGCTGGCAGAAACCACCTTACGAATATGACTACAATACGACACCGATTAAATTGATTGTTGGCTCACATCAAGTCACTGAGTATATTTCGCGTCAGCAATATGAGCCAAATGATGCTTTTTGGACGCATGGTGTTGATGCGTATATTAAAGAAGTCGAGCGTTTTCTGTTATACAAGCGGACTCTTCGGCTAGCAGACTGAGTGGTTCTTTTGAGGATTGCTAAAACTGGGTAATCAGTGCGCTAAGTCAAACTCGAGTCCACGAATTGCGGGACTGTCTTGAAGGACTCTGCGGAATTTGGCTGAGTTATTAAGGCCAGAGAAGTCGTGATCGAGTTTTGCCGTCGCGGCTAATCTTGGGTCGAGAGTGATGGCCTCAGCTAAAGAATTGAGCGACTCATCGCTACGACCTAGGAGCGCGAGCACACAGGCTTGATTGTACCGGGATATGGGATCGTTGGGGTCTAATTCAGCAGCGGTTACGAATACTTTAAGCGCTGCCGAGTATGATTTCTTACGGTACAACGCAAGACCCATGCCGGTGTAAAAATCAGACCTATTTGGGTCGAGAATAATAGCGTCTGTGTAGGCATGTACCGCTTCGTCGTGGCGATGAAGTTTTTCGGAAAGTGTTTCCCCTAACATCGCATGTAAAATTCCATGGCCATTGGGGCCGTTATTCAGTTCCGTAAGGAGTAGGGCGAGTTTAGCTGGTGCGTTGGCTTGCTTGTACGTCCGCCCAATGAAATCAATTAAATTCTGATTCTCTTTTTCGACTGCCATAGCGGTGACAAAGGATTTTTTCGCCCGCTCCCAATCGCTTTGACGAACGTAAGCCGCTCCAAGGTGGCCAGTGATTGTTGCTCGGAGATTTGAGGAGAGGTCGTCTTTATGCTTAGCAAGTACGGACTCTAGAAGAATACTCGCCTTTTTCGGTTGGTTTAAGTCCCTATACAGAATGATCGCATTATTTATCTCGGCTTCGGTATTCGAGGCGTTTGTTGATAACATCTCGTTGTAAATGTTGTGAGCTTTCTGAAATTCGCCGAGCTCCGTATAGGTAATTGCTAGAGTCAGGTCGAATAGCGGTGAGGGAAAACTATTATTCCATTGATCTAATTTTGTAATCAGCTGTCGACCGGTGTCGTCAGATTGAAGAATCGCCACGATATACGGAACAATGATTCGTGTTTCGGCTCCTGGTTGGCTTAGTGCCTGACGTAGTAAGCCCAGTACTTTTTCACCGCCACCGTTATCAGCGATCAGTCGAGCTCTAGTGAAGGCGAATCTCCAATTGGGTTTGATTCCTTTAGCCTCCGCTTGGGACAGTAGCTTCACAGCTCCCTCAGTGTTGCCCATCAGGTCGAGGATATCAGCCAGCGCGGCATATCCTGCGGGGTCGCTAGGAGCTAGGTCCACGGCTTGTTGGGCTAAGTCAGCTGCTTGGCGCAAAATATAAATGTCGCTTGGATCGCGAGTAAAAAGGCGTACGAACACATGGCTAAGCAGTTGATGTGCCGCCACCGACCTAGGGTCGACTTGCAGAAGTTGTGTCACTTCCTTTTCTAATCCTGGTATCTGGGAGTCTTCCGCCGTCCAAACTCGCACTTCGAGTTCCCGGATGTTCCCTATGACTGGTCCCGCCAAAGCGGCTTGGGTACTCAAGGCGGCGATTACTGAGGTCCACAGCTTACAGGGATTAAACATGCACGTACCCTCGATTCTTGGCTCTTTTCTTGATCCGGTTGCGGTAACGCAAAGTTTCCGCTGCCTTTCGCCTCTTTTCGGCAAAACGAGTTGATTATTTAATAAAAAATTTCTGATTTTTTTGAAAAAAACCTTATATATATCATTAATATTAGTGGTTAATGTGAAGTTGATTGCCCCATTTTAGGGTGGCGGGAATACGGTGGCGCGGTGGGTAATTTCGACCGCGCTAATGGGCGGGATGTTTTCGGTCGATAGGCAAGATATGCACATCGAACCCGGACAACCAAACGTGAATTCCAAGCATCAAAGCCGCTTACCATGGTTTTTGGTGGCCTTAATCGCGGCGACCTTGGCGCTAGTCGTAAGTTTTGGCGTCAAGGTTGGACTCCTAAGTCAAAGAAATTTGCTTAGCGATGCCCAACTGCCTAAATTCGCGGCGCAGCCGGCCGAACCGACCATGGTGGAGCAGTCCAGTTCATTGATGACGGACTCGATCTTGTCCATAGTACAGGGCTACTATGTTGACCCTAAGCGTGTTGAGAATAGGGAGCTAATTGAGACCGCATTAGCAGCAATGGCGACAAATCCGCGCGTACACATTGGAAGTAGTCCAGGTGCTGCATGGGTGCAGATAGACGACGGTGAGAAAAAATTCTTCCTGTTGAAAAAAGTTGCGGGCTATCAAGATGTCGTCGATATTTTGGTAGCCATGGCGCGCATGATTGATGATGCCGGTGTTCCACCCGCTGCAGGAGAGATGCCTGAAAAGAATGCCCCGGCCGTAGTTGCTTTGCTCAATGCAATGCTTGCAGAACTGGATGCTCATAGTTCGCTGTTGTCTCCGGAAGCCTACCGGGAGCTGCGGCAAGGCACTGAGGGAACTTTCGGTGGTTTAGGTGTACTTGTCGGCATTCGCGATCACCTTCTTACTGTAATCAAGCCTCTACCGCGTAGCCCCGCGCAACGCGCAGGGATTAAACGTAATGACCGAATTCTTAGTATTGGCGGTGTTTTCACTTATGGCTTTTCGCTGGATGACCTAGTCGAATATATGCGTGGCGACCCAGGATCCCGTGTTCATCTGTCGCTACTTCGTCCAGGCGCACAGGCGCCGACGGATTTGCTGCTAAAACGCGAGGTGATTCACGTTGATTCGGTGACGTCTGAAGAGATTACCCAAAACGGTATGAAAGCTCTCCATTTGACGATCGATAGTTTTGCCAGCCGTACCTCTCGAGAGGTCCTCACGGCGATCAAGCGATTCAAAGCCAAGCATGGTGGTGTGATACATGGGCTTGTTCTTGATCTGCGTTCCAATCCTGGTGGACTCCTCGACCAGGCTGTTCAAGTTGCCGATCTTTTTCTCGAATCCGGCGTCATTGTTAGCACCAAAGGGCGTCACGAAGAGATTGAAAAAGCCGGCAGTGGCTTTGATGAAGTGGGTTTCCCTATCGTAGTGCTAATTGACGGTGATTCTGCGTCAGCTAGTGAAATCGTTGCCGGTGCGCTGCAAGATCATCAGCGTGCTGTGGTCGTCGGGCAACCTAGTTTTGGTAAGGGGTCGGTCCAGACTGTATTTGAGCTGCCAGGCGACCGTGCCTTGAAGCTGACCATAGCGAGATATTTTACCCCGGCTGGAAGGTCTATACAGAACGTTGGCATCATCCCTGATGTGTGGATGCAGCCGGTCGCTAAGAGCGAGTCAAACGACAACCTATTTGGTCCTAGCCGCTATAAAAATGAACGATTCCTCAAAAATCGTCTTGATAATTCTGATACATCTGCCGCTTTGGAGCAGCGCCAGCCCTCACGTAAGTCCTACTACCTAACGTCGGCAATGAAGGAAGCGACCGAAGAAGACGTCGTCCGTGGTCCTGATCGTGAGATGGAATTTGCTCTGAAGATCATTGAACGGGTGCGGTCGACCTACGGGGACCATCCGCCTCGGGCCAGTGCAAGGGCTTCGCATTGGTTAGGCCTTGCTGGGCCATCCATCAAGGACGCAGCTAACGCACTTGACCGTGAAACGACTAATTGGCTGGCTAAGACCCATAAAATCAAATGGACACCGGCAAATGCAGTTCAAGCACCAATCATGCCCAATATTCGGCTCGATATCGGAAATAACCGGCCGCAGATCATAACGCCAGGCGAAACGGTGAATATCACGTGGACGATTACCAATCTGGAGAAAGTTCCTGTTAACCGCGCCTCTGTGTTCGTCAGGTCAGAGGCACCAGGCTTTGATACGCGGGAGATTTTAGTCGGAGATCTTCCAGCAGCTTCTATGAAAACTGGGGTAGTACAGGTCGCAGTGCCAAATAATTTTGCGCCGGGTTCGCTAGCTATTCGCATCGGAGTTGCCGTTGATGCGTGGCCTGTTCGGGGGGCTACTGCTGACTATTCCTTACAGATTGAGGATACACCGAAGGCACGCCTCTCTGCCGTAGCAACACTCGTCGAAGATCTTAGCGGTCATATGGCTGGTGTCCTTGAGGCGCGGGAAAGAGCGCGGCTTCGTGTTGATTTGCGCAATGACGGAGATATTGATGCCGTCGATTTAGATGTGAAGTTGCTAAATCTTTCAGGGACTCAAGTCCAGCTTGAACAGGACTCACTCGCTATAGATGAGCTTAGTGTTGGGGAGGAGAAGCATGTTTATTTCGATATCAAGGGAGCCAAGACTATCGTCACCTCGGAGATGTCCTTTGGAATGAGCGTCGAGGGTCCGGAAGTCAGTGTCCCTTTAAGGCAGCGGTTTGCGATCAAGAGTTTACCGACGGCAGATCTGTCGGCAAAGCCAGTGCGAGTCATGAGTCATTAAGCGGGAAGGTTTAGTATGGCAAGAAAGTTGAAAATTGGCATAGTTTGTGGCGAATCATTTCAGCCGCGTTTTCTCTCGCTTTTTGAGCCGCTACGCGACGTATTCGAAACCTGTATTTATGCGCACCATCAAGAGCGTCTCATCGATCTTCATGGCACCGGTATGAAGCTTCGGCTATTTGAGAATATCACAGATATGCCTGGATTCATGCGCGGACTTGAAGACGAACTCGCCAATGTTGATCTTATTATTGGCGTAGAAAATTCACGGCTAGCAACATTTCAAGCTCTTCGGGCAGCCAGGAAATTTGGTACTCCATTTTGCGTTTTAGTAAATGAATATCTGCCGTATTTTTATGAGAAATTTGCAAATATTCGGGCGATACAATTTGATGTTTGTAATAAAGCAGAACACTTCTGGGTAACTTCGCAAGCAGCCCATCACACACTTAGATTGGATCATGTACCGGCTGAATCTATTAGTTATCTACCCCCGATCATCGATGCCAAGAAACTGAAGTTTTCTAGTGATGGTCGCCGTCGGTTTCGTGAATATGTTGGTATCGGGTCGGATGACTTGGTGGTGCTCTATCAGCACGAACTGGTGCCTGCGAATAGGCCAGAGGAACTGATCAAATCGTTGGCCTTACTTAAGCGCCAGCTCGGTGGTTTGGCGGATAACATAAAAATTCTTTGTGTAGGTCAGGGTGCTGCGACGATGGACTTGAAATACCTAGCTTACGATCTCGGGCTTGGTAAACAGGCGATGTTTTTGCATCAAGACCCCGAGCCTTTTTTGCATGATTTGTACTCATCTAGTGACATCATGTTTGAGCCTAGGCCACAAGTCGGCGAATACCATCAGGGGATACCTTTGTCTTTGCTCGAAGGTATGGCTTTTGGACTTCTGCCTATAGTCGGTGCGGGCTCGGTGGCTGCAGAGTTCGCTGCGGGATTTGGTCGTGTCTATTCGGAAGATACGCATCAGAGCATTGCGGCACAAATGCAAGACATAGTGCTTAATCGTACACAGTTAGATGCTCAGCGACTTGCTATAGTTCAGCACGTTGACAGTAAACATGCACGGTCAGCGGTTGGGCAGAATTTTGTGGCAAGTGTTGAGGCTATCATTCGTGCATCGACACAAAGCTCATCGCCGCAGTCTCGAGCGAAGACGATTTTGTCACAAATTGCAGGCCAGCTTAAAGGTGGCGCACTGAGCGAAGCGATCATGACCATCGAAGAGACGCTTCTTTTTGATTTTATTTCAGTTTCTGATCGTGCCGAACTTTACAGGCTGAAGGGTGATGCTTACTTCGCAGGGGGTCAGATTGACTCAGCCTGCAATAGCTACAACGATGGACTGATGGCCGATGAGCATAGTTTTCTTTGCCTGCGTGGTTTGGGTCACGTGGCTTGGCAAAGTCATGACCATGAAGCTGCTCTGGGCTATTATAGACGTGCGCTAGCGCTCAATGATGGCGACGCCGACACTTTGTTAGGGATCGCCATGGTTTTCCGGCGCCTTGGGCTACACGAGGAGGCCGTGGTTTGGCTAGAGAAGTGCGTGATCGAGCATAATATTCCGGCTGCAACGATAGCGTTGGCACAAACTTGTTCGCAACTATCGCGGGTGGGGACAGCGATCGATATTCTGGCCAGGGTGCTTGATGCCGTTGGTGATAATCACACCTTGATGACGACTTTAGGTCATTTGTACCTTAATTCTGGCCGTACTGATGAGGGCCAGGCTCTCCTTCGCAGGGCCTTAGATGCAGCATAAAATGTGGCTAATGCCATATATCCTGTCAACATGACATGATGACAATTTTATAAGAATCGGTTAATAAACTTTGTCCAACTGGGGGGATAGAGTTATGTACCGTTACATCAACAAACCGATTTCGAATCAAAAATTACTGGCACTCGGCATGTTGATAGCGAGTGTGTTCGGCGTAGCCACTGGTCCAGTGATTGCTGCCGATGCGGAAGCGCAGCAGATTCAGCCCGCAGCCCAACCAGCGGCAGCATCTGGTGAAACCCAAGAGATGAAGAACAAGCGGATGCAGACGCTCGAGGGATCGAAGTCCCGGTGGAGCGGTCAGTTTCAGTTAAACTACTCGGGATCGACTTTGAGGCACCCCTTCTCAGCGGATGCTCCCAACCCAGGTCGTCTAGTGCCGCCACCAGTTGTTACGATGGGAGGCAATTTTTCGGCCCGCTACAGAGTCGATGAGAAGACGACGGCTGGACTCGGCACTGGCATTACGACCCAGACTCCATTCCAAGGACCGAAGAAAACGTCATTATCGGATCCGTATCTGGATCTAGCGCGGTCATTCAAGTTGGGGGCGCTACACAATCGCGCCGTGGTTCAGCTGACTCAGTACACGAATTATCAGTACTACCATGATTTTGGCTACCGCCAGGGTTTAGGCCTCAGCAACGAGTCTTTTTATGAGACCTCTTTTGGCTTAACTACAGGTCTGGCTCTGCAGTTGGACTATAGTCGTTTTGCTGATGGTGCCTACGATAAGAGTCAGCAAACCTTCGTCGGTCTTGGTACGTTTCCGTACCTTGAATATGCGATCAACGACAGGCTTAATTTTAGGACTGTCGTTGGTATTCTTCATTATAAGAATGAAGATTTGGTCGGCACAGATCGCTTTCAACGCGCATCGGTGTACCAGACCTTCGGCTTAGGCATTGCAGCGACAAAATCGATATTTGTTTACGCTTACGTGAGAGCGATTCCGTATGACAACAAGCCCGTGACGCGCGACAATACGATTGCTGGCTTTAGTACCATCATCAACTTGTTTTAAGATCATTGATCCAGTGTGATCCAATGATAGCGGCGATCCCGAAAGGCGGTCGCCATTTTTTTTAGCTCTGCTCGCTCGCCAGGAGAAAGTTTGGGGTCTTTGGCCCAGCTGGCGCAGCGTGAAGCAAAGATCGTCGCATCATGGATGTGTCCGAGTAGGTCTTGTAGGTTAATCATCACCGGACGTAGCTCAGCAGCTGGCATAGATTCTAAGCAGTCAGAGAAGAGCTCTAGCGTGTACCTAAGGCCCTTGGCGGCTATGCGCACAGTGTGCAGATCTGAGTCCTGATTAGCGCGGGCGACGCTCATGCTGCTGTCGAGTTTACTTAATTTAGAGCTGATGGTGTCGAGTGCTATGCGATGCAGCAGTGACTTTGGCACTTGTTTAGCTCCAAGTCGCGACAGTAGCTGCTTTTCTGCCCAGTCCCAGAAGGTATCTTTCTCTTGCCGTTCAATGGCGTGGCGAAGATCTTTTAGTAGCTGGGTTCGAGATTGTTTTAATTTCTTTCTGACGATTTCAGCTGCGACAGCGTAAGTGCTGTTTTGATTAGCAAGATCTGTGACGGCATCATGAAACACATCATCATCACGAATTTGACCGGCACTGCGCCGCAATTCACGAATCCGGCGCTTGAGCTTGCGGCGCATTTTTTTCGGGAGCACTTCCGCTAATGCCGTGCTGGCGACGTTTAGCCGGCGCAGTGCGACGCGCAAATCATGAACGGCATTGCTACTGTGCCGCCAGCTCTGATCTTTTAGCAGTGAATGCGCTGAGTCGCGGGCTTTGCTCAGAGGCTTGGCTACGGCGTCTGTGATGTCCGTTTGGTATGTGCTAGTTGTTGGGTCAAGGCTCATACGGCCTTATATCATATCATCTGGGGTCAGGCACTCGTTGTAACTAATTGAAATCACATGAATATAATGGATTTCGGCATGTTACAACCAGTGCCTGACCCCAATTTCACGTCTCGAGAAAATCGAGGTCACGCCCAAAAGTTTCCTCCAGGCTCAATGCACCGAGGGAAGCTACAATCAAAACGGTGATAGCGACAACCAGAGCAGCATTGCGCATGCCGAGACTGGGTTGCATCATGCTAATTCCAAAAGTCATCGGTATGACTAGGGTGCGTACTAAGTTGGGCACATTAGTCGTGGCCGTAACGCGCAAATTGGTGCCAAACTGCTCGGCCGTCGCGGTAAGCAGAACAGCCCAGAAACCTACCGACCAGCCAATGGTGAACATTAGCGCATAATAAGCTAGGGGCGGCGCATTGCGCAGAGAAAGAAAAGCAAACGTGCAGACGCTAGCGCTCAGAATTAAGGCGACGATGACCTTTTTGCGTGTCTCGAAATACTGACTAAGAGCGCTGCTCACTAAGTCCCCAAACAACATTCCTACATTGCTGGCTACTGTCATATAGGTCGCTTTGACTGCCGCGGTTGCCCCTAGATCTTTGGTAATCTCAGGCGCGAACGGGATCAAGATTCCAGCTGTTAACCAAAGCGGCGAACCAGCGAGCACACAAGACACGAACCGTCGCAAACGACGAGGTTGCAGCATCATCAAAATATTTCCACGGGCAATATTGGGCTCTGCCTTTTTCATAGCAGCAAATACTCCCGAATCAACGATGCGAATGCGCGTGACGAGTAACACTAGGCCTAGACCGCCACCAACAATATAGGCTGCCTGCCAGTTCAAGAGCTCGCCGACAAATGCAGCGAGAGTGACACCAAAAGCCCCCGCTCCAGCGATAAGTCCAGTGGCGTAGCCGCGATGCTCACGCGGCAAGACCTCACTGACCAAGGTAATCGCTGCTCCTAGCTCTCCCGCTAAACCAAATCCTGCCAAAAATCTGAGAACTGCGTAGGCTTCGATGGATTGCACCCAAGCATTCGCCAGGTTGGCGAGAGAGTAAAGTAGGATAGAGCCAAAAAGCACCGATAAGCGCCCCTTTTTGTCACCAAGCATTCCCCAGAGCAACCCACCAAACAGCATCCCAATCATTTGTAAGTTAAGCAGCAAAATGCCGTGATCCACTAGCTGTGCGCCGGAATAGCCCAAGGCCTCAAGGCTAGGGCGGCGAATGATACTAAATAGGAGCAGGTCGTAAGTATCGACGAGATATCCAAGGGCCGCGACGAGGACGTTAGGATGCAACAGACTGCGCCATGCGGAGGACTCTTGAGTAGGTTGAGGAATAGACATTCGACTCTCTCGTGCTCAGATTTTCGTTTGTGGGCTTTGTTTTAATCCGAATTTTAGTTGGAGGGCAAGTAGGTAGGACATTGCACGGGGTAACAACCCCAAAATCCAGCAACTTGCTCTAAGGCGACCGATGGTCGCCACTCTACCTGACAGTTTATAGTACTCAAAGCTAGTTTGGTGAACGCGCAATCTATGTCATAAAAATTGATCAAATAGGTCTGTTACGATGTTTTCGTAGCGACATATGCATTGGATGCGACGAGGACTCCTAAAGAACACATGGGATTCGTCCGAGGACCAAACATCAATTTTAATCTGCATGATCAGCAACACTCTTGTGACATCAAGGTTGCTTTTAAAGACTGTCAATTCACTCCTTGGTAGGGACCTACTTATGCTGCAGAGCAGAAATTTCCGTGCTTCTAGATTGTCGCGGTGGACGTTGCCAGTGCTAGCGACCGTCACACTGCATCTATCTTGGAACTGCAGTAAAAAGAGTGAATCCTCAAATTTTAAAGTCAAACCTGCGGTGTCAAGTGCGCCAGAGCCGGCGACTCCTCCTGGATCGGCGCCCGTTAATTACGATCCGACATTAGCTCCCAATCAGCTCAGGCAGTATACGTCAATTATTGGTCGTACCGTTGGCGGTGCCGGCACGATCAACAGTACGACACCCGTGCCGAATGTTAAATTATTCGGTTTTGTCGATGGAAAACGCCTCGAGTCGATATCAAATGAGGATGGTTTTTTCATTTTCAAAGATATTCCAGTGCTAGGTGGTGCCGGAGGTCTCAGCGCGGACAAAAATTTCTGTATTTATGTCAACGGCACTGGGTGGGATTTAGCGACGAACACAGTTGACGATACTGCTGACAATCTCTGCGTCGGCGTGCATGCATCGGCCGACTCTCCCTCGGCATACCAAATTGACGTAGGAGAAATCCGGTTCGTGGAGGCGCCACTAAAGGTGACGAGTTCACTACACCACCCATCGCGCACGATAAGCAGCAAATGGTTGCGGTCTGGTGATGTGACAGACTCGGGGTGGGATCCGGAGGTGTATCTGGCCGATCCAAGCGCGAGCATCACGCTCAATTTCAATCGCCCAGTCGACACCGTCTACAGTGATAATCGAGCTACTAATCCTTTGATTGATTTCTATGATCCCAGAGGGCAGCCAGTGGCGTATTCCGGGAGTTGGGATATAACTCGCACAATTTTCACCATCAAGCCCAATCAAAACCTGATAGCTGATAACGATGACAATACTAACTATCGAATAGTGATTGCTAGACCAGTTAGAGCCATGTCGAATGACACACGAGCTATCTTCGAGCTTAAAGGGGTGTCGATCGTATTTAATGTACTGGCAAATACCGCTGATAATTTGCTCTCCTCGCAAGCTCCAGCTTTAGATCCACAGGTAGATGGTAAACTGAATTATGTGTTTGATGCTTCGCAGATCTTTAGGCAATCAATCCGTACAGGATCGACAGTTGTCGACTACGAAGCTCCAAGTAATTCATTCTATGTCAAGTGGTCTAGAGTCGCCGGATCGAAAAGCTACAACCTATACTGGCGTAATCTCAGCGAACAACTTGATGGCCGATGGACGGCGGTGAATAATACGCCTATCAGTACTTCGGGTTCTAATTATCGTCCTGATGGAACGTATTCGTATCAGATCACAAATCTTTACAGCTTGATGGCCGGAAGTGATAACGTCCTGAGTGCCGGCGAGCAGGTGCAATTCGTTGTAACTGCTATTGATAGCGACGGTAACGAAAGTTCGATTAATTCTGTGTCTCAACCGCTGACTGTATCGGACACATTTCAGCCGTTTGTTAGCTTAGCAGTCAATAGTGCTAATACAACCAACGTGGTGCGCGCCGAAGCTATGTCCCCGATATTGACTCGGTCCCTAACGGTCAATTTCTCCGAAAATATGGATAGTTCGAATCCCGCGCAGATACCGGCAATCACAAGTTTGTCGGGTATAGCAGCAATCAGCGCACCGGCGATTAGCAGCCGCTGGTCAAGTCGCACATCCTGGAATTCCAAAGTTCAATTACAGTATGTCCAGCCCGAAACGACGACAACTTCGTTCTGTCAAGTTGCAACCAGCCTTGCCCGGGTCGACAGCACTGTTGCTACTTTTAGGTTCATGGTGGGAGACACCGTATTAATTCACGATCCAGCCAATCCCTTAGGCTTCGAGTCCAATACCATATCTGCAATTGACCAGAACACCAGCACGATAAAATTTAGTAATAACTTCTCTCAGGATTACCAGATTGGTGCGACTATCAGACTACTCAAGCGCACTGCTATGAGTGGCCTGACCTCTATAGATGCGCAATCGACTGCTAGTGTAAACATTGGATCGACCACTATTCCTGTGACAGCAGGCCGTGGTACGCGTTTTTATAAGGGTCAAACAATCAAATTTTATGGCACTGATGATAGCGGTATTATTTATTTAGGCTCTGCATTTATTGACATTCTTAGTGCCAATTCGCTAGCTGTGACAGAGCCATTGAGGTTTTACATTCCATCCGGCGCGATCATTGTCGATAGTACGGTGGTGAATGGCGAAATCGAGCCTAGGGCACCAGTTTCCTTCGCTATCTCAAACAATATCTTGTTCGCACCTAACGATATTACCTCGACGAATTTTTTCGGAAACTTCTTAGTCGCCGGATTAGATGCAGAACCCACAGTGATCCAGGTTAACAGTGTCGCTGGGATCCTCGTTAGCGATATCGTCCAAATAGATGCGACAAATAATACTGTCGTAAGCGACAATCTAAGTTCAGATCAGACCATCGGTACAAGTATGACTTTCGCTCAGACTCCGAAGTTTTTTGTAGGAGAAGAATTGCTCGTGGATGGTGAACTTAAGTCAGGTTCGCTCCAAGTCGCGTCGGCCTTGGCGACTGGCACCACCACGCTTACTTTTACTCAAAATTTACCTGTATTTAGTGGTGAATTATTGACGGTTTCCGATCCCGCTTTCGCCACAGCGCTCACCAATGCGTCTGGCACTGGTGCGAACGCTGTGACGGTTGGATCCGTGGACGGACTCAACCCCGGGCAAACCGTTAATATCGAGGATGGTCTGCATACCGAATCGGCAACAATCGCGGGTCTGACTGCTAGCAGCATTACGATCTCGGGCACTTTTGCTAATGCGTTTGGTGTGGGCGCACGCGTAGTCCGCGCAGCTATCAACACAGGCATGACCGTAAATGGCAGTTCGACTGGGGCCGTGGTGACAACTTCGTCGTCTCAACCCTTATCTAAATTGGCTACGGCGACGGTCAGTAGACCCTCAGTGCGAACCACAGTTACTGCAATATCTGGAAACGGCGTGACAGTCTCGCCGGTGGTGTCACCACTACGTCGTAGCACCACTAAAGTTTCATTGTTCAACGTACCGGAGTCTGCAACCATATCGGCCATCGATAGCCAGCGGAACACCCTAACTTTTAGTAGCAATCTAAGTTATAACCATCGGGCCGGTACGACAGTTACTAAATCGGCCCAAAAATGGCTCAATGTTGTTTCCAATCAAGCTAGTGTTAAGGCGAATACAGCGATTGGCGATACAATCATAGTCGATAGTTTAGCTGCAGATGCTACCCGGCCCCTTCACGCTGATCGCTTTGCCCTCACTGTCGTTGGTGTAGATACGGCAAATAACCGCATCAAAGTAAGCTCCAATCGGACTGGCATGACGATTCTTCCGTCACAAAACTTAACTTTACTCGGCGACGCGGTGGCGATCGGCGCGGCGCAAGACAGCAACGGCAATGCCATCACGAGCGGTAGTCAATTCAGGGTCAATTTAAACGATGGTACTGTTAAGTAACATGTTTGTTGAATTATCCTTTTCATTCGAAACAGAGGCAGGCCACCACTGTGAATCTGAGCGGTCGGGTGTTTGTGGTCACCGGTGCTTCATCTGGAATAGGTCTGGCCACCGCTAAAGCATTAACGCAATTTGGCGGCAAGGTGACGTTGCTAGCCCGCAGCAAACAAACAATCGAAGATCTCGCCCATGACCTACCAGGTAGTCTGCCAGTCCACGTTGATATGACAGATTTTGACGGGGTGCGGCGTGCCATTGGTCGCGTTCTGGAACGTTAATGCCGCATTGATGGCTTAATAAATAATGCTGGTCGCAGCTATGCCGCCTCGATTGAAGAAATCGACCCTAAGATCTTCGATGAGATCTTTCATCTTAATGTCCCCGTTCCAATTGTGGCCATGCAGGCTGTAATTCCGATCATGCGTGCGCAAAAGTCAGGCGCAATTGTGAATATTAATTCTGGCACCGCATTTATGGTGATGCCGGATTACCGTGGTTATTCATCGTCGAAGCGTGCTTTTCTCAGTTTCAGCTTGACGGCGCGTGCTGAATTAGAGAAAGACAATATCATCGTTAGCGAAGTGTATCCGTCCGTTACCGCCACAAACTTTGGCAAAAACCGTATGGGTAACCCTGCCAGCGGTGGTCCCACTGCAGATTATGCCGCAGGTGATACTCCCGAATTTGTCGCAGGCCTCATTCTAACGGCGATCGAAGAAGGTGCTGCGCAGTACTTCGCCCACGACCGTTTAAGGTAGCTTAGTGGTGCCAAGCGCTAGAAGACGCCTCTATAGTCTTGCAGTTTATCCGATTATAAATCCCTGTCCTACAATCCCTACCGTTACTTAAGTCGAAAAACTAGAGTCTGTATACGCCTGTATACCGAATCTTACCTAAACCACGCGAGCACTGTCCCAGTTCCGCCGAAAAGAGGGTGTAGCTGACGTCGTGAGACCAATTACAAACAACAATGCTCACGCGCAGCACCTAATGGAGCTCCCAATCATGAAGAAAAAGAAGCAAGAGTGTTTGGACTTGAAGAAAACAAGACTAGTTAGTCAGGTGCCGGTCCAGTTTATTGTAATTCTTGGCGTTTTTTTGATTAACTCCAGTTGCAGCGCACTTAAATTGAACTCGAAGAAATCGCAGCCTCAGCCAGATTATGGTCGATACGGCGATGCCGAAGCCAAGCCTCTACTTTCGCTATATGCCGACTGTAGTGAGATCCAGGCAGACATTCGCTCTCAACTTGAGGTGCGAAAGAACAATGATTTGGCCATGAAGGCGTATTATCAGAGTCGATCGGGGATACATGGGGCCATGATGCCGATGTCCGCACCAGATGCCGCAGTTAGCAGCATGGCGACCAGTGCCCAAACAGACGCCAGCAAGGAGCCTTCCGCTGAACAATCGGCCGGACAGGGCGGAGCCACAAACATCCAAGAGCAGGGAGTGGACGAGAGCGATTTCGTAAAGATTGGCTCAGATCACATCTTTGTACATCGTGACTCAACAGTGAAAGTTAGCGATCGAGCCACACTTAACGAACTAGGTGAAGTGAGTGTCGCTGACTTAACACACGTAAATTTGTATGCAGATGGATCTAGATTGACCGTGATCGGATTCAAGCAGGGTCCAGCAAGCGAATTGGGGCCTCGGGGTGAGCGCGTTACCTTTGGCAATAGGACCATATTGCAGTCCGATGGCGATACCATTGTCAGGATATATGCAACGGCAAAGGGCAAACTTCCTGGTCTGGTCAAGGAACATTTATTTCGCGGCGACTACCTGGATACACGTCTACTTGAAGGTCAATTGCTTACAGTTTTTCGCGGTAACTTACCGATGGTGGCGGCGGTAGTAGGTGCAGTGCCGGATTTTCCGGTGGCTCTCGACCAGGGATCGACAACGATCAATGGGGTAGCCTGTTCGGCAATCGCTAAGCCCATCATTCGAGACATCGATCTAAGGATGTCGCGGCTTGCTGTTATAAACACTGTCGCGACTGATAAAGCAGTGCAGCAAATGGCAACAGTCGGTGGCGGCGATATGATCTATATGACGACACGAAACATTTATCTGGTTAAACAAAATCGCAGATGGTGGCCGTGGGTCCAACCTGCCAACGACAGGGCTGAAGAGGCTTACTGGCAGCCTCAACAGAATAGTGAGGCCGTTTACCTTACAAAGGTGTCGCTCACTCGAGACGGGCAGTTGCTGACTACTGCCGTTGGCAGTGTGCCGGGAAGGGTCAAGGATCAGTGGGCGTTTAAGGAATTAGTCGAAGACAATCTCTTATCCGTAGCCACGACAACGGGCCAACTATGGGCGCAAGGTGACCAAAAAGCATTGAATCATCTTTACATCCTCGAACAAAGTGGTACCGAACTAAAAACAGCGGCGCCTGTCCAAGATTTTGCTCCCGGCGAGGATATTCGCTCGGTGCGTCATGTTGGCAAGATTGCCTATATTGTTACCTTTAAAAAAACGGATCCGCTTTTTGCCTTTGACCTTAGCCAGCCACGTGCACCGAAGATCCTTGGCGAGCTAAAAATCCCCGGTTTCTCAACCTATATGCACCCGCTGGCGGATGGTCGGCTTTTGGGCATTGGCTTTGATGCGATAGATCAAGGCGGTTCTGCTCTATTTGATGGAATCCAAGTGTCTCTTTTTGACACTTCTAATCCACGTGAACTTGGGCGTCTTGATCATCATACTCTCGGTAAAAGAGGATCTGGTTCCGACGTCACTGGCGATCACCATGCCTTTTATTACGATGCCGGGACCAAATTGATTGGCGTTCCTGTGGTCACGGTACATGGCGATAGGTCGTCAAACATTGGGTTCGCTGGGCAAGCTACTGAGTTTAGCGGTGCAGTGCTCTACCGTCTGGAAGGGGATAAGCTAAACGAGTTAACTCGCATTTCGCATGCAGACCTTATGCCCGCGGTATGTAAGCAAGCTCTAGCGGGTACTTTGTGGTGGCAAGACCGCTTTCAATCTCTAGATATCAACCGCATGTATACACTCGATGGTCGTCTGATTTCGATTTCCCGCTTTGGTATCAAGTCTCATGAACTTCAGGATCCCGATAAGGTTACTGCGTCGACAATATTTGCTGGGGCAGGAGAGGAGCTCTGCAGGAGTAAGCCTCCGGTCATGGGTATTGACTAATTGTCTCGTTTAATTCAACTGCGTCGAGCTCGCTAGGCTATCTGCCGGCGAGCCTTTTTAGTATGGCCTCCGTTGACCAGGGCTTGTTTTGACGCCTTTAGTTTATCTAGATATTTCGGGTATTTAAGGCGCATAATCCGCGCTTGTATACGCTTGTATACGGAATCTTGCCCAAACCACGCGTGCACTGTCCCTGTTATGCCGAAAAGAGCTTGTAGCTGACGTCGTGAGACCACTTACAAACAACAATGCTCACGTAAAAACCCTAAGGGAGACTCGATCATGAATCCTAAGAATCTAAACAAAATTTTTGTAGAGGCTGGCATCATAGCGGCCTTGTCGCTGACATTTGCAGGCTGCGGACAACAGGATCAAAAACAAGGCAAAAATGTAGCTGCAGAAAAGTCGACCGATCTGAAAAAAGACCAGAACGATAAGTCTGGGAAGGCGAGTCTCGGCTTGGCGCTGCCGAAAAACCTGCCAGCAGAAGTGGATCAGGTTGAAGTTAGCCTGTCCCGCATGATCGCCTTCGATGATGGGTGTGGCGGTGTGATTAGTGTTTTACATTCAAAGAGTCATCAGCTTGGTCGGCCGTGCATGGTACCTGCCGGTGTAACCGGATCCGCAGTGGGAGTGGGTTCGGGAGACATTGATAAAAAAAGCATCGCCGCATCTACTCATCAGATTTTTGCCGTCAATGGCCAACCAATTCAAATAAACGACCTAGATGCTGGCGACTACTGGATCACCGTCAACCTGGTAAACAGCGCCACAGGCCGCGTCTACTCAACCGGCGAGGGTCGTGCGACCGTCGAAGCCGGCAAGTTAGCCACTGCTCGTATCTCCATGACTAAAGTTGAGGATACGACCGGTGGACTCATCATCGTCCTGGAAGATGTAGTCGACTCGAACGAACCAGCCCCGATCGTGGAACCAGTGCCAGCACCACCTTTAATGTGTCCAGCGATTTTTAAGAATCCGGTGTGTGTGGTAGTTGGCAAGAGCCTGGTTTACCAAGTACATGAGTTTCAGGGTCTGCCCAATAGCTGCAATTGGGCACCACTGCCACAGTTCTTCCAACAGGTACCAAATAGCCACTGCCTAGGCCTACCCGGCTCCGAAAGACTCTGGACTGGTGGGGGCCGAGGTCTTTAAGGTCCGAATGTTTCCTGGTGATCCCGAGGGATTGGCAACCGCCGTTTTAGCATTGCCAATTCCAGATACTATTTTCTCTGGCTCTCAACCTTCTTCATCTCTTCCTCGCTATGGGGCGTAAGGATTGTTTTGGCGAAGGATTCATCCTGTGGAATCGCCATCTTTAATCCAGCAGCCCCTTGCATTCTTAGCTTTCCTGATTTCAGAGAAAAATCAAAAACGTGGCCCCCATGTCGGCGATCATCACTGATAAAATGCAGATGGTAGCCGCTCACATTTAAAGAGTTGGTATAGGCAGGAAAGCGAAAGCCGACGATGGTACCTTTGATCGATCCGAAGGAAAAAACTGGCTGGGTTTTGACGGCATCAGCGAGTTGTGGATACGGCTGTTTTTGCCGTGGGGCGATCCGAAGACTCAGGCTGGTAAATTCGCCATCTAGGCGAATCACATCAATACCGTTGAGGTTGCTACTGAGCTCGGTTAATTTTTGTTCAAAGCTGTCGCGGGTCAAATCTTTGAGATCCTTTACCGCGACGTCTTTGGGCAGCTCGCTCAAGACGGCAAATGGACTCAGGCATTCCTTTTTCTTTACGACAGAACCGTCCTCGCGGGCTTGATAAACT
>JAPLFY010000078.1 GCA_026390435.1 Pseudomonadota bacterium
GCAGAAGGGGCGTGAAGAAGGTGCGCAGAAGGCCCAAGCCGCCATGATTCGCAGGTTCATGGATGGCGGCATGTCCTTGGATCAAATTGCGGCAGTGATTAAGATGACGAAAGAGGAATTACAGTCTCTTTTGGCCGTGGATAAAGGCTAAGTCGACTCCACAATAATTTTGCCGCCGCCGTAGCATTTGGCGATTCTTTTTCATGACTCGTGGCACGACTGCGATTGAACTTCATATTGCTTCCAGCAACCTACCAGCCTTCTACAGGGTCAGAACTCTAATGTTTTTTGCGGTTTAGCGGCAGTGCCTGACCTCCCTTAACTTTCATAGGTTGACCTATCAAATTTGATAGCTTAGACTATCAAAATATGGAAACATTACAAAATCTCCCATTTATCAAAGAGTTAGACAAAAAGATTGAGGCTGACACCGGCCTCCTTCAGGTGCTGCTCGGCCCGCGGCAAGTCGGTAAGACCACATCTGTTCTCGACTACTTCGAGCGTTGCCACTCAGGTAAATTTCATTACACCAGCGCCGACAGCGTGCTTCACGCATCACCAGCATGGATCCAGGACCATTGGGATACAGCGCGCCGCAGCCGCAAGATTTTGATCATCGACGAGATCCAGAAGTGTGAAAACTGGTCCGAGGTCATCAAGTCTCTTTGGGACAGCGCAAAGAAAGCAAAGCAGCTATTCCCTTGTGTACTCCTTGGCTCTAGCTCGCTGAGTATCCAGCGCGGTCTCACTGAAAGTTTGACCGGACGCTTTCAGTTGACCCACGCCCATCATTGGAATGCCGCAGAGTCCAAGGACGGTTACGGCATGGGCTTTGAGGATTTTTTAAAGTACGGCGGCTATCCGGGGTCTTACCAGTTCGTCGGCAGCGAGGACTGGCGGCAGTATGTAGCCGTGTCCATTCTCTCCACTGTGATCGAAAAGGATATCCTGCAATATCACTCCGTGCGCAGCCCCGCCTTGTTTAAGCAGGCATATGAAATCATCGCCGCTTATCCAGCGATGGAGATCAGCTACACCAAGCTCCTCGGACAGCTACAGAGCAAGGGCAACGTCGAGCTAGTTAAACATTATTTGGCGCTTTACCAGGGGGCTTTTCTCATCAGAGTGCTGGATAAATTCTCCGCGAGCACCATACGCGTTAAGGCCTCATCGCCAAAAATCGTCCCACTTGCACCCTGCCTTTATTACCTGACCCATCTAGACGAATACTCCAGCGAGGAACGCGGTCGCGTCTTTGAGGCGCTGGTTGGGGCACAGCTCGTACGGACCGGTGAAGAACTCTACTATTGGCGCGAGGGTAATGACGAGGTCGACTATGTGGTTAAACGCGGTCGAGCCTTGTGGGCCATCGAGGTCAAAAGCGGGCGTCGCAAGCGCGGCGGCGGCCTTGATGCGTTTAAGGCGCGTTACCCTGCGGCAAAGGGCGTGTTCATCACACCTCAAGACTACGCAGAGTTTGAAGCCGATCCGATGGGTTTTTTAGCAAGCGGGCGTTAGAGGGTGGTGACAAAGATTATGTCTTGCTAGCAACATGAGCGCTGACGCGCTGCGCCTTGCTTGGAAGAGAGCGGTGACGTCGGCTAACCCATGGAATGAATCTTCTGCAAATAAGTTTAGGTCCCCACCTGCAGAGCAGTCGTGCTCGCTGCCGCGCAGCATGGGACGAGATTCTTTAAAGTCAGCCTAAAACCTCTTGGTCGATGTCTGTCCATGTCTGTCCATGTCCTTGGCTTTCGCCGGGCCTTATCACGTACATCATGTGATCACGAAGTTTTGTGTCGCACGACACATGGTTCACTTGATCCAGCGAGGTTTGGGCATGGCTAACGACCGAGACAAAAACATGAATATAAACAACCCTGACAAAATTCTGGACCCCTGTTTAGACGTAGTTAGCAAGATGCTGCTCTCTTCGCCCGACTGTCGCGACGGGCTGATCGATCTAATCACTCGCATCATTACGCCGCCGTCACCCATAGTCAGTCTAGAAATTCTACACCCGCGCGTCCCGCGGCAAATAGTAGACGAGCGCGGTGGTGAGTTGGATCTCTTGCTACGCCTGGATGACGGGTCTCATATCAATCTTGAGATGCAGACTACGACCAGCAAGATCTTGCCGCACCGTGCCCTGTACCATTGGGCTAAGGTCTACAGTGCCCAACTCAAGGTCGGCGCTCTACACCCTGCCCTGCGAGCCGTGCGGAGCATATTTTTGTTGAAACATCCGCTATATACGGCCGAGCCAGAGCTTGCTCACCACATCATCCGCGCCTACCGGGAGCCGCTGATGGTGCCAGCGGTGGAGCATTT
>JAPLFY010000049.1 GCA_026390435.1 Pseudomonadota bacterium
ACCGCGTCCACATGGATTCCACACACCTTTGGCAGAATTATTTGGATGATCCCAGGGACAAATACCGGTCAGCCATCCACGCTTTGAATTACCGTTGTAGCTCACCTTAATGATTGTGCCGCAGAGTTTCTTTTCCTGCAGCGTCCTCGTGCAATCAGGAAGACCACTAGACCAACCGTTGCAAGTAGCTCCGTCAATCAATGGATCGCCCTCGACCACTGCTACTCCGTCACTGAAATTGAAACCAGGCGGGGTCTGACACTCGACTGGCATAGAGCCTGGAGTGTAATAGGAAACCGAGTACCCCCCACTACCACCAGAACTTGCGACTTTCGATTGAGTCGAGTTCGTGGTTTTACAACCGACGGCGATCAACACACTGACCAGTAACACAGACCAAGTAGTTTGCAAGTGAAGCCCCACATTTGAAGAGAGGCAGTGACGAAATTTGTTTACTGCCTATGCCTTCAATTTTAAGTGAGGATAATAAGTCCGCACAACGAACCCCTCAGAATCTCTTGGAGTTGCATGGCAGTGCGCACTGTTTCATCGACACAAATGGGAATAGACACCTGCTTACTTAATTGCTCGAGGCCGGCCACGGCCCGTTCTGGTAGGGGTTGCTCAAAAAACTCGATGGCTAAACCGAGCTTAGACACCTCAGTGAGTAATCGAACCGCAGACTCGACGGTGAACCCCTGATTTCCATCTAATATGTAGCGCGTATGACTGGGAACTAGAGCATGGAGTGCCGCAATCATCGCACTATCCTGACCGACGTTACCCGATACTTTTACCTTTATGGTACGAAACTCATAAGGAGCAAATATCTGCCAAAAATCAGCAATCAACTCCGGCGCCATGATCGGCAAGGTAATGTCTGTATCTAAAAATTTTTGAGATGATGTGCCAAAGAGTGCCGCAAGCGGTAGGCCCAGTTCCTGTGCACGGAGATCCCAGAGCGCTGATTCAACGCCAACATAAGCCGTTACCGAATCGCGCACTACCGCTTCCCTAACCTTGGCTAGGTGACTCAGAGCATCGCTAGTGTTGCGGCCGCTTAGGTCAGCAAGTAAGTGCGACGCAACCCGATGCGCAGTTGCAACATCGTCGTAAGTCAGACTCGGAAAGGGAGCACATTCGCCCAGACCCACGGCGCCTGCGGAGTTTGTGATTTCAACGACAGCAATCTCAGCGCAGGCCAAAGACTCGCGCGAGATCGTGAATGGCACATGAATGGGCACAGTGACTGGAGTCACTAGAGATGATGCTATGGAAAAAGGACTGGTCTTTGTCATTGGCATCTGCAGCGGCCTCTCGAATCAGAGATCCGCAAAGTCTACCACTGTTCAAAACTTGTATCCGTCTTTTTCGCTAAGCATCTTTTTAACCGCGCTTTAAAAGCACGAAGCGACCATCGGCACCGCTTAAGCCTGCGCGCGCCTTGACGCCGGTTTGAGTCTCGAGAAATTCGACAATACCGACCTGAACATCGCCAGTACTAGGCACCACATCAGCAGCCGCAGCAACTCCACTTGCCTCTTTGAGTCCATCTACTGTCCACGGAATCGCCGACGTGGGACTAGCCAAATCCTTAATCACCGCATTACTAGACTCATTAATAGTTTTCATGTCGGCATAAAGCTGATCATCAAGTAACCCAGGACCCTTGGGGCCTAGTACTATTGAGAAACTAGTTTTCGAATCCGTCATGTCTACCGCGCGCCCCCCTTCCGAGTGCACCACGACGACCATCTTCTTTCCACCCGCAATAGCCTTGGCCAAAACATTGAGCCCCATAGCTAGTTGCCGCATGGCTTCGATATTGCTAAATGCCTGAACCTTCGGGTTGCCTCCGCCACCGTCTGTAGCTTTATCGGCATCGTTCCCATCCAAATCAGTCGCATTTAAAAACAGAGAAAAGTTACGCACCGGCATACCTGGCAAATCTAACGAAGAAACTACGTATTTGCACTGACCTAGAAATTCGCTGCTGGCTCCGACTTGCGTTTTATTTTGATTCTGCGTATTGGCAGTGGCTGCAGCCAAAGGTTGACGCCTTTGCTCCAAAGTCGCGGCAGCCTGCAAATTACTAAGACCAGCTTGAAATTGCGAAATACTGGCAACTAAATCCCGACGCAGCTTTGGATCCTTCTGTACCAACTGATCCATTTTATAGATCACGTTCTGCTCCAGAGGGGCCCTGTCAGCATAACTCTTACCAACGAATTGGCTAACCTGAGATACATAAGCCTGCACCGACCTACTGCTCACAACGATAGATTCGTCCGCCTTGCCCAGCACAGCATTGGACCTTACTGACCCTTCAGCTGCATCATATTCACCACCCATCATAAAACAAGAGATCCCCAGGGGACTCGTGATGACGCCGGTATTCTGAGCGAATAGAGTCAAGTCCGGTTGATTGATCCGAAGCTTGCACCCCTTCAGAGCATGATTGTTCATGCTGACTTGCTTTAGTCCAAGGAAAGTTTGGATGGCCACTTTGTCGGCGCTGATTGGTGCGACATCTGCGGTACCAAGTCCCAACAAATTTGTTGCAGTTGGGGTTACCGAACCATCATTAGTGCCATTTTGCAGAATATCTGCAAACCACTTATTAAATCTCAACGCCCGTAGCCTAGGGTTGTCGCTAATATTATCCTGACCATTAGCAATTAAAAATGCCGATGCACCTCCCATCCGCTTCGATCCAAGCGGTACGTCAGCAGCGGTAGTCACAGTGTTGTCTGGGTTTAAAAGTCCGGCCTTGAACACTAGCGGAGTAAATAAATGGTTACAGACCTTAATCTGCACTAGTGCCCAGCCTTCTTGACCTTCTGCCATGGCCTGCGACACGCCGAGTCCGGTGCGCCATGTTAAGCCCATCATTTCGTAGGCGTCATACGGATTGACACCAGCCCATGTTGCGAAACGGCTGTTCGGCCACTTATCAATCATAAAGAAATCCGCGTTCTTTCACCTTGCTACAGCAAATGCATAGGAAGATATTAAAGAGGAAATCGCCTTCCGCATACCTTCCACATTTTCTCCGCAAATCGCACCAAGCAACGCCGCCGAATCATTCATCTCAACTGTATTGGGATTTAGCCCGGGCAAGCATTTAGTCATCATTTCTAAAGCTTCGTCTTTACTTCCGCACTGACAGTTTGGATTTTTGCTCGTGCAATTATGCGCTACTACGTTCCCAATTGTTTCCAGAGACCGTAAATAAGTATCGGTCAAAGAATCTGCCGCAATATTTGTGCGCGCACCACTAGCAACATCCACCAAATTGCCACTCTCTTTGTCGATAACATCGTCTCCGACCTTATAATGGGTCGCAAGCAAAAAACGCAAACGAGCGTCGGGCAACTTCGGCGGATTCGTCGTTAAATCAATTGGCAGCAGCATGTCGGCAGTCACTGCCAGCATACCACTCCCCATGCATCCTTCTACGGAACTACGAAGCAGCAGCACGTCTTTAACTTGCATGCTAGCACCTGAATTATCGATGTTCTTGGTTACGACCTTGGTAGTGGGGGGCACGTCTGCTGGCTTTTCGGTAGCAGGCGCCTCGGCTGGTGGCTTCTTACGCAAATATTTTGTCTTTAGATCTCCAATATCCTCGCGGGAGCAAGCTAAAGACATGAAGCCTAGAATTGCAAAAATTAGAGTGAGTATCTGCCTCCTCAT
The DNA here is from genome assembly GCA_026390435.1 of Pseudomonadota bacterium. Taxonomy (GTDB): domain Bacteria; phylum Bdellovibrionota_B; class Oligoflexia; order Oligoflexales; family CAIYRB01; genus CAIYRB01. The sequence continues at coordinate 3,697 of JAPLFY010000049.1, forward strand.
GTTTACCTCTTGCACGCATAAGTTTCAGAGGAGAAATAGGCCGTGATCATCGGACCCAGCAGACCTTTTTCTTCCGCAGCCGCCTGTTTGATCCTGACAACGACTTCCTCAGTCGTAGTCGCTAGATTGCTTAGAGCCCGAGGCAAATGACGAGCTAGCCCACCAGCCACAGCACGCCCATCACCAATTAGAAATGCTGCTAACTCCCTTACTGATTTCAACGGTCTATCCTGACCTGCCGCATTCAGTGCATTGATACAAGCTTGTTCCGTATTGTCAGTAGCGAGCAGAGACTGGAGAAATGCTGCCGTAACTGGCTGAGTTGGCCCAGTCAACCCCGGCTGGTTGACCATGTCGGTAGCAGTAGCAGCAGCAAAATCGGGATCTGTAGCATCAATCTTAGCAGTTACCCCGTAAATCTGGCCGGCACTATTAAACGGCCTATATAAAATCGATGCGGCTGCCATATGGCGATCTATGTGACAACTTTGACAGAGATTGGCGGCTAGGGGTATGGCAGAGGATCCACGCCAGGCAATAGCAGTTCCTTTTTGACCACGGAAATCCTTTGATTTCAGACAGCTTGGAAGGTCCTTAACCACGGTAGAACCTCCATCCACATCAAATCCCGGCTTGAGCACATCGCCACGGATGACAAATTGCATTATAGAAGCGCGGCCATAATTATTGTTCGTAGCCAAAAATGAACTGGGTTTGGCTCGAAGGTATCCTACACTGGTAAAGAATGAATCCCGAGGTGCCTTCATCGTGCAGGCAGCCCAACCGCTGCTAGGGACATCGCACCCATAAAGCGGCGCAGTATTGGCTGACACCATCACCTGAGGACTGAGTAGCAAATCGGCAAAGGCCACTTTGTCATAGGACCCCTTCAGGAGCTGATAGAACTCCTCTTTCAGGTCAGTTGCCTGAGCTGACGTAATCACTCCATCAATAGGCTGGATGTCCTGACTTCCGGCAATTTTTTTGGCAAATTTCCGCAAAGTCTTTGCTTCAAACTCTGCCTTCCAACTTGGGTCTGATAACATGCGTCCGCTTAAATTGACGCGGTCGGCAAGTGGTACTGGCTGGTCTAGCGCAACGCTGCCCAACTTGAACTCTGCTGCTGTGGGTTCCCGGCTAAAAGCATCGTTTACAACGCGGCGAAGGTATTCGCGTAAGGTTGCAGGCTGCGTGCATTTAAAGTTAAGAACAACTCCCACTCCGCCGCCGATCTCTTTACCCAGTTCAGACCCAGCTAGAATCGCCTGAGCTTCCTGAACCGCCGCAGGCAATTCAATAACCATCCACTTAAGGATCGGCAACAGCTGTGCCTTAGCTTCCACCGTCATTTCCCCTGTTGGCATCGCAGCTGGCTTCGAACCAACGATATCCTTGGCTTTAAAAAGCAAGGTTGCAAAAACAGCTGCAGCTTGCGGATCCACTGTTAGGCTCTGTTTAGAGAATTGGTCCTTGTCCAATGGCCAGAAACTCGCCACAGAACCATTCTTTACATCGTGACAACTTAAACAGTTATCGAGAAAAAACTGAACCGCCACCTCATCACTTGGGGCCTGAACTTTCTCGAGCATCTGATCCAATGTTAGTGTTAGGGGCAGCAGTTTTTTGGCTACTGCTCCCTGACCTGGGACAGCTGGCACCGAAGCACAGTTGGCTGGTCTTTTAGTAGGATCGGGAGACGAACAGTCAATAAGAATTGGTTTGCGCAGATCAACGGTTCGAGACTGCTTGGCCGCATCGGAGGATGAACAAGCCTGCAACCCGGAAAGCAACGAGGCCGCTAATGATGCGGTAATCAATCGGATTTTCGTCGTGTTTAATGTTGCCATTAGAACCATCCCAGAAAACAACTTGGCTTGATAACTCACTCTGTAAATTACTCGTCGGAGCAAAGCAGGAAATTCTTAAGCACATCTTTGGATTTCTTGTAATTTTATATAGTTGAGACGCCAATTATTGGCCGCAAAAAATCAAGCACCTTGGCGAAGGCACTCATCTACAGGCGGAGGTTAAAAGTGGCCAAAATAAAAGTCCTGTATACCACCGGATTCACTACATTTTCATATTTGATTAAAGTTTTTCAAAAATACTTCCGACGAGTGTTTTAGAACGGCGCGCAGGTCCCGACAGTCCCCAAATGTTTTAGAGGATTAACTTCCGGGGAGGACTCGACTGATGCAGGATCCACGCGACACAAACGAGAAGAGCACAGCGCCCACAACCGATTCAACGAGCGTGCACAAGCAAATTAATAGCGTTAAGGCCGAGACTTCATCGGCGTTGCCCCGGCGGCTACTGTTCTCCGGCGGTCTTCTCGGGCTGATCAGCCAAGCTTGTTCAAGAACTGAGTTTTCATCAGCAGGCGCAGGAAATACGCTGCGGAAAAATGCCGCGCCAGTGACCGCCAATCCTGGGGTACCGGGTTCAGCGAAGGACACTGGCACGGTCGCCCCGACTATCCCACCCCAAGAAATTCCGACAATGGACGCCGGCACAGCATGTCGTGCGATCGACAACCCAATGCTAAATCTTGAGCCTGTACCTTTGGCTTTGGCTGAAAAAATGCCCACGGCTGTTTTTTACGGCCAACAAAAGTCGGCTCTCTTGGCCCTACTCCTCCCAGAAGGTGAGGACATCAAGAGTATCGTTGTCTGCACCGCAAACGGAAAACTCATGGCTCTGCACGGAATCACCAGCGCTGACAAAAAAAGCAACGGAAATTGGCGCCCAATCGTCATCGACAATCTACCCCTAATCGACAAGGGAGCTGGCCTAAATGAAATTATTGTGCTGATGCAAATCAGTGGAAAGACCGTCAAAGCCAACATTCCAGTAGCATTTATGGACAGATTTCAAAACAAATCCGTGATTGATTTCTCTGACCATACAGTGCCGGCGGGAATGATTGGCAATCAAAGTGTCACTCAGTTCAAAGAAGGAAAAGGTACATTTAATGTAGACGAAAAAGAAGTCTATCCAAATAAATACAACAGTACTCAAGTCCGCAATCTCCAAACCGCAAAATCCAGCACAACTTGGACTAAAGGCGACCGAATTATAGGCACTGTGTTTACGGACGTAATGGGCAGGGTCCTCGACACCTTAGACGGATCGACGATCCTTGAGCACCAGGTTTTCTGTACCTACAAAGAGACCAGTGACGGCAAGTGGGCCAGAACCATGCTGCATATCGGTTAAGAAATAATTCATCTAACAAAAATCTGCCCGACGGGCGATTAGCAGGAGAATATACATGCCCATCGTGAAGCCTGAAGTTTACGAAATGGACCGTCGGCACTTGCTAAAAATGACCGGAACTATGGGGATTGGTGCCACTTTTGTCTCGCCGGGTGAGCTTTTTGCCTCAGGCGCTTGCGATCGGATTGATACCAGTCCGTCTTCGGTGCCCACAGAGCAGGCTGGTGCGACACTGCAATATTGGATCGACGGCATCCACTTTGGACCTCGCAAGGACATGAACAGTCCTCGCAGCGACCTGAAGTCACGTGCCAACATAACACTATTTATGAACTTATCGCAGTCAGCAGCAAGTTACGTGGAATCCGTTGTGTTTCTTGACCAGAATAAAAACACAGTAGGCGCACGTTACTTCGACTCATCAATGAAAATGATAGATCATAACTATGTGCCCTACGTGCGCTTTGAAAATGTCGAGTTGGACTATACCGCCACTTACACTGTCATTTATTCGGTACGAACTGGTAGCAATCTTAAGCTCTACACAAGCTCGATTGTAAAGCCAACCATAAGCACCCTGAACACCACCTTCCTGCCGCAAACCATGCGCAGCGATCTTCAGACATTTTTGGTGGGCAATGCAGTAAATCCGACCCCAGGGTTGATTACTACACCTTTCCAATTTTACACTGCAAATGGCCTTGATCTACATAGTGCTCGCGGCCGCATTACAAAGATGTCAGGGGATGGCTCCGACTTTGTAGTCAACATTGACTTCATGCATGGAGACGCTGCAGCGGACCATTATATGCGGTACTTTATAGTCATGGACCCAGTCGGCCGGATCTTGGGATTCCATAAACGGAAGGCTATGAATGAAGGCGGTCAATCAGACGGCTCACTCAATGTGTCTGCAATTTCTGGCGAGACAAGAAACGAGTTTAACGTCCCTGACCTACAAATCGCAAATATAGCCGACTGTCCATACATTCAAATTTATACCGAAGACAGTTATGACGCCATTGCCCGTGGCATGATTCGTTTACGATGAAGGCTTGGCGATGAGGAAGTACTCAGCACACCTAAGATTTAAGATTGCTATCTTTGGGGCTCGGGCCACTTTATAATGGCTTATGGATATTCGAAACAGAAAGCTCCGACTATGAAGCTCTTTAAACGGTTCGCTGCCCTAATCGGCTGCAGCTTACTTACAGGCTGTCTCGTCAACAGCCTGATATACAAACACCTAGACTGGCTCATTCTCTACCAAATCGATCGCTACCTAGATTTAACCTCCGAACAAAAACATAAGATCGAAGGACCAATTGAGGCCACCGTCACCTGGTTTAAGACCGAGCGCCTTGGTGAGGTTATCGAGCTGTTACGCCAGGATTTGCTGACCACAGAGAAACGCAAGTTTGACAGTTCCTCTTACGATCAGTGGCTGAATATTTTTGCCGAAAATCGGCGTCTAATCGCAGAAAAATTGATTCCTATCGCAGCCCCATTAGCGGCAGAATTGAGCGAGGATCAAATTGAACATCTGCAACATAAATTAGAGCATTGGAATCGTCCTTTGGAAAAAGTCGTGACAAGTGACGACAAAGACTTTGACGACGCTCTGGAAGACTATGCTGACACCTCTCTGGACAGACTTGAATCCATGTTTGGCCCCCTGCGTGAGGATCAGATGGAATTAATTGTCAAAAAGTTAGAATGGACGCATGAAGGCCTGCGTGATGAACTTCGCATTCGGACAAATGTCCAAAATGAATGGCTGAAACTCTTAAGGGGCCACGACCAAGTGCGCCTAATCGCAGCTATGCGGCAAGCCAACGGACTAGATCCGGCGGCTGATCAATTAACGGAGTACTACCAGTTTCAACAGCGTAGCCGCACTTTATGGCGCAACATGCGAGTTAGCCTGGAACCGACTCTTGATGAAAAGCAATGGCAACATCTACAGCACGCATTTAAAGACTTGCTTACCGAACTGGAGCGACTGACCTCTAAGCCAGTAAATCGATAAGCTCAAGACATCTTAAATGTCGACACACGAGCGCAGTACTTCAACGGCCCAACCAGCCTCGCGAAACCATTCATCAGATCGCAGCAGCAATCGACCGCCTGCAGTAAATTCGAGGATCCCAGTCTTGACAGCCTCATCCGCTACCAAAGTTGGTTGCCACTTCTTGCGACATCGCGTCAAAGCAGCGCCAAAATCTATACCGCGAGTAGTCCTCAACCCGGATCCTAAAAGCTCTGTCAGCCAAGTGTCCATATCACGGTCTGGATCAATCTCGGCACCTAAGTCAGACGCAACCTTATCCAAAGTCTTATCAAGCAAGCCGTTCACATCTACCGTAGCCTTACCAAACAAACGGTCATTGCGAGGATAGGCGTAACGGATCCCCGGCCCTTGCGGGTCAGCGAGGTATCCATGCGCTCCTGCACCAACTCCAATAAAAGACTGGTCCTGCCAATAGAGCCAATTATGGGCGCAGCTATAACCAGCTTTAGCCCAATTTGACACCTCCTCATGATCATAACCCTCGGCATGAAGCTGCGTCCGGGCAGCCTCATAGGCGGCGACAATCGGAGACTCCAGCGGCGGCTTAACGACTCCACGCTGGGCCTGACGACCAAGTGGGGTTCTAGCCTCAAAAGTGAGGCAATATAAACTCAAGTGCGGCACACCCATGGCGACCACTCGGCTCAAATCCTGTGCCCAACTAGTCTCAGTCTGACCTGGCCAGCCGTAAATCAAATCAACATTTAGATTAGGTATCACAGCCATGGCAGCCGCTACCCTATCAGCAGCCATGCCACCATCGTGGGTCCGCCCGAGCACTTTTAAGCCCACCGCATCAAAAGTCTGCACCCCCACCGACACACGGTTAATACCGATATCACGCCAGATGGCGAGCTTTTCCGCCTGCAGATCGTCAGGGTTTGCCTCGAGGCTGACTTCCGCACCCGGTTGCAAACGAGACTCAATCAATTGCATGATTGGCTGTAATTCTTTGGCGAACAAGCTCGGAGTGCCGCCACCAAAAAAGACCGATGAGATCCCATCTTTCAACAATCCAGCCCTGGCCGAAGTAGCCAGCCATACTTCTAACTGCCGCTTTAAAGCATTGAAATAGGCAGTAGAGACATCGCCAGTGAAATTAGCAGTCTTGGCAAAATCACAGTAAGGACACACAGCCGCGCAGTAGGGGATATGTATATATAGACCGAATTTTTTTTGATCAGAACTCATGCGTTGCAGATGTTACACGGTGCTACATACTTTTACTAGGGGCCTACTTATTTTGCGTCGCAACATATGCCGCTATCTTGTCCTTTGTCGTGGCCCCCGGCTGATCGTTAATAGTAGTGGCTATAGCGCCAACCGCGGATTGCATATTGCTGTTTCCGGACACCTGCGGCAAGTCGCCGACTGCAAGCAAGTTGGTTATCACCTGTTCTGCCTGCTCAGGGGTCATATTGGCCAGTTGATCGGCCGTTATGGTTCCGGTAGTCGGTGAGATAATGAACTGATTTAGGAACATAATCGAATAAGAACTTTGATAAATCGTCAGCTCCAGTATAGCACTTGCGCTGTAGGGAAAAGCTTCGCTATCCGTCAAAATATTGGACGGCACTGCTCTCAGAGTTGCGACCGCAGATGCGACATCCGCTAGGTCCAGTTGGTAGGTTTCTGCATCCACAGTATTTGGCGTCGGTAAAAAGGCAGAAAACGACGTGAGCGCACTGTCGCTTGACCCAATTTGTTTACGAGCAATACCAAGTATATCGATGCCGCCACGCCCCGCATAGGCCGCGGCAAGCAATGGATAGCGCGCATAGTTTTCCGGCTCATCCGCAATTGCCGGCGTCAAAACTTCGATGGCTGCGGAAAAATCACCGTTGTTCAGATGGTTCTGAGCGATCTGTTCGGCGGTGGGTTTATCGCATTTGATACGCTTAAAGCCGCTCCAACAGTCCCACAAGTTGTGATCACCACTGCATGACACCAGCATCACTAGGAGACTCAGGCCGGTTAATTTACTTAGCCATGTCACTTTAATGAACTCCTCCTAAAAACCTGTACTCAACGAGAACATATACATGCGGCGCGGCGCCACTCCCGGGTGATCACCTAGTTCTCTCGTGTAAGCGGTTAAAGCCAGACGCAAGAAAAATAGGTCTACCTCAGCACCCATCGACGGATAACCTTGGTAGAAACCTGCAGCCACCCCAAGATGCTGGCGTAAGGTGACCTTAGTGCCGGCGTATATCCGTTTAAATAGTGGCTGTTTATAAGCATTACCAATATCGCGGTAGTCAGCAGCCAAATGGATGGCATCCGCACCCGTGTGCAGTGTCAAGCCAAGTCCGGCGCTAGTTACCTGCTTTAATTGCTTCGGCCCCGAGCTATCTCCAGATAGCTGCGTATCCCCAATATCATCCGCTTTGGCTGCCATCGTCAGGTCGAGAGAACTTCCTTGAAAAAATAAGAGCGCAGCCGCATCCAACCCGACTCCTGAATTTTGGGAGTAAAGACTCTTCGCCATCTTCGGGTCGCTGTATTTGGTGACCTGAGTCTGATCGACTAAATCGGCACTTACATATTCCTCGCTCGCCATGATGTATTTCGCGGTCACACCAAAAATCAGCCAAGACAAAGGTGTAGGCACCGGTGCGCCTAAAGCGAAGCCGTTATAACTTTCTGTCTGTAGTTCAATTTGCGGCAGCCCCGCTGGTCCGTATTCATGGGCACCAAGATCGAGCTCAAAACGGCTGAAAAATGCGCCACCAACTCGACGAGTTAATAGACTAATGGCCTCGCCCCAGCCAACGCGAACGGGATTTTTAAGCACATCATTAACGATCTCGGTCGACGAATTAGTAGTCGATGAATCGGTGGTCGATGAATTGCTGGAGCTTGCGCCACCGCTTCCACCGGCAGATTTTGGCAGGAATTTCCTGGCTGTATTAACCGACTCTTTGTTTATTGTAAGTGTGGTGCTCGAACCAATCCAGCGGATGAAACCAGACGCCAAGTGCAGGAGCGCCGGATTGGAGAATAGAGTCCCTTCCTTACTGGCGCGGGTCAGGGACGCCCCACCAGCAGCCAAGTCAAAGGGATCTTGGTACACCGGTTCGACGGTTTTTTTCGCATGTGCGGCCTGGGCACCGAGAATCATGCCGAGAGCTATAGCTACGCTGGAGCGTGCCACATGGTTGCCTTTGTAAAGAGACGGGGACGACGATATGGGAGAGTGATTTTATTTTACCGTAATCGTGAACTTTACACCCGCAGCACGGCCGCCAATTTTTTCACAACACTATGAAATCAATGGATTTATTTTTAAAACTAAAGTTTAGCCCCAGGATTCCGATAAGGGTTAAGCTTTAAGAAGAATTGCCGATTGGTTTGAGGGATGCTGAATGCGCACAATCAATTTAAAAACTGAGTCGAGTCATCTGCGACTATGCTTTGCGACGTTGGCGTTATCTTCTCTATTTACAGCTTGCAATATTGGGGGCACTGCTCCAGCCCCAGCGCCAAAAACCAAGGTGCCACCAGTAGAAATCGATCCCACTGAGTCGACATCACTCGACCCCGAGCCCCCTGCAACCGAAAATGGATCCGGCTCCGGCGGCTACTTAGTGAGTAAAGATCCGGAATGTAAAAGGGCCGACGAGTGCCCACCAGCTAATCCCCTGCTTAGGCCGTTAACCCCCTCGCTAACTGGGATCGGCGGTACCAAACTGATTTGGCAATTTGAGGCCTACGATCAGGCGCAACCGAAACGGCGCTTGGCAATTATTATTAAAGGATTGCCCGACTTAGCAACCATCGACCTGCCACTCACTCTGGGCACAGTGGTAAACAAAATTACCGTCACCTACTTGCCTTCAACAGCCCTAACAGGCCAACTAGACATCATCCTCCGAGACTTTGATCGATGCATCGTATCCGAAGCGGAAAACGCTGTTTGTGTAAGCAGCACGTTCAACGCGGCTTACGACAGGCAACAACCACCCGTCCCGTTCACAATTGAGGGAAATCCAAGCTCAGTTAAGAATTGTCCTAAGCCCGCCTTCTTCAGCACACCGCCACCGGGCTGCTGATTTCGCTTGTGTACCGCTAGTGGCCTGGTTCACTGTCAAGTTAAGGACAGGGCACCGGGTGCAGCCTGCTTTATGTATATGCTGCACCGATCAGGAGGATCGGCTCATGCTAATCGGAATAGATCTGGGCGGGACGAAAATTGAACTGCTAGCCATGCAAGCGGATGGCACCGAACTGATGCGTCACCGAGTCCCGACTCCACGTGGCTCTTACGATGGGATTGTAAAGGCTATTGCCGACTTAATCGTCGAGAGCGAGCGTAAGCTTGGACAGACCGGTAGCATTGGTGTGGGGATACCTGGCACTCATGTAGAAGACACGGGTCTTATCAAGAACGCGAACACTACCGAACTCAACGGTAAGCCCCTCTGGCATGATTTAGAGCAGAAAATTGGCCGCCCTGTGCGGATTTCAAATGACGCAAATTGCTTCGCCCTATCCGAGGCTACAGACGGCGCGGCCGCGGGCGAGAAGGTGGTCTTCGGCGTCATCCTGGGGACCGGCTGCGGTGGCGGTCTCGTGGTCCATGGCCATTGCCTAGGCGGCCGCAACGGCATTGCTGGCGAATGGGGCCATAATCCTCTGCCTCGGCCTACGGCAGCCGACCTACCTGCACCACATTGCTTCTGTGGCCACGACGGCTGCATAGAGACCTATTGCGCCGGTCCAGCCTTTGCCCGCGATTTCAAAAATGCAACCGGTCGCGATTTAAAACCAGCGGCAATTGTCGAGGTAGCGGCTAAAGGTGACCGTGACGCAGAGGCCGCTTATCAGAGGTACCTCGAACGCCTAGCAAGATCCTTGGCGCTAGTCATCAATATCGTCGATCCAGATTGTATCGTCGTTGGCGGCGGCATGTCGCATCTTGAACGCATTTATGAGGAAGTGCCGCGGCTCTGGTTAAGCCATGTATTTTCCGATCGCATAAGTACCAGGTTGGTACAGGCTAAACATGGGGATTCCAGCGGTGTTCGCGGCGCAGCCAGGCTTTGGGACATCGGCTAAAGTCCACGGGATTTGCTGCTAGATGGTGACCGCTTTATGCAAGTATGCGACAATAATGGCAGTTTGTAGTGGAGGCAGGCATGGGACTTAGGATTATCGATCGGCAGCCCCCAACGGTGCCGGTAGAAGTTAGCGAATCCGATTTCTTTGCGGAATTGACTGAAGAGAGCAAGCACTGGGCTAAGCTGCATGGCTTCACAAGCGCTGAGGCGCAGAAAAAGCTGTTGGAAAAGGTACGCAAGGCCAAGTCCAGGCTTCCCACAGCGACTGAAGTTACAGCCTGCGCTAATCGTATCCGAGAGCAACTAGCAAAAAACCGCGAACAAGGGTCGCAAGTGCATGCTCAGGTCGATATCGCGACTTTACTAGAGCTGCTCTAACATCCCACTACCCCACCATGCCCATTATGGGATTCCACCCAACGAAAAACGGAGCCGCCGATGCCGGATGATTCGAAGTCGATTGCAGATAGCCTGCTGCGACTCCTAATAGGTCGCAACATAAATGAGCGCGACACAGAGTCCGCGGACGACTCCCCAAACGTCGATGCCAATACAGCTAAAGCATTGATTTCAACGCTATTTGCACGAGCAGGCAAAGGCAAAGACGAAGTCGTACAAGTGGTCGCTCGGGAGATCGGCTTAGCCGTGGCTGCGATGATGAAGGAGCCCCTAGCTCTTTTGGCGAAGCACCAAAAATTACAGATTTCCTTTGAATTCGTGCCCAAACAGGGGCATGAAGGGGTGGCTGATGAGGCCCAAGGTAAACGGCCACATAGGCCAAGGCGAGCTCGAGCCAGTAAGCGCGCCGCCACAAGGAGACCGACCCCTGACTCTGAAACTGAAAGTTGAAAGCATGGCCTACGGTGCCAAGGGCATAGCCCGGCACGAAGGCAAGGTATACTTCATTCCGGATGCCGTCATTGGCGATGAGATTGAAGCTGCGATTGTGCAGGACAACGACCGCTATGCAGATGCGGAAATCGTCAGCTTCATCAAACCCAGTAGCCTTCGGGGACCACCGGCTTGCGAATACGCTGCAAGCTGCGGCGGCTGCCAATGGATGGGTATTGATTATCAGCAGCAGCTTGAGTGGAAGCGCAGCTTTGTCATTTCGGCTCTTACCCGCATCGGCAAACTTGAGTCGAGTATAGACGTACCGATCGTCGCTGCTCCCGCCCTGACCGGGTACCGTAACCGCATCTTGTTGCGCCTACATCTGCATCCAGATGGGACGCTGCATTTGGGATATTTTCGGCGACAAACTCGTGATTTAGTCCCTATTAAGCAATGTGCAATCGCGGCACCTGCGATTAACAAACTGATTACTGCAATCCGCTCCCTGCCACTTCAGGGCTATAAGCCATTTACGGTCCGCCTGGAAGTTCAAGAAATCCCCCAGACTGAGATCGGCCATTTGCTCGTGACGGTGTATCCAGGCGAAGGCAATCGCGACTCGATGAACACATTCGCCAATGACTTAAAAACACTGTCTGGCGTGCATTGGGTGGGGACGGTGTTCGACTTAAAGAACGCGCCAACGGTCCTATTTGAAACAGATCTGGACCGCAAATTCCTGACCAAAGCGGCACAATTTCAACAAGTCAATCTCGAGCTGAACCGCACCCTACGTCGCATGATTTTTGAGCACGTAGAGGCTTTCAAGCCTCAGCGCATTCTTGATGTGTTTTGCGGCAGCGGCAATCTTTCCCTACCTCTCGCTAATGGCACTCGCTATATCGAGGGAGTCGAAGCTAATAAAGACGCAATAAATGTCGCCAAGCAAAACGCTGAACTAAATAAAATTAGCAATGCCACATACCTTGCAGGCGACGCTGAAAAACACCTTTGGAAAGTGTCTCGCGACGGTGAGTCCTTCGACATGGTGCTTCTCGATCCACCACGCCAAGGCTTCCACAAGGGCATGGTGCCGCTGAAGAATCTGGCACCGCGCACTATCGTTTATGTAAGCTGTGACCCGACCACTCTGGCGCGTGACCTAGCTTTTTTATGCCGTGACGATGAGTACAAGCTAACTAAAGTGGTGGCACTCGATTTTTTCCCGAATACCTACCACGTAGAAACGGTGGCTTTTCTCGAGCGATCTAGTGAGCGATCTAGCGGCCAATAATAGCGAGGGCTAACTCAACCCGACCAAATGGAGCGGAAAGCTGTAGCCCTTGCACGCTAGTGCCTAACTTCTCGGTCATCTCTCGCGCAATATCAATGCCCACCTTGGTGGCATCTGCATCCTTAGCATTTGCCATCCGGTCCATGATGTCGTTGGGAATCACGACGCCGGGGACTTCGTTATTCATGAATATAGCGTTGCGGTAGCTAAGTAGCGGCCAAACACCGGCGATAATTGGAATCCGAATATTGGCGCCCGCCAAGTAATCTAGAAAGCGGTACATCGAATCCAGATCAAAGACAGGCTGAGTAATAGCCCACTCGGCACCTGCATCCACTTTGTATTTAAAGCGTTTCATTTCGTAATCAAAATCACGGTGGACTGGATTAACCCCCACACCAATGGACAGCGCAGTGGGCTCACCGATGCTGCGACCACCAAGATCGATACCACCGTTCAAACGGTGGACCATATTTGTCAGCCCAATCGCATCTACGTCAAAGACGCCGGTCGCATTAGGATAGCTACCTAACTTTGGTGGATCACCCGTCACCAACAAAAGATTGCGCAAACCAATTGCGTGAGCTCCGAGCATATCGGATTGCATCCCTAGCAAGTTACGGTCACGACAAGTGTAGTGCAGGACGGTTTCGATGTCGGCGCGTTGCTCAATCATCACCGCCGTCATGATGGCGCTCATCCGCGCCGAGGCTCTCGGTCCATCGGGGATGTTGACGGCATCGATGCCAGCTGCTTTCAATTTCGCGGAATTTGCCAAAATCTTTTCAGGTCTAACGCCTTGCGGTGGCAATAATTCTACCGAATATACCATCTCACCCTGAGCCAACTTGCGGGCCCAGGTGCTCTTTTCCGCGGCGGGTACTCGTGTCGCCTCAACCACTTCTTGATGCCTAGACGGATCGCTAGGCTTAGAAGTAGCAAATGCGACAAAACGCCCGGCTGACTGTCCACTCATCGCGTTATGATGACGAATGGCATTCGCCATCGCCTTAATGTGCTCAGGACCGGTACCACAACAGCCGCCGACAAATTGCACGCCTGCCTGTAGGAAGTCTTTGGCAAACTCAGCCATATATTCCGGCGTGCTCATGTAAATCTGACGACCGTCAACATCCTTCGGCAAACCAGCGTTTGGCTGCAGCGAGATCGGTCGCTCCGTCGCCGTGCGTATCCTGGCAATCGAGGACATCATGGGGGCTGGACCAACTGAGCAGTTAAGGCCCACGGCATCGACCGCCCATTCGTCTAATTTCTTCATCGCCCATTCAATAGGCGTACCTATAGGAGTATTCCCATCTGGATTAATCACCATGTGGGCAATGATCGGCAAGTCCACAGATAAATCACGTGACACATCACGAGCCGCCAGAATTGCCTGCTGAATCTCAGAGATGTCTGAGAAGGTCTCCAGACAAAGCACATCGATGCCACCGGCAACTAAGCCCTTGATCTGCTCACCAAAGGCCGCGCGCGCCTCAGCAAACGAGGTCGGGCCCCATGGCTCCATGCGAACGCCCAATGGCCCAACAGATCCGGCTACATATGCCTGCTGACCGGCAACTTCCCGAGCTAATTTAGCGGCTGCCTCGTTAAGCGCCTCTGTCTTATCACCGAGATTATGCCCTGAAAGTTTATAGCGATTAGCACCAAAGCTATTAGTCGTCAGAACCTGGGCTCCGGCGGCCAGATACTCCTGATGAATCTCTTTCACCAAGCTCGGCGCCGATAGATTAGCGTCCTCAAAGCAGCGATTGATGAAGATGCCCTTAACATAAAGGAGAGTGCCCATGGCGCCATCAAACAATAAGCTCTCACCTGACGAAATCACTTCTCGAAACGGCTTCATGGCGCTCTTTCGCCCCCTACTAGCAAATCACATCAAAGGCCGATTGTAGCGCCTCAGGCAGCTATGGGAAGCGATATTTATGCCGGGTCAAATTCCAGGGGCAACGCGGGCTAACACTATAAGCTCTGAATCGCCACGCTACCGGCACCGCGCTGACGCCAGCTGTAAGCACGCTGAATCAGCTCATAGGGAAGGCGATAGCCATCGTCAATATCTACCAGTTCCACAAGCAGTGCCAGAGATTCTGCGTAGCGATGTGTGGCCAAAAGCCTTGCTGCATGGACCGCCATCAAATCCGGATCTCGCGCTAGTGAAGTGCCTGCACCTGACATCGAAGTCAAAAGAGGTAGAGGATCTAGTTGCAGCTGTGCCTCTGTTGAAGTGCGCAACATTGCGGCCACAATGCAGTGTGCCTGAGCTTTGTCGAGCCTCTTGACCATCGGGATAATCGCCGCCTTACCAATATCTCTACCTTTTGCACCGGCAGGCCCGTGCTCTGCAGCCTGCGACTGGGTGACGACCAAGCGACGCAAAGAGTCTGCCGAGTCCGTGCAGTTTGGTGCATCGGTACGATAGGCAGCAGCCAACGTACGCCAACGTGTGGCCCAATCCTTGCCTTTGAATGAGGCTTCGACCAAGGCCAGTCGTACCTCCAGAGGGCCTCGCAATGCGCTGATAACACTGGAATTTGCTCTTGCCGCCGGATCAGCGGCGACTTTATCGGCTAATTCGCCTTCACCTGGCACTTGCAAACCGCTGGACTTAAGTTCTGCCAAAGCAAAAAAAGCTCTGATCCACTCCGCGGAATGAAGGGGGCGCTCTTTATGAGTTACCACGGCGGCTCCGCCGTCATGATCGTGAAGATTGCCGTACTCCATCGCGAACACTGTATTCATCAGATAAGTCGAGCCCCAGCCGATGGTTGGGCTTACTAACGCCGTCGGTAAGCTTCCCGCTACGTTTAAATCTTTAACTGCGGTTACGGCACCGGCATTTGGGCTGAATACGACCACCAGTGCCGCTCCAATCAGCCATTTCGACCTAGATTTCGCCGTAGGAATCAAGAGCAGTAAAGGCAGAACAATCACCGCGAAAAGAGGCCACTGCGCCTGTTGATCAGTGGTCCTTGCGATAACACCGCAACCTGATTTCTTTGGCATCACGCCCGATGTATTGAGACTGACACCGCTAGACTTAGGCTTGGCGGACTGCTCGTTAGATGCCTGGGCCAATTCAGTCGCCGCAGACTGCTCCAATTTGGCCGTATTAAAGTTAAGAAATGCATTAACGAAATTGGCGCCGGTCGCCACGTTGACCGTCTCAAGTCCAGATTGGCTGTTGATCTTGATACCACCCCAGTTCACGCCGAGGATTTGCCCAGTCGTCGCATCGATAAGCCCAGACCCGCTAGATCCGTGGGTTAAATCGCACGTATGTTTGATACTGAAAGGGAGCGACTTATCAAGCTGCCAATGCGCAATTGGAAAATTACCTATGACCTTGCAGTTGTCCATCGTCACCTGGGCGAGTGGCAGCCTAGGGCCGCCGTCCGGGGCCTCAACCATGGCCTCTGGCGTATCTGGGTAATGAACAATGATCGCCGTTCTGCCAGCAACCTGAATGTTCGGATCAGCTATGGCCAGCGGCTGAAATTGGGCCGGTACCGCACTCGCTAGTCTAAAGACCGAGAGGTCCCCTTCAAAGCTAGTGCGCAAACTACCGGGCAAACATTCTGCAATGGTACTACTTCTGGTCTGACCAGCGCTAAAGCCTAAATAAACCTTGGTACTGACGCAAGCCTGAGGCAGTAGGACAGACGTCGCTAAACCTTCATCATCGACGGTTGCAAAACAATGGTGATTGGTCAAAACACGCAAATTACCGCCCGGTTGATCAGACGCAATCAGCGTCCCCGAGCAAAATTTAACTTCATTCGGCTTCAAGCGGGTTGCAATCAACACTGATGCATTCAAAACTTGCGGATTAATCTGCGATTGGTTGCCGGAGCCAACCACATAGATATTGCTTTTCGACCCTAGGATAAAAGCATCGGTGCTAATGGTGAAAGGCTTCTTTTTACATGCCGTGAGACCCGACGAAATCGCCATTAGCCCGATGAAACATAGGGTTAAATTCCGCACAGCCCCCTCCTAATATCGATGCTTTACGATATCACGGTTCCTCAGAATCGGCTTGCAATCCAGTCATAAGAATCTCTGCATCTTCAGCACCATGCGCTCCAGCGCTTCCAGCCCGACTGGGCATCTCGTCCGCTAGACGAGAACGTTCTTCAGCACCCTTTTGACTCGACAACGAACGGAGCACGATTTGGGCGCGGTCCTTCATCCCCTGATCTTTACTCCGCGAGTTATGGATGACTGCAAACAAATAGGACTGAGCTTTAGCCTTATCTTGAAAACCATTTTTATAGACTAAGGCCAAATTGTAGAGTGCTGGAGAGCTATGCGGGTGTTTTGCTAAAATCTCTTTAAACACGCCTGCAGCCTTCGAAAATTCGCCACTGCGGGCCAAGGCCCGGCCGTAACCAATCATGCCAGCTGAGCATTCACCACATCGATCGGCGACAGTCTTAAACACAGCTGCTGCGCCGGCCGCGTTACCAAGCTCAAGCTGCAAGCTGCCCAGATTTAGACCAGCCGCCACTTGTGACCCATCCGCATCCATAGATTTTTGAAAATAGTCCTGGGCAATTCGGTAATCTGCCATAGTCGCTTGCGGTGAAAGCATCGAGGCCAGCCCTTTTATATTAAGAGCAAAGGCGTTACCGGGCTGAACTTGTTCGAGCAAGGATGCATAATAAGCAGCCAACTCGTAGTTATGCGACATGGTTAAGGCCGCCGAAAGCATCGTCAGTGCGGCGGGATCGGATGGATTGCGCGATAGCCTAGCTTTGGCCATGGCCACAACCTCGCTAGCTTCACCCGTGGCTAGAGCACCTCGCGCTCGCGGCATCAGAGCCTTTGCCTGCCGCTGATCGAGCCAATAAGCCCTCGGATAGGGGGCGAGCATCGGGTCTTTAGCACCGATTTGGCTGACCACGGCACGATGGGCGCCGGCACCTTTCGGCATAAGTCCACTATCGCCAGTTAAATCATCTTTATTCGCCGATGAAGTGACACAGCCGCCAAGCGTAGAACCCATTAGCAATAAGGCGGATGTCAGAAAAAATCTCTGTTTCTTAATCATGGCTTGCTCCTTCATCAGCTGACCATTGGACGAAACCGTTGCCAGCTGAACCGCTCACTCGTTCAGACTGCCAATCACCGGCGGCCTGCCAGAGCACCGCCTGCGCCGTATCGGGATCACTGAGGCCCGAATTGACTGCCGCTATTGCCTTGGTGTCGGCCTGCTGGGCCGTCTTCGAGACGTCGTTCATAATGCTCTGGCGCTGTGCTTTAAAGCGTTGGACAACTTCCATCGCAAGATTTTCCTGAATCTCTATATCCTGAGCTGACTCTACAAAAGCTTTCGAAAGCTCAGACAACTTCATCATGGCAACCGGGCAGTAACTTGTCGCACCGGCGTCGCATACAGACATAAATGCCTGACGTGTCAACCGGTAGGCGGCGTAATGAGACTGCAGAGTCGCTGCTGGATCTCGCAATTCAAGATTATTAAAGGATTGTACCGGGGCTTTGCTACGAGCCATTGCCAGTAAATACCTGGCACCGCCAAGTGCCTCTTGGGCTGCTGCCGAACTCATTCCAGCTAACTGCTGGGCTATACTTTCCACCTCGCCGTAGCGACCTTGGGCTGCCGACAACTTGGCCTTGATTCCCAGGGCCGATGCCTTGGCGTCTTCACCAGCTTCGTTATTTTGCAGAATTTTCTGCGCTGCCAATCCTGCTCGCGCCAGGGTTCCACTGCGCTTTTCAATCTCCATAATTTTCGTCAATGCAGCAATCTTAGTTGTATTGTTGTCAGATGCGGCAACGGTCATATTGAGGACAGCAAGTGCGTCGGAATAGTGACCCATACCGATGTGCAATGCCGTTAGTGAATCGCGTATCCTTTGAGCTTCGCCGTCTTTGCCGAAACGTTGAGCAAACCGCTGATAAAAGAACACCGTATTTTCTTCCGCTGCCATAGCGGACGACCAATCACCACCGTTAAGCACTGCCTGGCGGTAAAATCCGGAGCGGGGGTATCTCTGTTCAAATGCTAGGAGCGAATTAACCGATGCTGAGTGATGACCAGCTCCGTGATAAGCACTCCCCAGTAGGAACAGGGCTTCGTCACAGCGCGCAAAATGCGAGTGACCTTTAACCACTTCGCTAAACCTACCTATCGCTTCTTTATACTTATGTTCTGCGAGCGCAACCTTGCCTTGCTCAAGTACAGCTAGTGCCAATATATCGCCGGAATTCAAAGTCTTGCCACGGTAGACTGGGGACATTCTGTGCTCAACGCTAAAGCGAGCTAATCTCTCGGTCTCAGCCCAATTCTGCTCACTCGAATAAGCAGTCAGCATGGTGCCCATGGCATTCACTGCATGAACGCCAGTGGACTGAGTCTTCAACACATCTTGCCAGAGAGTAAAAGCCTCATCGCGCCGCTCAAGAGAGACTGCGAGCAATCCCTGCTGAGATGCAACTTCCCAATTACGACCCTCTAGCAAACCAGCCAAGCGCTGATAAAGTTCCAATAATTCACCGCGTGCATCCAGTTTGGCGCCTTTGGTGTTGGGCACACCAGACCAAGGAGCCACGCGCGGCCAGTCAGCAAGGAGACTCTGCACCCTAATCGCAGCAATGACATAGGGACGCTGCGCATCTTTGGCACTTGCATCTGCTAGTTCTTTGTATACGCCAACAGCCTCTGCGTACTGTTTATTTAGTTCGTAGAGTCCAGCCATCTTAACTTTAATCGAGACTACTTCTGGTCCGCTTTGCAAAACACTGATTAAGGTCTGCCCCATGCCAATAGCGCGCTTGCGATCGGAGGCTTGGGCCTTGACGTTGCTTGCTTGCGCCATTTCACCAAGTACTAGCGCTCTGTGTCGCTTGAGGATCTCCACTTGTACCGACTTGATTCGGCTCTCTTGGCCATCTCCTAATATACTTGTGTCGAGATAATCCTTCTCGGCCACAATCAGCGCACTTTCGTAAATTTTAGGTGAGGATTTACCAACAGCAGTGACGCGAACAAGATCCAAGATCCGCAAGTCTAACTCAGCTCTCACTGGGGTTCCGGTCACACTCTGTGCTAAGGCACGGTACTTACGAACCGCCACTTCCGGCTTTCCATCGCGCCAGTCAGCCAGCGCCGCCCTTTCAATGATCGCTTTAGGAATGATCGAATCACCAACTGAGGTCATCTTAAACGGCGGTCTGCTCCAATCAATCTTTGTACCTTCGGTCATGCGCCAAACTGACATCGCGAAGCCGAAAGTCGCAGCTTTTTCCTGATCACCAAGAGATTGAGCGGCCTGTAATGCACTATTTAACTGTCCTCGATAAGCCGCATTAGAACCGCCAACTCGCTGACCAGTCTTCGAAAGTCCCGCGATACTCCGCGCGAGCTGCAAACGTAAGGCAACTTGAGACCTACTATCTACTGAGCCGAGACTGCGTCTAACGGTCGATGCCGCCTCGGCACGCTTTTGCTGCGTTCCTTGGTCCAGTCGAGTGAGCGCCTGCACCACTTTGTCCTGTCCTTGTTCTTGCAGCCCGCGTACTACATCGGCCATAAATGGCAGCGACAGTCTATTCGCTGGTAACGGTAGTACCGGCTGAAAGCTCTGCGCAGCTAAGCTCTGCTCAGCAGATTGTTCGTTAAAGTTGGGCGCAATCAAGGCACCTAACCCGGTAATTAACCCAGCGGCTACAATCAATGTCTTGAATTTGGATTCCACAGCTACCTCACACGACCAGAGTTCGCGGATGTATCTGCAAAAGCCGTACTCAGCCGAGCTGGTTCAATTAATCCATCAATATTGGATACTTAAACTAATGCCGCAACGACCATAGCGACGACGATTCTAGCGTATGTCAAAACTTTTAGCAGGGTAGCGCAGCCCCCAAGTCACGGCGGTAACGCCATTTTTCGGCGGCACAAAAGCCAGTTGCGCTTTTACTCAATTCTAACGGAATTTATCAAGAATTCTGTCCTATTCTCCGCCTCGCCTACGAGATATTCTGAATACGAGAAGACCCGACAATTAAACCTGGTAACCAAAGGGACCGATGCCCTCTCTGGAGGTAAGCGTTTGGAGCGTCTGAAAAAAATTCTGCGAACAGCTCTAGCGGAGCGGGCCGTAAGTATCAATTTGGTAAGCGACAACGCGCCAGATTTGAGCTTTGGCACTGAAAATCGCTCGTTAAGCGGCGAAAGTGAGATCACTGACGATTATTTAATGCAGCTGCGCGCTGCACTATTCCCTGGGATAACAGCCTCCGCAGACACTCCAAATTTATTGACTAGTACTTTGCAAATTGCCAATGTTGGGCGCTTGCAGTTAATCGCGCAGGTAAACGCTCCTCTTGCCATTTACATCTACCTGCCACCAGATGGCCAAGCAGCTTTTGAGAGTGATTGGCAGCGTCTGAGCAATCCAGTGTCTGCAGAATCTCGACTCTCGCTAGTTACGGGAGATGCGTCCGACCTTGATCAGCTACTCGGCAACAGTGACACCGACATGAATCAGCTTGGTGGCTATATCCCAAATAACCTTCGAGTCGACCAGCCTATCTCTCATCAGCGATTAGTTACCCCAACTAAAGCTGTTCCAGTAGCGACCGTGGCCGCGACCAAACAAATTTTTCCGCATGGCAACACGCTGCTGCAAATGCCTGTCGAGGCGATAAAAGAACACACTTTAATTAATAAAAATTCTTTTAGCCACTCGGAAATCATTCAGTCAACGGCGACTCATCAGGTTATTAGCGGACATGCACCAGCTAAACTGAATTTCGGGCCAAGTGCCGTAGGTGAAGCAGACATTAGCGATGGTCGTAACAGCATCGACCAGATACTCACTGACTTGGTAAGACGTAAAGGTAGCGACTTACACATGACCTGTGGTGAGCCCATCTGTTTTAGAATAGATGGCGAAATCATGCGTGTCAGTGAGAGTGCCACCTCACCCGCCGAGATCGAAGCGTATCTATCGCCGATCATTCCAAGTCGCAACTTAAGCGAACTTAGCTCAATTAATGACACTGACTTCGCCTATGAAATAAGAAACCTCGGGCGATTCCGCGTCAACGTTTTCCGGGATAAAAACGGCATTGGTAGCGTCATGCGCCATATCCCGTCGACTATCCTGACTGCAGATCAGCTTAATTTACCACCGGCAATCACTAAGTTCTGCTCCTTATCTAAAGGTTTGGTTCTGGTAACTGGTCCTACAGGTAGCGGTAAATCCACAACTTTGGCTGCAATGATAGATTTGATTAATAAAAAACGTGCGGATCACATCCTTACCATCGAGGATCCAATCGAGTTTGTTCACCCTCAGCAACGGGCTTTGATTAATCAGAGGGAAGTTCACAAGCATACAGGCTCGTTCGCTCGCGCGCTCAAAGCTGCTCTGCGCGAGGACCCGGATATCGTTTTAATTGGCGAGATGCGTGATTTGGAAACTGTTGCCATCGGAATTGAAACAGCAGAAACCGGTCATCTAGTCTTCGGCACACTCCACACGAACACCGCCGTCTCAACAGTGGACCGCATTATTGATCAGTTTCCTACGGACAGACAGCAACAAATCAGGATGATGCTTGCATCATCACTAAAAGGGGTTGTTGCACAAACTCTTCTGAGAAAGAAAAACGGTGGTCGTGTTGCCGCTCACGAAATCCTAGTTACCAACGA
This sequence comes from Pseudomonadota bacterium, assembly GCA_026390435.1. Classification (GTDB taxonomy): domain Bacteria; phylum Bdellovibrionota_B; class Oligoflexia; order Oligoflexales; family CAIYRB01; genus CAIYRB01. Next base: position 25,875 of record JAPLFY010000049.1, read on the forward strand.
CGCTGTATCTGCGATGATTCGCGAAGGCAAGAATCACATGATCGCTAATCACATGCAGACACAAAAGCAGGACGGTAACATCCTACTCAATGAATCACTTCTTAAGCTTGTCCGTGACGGCATCGTTGATCAAGAAGACGCTCTCCGCAAAGCTGTCGACAAAAATGGCTTGCTAGACATGATGAAGCGAGCCGGTATTGCAGGGCCAACACCTGCGACGCCCGCAACTCCCCCTAGGCCGCCGGCGGGTTCATCGGGGCGGGGATGACGCACAGTCACTTTTCCACCCCCTTCCGATGGGGCATCATTGCATACCGGAAAGCACGGCAAGCAATAACAGTCTGAAATTACAGACTGATTACATAATGCCTCGCTGCCAACCTGCAGTTCGTGGCCTCACCATCGTCCCGATGATAAACTAGATTATCGCGATATTACTTAGCCTTGATCAAAATTTGACGACAAGGACTTATGACCCAATCAAACAGCGAATCTAAATATTTCACTTGGATCGCGGTTCCAATAATCGGACTGGCAATTATAGCCCTTCACTTTAACGGACTACTACGCGCCCCGATGAATGATGTCATATGGGGCATTTCGATCTCCGCCGATCCGATCGGGGAACTATCCAACATCCATGATTTCCTTGTCCAAGCAGCAAATGGGTGCATTGACCACAACACCTCGCACAACTATCCCTTTGGCGCATTTAGTCACACTAGTCTCTCGAGATATCTAGTTGCGCCGTACATCATTGCTACTGCGTTAGCTGCCCTAACAAAAAGCCTGATGTTTTCTTACAACGTAATGATCATGTCGATTGTATTTTTAAACTACGTCATCACTTACTATGCTAGCAGGAAAATCTTAAAGGATCCGGTCGTAGCGCTGATACCCGCAGTTCTGATCGCTTTTAGCGCCTATGCATATAGCCACTATTGGGCTCACTTTGGCTTGATGCCTGTTTTTTATTTCCCGTGCTTTTTATTATTATTTTACCGTGTACAAGAACAGCCAGGCAGAATAATTACATGCTTTGGCGCAGCTTTAACGCTCGCAGCAAGCCTATATAGCAGTCCCTACTATTTTTATTTCTTATTCTGGATGGCTTTCGCTATTTTTGTATGCTTTTTGGCCGAAAAAACAAACCGGAAATCGGTCAAAAACATAATCCGTTCGAACGCTCTGTGCGTCATTTTTACGATTCTTCTTTCTGCACCTTATATCAAAGAAACTTTTTTCCACGATATGACAAACGCATGGTATCAAAAGCCCGCCACTAACTATGGTGACAATTTATACTATCTCACAAATTACTCAGCTAGAGCGAGTGACTATATACTTCCTAATGTCCAAAACAAATTTTTCGGGGATTATTTCCGCCCGTATATTGCAGATGCAAATAACGCCAGAAATTGGTGGTCTGATGAATTCGCTATTTCAATCGGGGTCCTTCCCACACTTTTTTGCGCCCTTATCATTATCGCTTGGCTATGCCGCCCACGATTACTTCACCCACAATTGCGAACCTTACGGGAATCAATCATGGCTCCGGTTAGAGCCGCGATAGAAGATCGAAAGGAAATTTTTTACGCCCTTTTGCTAACGATGTTCATCGCATTCTTCCTAAGCCTACCGCCAACCATCACCCTGTTCGACCATGCCATACCATTGCCGAACGAGTTTTTTAGACATTTAGTTCCCTTTCGCTCATATTCCAGATTTGCTCTGCTTTTTTTAGTAGCTCTGTCGGTACTAATAGCTTTAGTAGTGAAAAAAACAAAGCATCGCAAAACCTGGGTGACGCTTTTTGTGGCATTTTGTGTCTTCGAAAGCTTCCCAAAGACCATGCTGCATTCAGTATCAACCGAGAAGCCTTACCTTCGCTATCTCCGTTCTCGCCCTGAAAACGTCATTATGCGTTTTGAACGTCAAAATGTAAGGCTGCAAAGAATCATTGATCTCGAAGTCATTTTAACCGGAAAAAAGACCATTAATGGTGATATAAACTTTAATTACGGATACACAGAATGGGCCCTGGAGCCGCAGCTGCCTAAATTTAATCTAGGCCAACTCGGGCAGTTAGGGGCGGAGCTGCTTTTAGTAAATGGCAAACTCTCTATACCACCAAAAGAGCAGGCCACACTTTCTCTTCTTGCCGAGTTTCCTGAGGACGATATCCAAGTCTGGAAGATCATCGCCGGGAATGACCCGCGTCTTACCAGCGCTTTTCGACAATTCATCGAACGTGCGCGCGTTGACCAATGCTATGTTGCACCAAAATCTACTGTTCAAGAGGCTCTACAAACATTAATTAAAACGGCGTCTTGATGGATGACATATGAATGTACGAATACTACGCCTCGCAAATTATTAAATTTACAGGCGCTATACCGGGTAAATTTCTCCAAATTGAGTGAAACCGACCACAGCTAGTCCCGATGACATCGCGTATTTTTAATCCGTGATATCGAACTAGTTCTTTCCCAGCACGAGACGTAATCCCTCGGATATGATGGATTGGCTGATTTGTCGGATTATTAAAATCCCCGAAGATACCCGTACCCAAATTGGCTCTTTCATTGCTCACCTCAAGAATATGAGGCTGAAAGCCCATTAGTAACTCCAATCGCGAATATAAAGACGAAAGATTAGGAAATGAGAGCGCAACGACACCGCCTTTTCGACAATATCGGACCGCATTCTTAATCAAGACGTCCGTCTTATCCACATGCTCAATCACCTCAAATAAACAAACCATGTCGAATTTTATATGTCTACCAAGGTCTAACTCAGATTCAATATCCGCGACGCAGAAGCGATTAATTATCGATGGTACAATTTCCGGCTGAAGCCGATCAACGGAGCAGATTTCTAAATTGCTATTTTGCTCCCGACAATACGCCTCAAATGCAAACGAAATTCCTGAACCTAAATTCAATAAACTGCCTTGGTGCTTTATATATGGATGCAGATAGTTATAAAAAGGCCAAAAAACATTTGCTTCCCCACGCATGAGCGAGCGATTAACAATAGCATTATCTAAATTTTTCATACGAAAATCCTCGCATTAAAACCCTCCAATTCTCTAATCACTTCGCTCGAGCTAGATAGACTAACCCGACTAGAAATCGGAGAAAAAGCATCGACGTCGCAAGTATTGGGTGGCCCAACATCCGCAAGAACTTGCCATTCTCCAAGTAAACACCCATATATCGATATTTCAAACCTAACTGCTTGTGAATAACCGGGTGATCTGGGCCCCATTTTTTCACGTATTCATTGAATGATTTAGAGTAATAGCTTTTTTTACGAATGTAGGTCCAAAAACTAAAATCACCCTCATTATGAAACAATGGCGACCGAACGATTGATACAGACCCACACTGTCTCACTCTCAAGTCAAAGTCCCAATCCTCCGGGCCCACAAACCTCTCGTCAAATCCGCCGATTTCAAGAAAGACTGATCGTCTAACAAACCGCACAGCATCGATGACGGTGCCGTCATAGAAGCCGCGCTCGAAACGCCTGACACTGATCCAAAAACCATTACCTACGACTGTCTCTGGAATATAGAGAGCAACCAGATTTTGATCTTTATCCATTTTTTCGACGCACTCATTAATTACCTCAGGCGACAGAGTCATATCTGCATCGAGATAAAGAGCATATTTTCCGGAACCCGATTTAATCCCGTAATTCCGCTGAGCACTTCGCTCCGGCCCGATATTGTAGACAAATGGTGTAAACTCTAGACTAACTTCTTTAGTCTTATCCTTAGATTCATTGTCCACCACAATGATTTCAAAATCTCTGAACGACTGTCTCGCAATACTTTCCAGACAAGCTCGAATATTTTTTTCTTCATTTTTTGTAGAAATGACGACAGAGACTGTTGGCATTTAGAACCTCTCGCAACAGACCAATTATTTTCTGTGGTTTTAAAATTACATCCAGAAAGTTAGTATTTATAGTTTACCTTTGATCGCATCATCAGGCTAAACCAACGACCTAACAGAGAACTAGCACCCAGCTGGAAGTGGGCACCTATTTGCCGCTGCATCTGGGCCCTGATACAATGAAAAGTAATCCTCGGCTAAAATTGCGAAGAAATTTCGTTACTTTCGCCCTAATTCAGATAAAGCTGAAAGAGCAGGTATGGGATTTTCCATCATAATTCCGGTGAAGGAAATCAACGCCTATATTCGCGAGTCGATTCCTATCACGTTGAAACTCGACTATTCCGAGTTCGAAATTATCATTTTACCCAACGATCCAGTCACCGAGGAAGATCTGCCGCTATATCTCCGCGATCCTCGTGTCAGTATCATCGCAACAGGTCGCGTCAGTCCGGCACTTAAACGCGACATTGGAGCGAAACATAGCCGCTATGATTACTTAGCCTTTCTTGACGACGACGCGTTCCCCCAATCAGATTGGCTAAAAGTCGCAGAAACCACATTAAAAGAGCGTCAAGTCGATGCACTGGGTGGTCCAGCAATCACCCCAGAAAACAGCTCACTTGGCGAGCAAGCTTCAGGACTATTTTTCGAGACATTAGTCGGAGGCGGGGGTTTATCATATCGCTACAAACCGGTAAAAAAGTCTTTTTTTGTCGATGATTACCCAACTGTAAATTTAATAGTATCGAAGTCAAGCTTCGACTCTATCGGTGGCTTCGATAACAACTACTGGCCAGGCGAGGACACCAAATTCTGCCTTGATTTGGTCAATGCAGGATACAAGATCCTTTATGTTCCTGAATTGATAGTTTGGCATCATCGCAGGGAACTCTTACTTCCACATCTTAAGCAAGTAGGTGGGTACGGACGGCACCGCGGCTATTTCGCTCGAACTTTACCGAAAACTTCACTGCGCCCAACTTATTTCGCGCCAAGCGTTTTCGCCTTAGGAAACTTTTCTCTAGCCATCTTATCCATCTGGTCACCATTATTTTTTAAAATTTGGATCTGCCTTTTACTCACTTATTTTGCGGCATGTACGATTGATGTTTTCTCTAGAACAAGACGACCAATCCTCGGCTTTCTCACCACAATAGTAACTTTCTTATCGCACATGACCTACGGATGTATGTTTTTGCGCGGTCTTTTTTCTTCGTCTCATTTTCGCAGTCACCTTAGGTAAGGAAGCCTTGTATGCGGCGAGGTCTTCATAAAGTAATTGGTATTGACCTACTAACAGACCACACATTTTCTCTCCGCTTAGAACGGAAAGATGTGACTTTTTTAGCTGGCCAATGCTTCAATATCGGCCTTCCTGAGACGGCGGTGAATCGCGAGTACTCTTCCTACTCGAGTGTCTTCGACGATGAACTACAGTTTTTAGTGCGAGAAATTGAAGATGGGCAAGTTAGCCCTAAACTTAAATCATTAAAACCTGGTGACTTTGTTGAAGTGGACGGAGCATATGGTCTTTTTACAATTGATCCAACACTGATTCCTAATCATTCATTCTATTTTATCGGAACAGGCACAGGAATTGCTCCATTCCATTGTTTTGTGAAGTCTTTGCCAGGATTAGATTACAAAATCATTCACGGAACACGCTATGTAAACGAGGCCTACAACCGACTTGATTACAGCAAAGGCAGATACGTAAATTGCGCGACCCACGACAAGATCGCAGATTTTAACGGCAGAGTGACCGACTATTTGATATCGAATCCACCGCCAACGGCCGCGATATATTATCTATGCGGCAACCGTAACATGATAAACGACGTATACGATATCCTGAGAGAGCGAGATATCTCGAGTAGCCAAATAATCACGGAAGTATTCTTCTGAAGGGGCCATCGTGAAGGTTGCCATTTCCTACCCACCTATCGTCAATGACCGTGGTCAAAAAGCCATGGTTTCGCAGAATAGAAACGTACAGTTTTTCAAGACTCCAACGTATCTGCTGCCTGTAGTTCACGCTCAAGCCGCAACATGGCTAAAACAACTTCGCATGGAAGTGATATGGGATGATGGGAACGCGCAGCTAAAAAGCTACGATCAGTGGTTCCATGATCTCGTCACTGCCAAACCTGACGTGATTATCTTTGAGAGCACCACTCCGGTGATGAAGTTTTATTGGCGCACAACAGACGCGCTTAAAAAGATTCTACCAAACACCATTTTTATTATGACCGGATATCATTCGATGCGGCGGCCCGAGGAGACACTTGAGCTTTCGCAAACTGATATTGTTCTCAGGAGTAATCACGTTGACTTTGTACTTGCGAAGTTAATCCCCTTCATTGCCAATAATCCAGACTGGCGCATCACCTGCAATCTAGAGGGTCTGGCGATCCGAGTGGACGCTAGCAAGATTCGCTCGACCGGTCACTTTCGGCAGGTGGAGCCTCTGGAAAGATCGCCGATGGTAGATCGTGACCTGGTGCTGTGGAAAAATTATGCCTTTGAAAACGGAAATTACCTGCAGACACCTGGCACCTACGCCACCAGTGTAATTCGTGACTGCATGTTTGGTAAGTGTACTTTCTGTCGTTACAATGGCCCTGACCTAACGTTTTCAGTTCTACCTGTAGAGAAAAGCCTTGATGAATACGAAAGACTGATTAACGAACACGGAGTCAAAGAGATATTTGACGATTCTGGCGTTTGGTATCGCGGGAAAGAGGCCCGAGAATTTGCACAGGGTATTATCAAACGCGGCCTGCACAAAAAGGGTTGCTACTTCGGTTTTAATACTCGATTTGAGTATCTCGACAAAGAGACAATCGAACTCCTTGCAGAAGCCAACTTTCGCTTTGTATTAATCGGTCTAGAAGCGGCTGACGAGGAGACATTGACGCGATTAAACAAAGGCTATCAGCTCCAGCATGTCGAACGCAGCCTGAAATGGATGAGCGATGCCGGCCTGCACCCGCATCTGACTATTATGGTCGGCTACTACTGGCAAACCAGTGAGCAGCTCAAAAAGACGGTCGAATTAGTCAAGAGCCTGATGTTTCGGGGACTAGCCAGGACTCTACAGGTGACTCTCTGCACACCCCTTGACTTCACCCCTTACCATCAGGAATGTATCCAAAATAAAGTTCTTTTGACCGACAATTATGACGACTTTGATATGAGTAAACTCATAGTAAAAACGCCGCTTCCCCATGCGGAATATTATCAGGCCGTTAGGGAGATGTATGGCATCGCTTTTCATCCCCGATTTTTACTTAGGCAGCTCCGTTTCTTGCTAACCTTCAGACGCAGAGATTGGCAATTCCTCTTCACATACGGCCTTCGCGCAGTTCGCCGCGTCCGTAATCATATGTTTAATTTAACAAGAGGAGAGGGTTTGGTTATACCAGACCCCGATGCACCTACCTCACGTTGATTAAAGGTCACCCACCCAAGCTCCGGTATCCTGACTTAAACTGCGAAACATCGCATTAAACGGTGCGCCAGTGGCTCCGTAGTTAGCACCAGGATAGTCACCGCTCCAGTTCCAGGTAGAAGCAAAAATATCGAAGTGAATCATGGGTAGAGTCGCGAACTCCTTTAAGAAGTGAGCTGCGACATTGGAGCCACCACCAATATGCGAATCCTTTGGCATTCGCCCCATATTTGTTAAGTCTGCGGCTATGTGTGAGTTGCCTTGGAGAAAAGGCAAAAACTCACCCCAAAACGTAAACTCTTCGCCAACATCGCGACCGGCGCGCTGAAGGCTATCTTGGCAACTTTGTGGCGCGAAATGCACTGGAGTAAAGAAGTTCGTAAACTGCCGTAACGACGCTGTCGTCAACGTCGCTGCGACTAGCGTTTGCGCAGGATTGAGCTCCCTCTGCGAGTAACTAATCGCATCGGCCAGGATCAACCGTCCCTCGGCATCGGTATGCTCGATGATGACATCTTTTCCGCTGAATGACCGAATGATTGCTCCCGGTTTCACCGAGCGCTCACCAATCAGATTTTCACAGCAGGGAATAGCAACCGCCAATGGCCCGTCGTAGCCACTTTCCACTAAAGCCATGAACAGATTGACCATGAGCCCAGCACCGCCCATGTCATTTTTCATACAATTGACATGGCCCTCATGGGGCTTCAGGTTAATACCACCCGTATCAAAGGTGATACCCTTACCTACCAATAGCAAAGGCCTTGATCCTGGCATCACGCGATGGGTAGCCAAGTAAAATCGAGACGGCGAAAGGTCACTAGCTTGGCCCACTGCCAACAGTAAGTTCATCCCTAACTTGGTAAGACCTTCACGCCCAAACGAATTAAATTCGCAGCCATGACGTCGACAAAATGCCTCCAGTCTTTCGCCAATAACGACAGAAGTTAATTCATCCGGATTCTCGTTAACCCAGCGGCGAAAGCCTAGTTGGTGCCGCAGTCGCAAATCATAATGGGGATCCGCAGACTTCAAGGTTTCCGCATCACTGGTGAGTATACGCAGACTCTCTAGCTCGCTGCGTTCATAGCGCGGAGTCATCTTACGCGTCCAGAGATCCTCGACAATGGCCAGCTCAGCTGGTCCAGATCCCGCTTCAAGATAAACCGCAATCTTCTTGAGATTGAACTGCGTGGTCAACGCAGTCACCATCTTATGGGCTACCCAGCGCCTTTCCAGGGCTGAAACACCCAACTTTTGCCAGCTAAGTACAGTGTAAGGGCGAAGGCCATCATGACTCAGAAAGCCACTGTCGCTGCGAAGATAGTGCGTAGTCCGAGCTAAGCTCGGAGCCGATTTTTCAACCAGCTCCCGCACCCAAGCCGCCCTGTCACCCGACGGCGCACCAAGGACAATTAGCAATTCATCCGGCGCCACATGGTCAGCAACACTGCCGGATGGAATCTCTTTGATCTCTGGAATCATGACGGCAACCTCAGATGCCAGGCTTTTGGCTTCAGAAATGCATCTATCCCCAGTAACGACAGAGTAGAACCTATGCCGGAATGGCCGCGACCACTCCAAGGCAGACGCGGACTAACACGGTCACAGCAGTTCCAATAGACACTGCCGGCATTGAGTTGATTCATGAGCGACGTCGCCGTGGCTGCATCACGCGTATAGACCCCAGCAGTGAGACCATATTCGGTATCGTTCATAAGCTGCAAGGCCTCGGCATCATCCCGCACCTTTTGAATCCCAATCACTGGACCAAAAGACTCTTCACGCATGACAGCCATCGTATGATCGACATTCGTTAAAACAGTCGCGGGAAAATAGGCGCCTTTGCCAGCTTGGCGCTCGCCGCCTAACAGCAATTTCGCGCCTTTTTTAACGGCGTCACGGACTTGCTCCTCAAGCACACTAAGCTGCGCTTTACGTGCTAGCGGACCAAAATAAACACCTTCCTCAGTCGGATTGCCACTTTTCAAAGTCCGTGTGAAAGCGACAAAGTGCTCAACAAATTTGTCATAGACATCCTGATGGACATAAATACGTTCGACTGCGCAGCAACTTTGCCCTGCATTGTAAAATGCACCATCGGCAGTGCTTTCAGCGGCAACTTTGACATTTACATCTGGACGAATGTACACGGGATCTTTGCCGCCCAGCTCAAGCTGCACGCGCACCATCCGACCAGCAACTTTTTCCATGATTTTTTTACCGGTGGCGTAAGAGCCAGTAAAAAATACACCATCAACTGGCTGATCTAGTAGCCAACCACCAACCTCACCACCACCAACTAAACATTGAAATAGTCCGCTAGGCAAACCAGCATCGTGCCAAAGCTTCTCGATGTGACGACCGGTCAAAGTGGCAAATTCAGATGGCTTATATAGAACCGCATTCCCCGTTAGTAGAGCTGGAATAAACACATTGCTGCCAACAAAGTACGGGTAGTTCCACGCTGAAATATTAGCAATGACTCCCAGAGGCTCTTGGCTGATCCGTTCTGTCATACCTGCAGCAGCGTCATGCTGGACTACTTGGTCGCGGAGACGAGCGGATGTTTCACTGAGGAAGAAGTCGATCCGAGCCAAGGTACCGTTAACCTCGTTGCGAGCTTGTGCCAAAGGCTTACCAACCTCGCTGGTTAAGATTCGGGCGCCTTCCTCACTGCTTTCCGCTAACAACTTACGAAATCGCTCGACCACTTTCACTCGTTCTGCATAAGGCGTCGCACGCCAAGCCAACTGCGCGATTTTAGCTGCGGCAAACTTTTGGCTCACAGCTAGTTTTTGATCGGTTTCTAAACGGGTAATCACCGTTTCATTTGCTGGATTAACGACTTCTAACATCAATAGACCTCGTGATTTAAATGCCTAATTTTGTGCTTAATCGTAGCGCACACTAGCCTTTGCTAATATGCACCTCAGCGTTTACGGTCACGTGCTGCTGATAAGAGTGCTTGCAGCACAGGTACAGGACTGAGGAGAGCTGTATCCGCATCCGATTGCAATTCTGGATGCCATTGTAAACCAAGTAAAAAGGCCCCAGACGCGTCTTTAAGACGAAGTGCCTCAACGACACCATCAGAAGGTGATCGCGCCTCCACCTTCAAATCTGGCGCCAGATCTTTTACCGCTTGGTGATGCACGCTATTGATCATGCCCTCGCTAACGCCGTAAAGCTTTGCTAATGCACCGCCCCGCTCTAGGGTTAGCTCGTGATGATTGCCCTCATAAACATCAAAAATCCGGTGATGCAGCGAGCCCGGATGCTGACTACGAACATCCTGGAAAAGCGTACCGCCCAACGCCACGTTGAGAACTTGGTGTCCACGGCAGATACCTAGTATCGGCTTGTCGTGTTTAAGAGCCGCCCTTACCAGTGCAATCTCATAGTCGTCACGATGCTTATCTCCAACCCATTCAGGACGCAGCGGCTTCTCACCATATGACTCTGGCGCCATATCGACACCGCCGGTGATAATGATCGCATCAAGCTCTGCGACCATATCATCCACGCTCATGCCACCAGCTAATGTAGGTGTTGTTGGCAGCAGCAAAGCAAAGGCTCCAGCCGCCATCACCCAGTGGGCCATATTTTCTTCAAGATAAAGCAGCCGCCGGCCCTTATAGGCCATGCGTGACAAATCCGGTTGATAAATGTTGGCACTTAGACCAATGCGTAACCGCGACTGAACCATCTCACTGCGCCTGCGCAAACAAGTTAATAAAATCTGATCTCGTCACAGGTCGCGGATTACTGCCGTGGCATGGATCTGCAACAGCAAAGTCGAGCAGTGCGTCGTTAGTCTTAGCCCCGATCGCGGCTAGGCCTGTTGGCAATCCCACTTCCTTCTTCAGCGCTGCAAGCCAGCTGATAAAGCCTTTACCTAAGGTATCTTGGTCTAGCGAGCGCACACCAACCGCTTGCCCAAGGCGCGCCATTCGTTCCGGTACGGCGCTTAGGTTAAACTCCATGCAGGCGTTTAACATGAGTGCATTTGCTAGACCGTGGTGGGTATCATAAACCGTGGACAGCGCATGTGCACACGAGTGCGTCACGCCAAGGCCTTTTTGAAAGGCAATTGCACCCATCAACGAAGCCAACTGCATGCCAGCACGTGCTTCGTAGTCACGGGGCGCTCGGACCGCTTTAGCAAGGTGCAACGATACTAACCGGACCCCCTCTAGGGCAATACCATCAGCAAGAGGGTGGTACCCCTTTGCTAAAAAGGCCTCGATATTGTGAGTCAACGCGTCGAATCCAACTGCCGCTGTCACGGCTGCGGGTAAGCCATAGGTCAACTCTGGATCGGCCAACACCAACGGCGGAAGTAGCTTAGGATCGAAAATAATCTTCTTCGCATGGGTAGTATCATCGGACACTACTGACGAACGCCCGACTTCACTACCCGTGCCTGAAGTCGTCGGAACAGCAATCATAAATGGCACCGGTTGATCGACCGGTCGAGCATCGGGCTTGCCATCTTCGTAATCAAAAAGATGCCCCGGATGATTCACCATGAGAGCGATCGCCTTGCCGACGTCCAATGGGGCCCCACCGCCGATGATGACCAAACTGTCAGCCCCATGTTCATGGTAGGCATTGACACCGCCCTTGACCTGGCTTTCCGTCGGATTACCGTAGACACCCGCGTAAACCGCCGGAATCAGCCCTACCTGACCGAGGCTTGCAATGACATCGGTAATCATCGGTAGATTGCCGAGAGCCCTATCGGTGACAACCATTGGCCGTTTTAGACCGCGCTGTTTCAGGACTTCAGACGCCAATTTGATGGCCCCGGCACCGAATTTAATGGTGGTTGGGTAGTTAAATTGCACGACGGCCATATGAGTCTCCTTAGATAATTTCGAAGTAGCGCTTCAGTTCCCAGTCGGTGATTGCCTTTTGACTCTCTCGCCATTCCCAGCGTCTAGTGGCAGCATAATGATCGACAAATTTATCCCCAAAAAGCTCGCGCGCCACGGCCGAGCGTTGGAATATCTCCGTCGCTTCATCCAAGCTGCGTGGAAGGGGTTTTGCATCCTTTGCGAGGTAACCACTACCCTGCACCATTGGCTCAGTGAGTTCCAACTTGTTTTCGATGCCATACAGACCTGCAGCAATAGCAGCGGCAATAGCCAAGTATGGGTTGATATCGGCGCCACCGACCCGTAGCTCTAGGCGCGTGGATTTCTCACTGCCAGGAATGACGCGCATGCAAACAGTTCTATTGTCTCTGCCCCAGGTCACCCGAGTGGGTGCCCAAAACCCCTCAACTAGCCGTTTGTAGCTATTAACCGTGGGCGCGAACATGGGCAGAATCTCAGGCAAGCAGTGCATCTGCCCAGCCAGATAACTCTTAAAAGTGGGGCTCATCTTAAGAGGATCAGAGGCATCATAAAACAGATTCACATTTTCTGAATTGCGCAAACTCTGGTGAATGTGACCGCTGCACCCGGGCAATTGATTATTCCACCGCGCCATGAAGGAGGCAGTATAGCCGAATTGGTTCGCAATTTCCTTCGCACCTGATTTAAATAGGACAGCGCGGTCAGCAGCTTCTAAGGCTTCGGTTGCGGCAATGGCCGCCTCGTAAACGCCCGGACCAGTTTCGGTATGAAGTCCCTCAATCGGAACGTCAAAATCTCGCATCTGATCGTACAGCGCATTAAAGAACTCACGTTCGTACCCAGAGCGAGTGAGCGAGTAGCCAAACATCCCAGGCGTCAAAGGCTCCAGATTCACAAATTGCTTTTGGCTTAGCGAATGCGGGGTCTCACGGAAATTGAACCACTCAAATTCCACGCCAATGGTCGGAAACATGCCGGCTACCTCAGCCTGCGCTAAAATTTGCTTAAGAAGTTGGCGCGGACAAATCGGCAGTGGCCTATCTTGATCGTCAACAAAATCCCCCAAAAAGAAGGGCGTTTGCTGATCCCACGGAATGGTACGGAACGTAGACAAATCAAGATTCACCTTGGCATCTGGGTAACCAGTATGCCAGCCGGTATATTCTACGTTGTCGTAGGCATGATCGGAGCTATCCCAGCCGAAGATGACATTACAAAAGCCAAAACCAGACTCAGCGGCGCTGAGAAATTTATCAACGTGAATAATTTTCCCGCGCAGCACGCCGTCAAGGTCTGTGATAGCGACCTTAACTTTAGTCGCCTCCGACCGCCTGATCTGCTTAATCACATCTTCTGGTTTGCTCATCAATATATTCCCTCAAAGACCAAAACTAGCTGCAAGTAAGATAATGACAGCGATCATAATGGACCTTGAGGAAATAATGAACGACGAAGACACAAAAAACACCTTAGCCTTGGCTAGCAACATGTCTACTCTGCCCAAAGCTTTGTTGGCAGGCCGAGCTCACAGCCACGATCCGTGCGCAGGAACGACTTCCCACTCCACGTGAACGTATCACCATCCGTCTGTAAACTCACCGGGTACAGCTTAGGTACCTGATCACCATCAAGCTTGATAGAGAGCACCGGCTGACCTACACCACTGTATGCTTCCCAAGTCCCCATTTTGAGCTGTCCGTCATCCGCTTTAATTACGGTATCCCCGGCAAATCCACTCTGTTTATAGGCAAATCGGCCTGTACACAACCACAGCAACTCGCGCCCAACTCCCCCGTTACTGCCAGCGCTACTGGATGGACCTGCAAACGACCATTCGCCAACGGCTAAATAGCGGCCAACAGCAACGTCTGGCACCATGCCTGAGAATTTGATGCTTGCAGCTACAGCCAAGACCCGCTGGTTTACCGTTTCGATATTGCCAATGAAGGTGGAGCCAAGGATCCGCACACCGCCAAATGTTGCCTTATCCTGGGTTTGACGGGTAAGTACCGCCAAATGAGAATAGGCCTTCCTGCCTCCGTCAAGGTCGGCAGAATAAGCCCTCTGCAGTCCGTTAATCTGTTTAAGGACTAGCGGAGTAGCCGCCGCAGTTGCGTTAACCTTGGTACCGTCCTCCAAGCTAACGGTATCAGGTAGGGCGGCGCCCAGTGAGTCCGATGTCAAACTAGCATCGTAATGAACGGTCAATCCCTCATCGTTCTTAGCTGAAACCCAAACCATCGATGTGGCGGTTCCGCTGCGACTTTCAAGATCCATGGGCGCAGCGAACTCTAACCCCAAACCAGAGAGGTCGCTGGCCCCACCAGTCCAACCCTCATTGCTGGCGCTACCACCATTCTGTTGACTGCTGCAGCCGCAGATAAGGACGGCAAGAGTCCAGGCCAAACCTAAATGTCGCATCGTCGCCCCCTGTTTGCAGCGCTATAATCACTGGTTGTACTACAACCCTAACTTTCCTACCAGCCAGCTCCATGCTAAGGTGTCGTCGATTTTTGAGACAAAGAGGTGAGATATGCAACGCCTAGAAACACTCCCCCAGATTTATCAAGAACGTATCGAAGCCGCACTGCGCAACCTCGGCAGCAGCCTATCCGATACTCGGCGCCTCGCCAGCGCAGTACAGAAGCTGTCAGATCACTACATCAAAAATCCAGACGCCCAAACACCCTGGCATACCGAGTGGGCGGCCCTAGCCTATACCTGCTACTATTTCCCCTTAAATTATTTGCGGGTGTCTGCTGTACTGAGAGCGGGGAAGGCCAGTGGATTTTGGCAAGGATTGACGCAATTCACCGACTTTGGCAGTGGCCTGGGGACGGTACCATTAGCAATTGCTGATGCACTACCAGGCCAATTCAAAAACGGCATCGCGGTCGAGCGTTCCGCTAAGACCAGCCGCATCTACCGCGACCTCTTGCGACCTAACGCAGCCCTATTACCCCTGACATGGCGCGAGCAACTGGACGCGCCAAGCAGCGATTTGGCATCGACCTGGCTGACTTTGTTCTCGTTTGCTTTGACCGAACTACCAACCTTACCAAAGGCAGCGCTCGATGGTGAAGCCCTTGCCATTATAGAACCCGCCACCCAGCAGGACGGGCGCAGACTATTAAAAATTCGCAGCGATCTACTCTCAGCAGGCTGGCATGTTTGGGCTCCCTGCACTCATGCAGCGCCATGTCCTTTGCTAACCGAATCGGCACGTGACTGGTGTCATGACCGCATCGCCTGGGAAGCACCCGATTGGTACCAAGACATCGAGCAACACTTGCCTATGCGCAATCGCACACTAACGCACAGTTACTTGCTCATGCGGCGAACACCACCGCCAGCATCCAGCAATTTGGCACGTCTGACTGGCGATCTTCAGCGACAAAAAGGCGCTTCAAAGCAAATGATGTGTCGCGGCCCCAAACGTGAATTTCTAAGCTGGCAACACAAGCATGGCGAGCCACCATCCTGGCCAAGGGGTGCTCTAGTTCATGTCAAAGATGGCGTGGAGATGAAGAGTAACGAGGTAAGACCGAATGCCGATGAGTGCACACTCATCGGCTAGTGGTTATGGTTAGTTTTTGCGGATTCATCAGATTCCAAAAAAATTCTAGAGAACTCAAATACACTTTAATGACAAACATGGCCGCGCGGGGAAATCCCGAGCGGCCATGCATTTAAAACTTATTTATCAGATCTCTTCGGACGTGATTCGCTTGCGGAGAATTAGCAGCGGCCAATATTTCGGCCTAAACCACGGATACAAGGTCCGCCAAAACCACCACCAATTCTAGGGCCACCGAAGCCACCGCCGAAACCCGGGCCGCCGAAGCCGCCGCCGAAGCCGCCGCCGTCGAGCCAGAGCCTCTCTGGACCGAACGGCGCCGAGGCCCGCTCGAGGATCCCCGACGCCGGGGCTTTTCTCGCCAGAACCAGGAACGCGTGCGCCTCTGCGAGGAGCGTGGCTCTCCTGGAGGCGAGGCCGTCGTGGGCCGCGGGCAAGGGAGCGGACGGGTCGAGTAATTCGAGCGCGTTGTTTGAGGAGGAGGAGGAAGACAGAAGCGTCGCTCCCGTCGCGGCAGCGTTCGAGGAAGAAGCAGCGCCTCCGCTTCCGCTGCTCCCCGGCGGCGCGCCCTTGAGAGCCTGCCTCCGCTGCGGGTAGTCGGCCGCGAGCCCGCGCTCGAGCACCGGAATGACGACCTCGGAGAGGAGCCTGGCGACCCGGGCGCAGTGCGGAGGGAGAGTTAGAGGGACTCCGGCAGTCGCCGTCGTCATCGCCGCCGCCGCCGAAGAAGAAGAAGCAAGCGCGACGGCCGCCTCGGCCCTCGCGGTCCTCAGAGCCGAGTGCAGCGCCAGCGCTGCCCTCTCCCTCACTGCCCGGGGCGCCCTCGTCGCAGGGTCCAGCGGCCTCGCCAACCAGGCACCGGAGAGCTGCCCTGCCCCTCCTCTGTTGGCGACAAAGTCCAAAGCGTGCACCAGCAAGCTCGCGTCGCCGATCTCGAGCGCCTTGAGCGCCCAGAGCGCGGCCTCCGAGTCTTCCTGGGTGAAGACGAATTGGTCGAGCGATGAAGACGTTCGGTTCTTCTCCTTCTCCTGCTTCCTCCTGCGGGCGACGGCGAGGAGCAGCTCCGAGACGCGCGAGGCAGCGGCGCGGGCCGCGGCGGCGTCTTGGAGGGCCGCCGGCGCCGCCTCGGGCGCGCCGAAGATCCCCCCCGCCGTCGCCTTCTTCTTCTCCGCTGCCGCCGCCGTTTCCGGGCAGCACGCCGAGAGCCCCTCCCTCGCGAGACTCGCCATCAAGGCGCTGACGGCGTCGTACTCCTCGGTGAGCGCCGTCGCGAGGGCGCCCACGGCGGCAGCGGCGGTGTCTGCGGCAGAGGAAGAGGAGGAAGGAGGAGAAAGAGAAGCGCTCCCGCGGGCGACGAGGACGTCGAAGGTCTCGAAGCAGCCTCCGAGCAGCGCCGCCCTCGCGGGCACGTCCGACGCAGAAAAAGAGACAAAGGGCTCTCGACCGGAGAGCAGAGCGGGGACATCGTAGGAGACCTCGGAGAGGTGTCCCGCCGAGGCCGCGGAGCAGAGGACGGCGACGGCGTCGCGCAGCGCCCCGGGCAGCTGGAGCGGGTGAGAAGAAGAGAGGGAAAGGTTGTTCTTTTCTACTTCTCCTCTTTCTCCCTCGGCGCTCGTCTTGCCCCTCTCCTCGCCGTCGCCGCCCTCGAGGCGGCTCCTCACGGCCACGGGCTCGCGGACCTTGGTGGCGGGGAAGTGTCGTTGTTGCTGCTGTTGTTGCTCCTCTGCGGCGGGTTTTTTCCCTTCGACGGCAGCAGCAGCCGGAGGGGCGTTTTCTGTCCCGCCTTCGACGTCTTCTTCTCCTCCTTCATCCGTCGGGCGAGGGGCAGCAGCAGCAAGAAGAGCGCCAGCGTCTTTTCCTCCGCTTTCTTCTTCTTCTTCCTCCTCTTCGATGACGTCGCCGCGTTCCCAGCCGCCTCAGTTGCCACCGCCGCCGCTGCTGCCGCGAGCGAGCGAACTCAGCTGCTGTGGATGCGACCGTGGCTGCTGCTGCCTCTGGCGCGGAGCGTGCTGGTGGCCGCCGAAGCGAGGAGGCGCGCGCGGGACCAGGGACGCCAGCGAAGTGTTGCTGTGTCGCGGCGGTCCCGCCGTCGCCGTCGTCGCCGTCGCCATCATCAGTGCCTGCGGCGTGGCCCTCCCTCCGCCGCCGTCGAGCCCAGAGTGCCCTCCCGACTCGTCGCCGCCCCCTCCGCCGCCGCCACCGAGGTCGATCGCGAGGCCCTCCGGGATCATCGAGCAGGTGATCTCCGTCGTCGTCGCTGGGTCGGAGGAGGCAGGTTCGGCGTTCGTGGCTGCGGCAGTCGTCGACGTCATCGCCGCCGTCGCCGCCGCTGCTCCGCCTGCTCTCTCCCTCTCCCCCGCGGCTCGCGGCCTGCGGACCGACGAAGCCAGCGCCGCGGTCGCCGGGAGGGCGACGCCATAGAGGGCTGCCGCAGCGCGCGCCGCGAAGGTGAAGTTGTTGTGGGTTGTGGCGGTTGCTGTTGCGGAAGGAGGAGGAGGACGAAGGAGAGAAGAAGAAGGGGGAGCGGCGGCGGCAGCCGGGGCGGCCGGGCGCGCTCGCGGCGCGGAAGGAGGACCAGGAGCAGAAGCCAAGGCCTCTTCTTCTTCTTCTTCTCCCTCCTTCCTCGCGTCGTCGTCTTCCTCCTCGGACTCGTCCTCGTCGGACTGCGCGTCGAGCGCGTCCCAGCCCAGGTCCTCCCCGTCGGGGAAGGCGGCGGAAGCCGAAGACGAGGACGAGGAAGCAAAGGCAGCAGCCGCCGCCGCCGCGAGCGCCCGCGGCGGCGGCTTCCGCAGCGCCTCGAACACCGCGGCCTGCTGCGCCTCCAGGGCCCTCCTCGCCCTCGCCCTGGCGGCGGCCCTGACGAGCTCCCCGCTCGACTGCAGGGCCGCGGCGTCGACGAAGGAGGAGGAGGAGGGACCGGAACCGTTTCCTCCTGCAGCGGAAAGCGCCATCACCGCCGCCCTAGCCGCCGCGGCGGCCTCGCTGACCAAAAACCCGGCCTCGATCTGCGATCCGCTGACGGCCGGCACCGGCGGCGGCGGCGGCAACGACGCGTCGAGCTGGCTCAGGACCAAATAATGCGCCACGGATTTGAATCCAAACTGCCTCGCCTCGTGCTCGAGCTGGCCCGTGTCCCTGAGCCCACAGAGCTTGCGCTGGCAGGAGACAGCAGAGCAGTTGCACAGGCCCAGGCAGCAGGGGCAGCGCCAGTTCCCTTCCTTCGCGGCTTTCAAGGCCTCTGCAAGGCTCTGCCCCATCCTATTCGCCAAACAACCCGCGCACCATCTCCCTCGCGCCCTGCCCGCCGGCCTGGGCTGCCTCTTGGAGAACCCGCAGGGGCACCATGACTTGAGGTCCACGGTCTTCTGCCGGCAGAAGTGGCAGGTGGCGCACTCTCGGCAGGGCTGCCGGTGCAGCTGCTTGCAGTAGACTTTGGAGCGGCCGCCTAAGTGGCTGCTGTGGCCGAGGCCGAGCCCCGCGGGGGACTGGGACTCGTGGGCCACGAGGCGGCGGTAGTGCTCGAGGGAGTAGGACTCTCTGGAACGTGTGAAGAGAGAGAGAAGGGTAGGGGGGTGGAAGAGGGGGAGAGAGAGAGAAGACAGGGCATGAGCGAGAGAGAAGATAAGAAGAAGAAGAGGAAGAAAAAACTCTCCAACAACCAACTCTACTCACTTCAGCCCGCGCCGCGTGTGCTCCAGGATCATCGCGAGCAGCAGCGGTCCCTTCGAGGCCCTCCACTTGGCCAGGCGAGCATGATCGAGGTCGAGTGGGACGACCTGCTGCTGCTGCTGCTGTGGTTGGGGCGGGAGCTGCTGGACGTGCAGCTGCTGCTGCTGCCCCTGCTGCTGCTGCTGCCCCTGCTGCTGCTGCTGCCCCTGCTGCTGCTGCTGCCCCTGCTGCTGCTGCTGCTGCTGCTGCGGCTGCTCCTGTCGCCCTCGCTCCATTCGAGCTGCTGCGGCAAGGTCGTCCTGCTCGCGCTGGACGCTGGCGAGCATCGAGGCTGTTGTTGCGGAGGTGGCTGGGGTGGTGGGTGGCGACGGCGAGGGAGAGCGAAAGTACGAAGTAGCCAGGTGGAGTGAGCGAGCGAGCAAGAGTGATCGTCCC
>JAPLFY010000126.1 GCA_026390435.1 Pseudomonadota bacterium
TCAGCCTCAGTGTAACAACGCCAGAGAATACTATGCCATGCTGCTCGAAAAGTTTGACGCCAATAAAGACGGCAAGCTTACAGATGATGAATTAGCAAAGAGCCAAGGCGAATTTGAGATGGAACGCCTGCATACTCTTGATAAGAACGGCGACGGTAAATTGTCCGACGATGAAGTGGCAACCTGGCGGAGCAAGGATCTTCCAACTAGGCAGAAAAAGTTAGAGGTGGAATTCAGCCACGCATGTGGTCGTTTACAGAAGGACGACGACACTTGTAAGGCGCTTTATGATGTGCGGCGTGAAGATCGTCGTAAAGAAGTTGAAGTGCATGGGAATGGTATGGAGGTGCATACCTCTATCGAGGACACAGGGAGATCAGGCCGTCGCTCTGATGGGTGATTAGGCGCTAGATTTTACAGCGGCCATATCTTTGACTACATAATCTTCGACTATATGGTGAGATGTGGTTCGCTTAATCCAGACTTGTTGAGAAGGCTACGAAACACCCAAACTATTGTTTGGTTTAAAGGCGTGGCTGATCGAAGAAGTTTATGATGTCGCGGAGCACTGGCGACCTCACGGCATCCACTTCCTGCAGGACCTCGTGACGGGCTTGGTTGACGACCGATAGCTCGCAGTGAGGGGCTTTGCTGCAAAACGCCTGCTGTGCTTCAGGACTTACGATAGTATCTTCCGCAGCCTGATAAATTTTTATTGGTACATTCACCTTAGAGGCCAGCTCGCTGCTGCTATCTGCTGCTTGAAAACTTGCCGCAATCCACTCGTTGCTTTGGCCGGCCACGACTAATTTAGGCATGGCCTGATATAGAGCAAGCGTGCGGCTTGCCCGGACTAGGCTATGCGTAACCACGTTGTGTCGGACATTGTCTTTGCGCGGATCGTAGTCGCCCGAGCCAAGCACGTAGCTGCTGCCGGCGCCGCGCCAGATATTAAATTGGACAACAGCTCGCACTAGCCACGGTGGAAAGCCCTTGGTCTTGATTCCGAACATGGGAGCTGAGAGTGCTGCCGCCTTTATATTGGTGTTGCCGCGGGCCAACATGGCCACGCTCACCATGCCACCGAGGGAATGCGCGGCCAGGTACAGCGGCGCTTGGTGTTGGGGTTGCACCAAACGGCGCACGAAGTATTCTAGGTCATCGACGTAGTCGGAAAACCGCTCCACGTGGCCAATCTGGGGATTGCCTAGCAGGCGTTGTGATTCGCCCATGCCGCGGAGGTCAAGGGCAAACACTTTGTATCCAGCTTGACTTAGGTCGTAGATGATTTCGGCGTGTTTTAGCATCGATTCACTGTAGCCGTGTACGAATACTACGCCGCCGCGCGGCTTGGACTCCGGTGCCGCTGGGATCACGCGGTAAGCGATTTTGACGCCGCCAACTCCCGCGAAGGTTTGGGCTGGGGTCGAGAGCACAAGCGGCAATGCTTGCTCGTCAAAAACACGGCTAAATTCAGCTTCTACTATGGCACTAGCCGGTTGCGTCGGGAGTAAAGTGCTAAGCGCCAGCAGGGTTGCTGTCGACAATCTATAAGGTGCTGATTTTAAGGGTTTTGTTTTAGACACGAAGGTCCTTAAAAAAGACTGTCTTAAAATTTTACGGCCCATATGAGCGGAAAGTAAAGTCGACATTGAGGGATTATGCTGCATGCATTAAGGTAGGCGGTATTAGGAGGCACAATTCGTTGCAGCAAGTGCGGTCGATTTTATTGGTTGGAGGCGGTTTAGCTAATGGTCTAGCTGCCTTACGGATGACCACGCAGCGCCCCGAGGTGCAAGTGCGGTTGCTCGAGGCTGGACCACAGCTTGGTGGCGAGCACACTTGGTGCTGGCACGACTCCGACCTCGCCGGTGAAACCTCCTGGCTCACCCAGCTGGCTAGCGCGAGCTGGGACGGCTACGACGTCCGCTTTCCTAAATATCAGCGAACTCTTGCCGGAGGTTATCATGCACTGCGTTCCAGCGACTTTCATCGCCAGCTAATGGAAGTTCTTGGCGATCGCGTGCAGACATCGACAGCCGTCGCGGAAGTTCACGCCAATCACGTGGTGCTCGGCAGCGGCGAGCAACTGCACGCTGATTGTGTGGTCGACGGTCGAGGTTTATTTGATGCCGATTTCGCTCCGTGCGCGTATCAGAAATTCCACGGTCTATTTATCAAGACGGCAGCGCCGCACGGACTCACTCGGCCGCTACTGATGGATGCGACGGTGAGCCAATTAGACGGCTACCGCTTCCTTTATCTACTGCCGTGGTCCGATCGTGAATTGCTGGTCGAAGATACCCGCTACAGCGACACGGCCGATTTAGATCCGGTAGAATTACGTGCAGAGATTGTCGCGTATTTGGCGCGTGCTGGATTTGGTTCCTACGAAATCACCGGGGATGAGTCAGGCTGTTTACCGCTGCCCTTATACGGCGCGCGCTCACCGAAGTTTAAGGACGGACTGCTTTACGCGGGAATGCGGGCCGGTCTCTTTCACCCGACGACAGGCTACTCCATGCCGGATGCGGCACGTTTTGCTAATTGGCTAGTTAGCAATAGCGATCGCGGTAGCGCCGCGTTAGCGCGGGCAGCGTCGAAGCGAGCCCGCTCGGTGTGGCGCCGAGGTGATTTTTGTCGGCGGCTTAACAGTATGTTCTTTAAGGCTGCGGCTCCGACCGAGCGGCGGCATGTTATGGCAAGATTTTACGAACGTGATCCCCAGTTGATTGCGCGATTTTATAGTGGCTCACTAAGTTTCTTCGATTGCTTGCGAATGCTGTCCGGTCCCCCCCCAGTGCCGGTGGCCGATGGAGCGCGAGCATTTTTTCTGAAGACTGCGAATACGGAAAGGGGCTTGTGAATGGACCTAGGTTTGCCCGCCGTGGCTGACTTGGATAGTCTGCTCGGTTTATCTGGCGGCCACGTTGCCGAACAGGTTGAAAAGCGGCTGATAGCGCCAGCACGCGCACTACTTAATCGTCACAGCAAGCAAATGCGTGGGCGGCTGGTGGAGTTAGGCTTTGAGTTGGCAGGTGGTAAAGCGACTGATACGGCCGTGGTTCAACGCGCTGCAGCCGCTATGGAGCTCCTGCATGCTGGTTCTCTGATTGTCGATGACATTCAGGACGGCAGTCGCCAGCGGCGTGGCGGGCAAAGTTTGCACTTGCTCTACGGCGTACCAACGGCGCTGTGTACTGGTAATTGGCTCTACTTTTGGCCGATGCGCCTACTCGGTGATCTGCCGTTGTCGGTGGATAAATCGTACCGCGTCCTGCGCGCCTATCACGAAGCGGTCGAGCAAGCCCACTACGGCCAAGCACTAGACCTAACGGTGAAGGTCGATACCTTGCCGCGTCAGGAAGTGCCGGCATTGTGCGACGCGGTGATTGGCTGGAAGACGGGTACCATTACTTCCCTTGCTATGCGGATTGGGGCCTTACTGGCTGGGGCAGACGCTACGGTTGAGAAAGCGCTGGCTGATTTTGGCATGAGCTTTGGCAAGACGCTTCAGTACTTCGATGACTTAGGCAACGTCATGGGACGGCTTGATCCAGGTAAGCGCTTTGAGGACCTTCGCCTGCGTAAACCGACTGCGGTTTGGGCAATGGTGGCAGCACGCAGCACGGACGAAGATTACTCGGTATTTAGGGTAGCAGCTCTGCGGGTTGATGACGATCCGGCGCCGCTGCTCGCTTGGTTTAACGAACGCGGATTTGTCGCTGATGCGACTGTCCGGTTGAATACCGAAATGAATGCTGCCATCAATAAACTAGGCGAAGCGTTAGCTGCGCTAACCCCACCTGAACAAAAAACTATGCAGTCTGCTCTCGAGCGGCTGAGAGAACTTACCGAGGAGCTAATCGATGCCTACTAAACAAACTACCGGTACTACAGTCGCAGGTGCCACAGGCCGAGATGTCAAGCGCGCAGCAGTGATCGGCAGCGGTTTTGGCGGTTTGGCCGTCGCGATTCGGTTGGCTGCCGCTGGCGTGAAGACGGTGATGTACGAGGCACTGCCCGAATTAGGTGGCCGTGCCGGCGTGTTCACACAAGATGGCCACGTCTTTGACCGCGGACCAACGGTAATTACTGCGCCCGAAGCGATCACTGACCTGTTCGCCCTGGCCGGGCGCTCGATGAAAAATTACGTCGAGCTGATGCCGGTCGATCCGATGTACCGACTCTTTTGGGAAGACGGCACGACTTTCGACTACAGCGCTGGTGAAGAAGCGCTGATGAGTGAAATCCGCCGCATTGCCCCAGAAGATGTGAACGGCTATCAGCGCTATTTCCGCTATGCACAAGAGGTGTTTGACGAGGGCTACACGAAACTCTGCCATGTGCCGTTCTTAAACTTTTGGGACATGGTTAAGGTCGCGCCGCAACTCATTCGTCTTAAGGCGCATGTGCCGGTTTACTCGACCGTGAGCAAGTACTTCAAAAGTGAATACCTGCGCCAAGCTTTCAGCTTCAGCAGCTTGCTCATCGGCGGAAACCCGCTGCGCGCGTCTTCGATTTACACGCTGATCCATCCGCTCGAGCGCAAATGGGGTGTCTTCTTTCCGAAGGGCGGCACCCATGCCTTGGTGCGTGGTCTAGCAAAATTGTTTACCGATATTGGCGGAGAGATTCGCCTGGGAACACCTGTCAAACGGATCCTGACAACCAATGGCCAAGTCACCGGTATCGAAGATGCCAACGGCAATAAAGAGCAGTTTGATACGGTGGTCAGCAATGCTGACGTCGTTCACACCTACGACAAGCTGTTAGGTCACGAGCCTGTAGCAGCAAAAAAAGCCGGTAAATTGAAGCGTAAGCGCCACAGCATGTCGCTGTTTCTGATTTACTTTGGCACCAATAATACCTATCCGAATTTGATTCATCACAATGTGATGTTTGGCCGCCGCTATAGCGAACTTTTGAAAGATATTTTTGATCGCGGCGTCGTCAGTGACGACTTCTCACTTTATCTGCACGCACCAAGCCT
>JAPLFY010000058.1 GCA_026390435.1 Pseudomonadota bacterium
AACAGGCTGAAGAGGATAACGGTGACGAGCTGGCGAGCTTGGCGGTTCATGTTGTTGGTCCTGCTACTGGTTTGTTTAGGTAGGGCGCCGGAGGCGACCTCTACCTAACAAAGGCGCAGGGTGTAGTCAATGCCAAGCCCGTCACTGTGATCGGTGGTTAAATTTCGCAGTGATTTGTTGGGAATATCCCGATATTGCCGATACCCAGGATGGCCTTGCTGAGCAGTGGCTTGGGCGGTAGTCCGGTCTCTGAAGGTTTGCCATTAGGATTGACCAGTATGAACGCTCCGTGGATATCGGGGATACCCATTTGTTGGCTAATTCCAGGGAAGTATTTAGGGTCCGGGGCCAGTTCGACACCGGTCATCGAGCATACTTCTATGGCTTGGTTGATACCCTGTGGGTAAGCTGCCATTTTGATCACGGCTTCGTCGCGGGTTGTGCAGCCGAAATTCTGACACTGGCGCAGGATTTTGACTTGGGCATCAACAGCACCGGTGATGTAACTAGGAAGTGGAACCGTCAGCTCTGGGCCGCGGTACTTGATGTTGCAGGTAGACTTAGCTCTTTCATTTAAGCAGCTTAAATTGACCTGCACGCGCTTGCCATCGGATTGTTTAACCAGCTCACTGACGATATCATGGCCAAGCCTGACGTATCCGGAGGGGATTTTCTCTGCCACCATTTTAGGTAAGGTGTTTATGTTGCTCGCCGTTTGGTACATCTGCGTCGTGTCGCGAAATCTTGCATCAGGGCCCTCGCCGCGGAGCTGGCAGTGGCTATTGGGGAATGCCCCGATTGGGCCGACCCCTGCAAAGGCGGCCATTGGGCGATACCTCCGAATGAGCGTGGTTTCTGGTTGGCCGTTGCTACCGAGCTTTGGCTGGCCGCGTTCATCGAAGGCTGGGACGCTTTCCTCGTGCTCGGCCACCGATACACGTAGGCCGTTGATGGTCGGAACGTAGGCAACGCTGCTTAGCAATTGGCCCAAGTAGTCAAATGGTCCGTTCTGATCCGTGGAAATGGAACCAACACTGGCTTCTAAACCTCTAATGTCACATACCTCGAAGTCGTAAATGCGGTCGCCTGTGTTAGATTGGCGTGCCACAGTACGCCACCAAACGCTAAACTGATTACTGCTGCAGCTTGGTCCTGGGCAGCCTTTAGACACTGTGACGTTGCCCGACATGGTGCCGAAGAGAAATGCTGCGAGCTGCATGCGAATTTCTGGCCCTTCGTAAGTCATGCGGCAGTGATTTTCCGCCTGGTGAAATGCTTCGCATTGAATCCGCACCGGTAAGTCACGGCGCTGACCAACGGCCGGATTAGAGGCTGCCGCGATAAACGGTAAATTTTTGTAGAGTTCAGCCGTCATTTCGGCGGGTAGATTTGAGACAAAGGTTAAAGGTAGCCCCTCTGCTGTCGGCATACCTATCGAAGTTGGCGTTGAGGATGAGGAGTGGCGACACTGAATCGCAGCGGTGGTCATCATCGTGATAGCTCCGCCCAGAGCTAGCCTACGAAGGCGCATCGATAGTCTCCTTTTTGTGCAAGATAGAGGCTCCAGGATACCATGGACTCTGGGTCGCAGCGACCCGTCCGCATGGCAAATGGGGACCGCAGCTTAACGCACTTGCCCCAGTGCCATAAGTCTCGTACCTTGCTGGTCGGGAGGCGAGAATCATGCAGTATTTACATGCGATGGTGCGGGTGCGGGATTTGGGTGAGTCGTTGAACTTCTATGTTAATTTGCTTGGGCTGAAGGAAATCCGCCGCAGCGAGTACCCCGAAGGGCGCTTTACCTTACTTTACCTGGCCACCGCAGAGGGTCAGCCCGAGGTCGAGCTGACTTATAATTGGGATGCCCCTGATACCTACGGAGATGCCCGCAATTTTGGTCATCTAGCCTTCGCTGTTGATGATATTTATTCACTCTGCGCCACCCTGCAAGCGGGTGGTGTCACCATTCGTCGCCCGCCGCGAGACGGCCGCATGGCTTTCGCCAAGTCGCCCGACGGTATTTCCATCGAGCTACTGCAGCGCGGGCAGCCGCTTCCGCCGGCTGAACCGTGGGTGTCGATGCCCAATGTGGGTACGTGGTAGAGTTTTTTTAACCTGCTTTAATTAATTGGTGATGCCTAGGGCGTTACGGCTGGATACTGCGCGCTTAATCCGATGCAGTCGCCATCCTTGGGTGGGATCCGGCTAAAACCCTGATATTAATTGATTTAATTGGATGAATTATCAATTAGATGGTTCGTTTTATTACCAATGCCTTAAACTGCAATCGTAAAATTCAGAATCGCCAAAAAACATCGATTGACCCGTGCCTGTGTCGATAATGAAGATTTTTGCCGGCCCCCAGTCATCCTTGGTAATAGAGGTCGTGAAGATTAAGAATCGTTCGTCATCGGTCCATTTGAATTCGTCATGGCTTAAATAAGTGGATTCAGCTTTAAATCTGCGGCTGGTTTGAGCATCGATCAATAAGAGATCAGCGCCTTCATGGTATTGCCCATTGGGCTTAATCTCGAAGCGACCACTGGGCGAGGTAAAAATTTCATGTTCTCCATGTTTCAGAACAACTGTTTCCACCCAGGGTGCATCACAAAAATTAATTTTTTTGTCGAGATAATGGTTGGCCCAAGCTAGATCGTTTGGGTTTCTAAAGAAATCATGAATTTCGCTATAACGGTGGTATCTCTTGTACGCCCAGCCAACGCTACTTAAAACAATTAATGATAGCAGTACACTCAATTTTCTTCGTCGTAAGTTCAATCAAGAATCTCCCGGGCGAATTTTCTTAATTGCAAATTAATTTGTTGTCCGCGCTCACGGACTTTTCCACTGAGCCCGTAAGAATAACTGGAGGCTAACTCCGCGGCGGAAGTTCCCAAATTTTTTCTGGCTCTGAATTTTTTAATAAGGCTAAGGTACGCAGCGGCAAATTGTATCGACGTTTTATCATTAGCAAGTAAGTTGTAGAGTCTACTTTGAGAAATATCTGAATCAGCGGGATAGTATTTTTTCCTAATCAGATCTCTAGCAGTTGACATCTTGATCTGCGCTAGTCCAACAGTAGTATCATGGACACCTAGCTTCCCTAAAATATCTAGAAGGTCATCGGGCCCCATGCGTGCAAGTTCATCAATCAAAATGCCTGCGAGAAGAGCTCATGGTCATCAGGGTCTTTGACTTGTTGAGAAAGGCTTCCTGCGGCAACGGAAAGACTATTAAGGTTGTCTTGCAGCGACAAATTGCCATTGCTTCTGAGGTAGGCGCGCCCATTTCCTTCAACAACATGCACTCCGATCAAAATGCCGCGCCGCACCAATCGAATCGCTTCTTTCAAAAGAAGATGCCGCAGGTCGTCTGTTACAAGAGCTTGGCTAACGCCTCGTGAATTGGAAATAACCAATATTATTCTTATCGATTCAGCCATGATGCTCTCGAAATTGATGACAATAAACTGCAATAGTTAATCTGATACATTACCCATTAAATGGAGCATTTTGTGGTCATTAAGATTCGATCATGCTTCGCAGGCCATCTGTCCAGTGCCTCGCCACAATGCCACCTATAGTGCGGCGGATGCTGTCTTGCGACCAGAGTTCAAAGGTGGCGTCGGGCAGATCTTTGCGGACAATTTTAAGACTTTTAATATAAGACTCCATGACGCTCGTCGCCGATTTAATTTCGATAAAATGCAAAGGCCGACCGGGAATTTCAACAACGAGGTCCACTTCAATATCATTTTCGTCTTTGTAAAAAGCCACCTTGGCGTCCGGGTGGCGGTAGCGAAGGCTTTGTATAACTTGTGGTGCCACAAACTGCTCGAAAGTCTCACCATACATGGACGTTCCTGTGCGAAGTGGAACGCTCAAAGTCCGACTCATAGCGCGGCAGACACCTGTATCGAAAAAATAAAATTTGGGAGATTTAATGAGCCGCTTACGGAACGAATGGGAAAACGGCAGCACCATGTGGCCTAAAAGCGTGTCCTCGAGAATCGAATAGTACGCGGCCACTGTCTTGGGATCTACACCGATGCCGGCGGCGATATTCGAATTATTAATGATCTTTCCATTATACTGCGCGGCAACCTCAAGAAATCGTCGAAATGGATCAAGATTTCGCACGATTTGCTCGCGCTGGATTTCTTCGCTGACATATATGCGAACGTAGCTCGACAGATAATCCTGTTTCTCCTCGTCATCGTTCAGCGCGAAAATATAGGGCAACGTTCCCCAGGCCAGTGCCTCATCAATGAGCAACTGTTCACCAAGTTCTTCAATAACTAGCGGGTAAAGATCTCGAACAAAGGCGCGTCCGGCGAGGAGGTTCGCACTTCCTTTTTTAAGCTTGCGAGCACTTGAGCCAGCCAAAACAAAGCGCAGAGGTCTGGGGGCGTTTTCCAAATAATAATGCACGACATCCAGGAGTTTCGGGACTTTCTGCACTTCGTCTAGCACTACTGTATCAATCCCCAAAGGCAGGGACCTCAATTCACTTAATAAACCGTCAGGGTGACGGGCGAGGCGCTCTTCAACAGCAGGCAGCAGTAGATCGACTACGTAGGTCCGCTCCGGCGCAAAGCGTTCACGTAGCAAGGTGCTTTTGCCGGTACCTCTGGCACCAAATAAAAAAAAGCTCTTTGATTTAGGGAATTTAAGCTCTCGGGAAAACAATGGGCTAACTCCTAAAAAAGTACCTATTTTAGGAGTTTATTCCTGAAAACCGGATAAATCAATTCCGATGGTGTCGGGATCAGATTATTTCAACCCTCTTGGTCGGCACCTAAGCACGTCGGGCTCCCGACTCAGGGGGCCGCCTTTAATAAGACCAAGGCGTAATACTCTTTGGGGTCCGTCCACCAAGTGACCGGCTTAAGCCCGTGCGCGGCCGTAAGCCTCTCGATGTCAACGCGGTCGAATTTGCGTGAACTCTCAGCGTAGATACCTTCGCCTTCTTTAAAGTGGAAGGTGTGCCCGGCCAAGTGGACATCCTGTGATACTTTGCTGACTAAATGAATATCGATTTGCTTTTTTGCACGGTTAAATTGGACATCGTGACGAAAATTTTCCGGCTTAAAGTCTCCGCCAAGTTCAAGATTGATGCGGCGGAGGACGTTTAGATTAAAGCGGGCATTAGCGCCCCCTGCATCACTGTATGCGGGGACAATCACCTCTATTGGTTTCATGAGATCGCAGCCAAGCAGCATAAAACCCGAGTCACCTAAGATGGCCTGGCAGATGCGCATGAGGGCCGTGGTGTCTTCTTCACTGAGATTGCCGATGGTGGAGCCTGGGAAGAATAGTAGTGGCGTTTTACCCTTTAGGTGCTCTTGCCACGGGAACTTCGCTAGCTGCTGATAGTCGGCGCAGACTGCAACTACGTCTAGATTTGGGTGATCGGCTGCTAGTTTAGCTGCATCACCAAAAAGCACGTCGCGAGAAATATCGACTGGCATGTACATCTGAACGTTGGCTATGTGTGGCAAAAGCCGGCGGAACTTGTCGCTAGTAGCACCGCCGAGTTCGACTATGGCGATAGGCTGGTCTAAGGCGACGGATGGGAGGCTGACGGTGCCCAGCTGGTCTAGGATTGCGGTCTCTACGCGCGTAAGATAGTATTCAGGTGCTCGGCAGATTTCGTCAAAAAATCCTGATCCCACTTCGTCGTAGCAATACTTGGGGGACAGCGATTTAGGAGTGGCACTTAGCCCTTTGACGACATCGCCAAGAAAGTCGGCTGCTTTAGGGACCAAGTCGACAGTTTTAAGGTTTTTATTAGACAATTTTCAGCTCCTTTTCGCAGTCGTCGGTGTGCGATAACCGTACCATTTTGACGCAATTTTAATGCAGTAGGTTACAGGATAGCATGGGCCGGAGGCGGCCCGTTGTATAGGAGGTCGCCATGGTTAATATATTATTAAAAAGGATAAAATAAAAATTGATTTTTAATAAAAATAGTTATAATACTAATGAAGTTCGCTTCACCAGGTCCGTCCCTCGGCGGCCAGAGTAAGTGAGTGATAAATGCCCCAAGCTACTGATCTCAAACTGAAATTGCTCCCAGCTGCCTACTCCGTGGTGCACTTACCCCTGACGACCCCCCTGACTTTGAGTGTTCCGGGCCCGGATGAACTCTGGAGCTTAACGCGCTCAAGTCTCGAGTTTTCCTTGGTTTGTCGCGAAGATCGCCTGCCTTCCTACGAATCGGCTGGTAGCCGATTCGATACGGGTTGGACGGCACTCTATCTGCAGGGGCCCATTCCTTTTAATACGACTGGTGTGATCGCGCGCCTGACCAGCCCGCTTGGCAAGAGCGCCATTGGTTGTTTCGTCATATCGACTTTTGACAGTGATTTCATCCTGGTTAAGCAGACGGATTTGGCTGCGGCGACAGCCACATGGCATCAAGCTGACATTTCGGTTTTAGGGGGCTGATCCAATGACCATTACTACCCGGCCGTTAACCCAAGTAGAACTCGATGCCTTGACGGACCTCTCCGAGGAGTTGGCTGGTCATTTCGACAGCTGCGAGTCCGAGGAGTTTGCCAATGCTGTAGGCCAAGCGGCACTCATGTTGCCCTTGTCTCTTCGGCAGTTGGCTTATGATTTTCGCATCGGTAAAGAAAAGCGCATCATTTTGCTCCAAGGTAAGTCGATAGACGAATCCACTCTCATGCCGACGCCGGAATCTTGGGATGCCTCATGGCGTGAGCCCCGTATTTTGAAGCTAGAGATCCGCCACGCGCTAGTCGCTAGCTTGTTTGGCGATATATTTGGTTGGCACACGCAAGAGAATGGTCGGTTTTTCCGCCATGTGATTCCTCATCCTAAAGACGAGGCAGAGCAGCTAGGTTCTGGTAGCTCCGTCGATCTGGAATGGCACAATGAAGAGGCCTTTCATCCGGCGCGCGCCGACTCGATTGCCTTGATGTGTTACCGCAACCTTGAACAAGCTGTGACGACCGTGTGTACCGCTTCATCACTGAAGTTAAGTGACGAGGCCGTAAAGATATTGCGCCAACCTAGATTTGTTATCGTGCCGGATAAGTCGCACCGTCCGGATTTTAATAAGAGCAGTCAGTGGCAGTTATCGGCTGAAGATTTTCAGCGGATTGAGAAAATGCTAACTCAGCCTGATCCGCAGCCGGTCCTCACAGGGCCGTCAGACGATCCGTTCCTTCGTATAGATCCAGCCTTTATGTACGCAATTGATCCTGAGGCCGAACAGGCTCTCAAAGAGATTAAGGCTGAGGTGGATAGTAAACTAGTTGATGTTGTGCTCCAGCCAGGTGAGTTTCTGGTGATTGACAACCTTCGCTGTGTGCACGGGCGTCGGCGGTACAAACCTCAGTACGGCGCGCAGAAGCGTTGGATGCGTCGGGTCAACATCGCAGTCGATCTCGCTAAGGGCGGGCAAAACATTTGGGTGGGGTCACGTCGGCGGTTTTTGTAAGGGGTGGTTTGCCACCGCGCTAAAACCGATCGATAAGATTTAATAATCTGATGTGTTTTCTCGCTGCCGCGCGGCAGCGACCTATTGGTTTCGTCATAAACATAAATTTTTCGCCCGAGCAGCCGATAAAGCGTAAAGCACTGTGATTTGGCTAAGGTAGCCTGAAGGGCTGACTATGGGTGCGAGAGCTAGTGAGCATAAAATCGAACTGTTTGTGACGTCCCGAGACTTCAACCGACGCGTTGGCCTGATCACCAATTATTACGACCTCGAGTGGTTGGGACTGACGGGTCATGATTTTTGCGGCACCTTCGAGTGCCGTTTTCTTCCGCAGCTAATTCAATTTTGTAAAGACAATCCGGAATATCACATTTTGACTTCTTGCGGACCTGGCCGACTGATCAACTGCCTCGTTGAGGGTAATGATTTTTATAAGGTCGGAGATGGGGACAAGGACCCAGCCTTGGTATTAAATTACCTGCTGGATCCGCAGTGGCTAGTTTCATATGAAGACGGAATCAGCTCTGCACTTGCCGAACTCGATAACGTCAAAAATCGTCGCAAGGTCAAGTGACCTTTTTTGTGATGCAATTTCGGCTGCTCCGATCTTGTTACTAGGAAAATCGCTGATCTCGTTATACGGCTCAAGCCGCGGCGAATCTCTACCCACAGTGGCTAGCTCGCGAGAAAGTAAGTATTGAAACAGCGCGTGGGCATCGAAGTGGTCTGCATCGGTGTAGGCTGAATTTATTTCTTCAAGCGTCGCGGTCTCAATAGTTGTCGGCTGCATAATTGGCTTTGAAGATCTCGTGGAGCCGAGCTTTTGCATGAAGTTGATCATAAAAAATCCAGGATTGGCTTAGCGGTGTTTTCTGCTGACCTAGTCTTTATTCACGGCCAAAAGAAACTCTAATTCTTTTTTGGCCATCTTTAAAATCGTCGCAATCTGATCCAAGGACATTCCGGCGTCCATGAGCTTGCGAATCATCGCTGCTTGGGCCTTCTGTGCGCCCTCATTGCGCCCCTTTTGCAGGCCCTCATCGCGCCCCTCTTCTCGTCCCTTCTGCAGGCCCTCATCGCGCCCCTCTTCTCGTCCCTTCTGCAGGCCCTCATCACGCCCCTTTTGCAGGCCCTCATCGCGCCCCTTTTGCAGGCCCTCATCGCGCCCCTCTTCTCGTCCCTTTTGCAGCCCTTCATCACGAGCTTCATCAAGCTCCATGCTGACGCGAAGCATGCCAAGCTCACGGGCGCGGGCGATCTGTTGTGCTTCGTCCATAGCAGAGATCTCTTTCAACTTGTCAAAAG
The DNA here is from genome assembly GCA_026390435.1 of Pseudomonadota bacterium. Taxonomy (GTDB): domain Bacteria; phylum Bdellovibrionota_B; class Oligoflexia; order Oligoflexales; family CAIYRB01; genus CAIYRB01. The sequence goes on from JAPLFY010000058.1 coordinate 8,773, forward strand.
TCTTCTTGATGATGGGGTCAGACATAAGGCCCTC
>JAPLFY010000031.1 GCA_026390435.1 Pseudomonadota bacterium
AGAGCTAACTTGACCCCATCATAAACATGCGCACCAATCACCTTGATAAAGCCATCCTCGGTGGGATGCACGTAGAAGAGATGCTCATCACCAAACAAGGGAAGTACCGTCAGATCCATACTTTTGGATCTTTTCAGAATAGGCGGCAATAAAACGTCTAAGTAACTGCGCCTGGCTGATAACGCCACGTAGTCTTTACCATCGTTGACCGGCTGCTCGTGATAAATAGACGAGAAAATCGGAATATTGACCCGAAATTCGGTCTTAGCGCGCTCTGGAATCTCACTTTTTGTACGCAAATTCACCACGCCACCTGTGACATTTCCGCGCTCAGGGCCAAAGCCCCCAGTAGAAAAGGCCACGTCGTTGACGATTTGATCGGGAATTACCGAAATATTGCCAAACGAGTGAAAAATGAAGGGCACCTGAAAGTCATCAATCACATAGAGCGAACCACTCGGCGGCGACCCCCGAATGACGATATCAGTCCGGAAATTGTTTACCTGCACTCCAGGCAATAGCCGTGGGATTTGTGCAGGGTCACGCCCCGGTGCGACTCTCACAGCCTCCTCGGTAGTCACCGTTTTGCGCGAAGCTTCTGTCGGTTTTTCCCCGCGAATGATGATCTCGTTACTGTCACTCGGAGCTGCGGGCAAAAGGTATATTGCATTTGGCTGGGACAAGGACAGATCCTTGACCTGCACCGTCAGCGGCTCAAAGCCCGACCTATAAAGCTCAAAACGCTCTGCACCGCTTGGCACACGCACGTTCAAATTACCGTCCTTATCAGAGTACAACTTACTGCCATCTGATAATTTCGCCTCGACTCGACGCAGCGGGACCCCAGTACCCTTGGCCATTACCTTCAAGGTGACCGCCCCAGCCTCAGGATCTGCAACGGCTGGACCTGCAACGGCTGGACCTGCAATGGCTGGATCCGCGCTCAGTGCCGCCGCCAGCAGCACGCTCCAGCTAAATATTAAGCTCAAAAGAAGGCGCAAACAAAGGGGACGAGTAGTCGTAAGACAACGCAGCATGGACCTAATACCCCGTCGGATGTTTGCTGCTATCCTACGCAATCTAAACGGATTGGCAAAGTATCCATTGAATAAGTTAAGATGGAGAAATGTTTAAACTGAAGTCTATTAATTGGACGTGGATTTGGCTTGCGAGCGCTGTATTCTCGCTCGTAGTGCATGTGGGCGGAGCTGAGTTCTCTCATCAGCCGGGGAAACTCAAGCCAGAGCCATTGCGGCCGGTAAAGGTAAAGATCGTGGAACAGAAGCCTGAGCTCAAGATAGAGCCAGCTCCGCCACCAACGCCGCCAAAATTGAAACCAAAGCCAAAGCCTAAAGCTCAGAAGGTCGCCAGCGAGCGCAAAGCTCCCCCGCCAAAGCCTAAGCAACCGCCACCAAAGCCAGTCCAAGGTCTAACGGCGGACGCGATGAGTCCCGGCGGAAAAGTCGCAGTGCCGCTTGGCAACACTCTGATGACGGCAGACACGGGAGAGCGCCCCAAAGAGGCACCGCAAGCATTTGCTAGCGACCTCAGCTCTGAGCCTGAATTAATCCGAGACTCGATTATTAAGCCTGAGTACACCCAATCCGCTATAGAAGCTGGCCTCGAAGGGTCTGCCATAGTGGAAGTGTTGGTGGCAGAAACCGGTGGAGTCACCAGCGCCGAGATCAAACGCCGCATCGGTTTCGGCATGGATGAGCGCATTATGGAATCTGCCCGGGGCGCACGGTTCAAGCCACGTAAAAACCGCTACGGTCGCCCTGAAACTAGCTGGACAGAGATTAAATTCACCCTCCAGCTACCCTAAATCTAATTCATTGTCGGTTACAAAGATAAGCCCATCAGAATGTCGGATCTTTTACCCACTGAAATGACCCATAGTTGGTGGACCGCGCGGGTAATCGCGATGTGTAGTGCGCGTCGAGCCACGGCGGTATCTGGATAAACGCCCAGATTAACATCTGGCAGAATGACGTAATCGAACTCCAGGCCCTTTACTTGGGCAATGTTGGTGATATCAATGCCTGGCTTAAAGGTGAATTCGCCATCAGTCACAAGTCTTACATCTAGATTGTTTACCAATGCGTTATAGAAGTGGAGCGCGTTTTCTTCGTTCTCACAAATAATCGCCACCGAGGCTAGTGGCTCTTTACTCGTTAACTGACTTAAAGCATCCGTGATCTCGACGATAGCAAGCCCTTCATTTGGCACTGCTGTGAAAATGACTTCACGCCCATCACGAATCGAAGTCGGCAGGGCTGCCGGCGCCAGATTACCGAGCACCTTATGGCCAAATTCTGCAACCGGTCTAGGACAACGGTAATTCGTAGTAAGCCTGGCCTCCGAGCTCTCGGCAACCGCCAACTGCGACAACACGTCATCCCAACTACGAAAGACTACTGTCGGGTCGGACTGCTGCGCAGCATCGCCAGCGATAGTTACTGTGGAATCAGGGCTCAGACTTTGACCCAAAACTTTAAGTTCAACAGGAGCAAGATCCTGCGCCTCGTCGATCACTAAGTGATGATACTCGGTGATGGATTTGGTCTTACGAGTGACGCGTCCATGAGTTACCAAAAGCCAGCCAAGAAGTACTGCATAGTCTTCGACATCGATGGTGCCTGCATAATCATCAAACTCGACTTCAGCACCTTCGACATCTCGATTATTATCGTCATCATCCCCGCCACCGCGAGACTGATTCTGCGGCTCCTCGAATTGCCGGCGTGTGTGACGAGCTAATTCCGCGATCATTCTGGGATTGATGTGACCCTCGCCATGGGTCACTAAGGCCTCGAGTGGCTCAGCATCGCCATAAAGCTCCGACCGGATCACATCGAGATCGAGGAGTTTTTCTTTCGATTCGTTGATAAAGCGGCCTACTGTATCTAATTGCCACTTACTAAGCGTAGCGTTGCCCGCAGTGCCGCGAGCCTTGCAACCGTCCCATACTTCGTCAAGTCGAGGCACCAATGGCTTTTGCGAGGCTACAAAATTAGCGACTAAATCATCAGCCCAACCTTGCATGAGGGACTTTAATCCGTCAGCTACCTGTGTCGATTTTTTTGCAGCCAGAGCTTCTAGAGCTTTAACGATCGCCGGGTGCCGCTTGATATACACGACCGCCGGGGGCGTCCAGTCATAAATCTTCTTAGGCAAACGCTTAAGGATATGCCGACCTTGATCGCTGATCCATGCATCAAATGTATCGACTTTAACCGAAGGTAGCCCAAGACCGGCCAGCAGCCGTTGCGTTAACCGCACGATACCCTGCTCAGGAACAACCACCTGCATAAAGCGTTGAGCATAAAATCCAGGTCTTTGGTAGGCCAACAGCGCCATTCTGTGCAGGGCGACTGTAGTTTTACCGCTACCTGCTCCACCCAAAATAAGGAGTGCTCCGCGGTCCTCGCGTCGCAGTATTTCGTACTGATCTGGATCAAGCAGTGCCGACACATCTGGCAACTTCCGATTGGTGATACCAATGCCAAATTGCTGCACGTTCACGGCCGTGCCTGCGCCGCCGCTAAGTTCAGGGTTAATTTGGCCACCATGGCGACGCCACGGCTGCCCTCTTTCACGCGTCAGCATGAAATCTGGAGAGGTAATGCCGGTAAGCTCACCACAGTCAAAGGTTATAACTCTGCGCATGGCCAAGATGCCGATAGCGATACGCCCCGGGAGCTCGAGTTCGTACTCGTCGCCCTGACGGTAGTTGAAAAAGACCCTGGCCATCGCGGCATGGCGCCAATCGATAATGGTGGCTCCTGATTTACTATCAATAAAAGTCTGATAGCCGAGCAAGACATCCCTGACCTTGCCGTTTTCCAACAGTTGGACGTGGGCAAAATAGGGTGCCCGCATATCAGGCAGTTTCTTTGTGAAATCGCGCGCTGCTAGGCTATGGTGAGTATAAAGCTGCTGAAAAAGTGCAGGCAGATCATGCTCATTAGCGCTGATCGCCTCATCTCGCAGCTCTACTAAGCGCTTTTTAATTTCATTCATGTCCGGAACAGCGGCCAAAGCCTCAGCTCGCACTGCGTGCTTCACCTTCTCATGCAAAGCCAATTCCGAATCGATGATGTTTTGATCTTCAGGCGTTAAAGCAGCACCTGCATCGTAAGTCATAGCCACCTCTAATTGACGGCAAAAAAGCTATTCACGGTATCATGGTTTCTACGACGCGTCGATCTGGAGGTCGATGCGGCGCCATAAGAAAAACTCCTGCTTGTCCGAGACGGAGCAAACAGGAGCAAGTGTTTGGGAAAGAAATAGTTATTGGGCTGGGTTTGAGGCCGCCGCCGGAGCCGCTAACGGCACCATTTGAAGCACCTCGCCAACGTCTAAATCTAGAGCAATCTTAAGAACTTCCTGGGCAGTATCAGCAAATTCAAAGCGCAATTTTTCTTTCACCTCCTCGGGCACATCACGCAGGTCCTTTTGATTACGCTTCGGCAGAAGCACACGCTCGATACCAGCGCGGTGTGCCGCCATCACCTTCTCTTTGATGCCACCAACGGGCATCACAGAACCGCGCAAAGTAATCTCACCCGTCATTGCCAGCACAGGGCTGACGCGCCTACCCGTGAACAGCGAAGCCAATGTCGTGAGCATGGCCACACCAGCTGATGGGCCGTCTTTGGGGATTGCTCCCGAGGGAACGTGAATGTGGATATCCTTTTTCTCATAATCAAACCCGGGAACGAACGCTGGCAAGTTTGACCGCACCAAACTAAGAGCAATCTGAGCCGACTCTTTCATCACGTCGCCTAGTTGGCCAGTGAGTGTAAGTTTACCCGATCCCGGCATCAGGCTGGCTTCGATAAATAAGATTTCCCCACCCACAGGGGTCCATGCCAAGCCAGTGACTACACCTGGTTGCACCACACGCTCCGCCACCTCATGCACGAAACGCTCGGGGCCTAACACCTCTTCTAGGTCACTCAGCTCAACAACCAGTAATTCACCCCTCGCCTCTAGCACCTTCTCGGTCATAAATCGCATGACTTCAGAGATCTTCCGCTCAAGATCACGGACGCCAGCCTCTCGCGTGTAGTGAGTAATGATGCGCATCAAAGCATCATCTGCTAGGCGAACCTCTTCGGGCTTAATACCGTGCTCATCCAGCTGCTTTGGTATCAAGTGACTCTTTGCAATGTGCAACTTCTCTGCCGTCGTATAGCCGCTAAGCTCGATCACTTCCATGCGGTCAAGTAACGGTGCAGGAATGGACTCGAGGTTATTAGCCGTCGCGATAAAGAACACCTTCGAAAGATCAAATGGCACGTCTAGGTAATGATCAGAAAAGCTGGCATTCTGTTCTGGATCGAGCACTTCCAGCAAAGCGGCAGACGGATCACCAGCAAATCCACGGCCTAATTTATCAATCTCATCGAGCATGAACACTGGATTATTCACTCCGGCTCGCTTTATGCCCTGAATGATACGACCGGGCATGGCGCCCACATAAGTGCGCCTATGGCCGCGAATTTCCGCATCGTCACGCACGCCACCAAGACTTACGCGTACAAACTTGCGCCCCAAAGCCTTAGCTACACTCTGACCAAGGCTTGTTTTACCGACCCCAGGCGGGCCGACAAAAAGTAAAATGGAACCACGCCGATCCTGCTTCAGTTTCAAGACAGCAAGGTGCTGGATAATTCGCCTTTTGATTTTCTCAAGACCATAGTGATCGCGGTCAAGCAGGGCGCGAGCTGCATCCAAATCTAAATTATCAACTGTCGATTCATCCCAAGGCATAGCCAGCAGTAAGTCGAGATAGTTCCGCACGACATGTGTCTCGGGCGATGAGCTCCCCAAATCGGATAAACGCTTAGCTTCATCGAGCGCAATCTTTTTCACGGACTCAGGCATAACCGCCTTATTAACTTTATCGACGTAATCATCGCGCGCTTTACCAGAATCCTCTTCACCTAGCTCTTCTTTGATAGCTCGCATTTGCTCACGCAGGATTGCTTCACGCTGCATTTTTCCCATCTTAGTCGAGAGCTTCTCACGAATCTCGCTCTGCAACTGCAGAGCCTCTTTCTGGCTCTGCATGAGCTCCAAGAGTTTCAGCGATCGTTGCCGGATCGAGGTCATCTCAAGCAGCTCTTGCTTGGCCGCCAACGGCACTTCTAAGTACTCAGCGCATAGATTCATGAGCAAAACGGCATCATCCAAGCCAGCGATAAGCTCAACAACTTGCCTGGTATCTCCTGGTATCAATTGGAGAATCTCACGAGCGAGGCCTTTGACGTTAGCGACTAATGCTTCAAGTGTCTTGGCATCAGCATCGTTTAAATCCTCGAGAGCCTCACCTTTAGCTCCGACAAATCCGTCCTGTTCTTCAAATGCGGCGACATGAATACGGCTAAGTCCTCTCACAAGCACTTGGTAGCCATGCTCTGTCGAGCCGCGTAGCTTTTCAATCTTGCAGAGAGTTCCTATGGCGAACACATCCTCCGTAGTGGGATCTCCGCTAACTTCGTTCTTCTGAGCGACAGCTACTATAAAACCGTCATCAGCATTAGCCGCCTCAATAGCTGCCACGCTTTTTGGCCGACCAATGTTAAGGGGCAAGGTGGTACCAGGGAAGATCACCACGTTGCGCGTTGGAAGCACCGGATAAATCTTATCTTGAACCAAATCCATATAAGTAACCTCACTAAAGCCTGAGAGCTTGAGACACTAATGAAAGTGTGGCGCCTTTGATTAATGTCAATGGCGTGAGGCCAATGTGAAAAAAATTCATAATTAACATTTGGACATTTAATTTGCAGAGTGCCGAACTGGCTGCTCATCGCCCCCCTGTGGGTGGGCAATACACCATAATTATTAACGTAATTGATGATTTTTAGGTAAAGCTAACTCGCGATGTCTAATTTAACTTGATCAAAACCTGTGCAAGACTTAACCTTATAAAAGATCAGACCTCTGTGACTCTAGCTCGGGGGGGCTAAAGAAACGGAGGAACCTGATCTATTTTTTTGTCTAATTTATTAGTCGGCAGGGTCTATATCCTGCAGAGACAGTAATTCCAGCTTCTCGATCGCTTGCATCAATGCCCGATTAATCGGAAGGGTTTCGCTGTAGCTTGGTGTCGGAGCTATTGCGAACATCCGCATCCGGTAGTCTGCAAAAAGCGGAACATTGCCACCAGCATTGATGTCGCGTTGTGCAGCTTTGACCGCTTCAGGCATAAGCTGCTTATGCCACGAGCAGGAAGCCAGAGCAGGATGCTCACTCTCCTTCGTACTCACCGCGGCAAAGCCAAATAGACGGCAGATACCGGGCCGCAGTGCATAATGTCGACATCGGCCTTTGGTGTGGTCCTGTGATTCCGGCGCATAAAATACGCAGACCCCATCTGGACTTGCCGCTGCCAAATCATAGCTACTCGACGCTTCGCCGTTTTTAATCAATTCTCGTGCCAGCGGCAGCATCTCCACCACTTGTACTTCCAAAGCAGGCTTTAGACAGCACTGACCACAGCCCTCGCGGCATTTGATTCCGGTCTGCTTAGCGAACACATCCGTCTCTGACTGAGCCTCTAATAAAAGGTTTAGAGCTTTTTCGGCGCAGTCATTGGCGAATGATGACATTTCATTCTTTCTCGTTTTCAGCCTCAACAGAGTTTGACGGAACTGCATGTCCTGCGGGTGTGACTGCAGGAGCAGATGGTCCACTTCTTTTTTCGTCGACTTTATTCGCCTCAGCAGCAATCGCCTCACTGCTGGTGAGCCATTTGATCACTCGAGCAAAATCAGCAAACCGCGTATGCCGACCCTCAGCACCTAAAAACACCATGCCTAGCTGACGCCCCTCAAAAGTGCGCGCCGCGACCGCTAAACAATAACGTGCAATATCAGTATAGCCAGTTTTACCACCAAGTATCTGAGCAATATTACGCGACAGCAGGCGATCGGTATTCTTTATTTTGATGTCCCGCGCGCGATCACCTTTTCGCGCCACAATGACGTAGTCCGGCTTCCCCATGATCTCAGTCAGCGCCTGATTCTTGATGACCTCTTTTAAAGCGACCATTACTTCACGTGCCGTCGATACATTTTCTGCCGATAGTCCATCAGGTTCTTTAAACGCGGTCTTTGTCAGACCCATTTTATGGGCTCTCTCCGTCATCTTTGCCGCGAGAGTCGCCGGATCCATACCGCACGCTTCTGCAAGTGCAGGCAAAGCCCTATTATCAGAGCGCATCAAAGCGGCATGCAAAAGATCTTTGTGCGAATAACTCCAACCAGTTGTGAGTTTAGTTTTGTCACCACCTCGTGCTGCATCGCGATTAGCCGGAGACATTTCGTGCAGCGCTTCGGGATCGAGTTTACAATCCTCGGTCACAACCAGAGCACCAAATATCTTGGAGATGCTAGCAATTGGACGGACCACGTCCGCATCCCGCTCAAACAAAACTGAATTAGAGTCCAAGTCGATCACCAGGGCTGCTGATGATTTAATCTTCGGCTGCGACACTTTGCCAATATCAGGAACGTCACCAGCACTGCCCACCGCAAAAGCATGAACAGAAAGAGTGGCGACTGTGGTTGCCGCTAAAGCGCAAAGGATAGCTCGTAGCTTTTTGCAAGCCATAAACAGACCTCTATGGTTTGGTGTCCGGGCGATGTCCCGCTCGCATTTGATTGTAGTATAAAAAGGGTTCCGCCGTCGCTGGTTCCTCTGGCCAATAATGCCTGGGGTACTTGCGTGCCAATTCAGACCTAATATCGGGATAGTGGCGTTGCCAAAATCCACCAAGATCGGCCGTAACTTGCAAAGGTCTCCGGTTAGGGCCGAGCAAATGCAGGGTTAGGCCTCCTCGCCCAGCCAGCAACGGAGTCGCGCCGAGCCCGAAGAAATCCTGAACAAACCCAGTGACGAAGGGAGGTCTGCCTGGCTCATATGTGACCTTGAGTCGCCGGCCATTGGCGATCCGCAATTCAATGGCAGCCTCCCTTCGCAGTAACTCTTGCTGCTCATAGGGAAGCTGATCTTCGATATACTCGACGAGCCGGCGCTCATTGATCTCGCGAAAGCTGCGCTTGCCGCTACAAATATCAGCCTGAAGCAGCTCTAGCATCTCCCCCTCAAAAATTGGAAAATGTATCTCTTTATGCACATTACCAATCCACTCGATACGAGCATGATAGCTGCGCAGGTCTTCGTCATCAGCAAATGGTTTGGGCCAGGCCTCAATTAGCTTGCTATGCAACATGTTCTCAAGCTTGGCCGCAGCCTCCTGCTGTACAGGAAGTCGATTATCACTGATAGTAAGCTCGCCGTAGCTAAGTCGCTGCATCAAATCAACACGTGCTGCATCTTCGTTCCATACTGTTGTGATTTCTGTTTTCATGAGCGTCGATTGTTGCTGGCGCAAAATTTCGGGGGTTAGAGCGGATGCTAAATAAATTGCAGTCCCTCGGTCTGCACTTCGACTTTGGACTTCGGATGCATCTATCGCCAAAATTAATTCGGCATTCCGCACCACCGATGTCTCGGCAAGATAACCACCCCGCCCAAGACAGAAGTTATAGAGCGTCGCAGCATGGCGCGAGCCTGCCGCAGGCACGCCCCGTCGCTTAGCGACACGGTCGGGAAACCCAGCCAATAAGCAGATCGTTAGTCGCGATTCATCTTCGACACCCGGCCTAGGCCACGGCCCAAGTTTCAGTCGCTTCGACAGCTGCGCGTAGACGGCTAGTGCTTGCTTGACGCGGCCTCTGTCGATCGCCGCAGCCAGCGACTGAGGTGATATGTCCTGACCAAGATTTATTCGTGCAATTAGCTCAAGTTGCACTTTAACATCACAGTCAGAGTGCATAAAAGCGCCGGCCGACCTCTTGATCACCATGCCTTCGCTGATTAAGCATGCAGCAGCAAGGGCTGCTTCCGCACAGCCAAGGTCTTGGCCCTTTATAACTATCGCGCCTAAACGCGGATGAAATGGTAACTGAGCCAATCGCTCGCCTATAGCTGTCGGGCTATCGTCCTCCGTTACCGCTCCTAGTTGTATTAAAAGCTGACGAGTTGCAACCACTGCAGGGATGGCTGGGGATTCAAACCACGGTAGCGCTTGATCGAAGACGCGAACAGGTCGACCAGATCGTTGCTGCAGATCCTGTACGGTGAGAAAAATTTCAGCGAGATCGAGCCGCTGTATATCTGGCACGGAAAAAGGCGCACGACTAAGAAAGTCAGCTTCACTAAACAGTCTGTATGCAACACCCGCCGCAGTGCGACCGGCGCGGCCACTACGCTGAATACTGGCCGCCTGACTGATTTTTTTGACATCAAGAGTCGAAATCCCACTCCATGCGGCATGCCCTGCAACCTTTGCCAAACCGCTATCGATCACACCCGTAACCCCCGGTATCGTCAAGGATGTCTCTGCAACGTTGGTTGCCAAAATAATTTTGCGGCGGGCATTAGGCTTGAAGACCAAAGCCTGCTCTGAAGGAGGCAAATCTGCAGTTAAAGGCAGTATCACTGCTTGCCCAGACGAGATGTCGCTACGTAATTTCTCGGCACAACGGCGAATGTCTTGGATCCCCGTTAGAAATACCAAGATGTCGCCTGGTGAGCGAGCGTCCTCCAGCATTCGCATGGCTGCACGGGACACGCGGTCTTCCAGGGGGGAAGTGTCCGCGTCGGCAAGGTAATCAACGGCGACTGGAAACGTCCGCCCCGGAACATCAAACACGCTCACGTTGGGAAGATAACGTTCTAAAGAAGCACTATCTAAAGTTGCCGACATAACCAACAGCTGGAGATCCGGCCGGCTAGATTGGCGGAGGGCGTTGACCATCGCAAGGGCTAGATCGGTATGAAGGTGCCGTTCGTGGAACTCGTCAATGACGACGGCCGAAACTCCCGTGAGCAATGGACTCTCCTGGAGTAGCCGCAAAAAAACACCCTCCGTGACAAACAGTAAGCGGGTCGCTGCGGACTGGCGGGAGTTGAACCTAACTTGATATCCCACCGTCTGCCCACAGGTCTCGCCCAACTCTTCGGCCACCCGCTCAGCCGAAAGCTGCGCGGCCAGGCGACGTGGTTCCAGCACCAGGATGCGTCCGGGCAGCTCAGGCAACAGCGCCGCAGGCACCTGGGTCGTTTTCCCAGCACCCGGCTGCGCTTTCACGAGAACGCTGCCCTTCTCTCGCAATGCCGAGACAATAGCGGGCAAGAACGGGGCGATCGGTAACATTGGCAATGAGGTCATGATTTAGTCATCGTTTCAATAACAAGGCGTTTCAGTCGTCGGCAGCCTAGCATAATGCCCATCGAAATCGTCTGACATCCCAACCAGAGGACACCCCTTAACCGCCTGAGATTCTAACAATGACTGGCCGGCCAAGTCTAACACTGGGATAAAAATTAGAGTTACTATGATGGAGAGGCTAGCAATTGGCGTCACATTGGCAGACCGCAACGGAGTAATCGTCATGTTTCATAGCTACTTCGAGTTAGAAGCACGGATGCAAGAGGACAAGATGCGTCGTGAGCCGCGTCGTGAGCTGATGCCAATGATTAGTCGCAGCAAGACCATCGCCCGGCTCAGGGGCCTACGACTGAAAAGCCAGTCGAATAAGGCAGTTGCTACCGCAACCTCAGCTAATCCAAAAAAGTTTTAAGCTTCGGCGCAAGGCCGCCCAGATGCCCTGCGCTAAAGAGATGTTGCCTCGCCTTGAGATTTAACGATGGCGGTGCCATAGTGTCGCCCGATGTCGATATTAATAAGCTGCCAAAACTTAGCCAAAGCCTATCACGGGCGTCCCTTATTTAGGGGCCTAGCCCTTGCCGTTAATGGCGGCGATCGCATAGGCATTATCGGCCCTAACGGTGCCGGTAAATCGACCCTGCTGCGCCTGCTCGCCGACCGCGAAGACGCCGATGACGGCCAGATTTCGCGCCAACGCAATTTACGCCTGGCTTATATCGAGCAGACTGCAAGCTTTCCGCCCACGGCAACGGTCGGGGCACTTATTAATCAAGCGGCCGAATCTGCCGCATTGAATAGTGAGGAGGCTATTGCCCGCGCCCAACGCCTTATCGGCCAGCTCGGCTTTGATCCGGATGTGGCCGCAGGTAGCCTGTCAGGTGGCTGGAAAAAGCGCCTCAGCATTGCTGTGGCAATGGTACAAGCACCAGATCTAATGTTTCTTGACGAACCAACCAATCACCTCGACCTCGAGGGTATCCTTTGGTTGGAAAAAGTGCTGATCAGCGCGCCATTCGCATGGGCAATGGTCAGTCATGATCGCTACCTACTTGAACGGACCGTGTCTCGCATTGTCGAAGTCGCACCCATCTATCCCGAGGGTGTCTTTGTCAGCGATGGCAACTATGGATCCTTCCTGACTAAACGCAGTGAGTACCTCGCGCGGGAACAGAGATTATCAGAAACACTCGCCAACAAGGCGCGGCGTGAAGTCGAGTGGCTCCGTCGCGGGCCACAAGCGCGAGCCACTAAAGCACAATATCGGATCAATGAAGCCCATTCGTTGCTTCAGGATCTGTCCGATGTGCGTTCGCGGCTGGTACAGCGCGATACTCGCATCGATTTCAGCGCGACTGGTCGTAAGACCAAACGCCTCATCGAGCTCGAACACGTCAGTAAATCATTAGGCGGGCGCTGCATCCTAGACGACATCAACTTCGTCGTTATGCCCGGGATGAGCATTGGCTTGATGGGTGCCAACGGTACGGGCAAAACGACACTGCTTCGCCTCCTGTCGGACGAATCCAAGCCAGACAGCGGCAGCATAGTTACCGCTGACGGCCTTCGCATCGTTTACTTCGATCAAGAGCGCCAACGCTTGAATCCATCGGAAAAGCTCAGCAACTTCCTTGCTGACGGCAGCGACTCTGTGGTCTTCAGGGGCAAGTCAGTCCATGTGGCTAGCTGGGCACGACGCTTTCAATTCAGCCCTGAACAGCTACAAATTACTCTCGGTGATCTTTCCGGTGGCGAACAAGCTCGTGCACTCGTCGCTAAACTGATGCTCGAACCGGCCGATTTACTCCTCTTAGATGAACCAACAAACGACCTCGATATTCCAACTCTCGAGGCGCTAGAAGACAGCCTGCAGGACTTTCCTGGAGCGATCGTGCTAGTTTCGCACGACCGCTACTTCCTCGGCCAAGTCACCAACATGCTGATCGGCCTCGATGGCACGGGTAAAGCCGGGTTATTCGCCGACTACGAGCAATGGGAACAGGCACTTAAGTCAGATCGTGACGCAGCCAAAAACTCGACAAGACAAGCCGCCCCCAGCGGTGATAATGAGTCTCGCGCTAAACCCAAGGCCTCGGGTAAACGACTGTCCTATAACGAACAGCGCGAATACGACGGCATGGAATCGGCGATTGCAGCGGCGGAAGAACAACTTGCTGCCAAGCAAGCGACCGCAGAGGATTCTGCAATCAGTACCCAGTCCAGCAAAGTCGCCGCCGCCTATGCTGACCTGGAACAGGCGCAGGACCTAGTGGACAAACTTTACGCCCGCTGGGCAGAGCTCGAGAGCAAGTTAAAATGAGCCGGTTATCTTTCCAGTTGTTGGCCTCGGCAAGTTCGTCGCAGGCCCGCGCGGGCACGATGCAGACTTTGCATGGCCAAGTAAATACTCCCGTATTCATGCCAGTTGGCACCCAAGCGACCGTCAAAGGCATGCGGGTTGAGGAATTACAGGCCGTCGGTGCGCAAGTTCTACTCGCTAACACCTACCATTTGTTACTAAGGCCAGGCCCTGAAGTGTTCCAGCATTTTGGTGGAATCCATCGCTTCATGAACTGGCATGGGCCCGTACTGACTGACTCAGGTGGTTTTCAAATCTTCTCGTTACCTAAAGAGAGACGCATTACTGAGGCGGGCGCCGGCTTTCGCAGTTATGTTGATGGCAAAGCAATTTTACTTAGCCCCGAAGTCAGCATTGCCACGCAAAGAGCCATCGGTAGCGACATTATGATGGTCCTAGATGAATGCGTACCATCGACAAGCTCCCGCGATATTGCTGCACGCGCTATGGAGCGCACACACAGGTGGGCACTCCGCAGCCTGGCAGCGAGGGAAGATAGCCCGCAGTCACTCTTCGCCATCGTGCAGGGTGCCTGTGATGAAGGCCTACGGAAAGAGAGCGCCGATTTTCTTCGGACGCAGCCCTTCGACGGATTCGCCGTCGGAGGCCTGGCCGTGGGCGAAACTAAAGATGAACGCGAGCACTTCTGCGGTCTAGTGACGGCGATGCTACCGGAGCATTTGCCGCGCTACTTAATGGGGGTAGGTACTCCGATTGACCTGCTTGAAGCCGTGCATCGCGGTGTAGATATGTTTGACTGCATCTTACCGTCTGCCCTGGCACAGCAAGGAACGGCCTTCAGCCATAAGGGCATAGTGCGCCTTAGACGCAGCCCGTATAAATTTAATGATGTACCTATTGATGAAGATTGCAGCTGCTATACATGTAAAAATTACACTCGCGCATATCTACATCATTTAACCAAAGCCACCGAGGGCCTCGGATGGCACATGATTACGCAACATAATTTGCACTTTTACGGCGAACTTATGGCCGAGATGCGCCAGCATATCATTAACGATACGTTCGCTGATTATCGTTTAGATAAACGGCGTGAGATCACCGTCGTTGATCGCGATTTCCCGACAAAAGAATCACTAATCGCACTCACACTTTCCTGATTCATGAAAGTCAGGAGAAACTGCCAGCCCCCAATGCATCATTCTTTGGGGCCAACTGGACAATTAGTGTAAACGCTGTGCCAGCGCGCTGCTTATGGCATCATCCAGAACCGCCCGACCAACGCGAACGCCGTCCAGCGATGCGCTCACGATACCACCGGCAAAGCCCGCGCATTCACCGCACGGAAATAGTCCTGGGTGACTAATAGACTGTAAGCCTTTATCGCGCATCATGACGATAGGCGAAGATGTCTTAGTCTCGACCCCGACGACCAAGGCTTGCGGGGAAATGTAGCCATGCATTTTCTTATTATAATCGACTACAGCGCGCTTCAATGCAGTGACAATAAAATCTGGCAGCACTTTATCTAGGCGAGCGCTATTGACCCCAGGTTGATAGGTTGATTTCATCTCACCTCGACTCAGGCGACCTGCCATAAAATCTTCCATGCGCTGCGCCGGTGAATGGTAACCACCACCACCCGCCGCAAATGCTGCCTTCTCAATCGCCTGCTGGAACCGAACTCCGTCAAGTGGATGCCCACGATAGAAGTCTTCTCTAAGCACGTTTACCACTACCGCTGCGTTAGCAAAGCCGCTATTACGCGCATGGTAACTCATGCCATTGATAGCCAGATGCCCCTCTTGTGCATTCGTCGGCATCAAATGGCCACCTGGGCACATACAGAAGGTCCAGATGCCCCTCTCCTCAGTATGGGCCGCCAATTTATATTCGGCCGCAGTAGGGATCGCGCAGCTCCCAAACTGAATTTTGTTGATCACCTCTTGCGGGTGTTCAAATCGCGCACCCATAGCAAACGGCTTAGGTGCGATCGCCAATCCGCGGTCAAGCAAAAGCTCGTAAGTATCGCGTGCAGAATGACCGATAGCCAATATGAGGTGATCGGTTTTATGGGTCGTCCCATCATCGAGCGTCACGCGGTAACGCGCTTCGCTGCCACCGGCTTGCACATCGACAAATCGGCGCTTGAATAAAAACTCACATCCCGCTGCCTGCAGTCCGAGGCGCTGATTTTTTGCAATCCGCAGGAGAAAGTCCGTACCAATGTGGGGATGGGCATCGTAAAGAATTTCGGCTGGAGCACCGAATTCTACCCATTGCTGGAAGAGGAATTTGATTAAAGGATGGTTACGTCCGCACGTCAGCTTACCGTCGGAGAAAGTGCCTGCTCCGCCTTCGCCAAAACAGTAATTGCTTTCAGGATCGAAGGAACCGTCGCGACGTAATTTACCAACAGTGCGAAGACGCTGTTCGACAGCCTCGCCACGCTCCACAATTAAGCTCGGCTGACCGGCTCTTGCTAAAGCCAACGCGGCAAAGGTGCCGGCTGGACCGCTACCAATGATGATAGGCATATGACGAAAACGGTAAGGACCTGGAGATAAACCCTCGAGCGGATCACTCTCAGCCTCGGGCTCAACTGACTCAGCAAGGGATCCCGCAGTTGCAAGGATGCCGGCCTCATCATCGACCTCAATATCTACCTGGTAATGATAAACGATCCGAGCTTTACGCCGGGCATCGAGAGACTTCTTGCGGATCACTAGCGACCGTATGTCATCCGGCTGCAACTCCAGCCGAGCGGCTACCGCATCGCGTATTTGATCATCGCCAGCTAGTGAGGCTGGTACTTCTACGTCCTTGAGGCGTAGTGTCATAGTCTTTGCTGTCCCGAGCTTGGTGGTAAGAATCCATCGGAGCGAAAATCTGCAGTCAAGGCGGCAAGGACATAGCACAAATCCAGCGAAATTGCGCCACCGCTGGTGCAACTTACTGGATTGGTTAGGGATCTATCTATGGCTCGCCCTAAGGTTTGCAGCTAGATAGAGGCAATTATGCAAATCCCCAGTCCTAGCTACGCCAGGACTGGGGATTGCTTGTTCAAGACTCGACTCTTACTCAGTGACTGGTCGGCTGAACGCTAGACTTGATGAGGTCCTTAAAGGACTTGTTCACCAGCGACAGGCGACGATTATTGAGGAAGAACGTCGGTGTACCAGTAACACCCGACTTACGCATGCCATCCGTGGTGTTTTTCACGAAAGCTTGCGCCTCAGGTGACCCCAAGCAAGCATCCATCTTCGCTTGGTCTAAACCAACTTCAGTCGAGAGTTGCAGAACGGCGTCCTTAGCGTCTGGATCAGACAGTTTCCAGCCTTTTTCCTTAGCTACGGCAAATGTCTTTTCGTGATATTTCCAGAAATTCTCATCGCCTTGCTGACGCGCGCAGAATGCGCCGCGTGCCAGAGTTCCGCTCAAACCAGCTGGCTGCAGGCTGTACGGCACATGAACAAAGCGGATTTTATCGGTAAGTTCTTTGTAGGTGGCCTCTACTTCCGGTGCCACTGTCTGGCAATTCGGGCAGAGATAGTCAGCCACTTCAACTACTACGTTAGGCGAACCAGCTGGGCCGCGAGCTGGATAACCTTCCAGGGCCAGAGTGACTTTGGGCGCAGTTGGCTCTGGGCTTAAGAGAACAACGCGCTTTTTCGCCAAGAACTCTTGGTTCTTGAGGCGTAGCGCTTCCGTCAACTTTTGATTCCGAAGATAACGCTCGATGTCTGGCTTAACCTGGTCGATCGCCACATTCTCAGGCAAACGAGCCTTGTTCTGCTCAAATACAGCCTGGATCTCTTGGTCTGTCGGAGCTGGAGCCTCAACTAGAACGTCGAAGGCCGGTAGAGCATCGGGCTTGGCATTTTTATCTTTATCTTTCGCCAGGCCAAACTGTAAAGCGAACTGACTTAAGATAGCATTTTGACGTTCGAAAGCCTCAGACCGGATGTCATATAGATTCGAGCGAACATCAGCGGGAAAATCTGCCTCTTTGTACTTAGAGCCATCGAGCTCAAGGACCGTGATGTCCTCAAAACGATTCGAGCCCTTTGATAGCGTCGCCGCCCCGTAACCAATCACGGCGCCTACTACTAAGCCGCCCAGAATTCCTGCACCTGTGTTCATGCGTCCCTCGTCCATGAAAGTATTGCTACAGCCAACTTAGCTAAACCTAGTCGGATAGAACTAATCTAAACATCATCCCACCATTAAGTTCGGAATGCAATCCCCGGCGGGGCTGATAACTATTCAAATTCAATATGATTATTGAGCTAAGCAAAAACACGGGCCACATTTGCCGGCGGTGTTTCCGATGGCTTTAACGCTTCCGCCATGGTACCTCCTCCCCTTAGCCCTACCGATCGTGGTAGTGCTCAGGAGCTCAAGACCTAATTGGTCCAGAGCCTCTGTTGAGAGATCAGAGCACAGGTAACTGTGCCAGTTTGCAAGGAAAAAGTGAGTATGACCAGGAAGTTATTTGTGGGCGGACTGAGCTGGAACACCAACGATGACGGTTTGCGTCAGGCGTTTTCAAGTTTCGGCGACATCGACGAAGCCAAGGTGATCTTGGATCGTGAAACAGGCCGTTCACGTGGTTTCGGCTTCGTGACGTTCCTTGATGCAACGTCCGCTCGCAGCGCCATTGAAGAGATGAACGGTGCGACAGTTGATGGCCGAAACATCAAAGTAAACGAAGCAGAAGAGCGCCAGCGCACGGGCGGCGGCGGTGGTGACCGTGACGGTTCCAGCCGTAGTAGCTTTGATGGCAACCGCTGGTAATCGTCAGCCAATGCTAGATTGCTAAAGCAACGAAGCCACTCAGGAGAGACTGGGTGGCTTTTTCATTTTAAAGTTCAGCCTGTCAGAGCGCCACAGCAATACTGAGAGTTTTTTATGCCGACATTGATCCATCGCCGTGTCGTGGCAGCTCGCTGCGGCAAGCACCCAAGCTTCGTGGCTCGTCTACCCTCGGGATGGGCGGTACTAGGCGACAAGCAAGTACTCAAAGGTTACTGCCTGTTGCTCCCCGATCCGGTCGTGCCACATTTGAACGCCCTCTCGGGAGCTGATAGGCTGCAGTTCCTTGGGGACATGGCAAAACTAGGCGACGCGATCCTGCGCGTGACAGGAGCCGTGCGCATCAACTATGAAATGTTAGGCAATTTAGAGCCAGCACTGCACGCGCACGTTGTGCCGCGCCACTTTAACGAGCCTGCGGAGTTGGCTACGCGACCGTTTTGGTTTTATGACTGGGATCAGGCTCGAGACTTTGATCCAAAATCCGACGCTGCATTAATCGAGAGTCTACGACAGGAGTTAGCCCGATGAGACAGGTTGGCGACATCTTTGGTAAAAGGCGAGCAGATAGGTTCATCAAGTTTCTCGTAGCGCAAGGTGTCGATGCTGAGTCGCGGGAAGATGGAGAGGACCACTATAGCCTTTGGGTCATCAATGAAGATCAGATGCCTTTAGCAGACGAGCACTACCGAGCATTTAAAGCGGCACCAGATGCGCCAGCATTTGATACTAAAGACACATCATCAATCAGTCCAAACTCAAAAAACAGCAAACTGCACGGAGCTACACGCGCCCCACGAGGCCTAGAGCGAGGTCGTTACATTGATGTGCGTAATGAGATTTTCGCGCGCAAGCAATACAGGAAAAATCCAGCCACTATAACGATCATTGCGTTATCCGTAATCGCAACTTTGGCCAGCGGCATTCCCAGTCTTGCCAGCTTCGTACGCTCACTCTATTTTTCCGAATATTTAGGGCATGATTTTCCCGAAATTTTACACGGACAATTATGGCGCTTATTTACGCCTATATTCATACACGGTGGCGTGTGGCACCTACTTTTTAACATGATGTGGATTTATCAGCTCGGTGGAGCCATGGAAACCGAAGAAGGCTCCCTTTATCTTGCCCTATTTACCGCTACGATTGCAGCTGCAGTAAATTGCGCCGAATACCTGGTAAGTGGACCATTGTTCATCGGGATGTCAGGGGTGGTCTATGCCATGCTAGGCTATATTTGGATCATGAGCCGACACCAGATCGGTTCACGTTACGAACTTGGGCAGGGAACAGCTCTAATCATGGTGGGTTGGTTGGTTCTTTGTTTAGTCGGAATCATACCCGGCGTAGCTAACACCCAGCACGTCGGAGGCTTACTCCTAGGTGGGCTGTGGGGCCTTTACCGCTCCCGATATTTTTCAACTTGGTTGCGTCAGCGGAGGCAGCGTCGATAAAAGTGAACCATGCTTTCGTACCCAATATCAATTAGACTAGGCGCCGACCTCGTGCCTGATAAGTCAAATGGTAGCTCAACCAACCGAGGTACGGCTCTTTCGCTAAACCAAACTTGTGCGGCATCATAAATGCCTCTCGATTAGTTTGCCTACCATGCTCCTTGGTACAACTACTCAGCGTTGAAGCGATGCATTCACGCCCCAGAATTGAAGCGACATACCGATCAGTTTGCGCCTGCGCCGAGCGACTAAACCAGCGATTTAGCAATGCAGTGAGTGGTATCAAAGCAAATTCAAGTCCCGCGATCACCAAATGTTCAACTCCGTCAGTTGGAGTGTCCTCATCTGCTGTCCTCAGAGAGGTTCCTAAAATCAATGCGAACACACGCGCAGGGAACAGAGTGAATGCAGCAACCATCCCCTGCAGCAGTAACTGCGTTAACGTATAGCTATTAGTAAGTTTTGCCAGGCAGTAGGCTAAAACCACCTCGGCTTGCTCGGGGGTAGCATGTTCCAAAAGTCCATCCGTGACAGCTAGAGTAACAACTTTCTGGTTGCGCCCTACTATGAATGCATTGATATCTGTGCCCGGAAATACCCCTAACTCCGGCATAGAACTCAGGCCGAAACGCGGACTCAAATTCGCCACTATAGCAGCTACGTCAATCCTAGCTTGGGCTGACGTTGGCAATGCCTGTACGTTTACAGACCAACCAGCAATATCTTTGCCCAAGTACCAGGTCGAGGCGGCTCCGCAGAGCGCGACGATGACGCCCCCAATAAGCACGGCGTAAGGCCGAATCTGGAGAATCTGACTGATGCCATATTCCCTCAGCAGGAGGTCGAACAAGGCAAAGGAAGTAGCTATCCCCAAGATTCCCAGACAAAGCACTAAGAAGGATCGCATAGTGAATTTCTGCTCCTAATGAACACTGTAAGTGCGTACCAAATAGTCGGCAAGCGGAGTGACTTGATCATCTGGCAGCGGAGCTCCGAAGACCTTCTTCATTTTATTGACTTCAGCCTCCCAAAAAGAACGTGGCATTCCCGGTGGCTGCGTCAACACATAGTCTGCCGAATGACAGCCCATACAATAAGACCTAGCCAGATCGACTCCCGGACCGATCCTATACTCCGCCGTCTCTTCGGGCAGCGTAATAGTCAGAGCAAAAGCAACATGGGACAGAAGGGTAGATAAAATTAACGTCGGAACTGCTAGCTGTAGCCTCATAATGCCACCACTCTGACACTTTCTACGACATTACGGCGGTAGCCAGAGGGATTCCAAGTTTCATTTAGCGGCTGAATCTCACCACTGCGTGACGTTGCGCGTACTTTCAATTCGTGAGGTCCTGCTTTAGTGAATCGCAGCTTTATATTCCAAGGCCTAAAAGAATAATTACCCAGATCCTCGCCCAGGTTTGCCTGCACCCACGAACTACCGCCATCTTGCGAGAACTGCACCTCACGAATACCAGCTCCACTGTCAAAAGCTATGCCTTGCACCAGAGTGGCCTCGCCGACGCGAATCGCCGCTCCATCATCTAGGCTGGTCATAAATGAGCGGATTACCATCTTACCGATAGGCTTGGTAGTTTTAGCAGCAGTACCTGGCTCTACACAGCCACAGTCATTATCGGGAATACGGTAGCCTTTGCTCATGAAAAAGCCGTCAAATTCATGATCGATCACGTTAATCTCACTAAGATGCTTCACCCAGTAAGTCCCGTAATATCCTGGCACGACCAATCTCAATGGATAGCCGTTTAGCATAGGCAAATCGGTACTGTTCATGGCAAATGCTAGCATCACCTCTCCATCAAAGGCCTGGTCGACAGTAAGTGCTTTGACGAATTCTGGGGTTGAAGGTAACAGTGGCGCATCCAGGCCCTTGAAGGTGATTTGCTTAGCCCCAGGTAAAACACCTGCTTTGGCCAAAACAGCCTTGAGCGATACGCCTCGCCAGCGGGCATTACCCATAGCTCCGTTACCGCTTTGTCCACCACCGACACGCGGGACGACAAACCCCCGACTATTACCCGAGCACTGATTGACAGCAACCAATTCGACCGTAGGGAAGCCAGTCCGCAGCTCTTCCATCGATAGGCTTAGTGGCTTTGACACTAAACCTTTGACGGTGAGGCGATAGCTGGTCAGATCAATTGACAGTGGAATATTTGCCAAGTGATAACGCACAAAAAATGCATCATTCGGAGTTAATAGACCTTCGCGAAACACGGCGAACGGTGTCTCCAGCTGGGGCGGACGGGTCGTCAATCTCATCAGTGGCCGCTTCTGCGGATATGCAACCAATGGACGCTCACCATTGGCAAAGGGAAGTGCGATCTTGGCGGCAGCCTGTGCTTTCGACCACGCCAGATCAGCGACACTGCCTGCTAAGAGTAAACCAGCTGATTGGATAAACCCCCGTCGGCCTAAACTTGTCTGACTGTCATCCATAGATCTCGCCCCCCCTTGCAACCTATCAAGGAAGGTAAAGGTAAGCCAGTTCAAGACCTATCCGCAACCTTCGAACTGAGGTAACAAAAAAGCCCTCGTTACCGAGGGCTTGCTGCATTAGGAGCAATAAAGTCAGGCCTTTTTGGCCTCAGCAAAGCCTACGGGAATACCTATTTCGGCTGTGGCGGTCAGTCTCTTGGAGGGTAACTCCACGATGCGCAGAGCCGACAAACAACGGATAATGACGTAGGTCGGATCAATTTCAAACCACCGCTGGGCAAAGTTAGGATCTGTGCCAAAGCGGTGGTGATTGTTTTGAAACAACTCTCCGAATGTGACGAAGTCAAAAATCAGAGTGTTCCGGGATTCATCACTTACTTTAAAGTTACGGTAGCCGTACTTGTGGCCACACCAGTTGACTATCGCGCCATGCACCGGGCCCATCAAAATTTGTACTGGCAGAAAGAGCCATTGCCACGGTGCAGTAGCAAAAACCGCGTAAAAAACGACATAGAACACGACCCAGGCAATATTGGACATACGGTTTAAGCCGATTTTGTCGAGAAGTGGCCATTCCGGAAAATGCTCTTTAGTCATCGAGCTATCAACTTCCGCCGTGCGTTCGCAAATGGCCTCATAGCGCTTCTTAGTCGCCCACATCATGGTGAAGACGTTACCGTACAACGTCGGAGTATGGGGATCCCGAGGGGTGTCGCTATATGCATGATGTTGACGATGTAGCAAAGCGTAAGCGCGAGGGTTTAAATAGGATGACCCTTGCGCGACATAGGTAAGGAGGTGGAAAAAGCGCTCCCAAAACTTGTTCATCTTGAACATATGATGGGCGCCATACCTATGCAGAAAGAAGGTCTGGCAGAAAATCGACAAAAAGTAATGAGCGATAAAGAAGTAAACGATAACCATAGGGATCTCCCTTTGTTTAGTCTGTTTCACAAGCCTTGCGTGGCGTGGCGTTGCGTCACTATACATCTATCATCGGCATCCCTTAGCTCTGGGCGTGTAAAAACAATGTAACAGGTATGTAAAAGCTCAATTTTTTGCCACAAACCAACGCTGGGCCAATGGGACACCCAGCATACCAGTGCCTTAATCAAGCAGATTTACACTATTTTTACATAAGGCTGACTGGGAGATTACAGCAACGAGCCGATAAGGGGTCTACGCTTGCTGTTAAAGGCGCATTTCCGATAACTGGAGCAGCTGATGACTAATTTAAAAGTGGCACGAGAAGAACTTGCACCTAAGCCACGCCTGGATTGGTTTATCGTTGCTTGGTTTGTAGTACTGCACGTGGTCGCAATCATCGGACCTTTCTACTTCTTCTCTTGGGGCGCCCTCTTGACTGCGGTTGCGCTGTACTTCATCACGGGCATGCTCGGAATCACCCTTGGTTACCATCGTCTCCTGACACATAGGTCCTTCAAGGCTCCTCGCTGGGTGGAGCGCACGCTCGGGACGATGGGAGTCCTGGCATTACAGCGTGGCCCGATCGAATGGGTCGCCACGCATAGGATGCATCACTCCTTTGTCGACGACGCGAGAGATCCACATAACGCCAGGCAAGGTTTTTGGTGGTCGCACCTAGCCTGGATGTGTGTTCCTAATCCAGATTTAAGGGACATCGTGCACCAGCGTAAATTTGCCCGCGATATCGTCGCGGATCCTTATTTAAACTGGTTAAGCGGCGATCTGCCTCAAATCCTTGTGCAAGTGTCTTTAGGTTTAATTTTGTTGGCAATTGGCGGTTGGAACTATGTAATTTGGGGAATTTTTATACGTTGTGCTTTTGTCTATCACGTGACCTGGTTCGTCAATAGTGCCACGCATCAATACGGCTATCGTAATTTTGAAACTAAAGACCTCTCTACAAATAACTGGTGGGTGGCTCTCCTTGCCTTTGGCGAGGGCTGGCATAACAATCACCACGCCTATCCCGATGTAGCGCAGGCTGGTATTAAATGGTGGGAATTCGACCTAACATTCTTAGTCATACGATTAATGTCCAAACTAGGTCTGGCCTACGAGATAAAACTCCCCCCAAACAACTCAGACTTTCAGCCAACTGAACTACTTGCAAAAAACGTCGTATCACTCCCCGCAGGCTTGATGCCATAAGGGCATTATTAGGTCCTGGCGCTGCTACTTCAGGCACTGTTTAATCTCGCCATGAACTCAAAACAAAAGCCACTGAGCATTGAGCTCAGTGGCTATGTCATCCCAAAGGGATGCTGCAGATTACTTGTGGTCTGCTGGATGGCCTTCGGCTGGATGGGCTTCGCCCGCAGCAGCTGGAGCTTCTGCAGCAGCGGCAGGAGCAGCAGCTGCTGGCTCAGCTGCTGGGGTAACCCAGGTGCCGTGCTTTTTCGTACAAGCAGCTTCGTCTTTTACATGGACTTTTTTGCCAGCGACGTCGCAGTTTGGCTCTTTTTTCGCGGCTTTTGCCATAGCAACGGAGCTGGTGAGAGCGGCAAGGGAAACGCCAACGAGGATGTTACGGAATTGCATAGTAATTCTCCTTAGGGTGATTGATCGTTGCCGATTCAATACCGGCCACAACACTATCTCCTATGCAGGATTACGGCCAACCCAAACCAAACCCAGAAATCATACAACAATCTGTTTTTACTGGGTTTTGTTTTTACCAACTCGCTCAGGATATCCCAAGATTGGGAAAATTTAGCCCCAGATTCCCAAATTTAAGAATAAAGAGGGAAGCTCAACACCACCTCCGAGCCCTGCGGCTTTATCCCGGCTCGCCCATCACTACGCGCCCCTATCGTTACCTCGCCTCGGTGTGCATCCATGATCTTCTTCACGGTACTGAGCCCAAGACCGGTACCTTTCTCTTTAGTAGTAAAAAACAAATCAAAAAGTCGGCCCGTAGGCTGCGACGGTAGACCAACACCATCATCCCGCAGGATTGCTTGCGCCCACGAATCCTTACTTTCAATTGTAACTATAAATGTCCCATTTTGAGACATGGCATCAACGGCATTTTGAATTAGGTTAACTAAGGCTTGTTTTACCCTGTCAACATCGAGTCGCAGTCGAACCGAAGCTACTGGCAATTTTAACTCACAGCGTATTTGCTTGCCGTCGAAGACACCGCGATAAAGCTCCAATGTATTTTGTACCAGCCCACCCAAATCTGTGTCCTGACACTGCAAGTTCAATGGTCGAGCGTAATCCAAAATATCGGAAACTAAGCGATCAAGTCGGCCAATTTCTCCACGCAAATCACGCGTCACATGCGTTCGCACCTCTTCGCTACTTTTCGACAACTCAAGACGAGCAAGGAGGAGCGACATTGCATTCAGGGGATTACGAATTTCGTGCGCTAAACTTGAAGCCAAAGTACCGATAGCGGCCAAACGTTCACTCTCAAGTCGTTTGCGTTCGCTCTCTTCGAGACGCTCGATCATTCGCTCTTGGAACGCCGCTACTTTCCCCCGCATTTTATCAAATTCAGACGCTAAAAATGCGACTTCATCAATCCCCTGCGGGATTGTAAAGGGTTGCTTGAAGTCACCCGTTGCGACTCTCTGTGCACCCTCAACCAAAGTCATGAGGGGTCGAGTGATAGAGCGCGTTAGGAGGTAGGTTAAAAGAATTAAGACACCGATTAGAAGTAAAGAGACAGCGACAATAACTTTGGCCGCAGACTTGATCGGCTTCACCACCTCTACCAAATCTCGCTCCACCACCACATACCAGCGCCTATTAGGAATCTTAGACACGGTGCCAAGCACCTGACTGCCATTAAAATTCGGATACTGCCCAACCCAAAACTCCTGATTTAAGTGCTTAATCAGAGGTGTTGCGATCAAATGACTTTCGAGCAGGCGATCGATCCCTGTCTTGCCAGGAGTGATGAAGCGAAGCGCCGAATCGATTAAGAAGGCATCCGTATTGGGCAAGACTCCCAGTTGTTGGTCCATAACATCATAAATCCAGGACATATTTACCTGCCCGACAAGTACTCCTCTGGTCATCGTGCCATTATTAATCGGAGTCGAAACTAACTGGATTTTGCCTTCATCGGAGGTATAGATGTCAGAAAAATTGAACTGCCGTAGACCAGTAATGAAAAATGCCTGCTGCTTACCGGGAATGTCATACCAACTGGGATCAGTTGCACCAACGCAGACACCGTTACGATTATAGATTGCTAGCTCCTCGAATAGTGCGAGGGATGTCAGCCTATTTTGTAAAAATTCCTCAATTTCAGTGCGATTAGGCTCCGCTTTACGCAATTCCTCAACTAAGAATCCATGATGTTCGAGAGAGTTTAGCGTCTCTTCTATGTGATTGAGCTGCCTCTGCACCTGCCGCGACAAGTTGATGGACATAATGCGAAGTTCATTTTCAGCATTTGACCTGATAGTCTCATCCGCAAACTTTAAACCAGTGATGCTAAATAATAGCGATACCGATACAAGCAGCAAAGCAAAGAAGGTAAAGATACGCCAGCCTATGCGACGCAATGGGCGTGGCCATTTCACTTCGGTTCATCCGTTCTTTTAAATGAAATATCGAGCTCCTCCAGCTTACGGTACAAACTAGACAAGCTCATGCCGAGTAATTTTGCCGCATCTTTTTTATCGCCCGAGACCGAGGAGAGCACTTGCAATATGTGCTCTCTGGCGAAGACTTTCATCGCCTCATCCAACTTTTGTGGCACGGCATTCGGCAGCGCTGACTCGCTTAGAGTTGCTGGGAAATCATCAACATCGATACGTTCAGGATTTTTACTTAAAATAATGGCACGCTCGATAATATTCTCTAGCTCACGCACATTACCTGGCCAAGGATATGAGACGAGCTGCCGGATCGCATCGCTGGAAAGGGGTCGCATAGGACGCCCGAGTTCTTTAGTATACTTCTCGACAAAATGACGAGCCAGCATCGGAATATCGTCGCGCCTATCGCGCAGGGGCGGCATCTTGATCTCTACAACGTTCAATCGATAAAAAAGATCCTGCCGGAAATTCCCGGTCGCCACTTCCGCTGTCAAGTCTCGGTTAGTCGCCGCGATAACCCGCAAATTAACTTTGATAGGTTTCGTGTCGCCGATTGGCGTGATCTCACGCTCCTGGAGAGCTCGCAGCAATTTGACCTGTAAGCTTCTTGGCATGTCGCCGATTTCGTCAAGAAAAAGTGTACCCTCGTTTGCAACTGCAAATAGGCCCTGCTTATCTGCAAGAGCACCGGTGAAGGCACCGCGTTTATGGCCGAATAGTTCGCTCTCCAATAAATTTTCTGGCAAAGCACCACAGTTAATGCCGACAAATTTGTTACCAGACTGCGCACTCAAACGGTGAACAGAACGAGCTACGACCTCTTTTCCTGTACCACTCTCGCCTGTAATCAGAACGGTTCCACGCGTCGCGGCGACCTGCTCAATAATTTTCGAGATATCAGTCATCGCGGACGATTCGCCCAGTAGAGTACCGGCATCACTCTGGCGATTCATCTCAGCGCGAAGGAAATTAACTTCGAGCTGCAAAGCCCTACGGTCTCGAATAATTTCCAGACGCCGCAGCAACGATTCCACATTAAGCGGTTTTAATAAGTAATCGACAACACCGAGCCTCATCGCATCAATGACGCCTTGGACATCGGCATACGCAGTCATAATGAGAATCGCAGCCTCTGGACAGACTTCATTAGCTTTGCGCGCGATGTCGAGCCCAGATCCTCCTGGCATCCGGAAATCCGTCAGCACTACATCATAATTGGACTCGGTAAGAGCTGCAGTTGCTGACTGGACATCCTGCGCCACTGTAACTTGATACCCGTCTTCAGCGAGGATGGAAGCGAGCGTATCACGCTGCACTTTTTCATCATCAACTACTAGCACGCTTAAAGAACGCATGGACCACTCGGACGTGAGATTAAATTGGGACCCAAACGATAGGTAGCATCGCAGCTTAAGTTTATGCCTGCTAAACCCCTAGTAGGCATCTTGCTAGGTAATACTTGCAGTTGCAAGGCACAGTGCTATCGGTTTCAGTTGAGTATCAAAAGTAAACACTGCTGGCACCTGCTGACGCTGGTTTTGAAGCCATCTCCCAGCAATTTTTTATCAATAAATTCAATATCTTAACGGTGCCCTCAAGTCGCCCTGCTAAGTCGCCGATGAGCGAATTGGTAATGCCCCATAGAGGATCGCTAAATGACTCGTCTGTCGACCCTGCTCTTGCCCGCCACTTTCACTCTGCTACCCCTAGCAGCATGTGGGCCGGGCAATCCTTTTAGCCGTGCTGGCATGGATGTGCGGACTGTGGGTGGTACACCGACCCAAGCAACTGCTGATGCACGGCCTATGTCCGAGCCACAGCCTGCCGCGGCACCTACTACACCTGCAACTGGTGGCAGCCCAGCAGTGGTTCCTATTTCGCCCACACCTACACCCAATCCAGAGCAGACAGAACCCAAAGTGGCCGGTCCCAAGTTACTGGCACTGACTGGATTTATAGTCGCAAGCAATCAAGTTAGTTTAGCATTTGGAGCGCGAACAGATTGGACACGCATGCAAGTCCGTCGCCTACTAGGCGAGACTGCACCAGAATGCAGCTCCGGCACGATCGTGAAAGATGTAAGTGGTCCGTTCAATACGCCAATCGCTTTTACTGATGAGACAGGTATCGCCGCCCAGAGCTACACCTATCGCGCGTGTTTTTATGACGAAAAAGCACAAGTCACGGCGAGTGAAGATAAACCAACAGCGATTACTAAACCACAAATTATGTTTATCACTTCGCCAACGGTTAAGGGTGATATGGGCGGCTCAGCCACAGCGGCTGATCGGTTATGCGCGCCGTATGCCTCAGGAAGTCCTCGGGCTATGCTTCGTCGGGAAGAGTCATGGCAGGCCGTGCTTTCAGATAGTCATCTAGATGCAAGTGTTCGCATCAGAGTTCTGGGGCCGATAGTGGGCTCAGATTACAGTAGCGTTAATTCGTACCATACGCTGTTTCCCTCCCTCACAGAAATGTGGAGTACAGGGCTCAGTCCAGCCAGCGGAGCTGTGCTCGATACAACTGGTAACGCAACTCAATCACCTGTTTGGACGGGTACTGATCAGACCGGAGCTTATATTGCCGACCGCGCTTGCGCAGACTGGAGTTCTGCTAGCAGCAGCATATTCGGCCACACCGGTGATGCCTCAACCCTGAGTGGCCAAGGTTGGTTGAATGGTGGCGGAGTAGAAACATGTGATCAGCAACACGCAATATATTGTATCGCTCAACCCAAGCCAATGCTGGAGGCAGTGACGTCTGTCAGTGCAGCGAACAGCATCGATATCACAATAACCCCCCCGGCACAGTGGTCTGCTGATGGTTACATTTTAGTGCGCAGAAGGGCCGCAGCAGCCGGGCTGCCCAGTGCTACATGTGACTCACCGCTCGACACACCAATGTACACCGCACACCCATTATCAGCGGACAAAATCGAATTCACAGATACTATGGCTGCGCCGAACACGGCCTATCATTATAGTGCTTGTCTACTTGATCAAGACGGCAACCTGATCTTCTCAACTCCAGCACTCTATATCGTATCCAGCCCATGAATCTATTCTTGACGCACTGATTAATAATGCTAACGCAGCATCAAATCATAGAGCCATGAGACTTCACGCCAGACCGCGTCTAAGCTAGGTATTCGCTTTTTGAATAAGCGTCTAATTTTTACCGTCGACACCTTATCCGCAATCACCTTTTTATAAAGGTTAAAACCAAGCATCTGCCCGATGACTCGACTCAAATGGTAGTCTGTATCAGCGTCAAGCTGTAGCAAAGCACGCGGAAGCGCTTCTATTCTGCCCCCTTCTTTAGCAAGAGCTAACTCCATCCAACGATCAAATCTGAGCACTGCATGGTTCATCCGCGATCTTTGATCACCAGCAGATGTGCGACGAATGCCGCGCTGTCTGCGGACCACTTGGCGGAAGTGATGAAGCTCCATACACTTGCGGCGCGGATTTAAAATCTTCGACGCAATCATACCAACCGCAGCTTTGAGTACTCGGCGATAAAAGTCTTCTGTTTTATTTTCACTGCTGTCTTCAAAACTACTCAACAAAGCGTGAAGATACTGGCCCGCCGCTTCGGCCAAGTTATTGATCGAGATATCCGTTAGTAATACCGTATTGGTTCGGGCTAGGTAGTACACTCCGTCTACACTTGCGCGGCCGATAATCCTCTTGGCCTCTACCGAGGAGGCAGTGCCTTCCTGAGTCAAGTACTGAAAAAAATCACCTCGGGCTGAAAAATGCACATGAAAGCTTTCCATGTCGCTGGCATCGATATCAATTTGTATGAATCCCGCCAGTTCTTTCACAAAACTTAGGAACTGGAAGTCAATATCGTAGGTTTCTTCTTGATGAATATCGAAGTCTTGATCAAAATCAGCCTCGTGATTGCTTGTATGCCAAGCGCCCATGTGGCGCATTTCTTCCCAAAGAGCGAATGATTGCCACTTCATCCATGGCGGGGTGTTCATGATGCAAAAAAAATCTTTACGTAGTCTCAGATATTCGGTTGATGCATGAGTGCTTGGACGTTTCCTACTAAAATAGTAGGAATCGATATTGTTCAGCACGCGCATAACTTTGCCCTTGCTGCCGCGTCTACGGTGCTCGACAGCTAAGGCTTTAGGAAGGTGGTCGTCAGCTAAGTGATACTCTCCGATGAGGCAGATGATCTTGAACCCTGGGTAAGTTTCTGCGGCATCAATGAGACACTTGGCTGCGTAACGATCCCGCACGAACAACATATCCCGACCGGCGTTGTCAGTATTAATGCCTATCACGGGTAGCTTCTTAGCTTTGGCAAAGTCGAGGATCATTTTAAAATTCTGCCAAGGAAATCCCCACTCAACTGCGTAATTAATGCTATCGAGGAAGGCCTCTTCAGATAATTTGCCTGCCAAGTAGCCGTCGATGAAGTCCTGATCAACGTGCTTAAACATTTCCAGAGCAATCACGACCTTATCAGTCCGCTGACGATCCACA
Organism: Pseudomonadota bacterium; assembly: GCA_026390435.1. Lineage (GTDB taxonomy): Bacteria > Bdellovibrionota_B > Oligoflexia > Oligoflexales > CAIYRB01 > CAIYRB01. Next base: position 31,338 of record JAPLFY010000031.1, read on the forward strand.
TAACTACGCAATAGACGCAGTAAGCCGCGCTGCGACTGTCTTAAGGTGTGAAAGTCGCCATAGAGAATGAACTGATGCTGACGTAACGCATCGAGAAGGTCCGCTTGGGTGGTGAATACAAACCGACTGGGCAGACTCCGTTCAAACTTAGCGGAATATGCCATAATTCGGCGAGAGCTACCCCCCACTATGGCACGAGCCTCTTTGAAGGCCTTATCATAGAGAGATTGCTGCAATTGCCTAAGTTGTGCCAGGGTTGTGGTTGGCACCTGAGATCTTTCGAAAAGTGGGATTTGAATATAGGGCTGGAGTCTTTATTTTAGCAGTAGTCCGGCACTTTTGCGACCCAAGCACTGCCTGGGCAATCGCTGCCCAGGCATTGAATGGACTAGACCGCACAAGTTGACTATAAATCGGACGGGTATCCGTCTCCTTTTGCCAGGGTCCACTATGCGTCTGATCTTTCTAGGTTCTCCGGAGCCAGTTATAGCTCCCCTCAAAGCCCTGTTGGCCGCTGCTGCCGATCGCGGTGACGAAGTGGTAGGAGTAGTCAGCCAGCCGGCACGCCCCGTTGGCCGCAGCGGCACGCTGAGCGATCCGCCAGTTGCCGCCTTCGCCAAAGCGCATGGCATACCCACTCTGCAACCAACAAAATCAAGCGACCCAGAGTTTCTCCAGGCATTTTCGGCACTTCGCCCAGACATCGCGATCACTGCTGCCTTTGGGCAAATATTGCCGCCCGACTTCCTACAAATTCCTAAGCGGGCGACTATAAATATTCATCCCTCACTGCTCCCTAAGTACCGTGGGGCCACGCCGGTGCCTGCCTCGCTGCTAGCTGGCGACGAGGCTAGTGGTGTCTCTGTGCTCTTTACCGTGCAAAAGCTGGATGCAGGCGCGCTGATCGTACAAGAGCGGCTGCCCATCCACCCGGACGAGACAACCGGCCAACTGACCGATCGCTACTTCGGTGCCAGCGGCCCTCTTCTGCTTACAGCGATCGATAAATTGAGAGATCCACACTTCGTCGGCGACCTGCAGGACGAATCCGCGGTGACGCACTGCCGAAAGATCGAAAAAACCGATGGCGAAGTCGATTGGGAGCAGCCATCGACGGTGATTTACCGGCGCTTTCGCGCCTATGAACCATGGCCCGGCAGCTACACACACCTTGGTGATAAGCGATTGAATCTCCTAGAGATTAAATCGGATTCAGAACAGGATTCGCAGCAGCCTCCAGGGACTGTTTCCTACGACAAAAAGCAAAGGCTACTGCGCGTAACCACGGCCGAAGGGGATCTCCTGATCGCCAAGCTGAAACCCGCTGGCGGCAAGGCTCTAACTGCAGAATCCTTCTGGAACGGCCTCAAGGAACGCACGCAAGTTAAGTTTATAAGGTTACCCGTATGAGTAAGAGAGTCAGCCCAAGTGCTCCCGCTCGCATAGCTGTTGCTGTATCCGGCAGCGGCCGCAGTTTAATTAATTTTCTCGAGACACATACAACAGACCGAAACTTCAAAGTGGCCGGCGTCATCGCATCAAGGCCAGACTGCCGCGCCGTCGAGATCGCCAGCACTAGGGAAATCGCTCTGTTTATCGGAGATTTTAGCGCTAAAGCACCCTCCACGGCAGCCGCCGTCAAAGCTTGGCTGCAATTACAAGCGATCGAGTGGATTGTGTTGGCGGGCTTTTTGAAGCCTTTTCCTGTACTCCCTGAATATGCAGGTCGCATCGTTAATATTCATCCGGCGCTTCTTCCGGAATTCGGTGGTAAGGGCATGTATGGTGATCGAGTGCATGCGGCTGTTCTGGCTGCCGGCGCTGCGTTTAGTGGCGCGACTGTTCATTATGTCAATGAACGCTACGACGAAGGTGCAATCCTTGCACAAGTAACAGTTCCAGTTTTACCTACCGATGACACTCACACGCTGGCAGATCGAGTATTTGCCGCTGAATGTAAACTTTATCCCGAGGTTCTCCAGCGCTTAGTCACTGGGGAACTACCACGGAACGATGGAGATTTTGAGAGGTTTAAACATGACGAATTTTGAAACTCGCCTTTCAAACTGGCGCGAGATATTTAGCGATGCTCTAGCAAGCCATGTTCAAGAGTGCTACCGAGGTGAGGATCTAGTAACGCAGGCCACGCGTTACGCACTGCTGGCAGGCGGCAAAAGGGTGCGTCCACTTCTCTGCCTACTTACGAATGAAGCCTTGGGCGGTAAGTTGCCCCAAGCGATGACAGCCGCTTTAGCCGTCGAATTCATTCATACTTACAGCTTAGTGCATGATGATTTGCCAAGCATGGACAACGACGATCTGAGACGCGGGAAGCCGACTGCGCATAAAGTATACGGTGAAGCGCAAGCGCTGCTGGCTGGCGATGCTTTACTTACGGACGCCTTTGGACTTGTTGCTGGTTCCGGAGCGGACTCATCCATAGATGCGCAGGCTAAGGTTGACATGGTCCGAGAATTGGCGGCAGCCTCTGGTAGCCAAGGTATGGTCCTCGGCCAAAGCTTAGACCTGTACTGGACTGCTAGAACCGGTGCTGAACGCCAGCATTTAGACCAGATTCATGAGCGCAAGACGGGCCGACTACTCGGCTGCAGCGCGGCTCTTGGTGCCATCGCTGCTGGGGCGTCATCGGCCGTGGTTCAGCGTTTCCGGTCATTTGGCGCAGGGCTAGGTCTCGCCTTTCAAATCATGGACGATCTCCTGGATGAATCCACCGCAACCGGCAAAAGCGTTGGCAAAGATAAAGATGCCGGCAAGCTGACATACCTTGCTATGATGACGCCCAATGCCGCACGCGCTGCCGCCGAAAATCAATCTAAATTGGCATTAGCAGAGCTATCCGGGATCGTGCCCAAGAATAGTGACCTAGAGCTATTTGCGCACTGGTTACTCAAACGCACTTTTTAAGACGAGATCGCACATGAATAAACTCACAGAATTGAACTACGACAGCAACGTATTGGTCTTCCGCGACAGACAAGCCGGGATCAGCGAAATCTACGACCCAGAGTCCGCCACTTTCAGCTATAATGCATATTGTCTGGAAAAGAAGGTGATGAAGGAACTCTTTACCTGTGAGTATGATTTTCTCACGGACGCCATTGAGGTGATCAATGCAGAATTTGGATCGTGGGAACTTGAAAGCTTTGACAAAAAAGGATGCGGTAGCTGCGTGGCGAAGAAATAAGCCACTTAAAGCGCTGTATCTCGTTTCGATTGTTGCTTTTAGCATGCGTGCACTGCCAGTAAAGGCCGCCAATCCAGCAAAGGCGGCTTCGGAATCACCCCCGACTGAGCAGGTCCGCTCTAAGATATTTCAGGGTAGTGAAGGCACACCAGCCTGCCGGACTATAAAAACTGATCCGCGAGGGCAAATTGGACTGGATCCACGTATCGATCAGTTCATCGCTGATTTAATCCGCGCGATACGAACCAAAGATGCGCTGCTTCTGCAGCCAATGTTCCATCCTCGGCTCAATACCGGACTTTTTGCACTCAAAGAAGCACTGGCCAAAATTGACGCCACCTTTGGCGGACCCTTGGATGTCTCTATTTATCGTCTCTGGGCACTAAACACGGTCGATGGATCGGCCAAAGGCCTTGAGTGTGTAGACGACAAAGTCACCGTTTATCCGCATTACGGATATTCACTTGAATTTGGCCTATGGCTACAGGTCATGGGTCAAAAAGAAATCGGACGGATTTTTACCACGATCGTGCCGGTAGAAGATAAGTGGTACCTCGGATCGTTTCAGTCACAACAGTGGACTCACGCTGGCAAAGATCCTAGTGCTTGGATCGAAGATGCAGTTAAAGACATAAGCAAAGGCCATAAAGAGTCCGCATATGTGAAATTCGATATCGCATCTAAGTTATTAGAGAGTGGCACAAATCTCAAAGCTGCAATAGCAGATGACGTCGCAAAAGACCGCGACGCCTTGTTCACCAAAAAAAGCTTTGGCGAATTAATCCACAAATTACTGCCAAATGAGGACGTCGCTTACGCCGCAACAATGCTAGTCACGGACGGTGCCGGCGTATTCGTGCGCATGCATTCACCAGGTGAAATTTCCCTGGTTGATATGAAAGTCCGCTGCCGGAAAATTGCCAACACATTAGCTAAACAACCATGGACTTCATCCCTTGTCGGCGTCAGATGTGCATACCTAATGCCAGGGGAAAAAGGCGAATTTGACGGCGGCATGGGTAGCCTATTTGTTCCGTTTAAAGACTCATAGGTTGGGCTAAACACTTGGCGAAACTGCGGCGCTTGCCATCCAAATCATTTGAAATTAACGCCGCCTGGACCGCGGAGACGCCAGTCCAAGGCTGGCGCCACTACCGCATCAGCGGCAATAAACCTGCGAAAAAGGCCGAAAATCTGCCTCAGCGGCTGGAGATGATGGCCGTCTGTGACCGAGCTGTGCGCTTCTGGCTGTCGCGAGATGAACTGATTAACGATCTAAATTGGATCCCCGGCTGGAAAGATTAGCCAGAGACACCGTCGCTACGAATCACTGATTGCTCAATCATTCTGGTGTCTGATGGGAAATTATTTACTCTCACCTGATCAAAGGTCGCCTTGATAACGGTCACATAGGAACGCTGGAGGTCACTTGAAAGCACGTTGGCAACCATTTTTCTGGGTCTTAACACCGATTGTTCTGAGTCTTGGCATTGCGCCTAGAATTTTGCCAGAGAGATTACAGATGTATGGTGACGTGCAAGTGGGGAAACTGTTGCCCGAACGAGTACGATCTGAACATGAGCAAAGTTCTTCGAACACATCTAACAAATTCATTTCGTATTACTTCCCACGATCTGCGGATACTGAGTGCGACTGCACCAGAGTCAAAGAATCCGTGGCTAGTCGTGGCGGCCGACTCGAGATCATGGACAGCAAAATTAGCAAATATTTTGGTGTGCCTTTGATACATGATGGCGTCGGTTACCAACACGCTGACTCATTATTGATCACAGTGTCGGCCACGGGAAAAGTGATATCCATACATCGCGGCATAAGCACTGCCCACCTTGTGTTGGGTCTTGCTACGCCAGGCTGGATCGGCCGAGGATCGGACACTATGGTGTACGGCTGGAATAAAGCTGTCGCTAAAATTGCGGCGGTTGTTGGGTACGCTGGCTAGTAATACTGTTTGACACCCTTATCCCCAAAGCAAACTACGCTGAGGTGTAAACTCGGCGTTTAGCGATAGCCGGTTAGGGAAGATGAGTTGATGACGGAATTAAAGCAAAGCTGCGCTCAGTCGAGTCTGAAATAAAAACACTAAGCTCCGCACTGCAAAGCTCCATTCAAGAGTCGCAGTCATTCGTGAGCACCCTAGATACAGATGGACCCTCAGGCTAGCGTGGTAGATCTGAATTAAACTAATGAGCGCTGGAGAGCTACCACTTCACCGATCAACTCAAAGGGCTCATCAGAGGCGTAGATATTATTAAAGCGTGGATTCTCGGGCTGAAGATACCAACCCGCTTCCGCCTCAAACATTAGTCTTTTAACCGTAACGTCTCCGTCTAATCGCGCGACAACAATGCTACCCTTCTTGGGATCATTATTTAGCCGCACCACCAAGAAGTCGCCGTCGAGAATACCGGCGCCCATCATGCTGTCACCGGTCGCTTGCAGTGCGAATAAGTTTTTCGACTTCAGCGACTGGGTAGAGGACGCAGCAACTAACGATAAAGACACGCGAAGATTACCAATGCGCTCCTCTATCGCTAATGCTGGATTACCAGCCGGGACTTTTCCTAAAAGCGGAACGCTTAGTGAATCATCGTCTAGCTGGACCACCTCATCGCCACCGGGCTGCTGCCGCGCCATAGGTGTCAAAATAAGGGCGCGCGCCGATTGCCTTGAATTCTCGGTCAAAAACCCCTTGCGGCGCAAGGCCGTGACTAAATCTTGCGCTGACCCAATAGCTTTATAGCCCATATGCGCACAAATCTCGCGCAAAGTGGGAGCAACCCCGGTCTTGGCGCTCGAGTTGCGGATATATTCTAAGGCTTTTGCTTGGGTCGTGGTTAGCTTAGTCATGGTCCCTACCAACCTCTAAATTAACCTTCAAGGTCGTAATTTTCAAGGGAGCGTTGGCGCTGCCTCCGACTTGGTATAACCGAGAGCAACTAATCTCTCAAGTAAAGGCGGGTGTGAGTGATAGACCGCTGAGAATAGCGGGTGGCTCACCGGCATACCGGCGCTGGTCTCCCGTAGCTTTAACAAAGCTGTTCCTAGCTCCTGTGGGTTACCGATTTGCTCAGTCGCAAAGCGGTCGGCGGCAAATTCGTTATGCCGAGACAGCGCATTGCTGAGTGGCTGAAGGGCGAAGTCGAGCAGACCAAACCAAAGTGAAAAGACAACGAGCGCACCGTAATTAGAGACTCCGCCGAAGCCAAAGGCACGGTAAAACTCACTTAGATGCAAGCACAGACTAAGCACATAAAACACCACCCCAGTCATAAGCACGCCACGAATCAGTCCCCAACGCACATGGTGCAGCTTAAAATGACCCAGCTCATGCGCCAGCACAGCGATCACCTGCGAAGCTGACATTGCGTTAACCAAGGTATCGAATAAGACGATGCGCTTCTTACCCAGCACACCTGTAAAATAGGCATTGCCGTGACTCGACCTCTTGGAAGCGTCCATGATTGAGATACCCGCAGTGCGGAAGCCAATCTTCGTCGCTAGAGCCTCGATCCCACGGCGCAGCGTCTCATCCGTGACCGGAGAAAACTTATTAAATAACGGCGCAAGAAACGTCGGATACAGCCATGCTGTTAGGATGCTGAAACCACTCATTGCAGCCCAAGCATAAACCCACCAATACTGGCCTGCCACCTGCATAAGCCAGAGTATTAGCGATAAAAGTGGCGCGCCCAAGACTAGAGCGATGCCAAGCCCCTTCACCCGATCCAGCCAAAAACCCTTTAGAGTCTGGCGGTTAAAGCCGTGCTTTTGCTCCAATACAAAAGTTCGGTAGTAGTCAAACGGCAGCCCAAAAAGGCTACTCACCAGCCCGAGCGAGGCGAAAAAACACAGCCCCGCAATCAACTCACCACCATTCAAGGCAAGACTGAGACTCTGCGCGCCGCGCTCAAGCCAGCCAAAACCGCCACCGCCGAGAAAGAGCAGAGTTCCGGCAAGGGACAAGGTTCCTGCAATGCGCGCAAAAAAGTACTTATCGTTACTATAGGCACGGGTGCGCTGCATCTCATCAGAGCCAATGCCCAGCAGATCGAGCGCAGCCTGCTGCCTAGACGCGTTGCTATAGTACTGACGATTTAGCGTCGCGAGGATGCGCTCTATGGCTAACTGAGCCAATCGTAAACTAATGAAGATCCACAAGATCATCTTCGTATCGAACTGAGGATTTATTACTGCTTCCACAGCCTCGGCCTCCTGGCAAATGGCTAATTTGGTGAGACATTAACACGTTGTCTCATCAGGGTCCTATCAGATATGGTTCGAACTAATGGCTTAGATGCAAAGGATCGACTTCGTCTGCACCAGCGCGACCAATCTCAGAGCAAGTAAATAGTCATATAAGTAAAATTTCAACTATGACCACTATCTTCTCCCATCAGCATTTTTTGGACCACTTGACCGGCGCTCATCCCGAATCACCGGAAAGATTAACGAGCGTCCACAATACCCTTAACTCTGCAGGCTGGTTAAAATCCTGCCGCCAAGGCGAAGTCGCCAAAGTGACGCTAGACGAACTAGCTGTCGTCCATACAGCCAAACAAATAACTGATGCTCGTGATCTGGCAGCAGCAGGCGGCGGTTATCTTGACCCCGATACCGTCATGAGCCCGGCATCATATGATGTCGCCTTGACTGCAGCCGGCACAGCAATTGCTGCCGTTGACACAGTAATGAGCGGCGCCGACGCTAATGCTCTATGCCTGATTCGTCCGCCTGGCCACCATGCCACGGCGGACCGCAGCATGGGCTTTTGCGTCTTCAATAATGTCGCAGTCGCTGCACGGCATGCACAAAAAAAACATGGTGCAAACCGACTCCTAATCGTGGACTGGGATGTTCATCACGGCAACGGGACTCAAGATATCTTCTATGAAGATCCTTCGGTATTTTTCTACAGCATTCATCGCTTTCCCTTTTATCCGGGAACTGGCGACGAAGGTGAGCAGGGCACTGGCAAAGGACGCGGCACGACCTTGAATGTACCTGTGCAATTTGGCGTGAAACGCGAACAATATCTTGATTTGTTCCAATCGGGACTAGAGCGCGCAGTTACGGCGGCGCGACCAGACCTAATTCTAATCAGTGCAGGCTTTGATGCGCACGTTGATGATCCGGTCGGTAACCTTGGTTTAAATACGATCGACTTTGCAACGATGACAAAATCAGTCAAAGAGGTTGCCAACACTTATTGTAACGGTCGCATCGTAAGTTGCCTCGAGGGTGGCTACCATCTGAAAGCTCTGGCCGACTCAGTCGCAGCTCATATTGGAGTCTTGGCTGAGCCACGACCATAAGATTGTCCTAGCGCCGAAATTCCGCTAGAGCAGTGCTGCTACTATCAGGTGATACGCGCAGCCACTCTATTTAACTTCTCGACTAGCTCACTCAGACGATCATTGTGCCGGATCTTGATCGGATTTGGATGCTTACCCTCAGAAAGCTCATCTAAAAAGCGATAGACCGCAATCATAGTTCCAGCGCGCTGGTCCACAGCGAGACGTTCAGCGACACTATTTAGCTTATTCGCCAGGTCCTGAAGCTGGTCTGATTCTCTCAGCTGGATTCGCTGCGGTACGGTTCCGGCCAACACTTCATCGAGGTAGCGGTGGATCGACACCAAAGGTCCGTATATTTCGTGGGTGTACCGAACTGAAACTAAAATCGTTGTGAGAACAAATAAAACGATCAAACTAGCACAGGCGATGATCGGCACAGAAAACTTCTGCATAGTCACGAGATTTTCACCCTCGGACAGCTTAAAGTATACCGAAACTGCCTCGTACATATCCCAGGCGTAGTAGCCAAATACTCCGAAGATCAAAAACGCAAACAGGAAGTTGACGAGTACAATCACCAAGCCAAGCCGAACCTGTTTATATGGCTCCACAAACCACGAGGCAAATCCCCGGCGCCGTCCCTTGTTGCCCATACGCGTCTCGCTCCCAGCTACGATCCATAGAATAAAGGATATCTAGGGAGCTATATTATCACAGTTGGTCGCGATGTAACGACAGTGCCGCAGCCGCCGCTACTGCCGCCGTGACCGCACGCAAAATCCACTGAGTAAGGCTTGAAGGGACAAATCCAGCGGCAATCAAGGCCAGCTCCTCAGACGGATCAAACCCTTTTTCACCACCAATGACAGCCAGGATTCTGCCAGAGCGGACCCTAGTGATTGTACTGGTTAGGGGTGCATCGGTACCAGCTCGCAGGAAAACACGAACCCCCTCATCGCCAGTAGTCGCCCTCACAAGGTCGGCTACCGAGTCATGTTCAAGCACCTGCGGCAACCAGGACCGCTTACATTGCTTGACCGACTGCGCCACAATACGCTGCCAGCGGTCATGAACCTTTTGCCCTAACCTGGCCTTGGAAACACCCACCTGGCCAAACACATGGACCCTATCAACCCCCAACTCACAGAGCATAGGCAAGATCTCATCGACAAATCCCGGTTTTAACGCGCCAACGGCAATTTCAACAAGGACCTTAGGCTGATCCTGACGCTGCACCTGAGCAGCCGAGATGACCACCTCTTTTGCCGAGGCTGACAAGATTTGACCGCTACCCCAGTTGCCACGACCGTCGGTCACCTCAACATTAGTACCGACCTCTAAGCGCAAGACTTTAGCTAAGTGGTGCGCCTCTTCACCCGCCAAACACCAAGTCTGATCTGAGCGCAACTCTCCTAAAAAGCGAAACGTATGGGACATCGCTCTTTAACCTCAAACTGGCTTGGCTAAAAGTAGACAGCCCCAACCCGTGAGATCCGTCTGCCTGACTGCTGTAAGGCCTGCCCGCACGCCAGCCGCCTTGACCTCCTCGGCCTCTTCGGTCAAGAGGCCGCTAAGAACGATGCGCCCACCGGGACTCATCACCGCAGCCAAATCAGGCATCAGACGGATGAGCACAACCGCTAAAATATTGGCGAGCACTAAGTCGAAAGTCTCACCTTGTGGCAAGCTACCCAGCACAAATTTGGTGGCGACGCCATTAACACGAGCGTTGGTGTTTGCCGCCAAGATAGCATCGTCTTCAATATCGGTGCCTAGGCACTCGCCGTAACCCAGCTTCTTCGCGCCAATGAGAAGAATGCCTGTGCCGGTGCCCACGTCCAAGACCGAACGATTGGCCACATTTCGCCGTTGTTCGAGAAAATCAGCGCCTACCTGATCCAGACACAGCCTAGTGGTAGCATGCTGACCTGTGCCAAATGCCATGCCTGGCTCGATTACCAAATCAATTAGACCGCTCGTTGGCGCTGGAGTCTGCTCCCAAGGTGGGCAGACATAAAAGACATCGGTTGCAAAAGGCTTAAAGCTCTCCTTCCACCCTTCCATCCAAACTTCCGTTTCCATCGTCAATATCTCAGTCGAAACTTGGCCACTAAATGCATGTTCAAGTTTGGCGCGCAAGTCATCTAACGACTCACGACTGTAGCGGTAGATCGATAGCGGCGTTTGGTCGCCACCAAGCTCCGTGTAGTAATCTCTTGGCGGCTCGTCTTGATTCTGGTTGATATCAACCGTCAACTCACCCTCAACAAAAGATTCGACGCCACTAAGCAGCAGCCAGTCGATCATCCGTTCCTTGCACTTAATGGCAGCCGCTGCTTCCCCGTCAAAGGTGACGCGGAGTTCATAGGTATGTTGTGGATGCATAAGCGGTAATCCTTGCGTCAAGGGGGAGTAGCTTTCGGCGTCGTGCTCGAGCCGCCGGGTTTTCCCAGTTTTTCGTGGAAGTTGCAAGAGCTGCCATATAAGGCGTGGCTTTTGGCCTTAGGACGGGCACCAGAAAATCCGGGCGTCAGGATATATTATCAACGATTACTTATTGTTACATTGAAGTGGCCGCGCCAAGGAATGCCGCCTAAAGCAACCTCTGCCGGCGATGCGTCGATACTGACGATGACCGGACCGTAGCGATGGCAAACATATTTATAAATTTCAGTCACCAAGATGCCGCCGCCTGGCCCACTGTGCAGCCCTTTTCCTGTCACGATCTTGAGAGTAACGGGTCCGCCGTTGGTATTAGCTGCCAGGCTGATTTCGCGGTCCAGGTGATTTATAGCCTCCGTAACAGTCATGCCATGCAGGTCAATGAGCTTGCTACGGTCCTTCTTAGCTGGTCTAGACTTATTCAGCGGCGTCTTTTCGCTTTCACGCGGTTCCTTGGGGCGCTTTGGCAAGAATTCGCCGTTCTCTATGTGAGCACGAAAAATTTCATCGGCTTTATCAAAATCTTCGAACTGAATCGACGGCAGCTTACGAACGCTGGACTGCTGGCGCCGCTCATTCTCCTTTTTGCCGTGGATCTTTTTTTTACTCACAAACGCAAGCTCCTGAATTCAATCCGAATGCCAGTCGCTACCAAACATGCGCCATAGATCGAAAGCATGTACTCATCTAATGAAGCCGTCAACCGAAGGTCCACCTATTTACAGTGTCTAAGGTTTCCTATGTAATACAGCCATTAAAAGCTCGTCATCCGATGGGCAGGGAGCAGGAATCCACATGGCGAGACTTGAATATCGCGGCGAGACGATCTCTGATGTCCACACAATTAAGACGCTGCTTGATGCAAACGCAATACCCTACGAACGCTGGGCCCTTCGCGAGCAAGTCACGACCGATGAGGAAGTTCTGCAGCTTTATCGGCCAGATATCGAACGACTGCAACGCGAGCGAGGATACCAATCCATAGATCTGGTGGCACTCAAGCCCACCACGCCCAATCTAGACGGGATACTCGCCAAGTTCACTAAAGAGCATCACCATACCGATGATGAGGTTCGCTTTACTGTTGCGGGAGAGGGCGTATTTGAAATTGCCACGGTTCCCGATGATTTCCTGAAATTCACAGCCGAGCCAGGAGATCTCATAGTGATCCCCGCATATCGCCGTCATTCTTTTTATCTGACAGCTGCCCGCGCAATCAGATGTATTCGGCTTTTCGAGACCTCCGCGGGCTGGGAAGCGATTTATGAAAAAAATTTTTAGCGGGCGTTGACAAATCAAAACCGGAAGTCCAGACTGACTGACTCAGCCTTTGACACGTACCGTTTTAGGGTCCGTTTCATGGGGATTAGCGATATATGGTTAGAACATGGATCTGGCTCCGCCGCTCCCATCTATCCACTGCTTATCCTCATGTTATCAACATATTGTCCACATGCCTAAACCGCTGGTAACCAGCTAGATTTATTGAGCAAAATAGAGCCATGTCCACTTCCTATGACCATATCGATCAGTTAACCACTTTAGGGCGAGCCAAAGGCTTCCTTGGACGCGAATTTCTAACGTGGCTCTGGTACATCGCAGAGACCTCGCGCGAGCGTCTTAAGCTGCCAGTAGACAGTCGGGAACTAGAAGTCGATTTGTGGGTCGATGACCGCCTGGTACTAGAAGGCACAGCAGCGATGAGCCATCAAAATGTAATGAAGGGTGGCGATCCCAGCCACAGTCGGGAAGCGGCCGCGTCTTTATCTACGGGCAAGACGGTGCGGGAACTAAAGTTGGGACTCAGAGTGAAAGATGGCGGCGAATACTCGGCCATTCTTGGCTGTGACGATCTGAACCCAAGATCACTTAAGTTGCCTTCACCAGAGCCGCAAGAGGGCCAGGATGGCGAAAAGAAATCAGCTGCAAGCCTCCCGCTGGCGGAACGGCTGCAAGCTACTGCGACTTTCGCTGGAATTCTTGATGCATTATTCGCCCGCTTTCTTGATACGAGGGTAGCTCCCGATTGGGAAAAAACCGTACTCATCGACATGCGGGAATGGATAAAGCAGCGGCAGAACAAACAGGATTCTGGTGCGCTTCACTAATGCAAAACCCCCTGTCAGTTGCATTTCGACAGCTACCTGAACGCCTCAGCATGCCGGCTCATCACGCCCGGACCCTGGTGCAGGATACAGTCCGCTGTGATTTGACCAAACAAGCCAGCGCCATGGCTTATGTGACTCTTTTGTCTTTAGTGCCGTCGCTCGTGGCGATATTCTGCGTACTCTCCCTATTTGCTCCACTGCTTGGCAAGGGATCGGACCTAATCGACACAGTCCGCGAATTTATTCTCGAAAACCTTGCTGCGGAAAGTGGCGAGGCCGTCGTCAAATATCTCGATAAAATGATCGGTAAGATCAGCCTAGCAACCATCGGCTGGTCAAGCTTCGCCAGTGTATTGGTGACTTTAGTCCTACTGCTTAGGCAGATAGAAGAAGCTCTAAATCGGATTTGGCTTGTGCGCAAAGGCCGCAACGTCTTCATCAGATTCATGTACTTCTGGACCTTTTTAACTCTAGGCATGGTCGTAGTGGCTGTGGTCGTAGGCTTCACCGCTGGGCTTAGCTTTCCAGCTTTATTCTCAACAACGACATCTGTACCAGCGAGCAGCATTGCCTGGTTATTCGCGGCTATCACGGAACTACTTGGCAGCTTCATCTTTTTCTTTTTCCTCTACAAGATCGTCCCCAATTGCGCCGTTGGCACAAAGAACGCCGCTATTGGCGCGGCCGTGGCAACTTCGGCACTACAACTAGGCGGCCGGTTGTACGGGCTCTATATTCGCGACGCAAAAAACTACGAAAACCTTTACGGCGCCTTGGCGCAGGTACCAATATTTCTCCTGTGGCTTTATATCGGCTGGGTCATCATCTTGATCGGCGCGCTAGTATCTTGGCGGCTTCAAGAAGGCTTCCCGCAGCCAAATGAAGAAGAGGCCCTCGACCAAAGCAAGACACCTTTAGAGCAATTGCGGAACACACAGGTTAAGGCCTCGCTACCGTGGGTCTCGCTCTTAGCCATATATAAACAATTTGAATCCGGTGACGGTAAGGGACTTAGCGGCCAAGATCTTGCACATGCTCTACGTATGCCCGTGACTTGGGTGAACGAAGCACTGGACGCCCTACAATCACTTGGCTATGTGATCGCAGGCAAACAGCAGGCCGCCGTCGGCAGTGCCTCCCCACTCGTCACAGACCCATACTTCCCCACGTCGCCTGCCACCCATCTGGCCGTGGCAAAGGTCAATCAAGATTTAGCCAGCCCCATGGAGCAGTGGCTCGAACACTGGCACTACGACCTGCCGCTAAATCTGCGTAAGGCGTTAGGATTGGTCAGCATGTTAAGGCACGATCACGGGCAGACGACGATCAGCGACGTATTGCAGAGCCTCTAAAAATATTTAGCTGGTTCCATGTACGCACCGTGATCGTTACAGCCGCGCCAGAACCACCACTCGAACTGTCGACTGGGGATTCGTCTCGCTTTTCGGCACTCGCACGGTCTGTCCATCGACTTGAAAGTTAAAGTTGGCAGCACCATCAACATACACCTGAATGATGCCATTTTGAGGAATCTGCTTCGCCATACTAAATGTTTCGTAATGCTGTTCGATATATTTATAGTCAATCGAAACATTACCTAAGGACTGAGCCTCGCAGTAGTAACTCACTTGCTTACCGGTAACGACTATGTTTTTGAAACAGTCGCTCCCTCCAGATTCATCTTTTAGCTGCACACTATTCAGCAAGGGCTCATATGCCAAATCATGTGTCAGCAGAGTTGTCCCATCACCATAGTTATAACTTACAATGACATGGCGATCATGTTTCACATCTGACTCGTCAAATACAATTTCAGCACCGCTGACTGTCGTAGCTAGAGGCTCATTGGTGTCCTTATCTACAACATTGACCGCATATGGCTTGGCACCAGCTGGACCCTCAATTGCTGCATACCTGAGGATCTTTGCATCGCTGCGCACATAGGAGAATGTAATCTCCGCGTCATCTGGTGGGGGCGAGGAAAACTCTAGAGAATGCTTCGAAGGATCCAAGACGAAGTCATCGGTAGCCTGTCCGTTGATTGTCACTTTGACGGGAACCGGACCCATGCTAATGGCACCAACGTCAAAAGAACGTTTCAAAATTCCTTCGCGACGATACTCAACGGCAATGTGAGCATAGTTGGCCGGAGCTTCCGCAAACTGAATGCTGCCAGTGGCACTGTCGTAACTGAACTCAGTTCCATTCAACACGGAACCGTTAACCACAACTTCGAGTGACTTCGGATCCGCCTTCTCATTGAGAGCAATAGAAGAGAAAATCGGGACTGGGTCGTGCCTATAGGATAAATGGAGTGTAGTTTGGGCTGCCGTTACCCGCGTCAACGTGATTACTGATCCCTCAATAGTAAAATCACTACTGGGCACTCCATCAATAGTCACATGAACCGAATCCAAAATTGGGATATTGGGCAACTGAAACTGACGTCTAACCACTCGCGATGCATCCGTAGCGATCGCTTGCAACGTTGCTGAGTAATTTTCTTGGCAAATACTATTATCAAAACCACCGACAGCATTTATCACTTCTAGCACCCGGTTAGCCGGCCGTTGCGCGTTGCTATAACACTGCAAGTCGTCGGAGCGCCAAGTTAAAGAGTAAACTCGCGCCATGGATTCCGAACGTTGCGGCGGGGTTAACAGTCGAATTAGATCAGACGGCCTCTGACCCTGAGTACAAAGTTCGCTGTCAAAATCTTTCGGCCGCGTCGGTAGACGCGTCACCGGATCAATCGGTTCCGGACAATAACTGTCTTCGTCCGTAACAAAAACGACCCCTAGCAGCGCGTTTGGCCGCAACCACTGGTTGTTACCGTAAGCGCAGGTACCGGTGAGGTGCTTGTATGCGTTGAGGATACTTTCCTCGTTGTCTGAACCCCGCGCACCTATATTTATCACGGTGCTGAGAAACTTGCTGGCAGCATCAGGATCCCCCTTACGTATCGGTTGACCACCCGGCCTACCGTTAGTTCCGTAAAGCTGACAGCCATCAGCATGCAGGAGGTTCGGGTTACTTGGATTATCAGAGGTAATGATGCCAATCTGCCAATCCACTGACTGCAAGTTACTTATGAACTCACGCATTCCAACAGCCAACATCGCTTGTACGGCCGCCATTGAGCTTGAATTATCGACTACGACCAGTAAATCAAGTTCAGCAGAAGAGCTAATAGCATAATCTTTAATGGTCACTGACCCGGGATGCCCCTGAGTAAATGACTCGGACACTGGCATTCTACCGGCCTGCTTGAAGGTCAATTTAATCGGAGGATGTTCCTTCAGGGTGAGCTCATCCTGTATCAGTCCAAATGCTGGCTTGTAATTTGTAATCGCTTGATTGATTAGTCCTGCCTTAAACGACTCGTCATCAACCACCATGGCCGCTTTGGCCTCGATTGAGTTACCCGCAAATTGCGCCTGACGTTGGTTACATGAAGACCCAGCAATCACGAGCACTGCAATTGCAGCGCAGCAAAACGTAAATGCCAAAGATTTAAAGTTAGGTACCAAACACCGCCTCTAATGCTAAGAATTCGAATGTGGATGCCGCTTCCTGAGGGCATCTACAAGGCCTTGCATGGGAGTAATCGGGTATTTAAGCCTAAAACTTTAATTTAAAATCATGCCAACGACGGGTTGCCGGCCGCAATCGGAAGTAACTGTATTGGCTCGGATTTTACAATTTTCACGGGATTCGAAAGTAATGGCTGGGGGATCCGCACGTTGAAGACGGCACCCTCGCCTGGGCGAGACTTAACCGCAATACTTCCATTATGGAGCTTAACTAAGGCCATCGCCAGACTTAGCCCGATCCCCGTACCACCCGCAGCACGATTACGCGCAGTATCCGCGCGGTAGAAGGGATCGAATATATAAGGCACGGAATCTTCCGGGATTCCCTCACCAAAATCGGCGATCACAAAGATGATGTCCGTGCCATCCTCTGCCATGGAAAACTCCACAGTACTCTGAGCGGCAGAGTGCTTGGCAGCATTCAGCATTATATTTTTAAGCGCCAAAGTTAAGTAGCCTGGATTAGCCAGGAAATGGTCGTTCACCGCAACAGATGTACGCAGATTAACACCACGCGCTTGATAAACCGGCTGCACAGCATGAGCGAGCTCTTCTACGAAATCTGATACTGAAAGTTCCATCCAACTCATCGCCACGGCTTTACTCTCAGCCCTGGCAAGCAGTAGCAAATCTTCGATAATTCCCGTCATGTGGTTTGCTTCACACATGATCGTGCCTAGTGAAGTCCGATAATCTTCAGCCGAACGTTCGCGACGCAATGCCAGCTCAGCTTCACCCTTGAGCACTGCCAACGGAGTCCTCAGCTCATGAGACACATCGCCAGTAAAGCGGCGTAGACGCATAAAAGCGTCCTCTAAACGGTCCAACATCTCATTAAATGTTTGGGCGAGTTGACGTAATTCATCTTTAGCTGGTGGCAGTGGCAACCGAACACTTAAATCATCACTGCCGAGTTTTTTAGCTGCTTCGCTCATTTGAATCACTGGACTTAGAGAGCGCTTGGTCAACAGGTAACCGAATACTACGGAAAGAACGACGCCAAACGGTAGCGACGTCCAAAGTACCCAGACGATCTCTCGCAGGGTATGGAAGGTAGAATCAAGCGTAGCCCCAACCTGGATAAATTCGCCTGTGAACCGGCCAAATCTCATCACCGGCAACGTCACTTGGCGTAGTGGCGCTCCCGTTTCTCGACGTGGTACAAACGTTTCTAAAGTCTCTAGACCCCGCTCAGCCCTCGCGAGCGCCTTGGGAGTGACTGGTAAGCTAACTCGCAAGTCGGTCTTAATGCTGATCTTGCCAGAGAGATCAACCAGCTGCGCATACGGCTGGATGTATTTTTCACCGAAAAACTGATTAAGGAAGCGCTCCATGAGCGGCGGACTAAATCCGCGGACAAAGCGAGCGTCTCGAATCGACTGTGCCGACACCAATAGCGAAGCATCGACAGATCGCAATAAATTGTGCTCAACTACCCGGTAGAGACCGAAACCTACGCAAAGAAATAAAAGGGCCATCCAAATGGCATGGCCCAGCGATAGGCGCAGTCGAACCGGAATGCGGTCAAGAAACATGAGTCGTGTGTTCCCTAGTTTGATTAACAGCTGCCGCAGGAGGAATCACAGACCCTGCGTTCGCTTCAACTCCGGGCTGCGCACCTACCTGAACATGCGGTAAATCTAACATATACCCATGACCACGTACGGTTTTGATAAGAGGCAAGTCAAACGGCCGATCCACTTTATTTCTTAAGTAGCCAATGTAGACATCTACAACGTTGGACGTTGGCTCGAAATTCATATCCCAGACATGCTCGCTTAGCTGCGTGCGGCTGAGCACTGTGCCAGCGTGCCTCGCCATGTATTCGAGCAAAGCATACTCCTTGGCTGTCAGATGGATAATCTGACCATCCCGAGTAACTTCTTTCCGGCTGGGATCGATGCGTACTGCTCCGACCTCGATCACCGTCGCCATCTCGCCCGTCTGGCGACGTAGCAGAGCCCTAACGCGCGCTAACAATTCATCAAGGTTAAATGGTTTGGTAAGATAATCATCTGCCCCTCGGTCGAGACCTTTGACGACATCTTCCTTAGCGTCACGCGCAGTCAAAATCAGTACCGGTGTTGCTAAGCCCCCATCGCGCAGGGTCTTGAGCACTTCCATACCATTTTTCCTTGGCAACATCAGATCTAGGATAATGAGATCATAGGGATTCTCGAAGGCCAACCATTCAGCCTCCTGGCCATCGGGCGCATGATCGACAGCGTACGATTCCTCACGTAATGTGCGAAGAAGGATACTAGCTAAGGGAGCATCGTCTTCAACCACGAGGATTCTCATATCGTCCCCCCAATTTTCTTTAGCATTCAATGCCGTTAACATGACTATCTATATTGATAGTCGCCTGAAAACTAATATAAATCAGATTAAATTAGAAGAGGGTGAGGAACTCACCACCAATCTCATTTTCTCGAACCAGAGATATAACCCACTAATTTCA
This sequence comes from Pseudomonadota bacterium, assembly GCA_026390435.1. Lineage (GTDB taxonomy): Bacteria > Bdellovibrionota_B > Oligoflexia > Oligoflexales > CAIYRB01 > CAIYRB01. The sequence goes on from JAPLFY010000031.1 coordinate 50,462, forward strand.
AAGAACTAGATACTACAACAGGGAGCCAGGATTAGATGAAAAGCCTTTGCAGTTATGCTCGCACTTGCTCGGGCTGTTCCAGTCTCCAGGTAGCTTACCCAAAACAGCTGCGCGACAAAGCCCTCAAAGTTCGTAAAGCACTTAGCTCTTTAGTGCCAAACAATCCCGATTCAGATGTATTTGCAGACATCGCCGCCAGCCCAGCTCCGCTCGGGTACCGAGCCTCGACTAAACTATGCTTAGATGAAGACAAATTTGGCCAAAGACGAATTGGACTTTACCAACAACAGTCTAAGACAGTCGTCGACATACCCGAATGCCCGGTCCACCATCCCGCGATCAATAAACTAATTGCCAAGCTTTTCTCCAGCAGAGCACCAGAGCTGCCGGCTCCGTTTTATCAACATGGCAAACGCGGCTTTCAAAGCGAACGTTTGAAGTTTCTTACCGTCCGCTATAGTCCCAGCAATCAAGCTGCAGCGATCATATTGTCCCACACCGGTGTCGACATGACGGCACTGAAAAAATGGGCGGCAGCACACAGCGACAAAAAGCTAAGTATTTATGCCAGCCAACTTAACAAAGCCGATGACACCCGCATCATTAGTGCGGATGTGCAATACCTAGGTGGTCCTGCACGCGTGCCATTCGCCATAGGTGAGCGCTACTTCGACCTAAGCCCGCTGGCTTTTTTCCAGGCCAATTACAGCCTCAATGGCGCCTTCATTAAACACATCGCTGGTGATCTTGCTGGCGATGTGCTCGTTGATCTTTATGGCGGATTCGGCGCCTATAGTTTCGAGGCAGCACCCGGATTTAGCCGGACTTATCTGGTCGATGGTAATCAAGATGCGATTGCCGCAGCAAAAACCCAGCCGCACTCGCCAGATAATCTCGTCGCGGTGCACGCATCGGTTGAGGATTTTCTGATGCGTCACCCAGGATTTAATAAAGATACGCCAAAAGTCACTCACATCATCGTAAACCCACCGCGCACCGGGATATCACCCAAAGTAAGCGGTTTTCTGGCGAATCCCACAAAATTGCCGCGTCTACGACATCTAACCTATGTCTCCTGCAACATAGATACCCTGGCTCGTGATCTTAAAGTCCTGACCAAGTCGGGACGATGGAGATTAGAACAAGTAAAAGCATTCGACATGTTTCCTCAGACGGAACATGTCGAAGTAGTGGTCAAATTAAAAATGGGCTAGCTTCCGCGAGGAGCTCAAGTAAAAGCGCTACTTTCTTTGGTCTTTAAATCTGCGGTAGCGCCGACATCGCCACCATTTTGATTAAAAAACTTAGACAGCGCCTCGGTCTCGAGCAGATCGGCGACCGAACTGACTACAAGATCTGGACGATAAGAGAAGTTACTTAGCTCATCCTTACGAGTGCCACCGGAAAGCACTAGCACTGAGAAGTACCCCATTTGGGTGGCGCCGAGAATATCAGTTTCCATGGTGTCACCGATCATAATCGTCTCGGCAGTACGTAAACCCAGCTCTTTACGCGCGGCTCGAAACATCACTGGACTTGGCTTACCAAGGCTAAATGCTTTTTTGCCGGTGGCGGCTTCCAGCATGGCGACAATAGCACCACAACCAGGCCTAACACCGCCCTCGGTAGGACAGCTTGGGTCCATATTAGTAGCGATTAACTTAGCACCGCGACCGACCAGCTTCACAGCCTTCTCGATCAACTCAAGAGTCATGGTGCGGCCTTCGCCAACAACGACATAGTCCGGGTCGTTATCAACGATAGAGAAATCGCATTCATGGAGAGCGTTAGTTAATCCGCCCTCGCCAATCACGAATGCTGTCCCGCGCGGAGTTTGAGAAGCGAGGTATTGCGCTGTAGCAATAGCGCTGGTAAAGACGTGCTTCTCCGTGACAGGGATTCCCATCCGGTGGAGCTTGGCCACCACATCACGCTTTGTTCTTTGACTGTTATTGGTCAGAAATAGGAAGGGAATCTGGTCATCTAGGAGACGGCGCACAAATTCTATAGCACCAGGAATAGGCTGATTGCCCCGGTACATCACGCCGTCCATATCAATGAGAAATCCATGAGCCATTGTTACTTCCCCTCCGTGTCCACGTTAGTGGTCAACTATGCAATAATTATGGCACACTCATAATTGGTACGAAAGTTTATATTATCTATTAATAGCATTCATTTTGAGAATACCCCATGGAGCTGAATCACCTTAAGTACTTCCACGCCGTAGTGAAGGAAGGCAGCTTCACCCGCGCGGCAAAAGCCATGCGAATCCAGCAACCTACAATCAGTAAAATGGTCCGGTCGCTTGAGGAAGAACTGGGCGTCGTGCTGCTTGAACGCTATCGCAGCGGGGTACACCTAACCCACGCAGGTGGCGAGATTTTCAAACGCTGTCAAGAAATTTTCCAAAGCGTCGAGGAGATAAAAACGGTCTCTGGCCAAGAAATGACCGAGTGCCAGGGCGCTCTTTCTTTTGGCTTAACTGACTCTGCGGCCAGTACTTTGGGGCCAATGGTCCTGGACAACTTTCTCGCCCACCATCCCAAGGTAAGACCATCACTTTTTTCCGGCGCCTCGAATTTAATCTGTAACGAACTCATCGAGGGCCGAGTCGAATTTGGCCTGTTTTTCACAATCCCTAACAATGATGATTTTTTTGTTAAAGAACTGATGAAGATTCCATTTCAAGTGGTCATCAGTAACGAACATAAGCACAAAGCCAAACTTCGCTCACAGTTCATCATCTCTCGCGACATTGACTATCCAAAGTCGCGCCCATTTCCCGTCCTTGAAATGCTTAAGAAGAACAAAGTTGCGTTTGATGTTGCCGCTTCTAGCAACAACCTAGATTCCCAAAAGCAGATGGTACTGCAAGGCTTAGGCGTCGCTCTCTTGCCGCGCTTCATGATCAAATCAGATATCGCTGCCGGCACACTGTCTGTGCTCTATCCGAAAAAAGAATTCGCTTACAGCCTAAAACTAGTCACGCGCAAAAGATGGGTATTGTCGAAGAATGCCGAAACTTTTCTCGAATTCTTCAACAGAGTCATTGGCGAGCTTATCTAAGGTTCGTGACAGAAAATCACTTCTGCAAATAACGCTCGATAGCAACCGCGGCTTGTCTGCCCTCTGCAATGGCCCATACGATTAGCGATGCGCCGCGCCGCGCATCACCCGCAACAAATACTCCAGGCAAAGTCGTCATACCGTTACTGTCACCAGCAAGAGTCCCATTTGGACGCTGAACTAATCCAGGCGTAGAACTGGCGAAGCCTTCTGGCACACCAACAAAGCCGATAGCGAGTAAGACTAAATCCACATCAAGAGTGAACTCGGTGCCCGGCTTGTGAAAGACCTGCCCATCCCGCAACTCGCACTGAATAGCATGCAGTTGCTGAACCTTGGCGTTTTGACCGGAAAAACTCGTAGTAATCACCCCGAAAATTCGTTCACAGCCCTCTTCATGAGCATGCGATACCTTTAAGTCGTTCGATGGAAGCGGCCAAAGTGCGTCGCCGCCTCCCTTCACATCGGGCACTGCTAATAGCGAGAGTTCGTGAATACTTTTGGCGCCTTGACGTCGCGCGGTGCCAATACAGTCGGAACCTGTGTCACCTCCGCCGATCACCACTACCCGCTTGCCTTTAGCACTGATGGTTGGCGGTGAGCTCTCACCACTGTGAGCTCTATTTTGCTGACAAAGATAGTCCATCGCTAAATGGACGCCACCTAACTCACGTCCAGGAGTCACTAGATCACGCGGCGCTTCGGCCCCGACAGCGAGAAGGACGGCATCGTAGTCGCGTCGAAGCTCTTCGAGCGAGCGATCTTTTCCGACCTTCACACCCATCACGAACTCGACGCCTTCCGCCTCCATTTGCTCAATCCGGCGCTCAACGACACTTTTTGCCATTTTAAAATCGGGGATTCCGTACCTTAACAGTCCCCCCGGATGTTTGGCTTTGTCAAAAACACTCACTTGAAATCCACGTCGCCTTAGTTGCTGTGCAGCGGCAAGACCAGCCGGTCCAGAGCCGACTACAGCAACTCGCTCCTGCCTTAGAACAGTAGGGACCCGCGGCGAGACCCAACCAGAGACGAAACCCCGTTCTATGATAGCCAATTCAATCTCACGAATCGTCACCGGCGACTGTTCGCGATTTAGAACACAGGCATTCTCACAAGGCGCAGGACAAAGAAAGCCAGTAAACTCAGGAAAATTATTTGTAGCGTGAAGAGAATGTAGTGCCTCGTGCCAATGTCCTCGCGATACCATATCACTCCATTCAGGAATGGCATTGTGTACCGGGCAGCCGAAGTCACTCTGGCAGAAAGGAACACCGCAATCCATACAGCGGCCAGCCTGACGGGCACTTTTCTCATAAGGTACTTTTTTAGGCCCTATGTATTGCCAATCATGAGCTCTCTCCTGAACGGGACGATAAGGCGTTTTTTCACGCGGAATCTTCAGAAAACCCGTGGGCTCAGACATGGCCATGAACCTCGTGCGACGCAGGGCGGCGAGCCGATGAGATAGTTGCTGTCGCCGTCCTCTTTTGATCAGAAATGCATTCTTTTTTTGGCGAAATTTTGACGAATTTGGGCAGATGCCAATCCCAGTTCGCCATGATCGCCGACGCCTTAGCACTGTGCGTGTGACCAATATGACGGTTTATAATCTGCCGGAGCAGCACTGCATCGGACTGATCCGCATCGGATGTCATCCGCTGAATATCCACCATTCCAGTGTTACAGCGCAGGTGGAATAGTCCGTCCGCATCTAACACAAAAGCCAGGCCGCCCGACATACCGGCACCAAAATTACGACCGACAGCACCTAGGACAACGACAACTCCACCAGTCATATATTCACAACCATGATCACCGACACCTTCGACTACAGCCAGAGCTCCGCTGTTGCGGACGGCAAAGCGTTCTCCTGCTGTTCCCGCGACAAATAGCGATCCGGACGTGGCTCCGTATAAGGTAGTGTTGCCAATCAGTACGGGGGCCTCCTGATCAAACAAAGCCTGAGGCGGGGGCGCCACGACCAGCCTGCCGCCGCTGAGGCCCTTACCTACATAGTCATTTGCTGCACCGACCAAATAAGCGCTAACTCCACCGGCCAGAAAAGCTCCAAACGACTGGCCAGCTGTTCCTTCAAAACGCAGCGTGATACTGCCATCTGCTAGCCCGTCAGAACCGTGCCGCCTAGCGATTTCACCCGATAATAAAGCTCCTGTAGAGCGTTGAGCGTTATTAATACGCCGCGACAGCACTACCGGAGTCTTGTCTTCCAAGGCTGGTCGACATTGAGATAGGAGAGATTCATCGTAATCATCCGGCCTGAAACCTGCGGCAACGACCACAGCAGTGTGCTCAACCTCGGGCCTATGCAAAAGTGCCGACAAATCAATATGCTGAGATTTTGCTGGGCCTTCAATACGCCGCTGATGCAATAGGTCGGTGCGTCCCACCAGCTCACTAAACGATTTGATGCCAAGATTGGCCATGATCGACCGGGCCTCTTCCGCAACAAAGAAGAAGTAATTAATCACATGCTCGGGCTTACCGCTAAAGCGCTTTCTCAGCTCTGGATCTTGCGTGGCGATACCCACTGGACAAGTATTCAAGTGACACTTGCGCATCATAATACAGCCCTGCACGATGAGCGGGGCCGTGGAGAACCCAAATTCATTCGCACCTAACATCGCTGCAATGACAACATCACGACCGGTGCGAAGTTGACCATCAGTCTCCAGAACTACTCGGTCGCGCAAACGATTAATGATCAACGTCTGGTGAACTTCAGCTAGGCCAAGTTCCCAGGGTGCTCCAGCATGTTTAATTGAGCTAAGCGGTGAAGCACCGGTGCCACCATTGTCGCCACTAATCAAAATCTTATTTGCACCGGCTTTAGCCACCCCAACAGCGACCGCACCAATTCCAGCCTCAGAAACCAATTTTACCGAAATACGTGCTCTAGGATTGGCATTTTTAAGGTCAAAAATCAGCTGTGCCAAATCTTCGATTGAGTAGATGTCGTGGTGGGGCGGCGGAGAAATCAGCGAAACACCAGGAGTCGAGTGTCGAAGCTTTGCAATCTGCGCATCTACTTTATGACCAGGCAGCTGGCCGCCCTCACCCGGCTTAGCCCCTTGCGCAATCTTGATCTGGATCTCGTCGGCGTTAATCAAATAATGGATCGTTACACCGAAACGACCAGAGGCAACTTGTTTGATGGCAGAATTTTGCGAATTATCTTTACTAACTGCAGCAAATCGCGCAGGATCCTCCCCACCTTCGCCAGTATTACTCTTACCACCAATACGGTTCATCGCGACGGCGAGTGCTTCATGGGATTCCTGACTGATCGCACCAAGTGACATGGCACCCGTCGTGAATCGCTTAACGAGATCCGCTGCGGACTCAACCTCGGCAAGCTCGATCGGTGCCTTTATAGACACTGGCGCAAGTAAATGGCGCAAGGCTAGAGGTGACCCCACATCCGCGTTTGCAATTGCTTGAAAAGCCGAATAGGCCTTAAAGCTATTGGTGATCGTTGCATGCTGTAAAGTCGCGATAGCTTCTGGATTCCAGCTATGACTCTCGCCGGCGTTTCTGTAGTGAACATAGCCACCAGGAGGCGGCAAATCTCCAACAGATGTCGACTTTTTAAACCCTGCAATGTGGCGGGTGAGCGTTTCCGTCGCCAGCTCGCTAAGCGTTAACCCACCTATCCGCGCGCTGGTGGCGGGAAAATACTCATCGATGAGTTCATCCGACAGGCCGATGGCTTCGAAAATCTGCGCCCCACAGTACGATTGCAGAGTAGTGATTCCCATCTTAGAGAGAATCTTAGTGACCCCCTTGCTGATGGCTTTTATATAGCCATTGGTAGCTTCTTGCGATGACACCCGCCGGCTCAGCTCACCTCTGTCAACAAGATTTTTAACACTAGCAAGAGCTAGATACGGCGCTACCGCGACAGCACCGTATCCCAGTAAACAGGCAAAATGATGGGGGCTGCGAGCCTCACCGGTTTCGATAACTAGGTCAGTACGGCTACGCAAACCAAGGTTAATCAAGTGATTGTGAACTGCAGAGACAACTAGCAGACTTGGCATAGCGACGTGACTCGCATCAACCCCAAGGTCGCTGAGGACAATTAGAGCAGCCCCGCTTCTGGCCTCTTTTGCCGCTGTATCAATAAGCTCACTCAGTGCCATTTGCATTCCAGCAACACCAGTTGCCACTGGAAACAAAGTAGATAACGTTCGCGTTTTTAATGCTGGTAATCGTTTTAACTGAGATAGCTCGACAGATGTTAGGATAGGCGACTCTAGCCTAACCAATAAAGCTGAGGATGATGGTGGTGCTGCTAAGTTACCCTTGGCTCCAAGGTACATAGTCAGAGACATAACCATGTCTTCGCGCAAGGGATCGATGGGTGGGTTCGTGACTTGAGCAAACTGCTGTTTAAAATAGTCGAACAGCGGCCTGGCTTTATGCGACAACACTGCCAACGGCGTGTCATCACCCATGGAGCTAACCGCCTCCTCACCACTCACTGCCATTGCTACGAGCGATGTAATCAATTCCTCTCGCGAGTAGCCAAAAGCCGTCTGCTGGCGATTTAAATCCGCGACGACGTCCGACTCACTTTCCACACCAGACTCAAGTTGGGTGATGTGGCGATCTACCCAGCCACTGTAATCAAACTGCCCCGCAGCTTTCGCTTTCAACTCAAAGTCGCTGATCACTCTCTGCTGCATCGTATCGACCAGCAACATTTCACCCGGCTTAAGCCTACCCCAAATCTTAATCTGCTCGGTAGGAACCGGCAAAACTCCGGCCTCCGAGGCTAAGATAATTGTGTCGTCATGGGTGATTGTGTAACGACATGGTCTCAGGCCGCTACGATCCAAAGCCACCCCAAGCACCCGGCCATCTGTGAAACAAAGTGCTGCGGGTCCGTCCCATGGTTCCATTAACGTGGCGTTATATTCGCAGTAGGAACGCCGCGCTTTGTCTAAAAACGTGTTCTTTTGCCAGGCCTCCGGCACCAAAATACGCAGCGCCTCATCGATAGACCTTCCGGTCAACATCAGTAACTCAACGGCATCGTCTAGACACGCAGAATCACTTTGACCTGGAGCAATTAAAGGCCGTAGCTCAGCCGCAAATTCACCGAAAAGCTCGTTCGCTAGAGTGACTTCACGCGCACGGAACCAGTTAATATTGCCGCGGATGGTATTGATTTCACCGTTATGACACAGCCAACGAAATGGGTGGGCCAGGCTCCAGGTTGGAAACGTGTTCGTGCTGAAGCGGGAGTGCACGGCAGCCATTGCGGAGGTAAATCGCGGATCGGTAAGATCAAGAAAGTACGTGGACACCTGCTCCGGCAGCAACATGCCTTTATATACTATGGTATGAACCGACAAGCTCGCCACATGCATGGCACTCGCCGCAGGACCAAGCTGCACATTGGCGAAATTTTCCGTAAGTCTGCGGGCTAGATATAGACTGCGGTTGAAGGCTAAATCATCATTCTGGGCACGGCCTCTGCCAATAAAGACTTGATAAACCGCAGGCTGAACAATAGCGGCAGCTTCGCCCAATACGTCGGTGTCTACAGGGACCGACCGATGTCCCAGCCACTCGAGACCAACTCGCTCAGATTGATTACGAAAGATCGTTAGGATCTCATTACGCTGTCCGGCATCTGTAGGTAGAAACACCATACCGACAGCGTAGTCCTCCGCACTAGGGAGGGAGCTCCCAAGACGCAGGGCCACGTCGACGAGAAAAGCGTGAGGCTTTTGCGTGATGATTCCGGCCCCGTCACCCGTCTGCGGGTCGTAGCCCTGCGCACCACGGTGCCGAAGATTTTGCAGGATCGTTAAGGCCTGCCGAACCACGGTATGACTGCGCTCACCCTTGACGTTAACAATCGCGCCAATACCGCAACCATCGCGTTCAAACCGTGGATTATAAAGGCCCTGTTGCTGCTGAGTCGTAATCATGACGCGGTCATCCAGAGTAACGAGCTGAATCAGTACCCATATATTAGACGAGCCTAACATTCGGCCAACCGGCCAATATAAGAAAATATATAATATCTATTTTAAAAATTCATTTTTTGAATGGGTCGGGCACTGGCTGCAACCTACTGTAAACACGATCACGCCGAGAATTGCCCAGAAGATATGAAATTAATTAATTATTTTTTTCAAAAGCGGCCAAAATAGGCAAAGAGGAACCTAGAGGCACACGCTGATGTATTGAATTTTATGTGATTAAATGGTGGTGAGGGCGAGACTTGAACTCGCGACCTATGGGTTATGAATCCATCGCTCTAACCAGCTGAGCTACCCCACCAGGGGAAAGTTCGAGCTAGTTAGTTAAATGGCTAGGGCCGCCATGTCAATCGAAAGATCGAAAGATCCGCAATACCGAGCATCGGGCGCTTAACTGCGATATGGCGGCAGGGCTATAACCTCGTGGCTGGAAGCGAAATCTGGATACCTACCCAAAGCTTGGGCAAAGGCGATCGTCGTCTCCATATTCGTCAGCAACGAGCAGCCAAACTGCACTGCGGCCTGACGAATTTGCGCACCGTAACTAAGCTCCTGATGATGTAACGCCTTAGGGACGTTAATGACAAGATCAACCAGGCCCTCTTTGATGACCCGAATGACGTCCACCGGGCCGTCCTCAGCCCCCTCAGCAGGCCATGCCAGCCTCTCTACAGCAAACCCGTGCTTCTCTAAGTAGTCAGCCGTGCCAGCCGTGGCATACAAAGGCAGCTGCATTTTGGTGAAGAAGCTAGCGCATTCGAGAAACTTCAACTTCTCGCTTTCCGGCCCCGCAGAGACAAGCACGCCTTTTTTCGGTCGGCGGCATTTCGCTGCCTCAAGAGAGAGCAATAAGGCCTCTTCGAAAGATCGCCCTATGCAGCCAACTTCGCCGGTTGAGGCCATCTCCACGCCAAGAACCGGGTCTGCACCGGCCAGTCGGGTGAAGCTAAACATCGGCGCCTTAACCCCGACATGCGGAAGATCCTCTTCCGGGAAACGCAGCAGCGCAGGCTTCTCCCCGATGATAGACGCAGTCGCCGCGTCGGCTAGATTTAGACCCACCACCTTCGAAACAAAAGGAAAGGAGCGTGCGGCTCGAGCGTTACATTCAATGACTTTGATATGATTTTGGCGAGCTAAGAATTGAATATTGAAAGGACCATTGAGATTTAGACCGCGCGCAATCAAGCGGGCAGCCACGCGAACACGCCGCACCGTCTCCACATACAGCCTCTGCGCCGGGACCACCATCGTGGCATCCCCTGAATGTACCCCAGCGTTCTCAATGTGCTCACTGACCACGGCAGTGAGAATCTCACCGTCCTTGGCAACTCCGTCTAACTCAATTTCCCGGGCGCCAAGTAAGAACTCGGAAATCACCACTGGATAATCTGTAGAAATATCAACGGCTAAAGCTAGCGACTGAGCCAGGGATTCGCTGTCAAAAGCCACTCTCATAGCGGCACCAGAAAGCACATAACTAGGCCGAATTAAGACAGGAAAGCCGACTTCACTGATAAACTTTTCCACATCCGCTTGGGTGGTTGCGGCCACCCACCGCGGCTGATCGATCCCCAGTTTATCGAGAATGGCCGAGAAGAGACTGCGGTTCTCTGCCTTGTCGATGGTTTCTGGGCTGTGGCCAAGCAGGCGTACGCCTGCAGCAGCCAACGGCAATGCCAACTTATTCGGCAACTGCCCGCCCATGCATGCGATGACACCAGTCGGTTGCTCGACCTCGCAAATGTCGAGGATTCGCTCTAGGGTCATCTCCTCGAAATACAAACGGTCCGAACTATTGTAGTCAGTGGATACGGTCTCTGGGTTGCAGTTAATAATGACACTGCGCCACCCAGCCTTTTGTAGCTCACGACTACAGCTAACCGCACACCAGTCAAACTCAACACTCGTGCCAATGCGGTAAGCCCCACTCCCCAGCACCACAATGGGTTTCTTACCGTCGTCTGGCAACTGGTCACTAAACATGCCGACGTAAGACATATAAAGGTAGTTGGAAGGTGATGGGTACTCACCCGCGGTGGTGTCGATCTTTTTGATTAAGGGAACCACTCCCTTTTGCTTGCGCAGTTCACGCACGACTCGAGAGCCAATCTGCACGCGCTTTTCTGACAGCTTTACCGGCAGATTTTGCTTCAGATTTTCTGAGTTTTCGTTACTTGCTTTTAATGCTAGAGCAGCAATCTGTTCGTCACCGAATCCAGCACTCTTGAGTCGCCGCCACATCGGCGCATCGAGCTCGCCAAACACAGCGTTCAGGTAGGCCTGATCATCACCATGATGAGTCGTTCTTCCTGCTGCCTCAGATACGCGCTGCTCAAGCGCAGTGATTTCGCGTAAATTAGCGAGAAACCACTTGTCAATGGCAGTCAAAGCATGAATCTTCTCGATATCCCATGAATGACGCAATGCATTCAAAACAGCATAAAAACGCGTGTCCGTCGGATTCGCCAAAGCTGCCGCGAGCTCTGATTCCGAAGTCTGGCTAAAAGCACTAAGGCCCTCGCCATGTTCCGTCACCATCCGAATGGCCTTCTGAATGGCCTCGGGAAAACTGCGGCCGATCGCCATGACCTCGCCGACCGACTTCATAGTCGAGCCAAGCAGCCGCGAGGCACCGCGAAACTTCACCAAATCCCAGCGGGGTACCTTGATCGTCACGTAATCGAGCGCAGGCTCAAAATAGGCGTAAGTAACACCCGTTACTGGATTGATCAGCTCTAGTAGATCATGGCCAAGCACTACTTTCGCCGCAACATAGGCAATCGGGTAGCCGGAGGCCTTGCTTGCTAAAGCTGAAGATCGCGACAGGCGAGCGTTTATCTCGATCACAAAAAATTGATGACTAAATGGATCTAGAGCATATTGAACGTTACATTCACCGACAATGGCGCAGGCCTCGACAATCTGCTGCGCCGCATTGCGAAGAATCTGATACTCATCGTCGGAGAGTGTCTGGCTTGGACATACGACTATGGAATCGCCAGTATGGATACCCAGTGGGTCGAAGTTTTCCATGTTGCAGATAGTGATGATATTTCCCTCACCATCGCGCATGACTTCATATTCAACTTCTTTCCACCCTTTAAGGGACTTCTCAACAAGTACCTGGGGCGAGTTGGCTAAGGCAGGCACCACTAAAGCTGCCAGCTCTTTTGCATTTGAAGCAAATCCAGACCCAAGCCCCCCCAAAGCGTATGCCGCTCTGACGATCACCGGATAACCAATGTCAGCGGCAGCTTTTTCCGCCGCGACGAGCGTAGTGACCGCCTTACTCGATGGAACCGGCATACCGATCTCGCGCATTTTGCGCGCAAAAAGATCACGGTCTTCCGTCATCTTTAATGTGGCTACCGAGGTTCCTAAGTTGAGGACATTATATTTAGCTAGAATATTAAGGTCATGCAGCGCGATGAGACAGTTAAGTGCCGTTTGGCCGCCAAATCCGGCAACGATCGCATCCGGATGTTCTGCCGCAATCACCTTCTCCACCCAATCAGCTTCCACTGGGTAGAGGTATACTTTTACGTTCTTCTCGGGATTAGTCTGCACCGTGGCGATATTGGGGTTCACCAATATGACTTCGCAGCCTTCTTCCAACAACGCTTTGACAGCCTGCGTTCCCGAGTAATCGAATTCACCCGCCTGACCTATAGATAGGCCCCCGGAACCAAGCAATAGGACCTTTGGGGCTCTACCTAGAGTTTTTAACTCTGACCGAAGTGGCATTAGGTCATTACCTCGTTCACAAATTGGTCAAGAATCCAGCCAGTGTCCCGCGGCCCACCGGCAGCCTCTGGATGAAACTGCACACTGCGAAACGGCTTAATTTTGTGGCGGATGCCCTCTATAGTCTGATCATTAGCATTGCGGAACCAGGGCTCCCACGCTTCCGGCAAGCTATGTTCATCGACTACATAGCCGTGATTCTGACTGGTGATACAACCACGCCGAGTATTTACCTGATAGACAGGCTGATTATGACTGCGATGCCCGTACTGCATGCGCAAAGTCTTCGCACCAGCCGCTAGTGCTAGAATCTGATGGCCGAGACAAATCCCTAGAATCGGTCTGTCGCCTTCGATGAGTTGGGCAACCTGATTGCGTAAATTACCGGTGCGCATAGGATCACCCGGCCCATTACTCAGCAACCAAGCACCGCAATCGACACTCGCTAGGTTAGTGTCCCAGGGCAGCAACTCCACCTCGCAGCCCCGCTCCAACAATTGTCGGATGATGTTCCACTTCACACCGCAGTCGACTAAGCCGATCCGCACTTTACCCTTGCCGAGTAGCCGACGCTCTTTGACCGAGACGGCATCAACTATGTCGTGCTGACTTGGATCGAAAAACCCCTCACTAGCGACTGCTGTCAACTTTGGACCGTAGTCGCGAGTGCCAGATGATTCGCCAGGGATTACCCTGCCGAGCAAATTAGGCGCCTGTCTGATCAGATGCACTAAATGACGCGTATCAAGGCCTACAATTCCGGGCACCCCTTGCTGGGCTAGCCAAGTATGCAATGACTGAAAGCTATTCCAATGAAAGGCCTCTGGGCTGTCGATCGCTAAGATGACGGCCGCAGCATTCACGCGCTCACTTTCGAAGCCATGCGGGATCGGCAGCTCTAATGCCCTTGGTAAGGATGGGATCCCGTAATTACCAATCAGTGGGTAGGTGAACACAAGAATTTGGCCAAAGTACGAAGGATCCGTCATGGCCTCGCTATAGCCAACCATACCTGTCGTAAAAACCATCTGACCACTGGCTTGAAGCGGTGCACCGATCAAATTACCGGTGAATCTCCCACCATCTGATAGCATCAGGGTGCATTGTTGGCGGTCGTCTTTGGGACCCTTAAAAGACATAGCAGGATGTCCTCACAGTGAGCGGCCAAAGATGGCCCGGTCCTATCTGGATTGGATGCAACTTATAATGGCTAAGGCAGCACCGCGCCACAGAAAAAGTGCTTAAGGATAGGCTTCATCTCGAATCATGGTGATAAATAGAGGTTTCGCAGCTTAATTAATTAATTTATTTAAACACTGAGGCTTAATAACACATTAGAGAGCAACTGCGGTCCAAGACCCGATTGCACTCAAGCGAGGTTCTCATGACAGAGCAAACTCTAATCCTCTATTCGAAACGCACACCACTTGGGAAATTAAGCGGCTCTTTGTCCACGGTACCCGCGCCAAAGCTAGCTGCGCCACTGATCAAAGATGCTCTCCAAAGCACAGGGCTCAAGCCAGAAGAAGTAGATGAGATTATTATGGGCTGCGTGCTACCGGCTGGCATTGGCCAAGCACCCGCACGCCAAGCAGCAATCTACGGCGGACTTCCGAAATCCGTCTGCGCTACAACAATAAATCGCGTCTGCGGCTCAGGACTTAAAGCGGTCATGCTGGCAGATCAAGCGATCCGTTCCGGCGATGCACGAGTCGTATTTGCAGGTGGCATGGAGAGCATGTCGCTGGCACCTCACCTACTTCCTGGCAGTCGCCAAGGATACAAATTTGGCACCGTAGAATTACAAGACCACATGCAGTTTGACGGCTTGTGGGATCCATACGGCAACAAAGCTATGGGAAACTTCGGAGACCTCTGTGCCAAGGACTTTGGTTTCAGCCGGGAAGCCCAGGATCAATTTGCCACCCAAAGCTATCAGCGTGCGCGCCTGGCCATCGAGTCTGGGCACTTTGCCCGCGAGATCGTGCCGGTCGAAGTTGTCAGCAAAAAAGGCAGCATAGTTGTCGATAAAGACGAGCAACCGTTTTCCGTAGATCTGGCAAAACTAGCAAGTTTACGCCCAGCTTTTGAACGCGACGGTACCGTCACTGCTGGCAACGCGTCCTCCATCAATGATGGCGCAGCTCTATGCGTTGTCACAGCTGAAAGCTTCGCTATAGCGAATGCTTTGAAGCCAATTGCACGCATAGTCGCTCAGGCTTCACACGCGCAAGAACCAAGCTGGTTCACAACGGCACCGATCGAATGCATACGCAAGGTACTGGCAAAGGCCAAATTAAAAACCACTGATATCGATCTTTTTGAGATCAATGAAGCTTTCGCCGTCGTCACTATGGCAGCGATCAAAGAGCTTGAACTAGACCCATCAAAGGTCAATGTCCACGGCGGTGCTGTCGCCCTCGGTCACCCGATCGGTGCCAGTGGTGCTCGCGTTTTGGCTACGCTGATCCACGGCCTTAAGGCTGCTGGCAAAAAACGTGGGTTATGCGCTCTCTGTATTGGGGGCGGCGAAGCTAGCGCGATCGTGATCGAATTACTCTAAAATATCTATCGCTTTGGCTTCGATTACAAAGTCTGAATGATTGCATCCATGAGCGAGTTTCGCACTTGCTCGGTACCTTGTTTATTATTCGCGGGCAGTTCGGCACCAGAGCCGAATTGCCGGCTGCGCACTTCCGCCAGGAAAATAGAGCAGCAGACCTTGCATGAAAGTACAGGGGAAGCAGCTCCGTCGTATTCAGGATGGCGTATGCAGACCAAATTCATACAAAACTCCACTACTGTGTCTCAGTTCAGATTCAGGCAGAAGCAACTACTTGACCGCTGCAGGAAGCGTGCCGCTCTTCCGAACTAAGACGCCAATGGATTTCTGCTTTCATCACGATGGTTTAGCAGCTTATCCAGGAGCCGCTTAGCAAACCGCCTGTATAAACGCTGAGCAATTGGAGCATCCCTATCCAATAGTTTCAAAAATGCAGACCGGTCGACAATCCGGATTTCCGAATCCCTGACCGCCACAAAATGGACCGCACTGGGAGTATCAGCAAGCAGCCACAATTCCCCAAAGGAGTCGGCTGCTGCCATCTGATCGATGTAAGCTTCTTTATCGCCAATGCGGCGATAACAACTAACTGAGCCTTTCAAAATTACATAGATGCCCCGAGGGTCGTCGTTATAATTCAAAATCGACTCCCCGGCGTTAAACTTTAAAGTAAAGCCAATGCTCCACAAGGCACCAGTTTGCTCCGAACTAAGCTCCGCACATAGAGACGCCTTCTGAAACGAAGATCGACCATCGTCCTCCCGGGCAGCCTCTATGCTGGGAGATAATACCGCCACTTGTTTAGGAGCCGGCAAGGGAGGCGATAAATTAAGCAGTTGCGGAGGTGCCACAGGTAAACTCTCTGGTACCTTTAGGGACTCAGGCTTTCCTGTGAGGACGTCTTCTAGACTTCTGCGACCATCTTCCGTCAAATCAGATAGCGCGAATTCGGCGAGTGTTGGCCTAACATTTACTGGCTGGGGCAGTGCCGAGGTATGGTTTGTATTTGCTTTCGGAGTGCCTATTTTCGGCATCTCCGGCATGACTCGCGACGCCCTGCCTTTGCCGGAAACGCCATGTCGCTCATAGCAATACTGGGCTCGCTGCATATCGTTTGCCTTTTCAAAGGCAACAGCTGCTTTGTCAAAGACCAAAAGCTGCTCATAAACATTTCCGGCATAGTTATGATGGCCCGATGCCACCAGTATCTCCGCGAGTAAGTGCGCGCTCTGGTCACGGTAATTGATCTCGCTCATGACTTGCGGAATTATGTCAGACTTTACGCTCTTAATTAACTCAGCGGCCTGCTTACTCATCCCTTGCTCTAATTGCTTTATAATAACGCCGACAAGTCGGCCGTGAGTCTTAAGTATCTGAGCCAAATTAATATCTGAACGGCCTTCACTGAGATACGCTGCAATCTGCTGTAACTCTGATGTACGCAAATCGAGCGGTTTAGAATTTGAATTCTTTGTCGCAGCTCGCGCGAATGCCGACATCGCTCTTTGCGATTGCGAGGCCAACAAAAATAATCTTGCGCCACGCAAGTTATCGCCCAGTTCCTCACAACATTCGGCCGCATCGGTATAACGCTGAGCTTTTTCAAAAAATTCACTTGCCATCGCTAAATCACCGAATTCGCGAGCGCACTTCGCTACCTCAGCTGGCATGTTAGCCATCTTAAAACACTGCGCAGCGTGCTCCCACAGTCCATGCCGAGCATAGATGACCCCAGCACGATTATGCCGCTGCATTCGCATAAGCATCTTTGCTGCATCGTGGATAAATCCGTGATCCTCGAGCACCTGGATCGCTTCACGCTGCATGCTTAATTGTTCAAGTATAGTCGCAGCTGCGGGCACTTTGCCCTGCTCAAGCAACTTTTGAGCTTCGTTATAAAGCTTCCTGCCGAGTCGACTGAGCGTGCGAGTGTCGCTAGACCTTTGACCATGCGAATCCGAACCCGCCGGAGCCCTCCGACGACCGCGCGACTTCACACCACGGACATTTGATATTTGCCACAATGAAGCAAAAATGCAGGCTACCGCGATAGTGAGCGCAACTGCGATTTTAATTGATACTGGCAACACTAGCTCCCTATGAGGACAAGGATCCCCATAAGGCGTATCGGAAAAGATGGCACTAGATTGAGCAGCTTATCGAGATTGCTCTCAAACTAACCAGGCTTATTTGAGTTGGTAAGTTATACCAACTGTATTCTTTTTGTCCCACATCATCCTCGGCTTATCGTCACCTGGACGCATCGTCACGCCAGGAGATGCCTGGGTATTTAGCTTAAGAGAAAAGTCGCGATTCAACTTCAAAACCAAACCTGCACCCAGGCTAACCGAAGGGGGCGTTTGACCTTGGCGCTCCTCAATGAGGCCGTCGTTTACCTGTGTCGAGAATGTGTACTTTTTCACTACACCACCGACTGTAATGTAAGGCATGACAACATCGCCTGACCAAAGTATGAGTGTGAATCCAAATCCTCTTTCGGTAACTACAGATCTATTGATCACAGCAAAGCACGAGCCAAGAGTTGGACACGTTGGATTCGCCGAATCAGCCAGTGCAGCGCTAGAGGTATTCTCTACAGGCTGATAGATAGCGGAGCTACTTACCTGCAGGCCATAATTCAAACCAAAGCGAATATATTGACCTAGATCTAAATCGATACCAGCCGTGCCATACTGCATCGTTGTAATTTGCAACGGCACATTCGTGGTAGATGTCGAAATCGACCCTGTCACTGTAATCGCTGCCAGTGCAGGTTCTGCTAAAATGAAAATCCACGTCACTGCTAGCAGAGAGACATTGAACCACGAGCGGATAAGCTTGATGGGCTTCATAGGCGTGACTCTTGTGATTTGGCTTGATGGTGGCGGGGGGCTGTCCTGTAGAGGCCGGTTAAGTTATTATATCATGAGGTGAGACCCGAGGACGTAGTTACAAGAGGTATTCCGTTGGAATCTGTATACAGACCATGTGTTCTTGCCGTGATCACCAATCGCGACGGTTTAGTCCTTGTCGGAGAGCGAATGGAACCGCCAGGATCTTGGCAGTTCCCACAAGGAGGCATCGATACCGGCGAATCTGCGGAGAGTGCCGTCAAGCGGGAGATCCTAGAAGAGATTGGCATGGCGGATTCCGTCATAGTCGGTCGCAGCGAATCGCCTATTAGATATGACTTCCCAGCTAACGTGAGTGGCCCGTTAGCAAATAAATTTAAGGGCCAAGACCAAATCTGGTTTCACCTCAGACTAGTCGCAGGACACGAACCGTCCTTAGCACGAGCTAGTGATAAGGAGTTCCGCGCTTTGGCTTGGGTCACAGTGGCTGAAGCGCTGCGACGCGTCGTACCCTTCAAGTTCGAGGCTTATCGGCATGGGCTGATGGCACTCGGCCTATTAGCTAAGTAGACGGCCAAAACTATGTCCAAGCTGTCAATTTACAATATGGCATTCGGATTTTGGTTGCTATTTCTGGCTGCCGCGGCCGGAGCCTTTATAGCTACCGACTTAACAGCCGGATATATCGCCGAAAGCGGATTTCGGGAAACTTGGGCGATGATGCTGACTAAAAGCGCACATGGCCATACTAACTTGTTTGCGCTACTCCACATCGCTTTCGGCCTAACGCTGCCGTACTCAACGCTGCCCTTGAAATGGAAAATAGCCCAGACTTTCGGCCTGATGTGTGGTGCAGTAGCAATGGGAATTGGACTTCTAATTAGAGCGTCTAAGCCACCTAGCAACGAAACGGACCTTGTGGGAATCTGCGTAGGTATACTGCTCTCGGCAGCACTGGCTGCGATCTTCACACACGCAACCGGCCTCACAGCTAAGGCGCTGAAACGCTCCTAAACAGGACTCAGCCGGCCTTTTTAACGAAGGCAAGTATACTCTTCGCCTCTTCGCCCTTATCGTTAGCGACCAAACGCTCAACTTTTCTCTTGCCACGCAAGACCTGACGCAACAACTTCCTGTCGCCTAAAAGCTCCGCTAACCTAACGAAGCTAGCACGCAGCTCCATCCCCCGATTAATAAAAGCATGAAGCTCATCAATCGAAAAAGGCTTCCGCAAGAACCCATCCGCTTCGCCCTCGGCATCGGTCTCTTGATCCGACGACAACATCGCCCCGCTTATCAGCAGGACAGGAATCCTTGGATCGTGACGCCTCACCTTGCGCATTAGCTGAAAGCCGTCGATTCGAGGCATCCGAATATCGCATAAGACTAAATCGATCTCTTTTTCTTTAAATGTAGCCACTGCTTCTTTGGCATTTTTGACTACGATAACTTTGGAAAAGAACTTATTTAGGTGAATTTTGAAGAACTTAAGCAGGGTATTGTCATCGTCCACCACGAGAATGTAACTGATTCTGTCGTAGTTACGTACACTACTGTTACCAATAGGAAGGTTACCCTCGTTATGTCCATGTTGATCCGACGTCATTGACCCCTCGCTCAAAACAGCTCGAGTGCTCTTCGGAGGAAAAGCTAACAACTTAAGAAGGAAATCCCATCAAAACAATTATTCTCGTGAAATCAGCGACTAACGAACAGCCGCAGGCTGCAGCTCGTTGATATACGAACGAGCTAGGTCCTTGACCTCAGCGCTTGCGCCAGCCGTTTGAGTCACCTCCCGAAATAACCGTACCGCCTCATTGGGACGCTTCAGATGATCAGCAAAAAGCACACCCAAATTGAATCTCGCATACGGATTGTCGGGACCTATATCGACCGCCCTGGAAAACGACGTCTTAGCGCCACTGTAATTTCCTTGACGTTTTTGCACCACACCCAGGGCCACCAAGGCATCAACATTTTGAGGATCAAGCTTAAGCGCCTGCAGGAGGTCCTCTTCAGCAGCACTGAATTCCATGCTTTCTGTGCTAAGAACCGCACGATTCACCAATGCAGGAGTATAAGCCGGCGAAACTTGCAAAGCCTTATCAAAAAGAATTCTTGACTCATCCGCCAACTTTCTCTTCTGCATAATCACGCCCAGCAAATTAAATAAGCTGGCGCTATCTTGGACCCGATCAAGACCGCGACGCACAACAAACTCGGCTACAGAATCGCGACCAGCAGCAATATATGAAGCACCAAGAGTCGCATATGCTGGCGCAAACGTCTTATCAATACCGATCAAGTCACTTAATACCTTGTGACCTTTTTCACGATCACCGCGCGAAATATAAGCTAATGCGAGTGTATAGCGGTATTTGAAAACAAGTGATTGCGCCACACCATCTTGAGTACTGATAGCCTCTTTTGCTTGTGCTAAAAAGTCAAACGCGTCGGTGGAGCGCTGAAGACGCAGGTAAAGTGCAGCGAGTTCAAGCATCGCTTCAGCATTACCACTATCCCGACGCAAAGCCTGCCTATAAGACGATTCAGCCGCCACAAGCCTACCGACAACCAGCTCAGCTTTTCCTTTAGCAATCAAATCTGCAGCAGAATCTTTCGTCTTCCAAGTATCTAGACGCTGCTCCAGCAGAGAACGCTCCTTAGCGTTTGGTGGCGGCTTAAAAAATGAGCGCCAGTTTGTCGCAGCGCCGAGAGGAATGCCGGTCGAATTTTTATCATTATTATCTAGACCAGTGCCTAGATTATTTTTCTTTTTCGTCTTTGATTTTGCTGTCATTCCGATATCTAAATCTAGATCATTGCCGTCCGCTGACTCACTAGAACTTCCGGCACAACCTAAAGTTGTGACGAAAAAAATCGAAATGATCATTGATCTCAGCTTTACCATGATCAAAGGCTCCAATCGGAGGGGATATTATTCTGTGTCGCGGTCGGCATTATGTCCTTATGACGAATAATCTCATCAGAGGTCGCGGCTCCACTTAGCCTCATAGTTGATTTATTCGTCCACTCATTGTCCCGGTACTGACTCGGGTTCTTACGTGCCGCAAGAACATTTGCGCTAAAGTATTTTCGACTGAGTGCCTGCAGCCTCAGTATCGTCGCATTATAGCGACTTTGCGATTTAAGAGTCACCGATTCACCACTACGATTTGGAATCGCGGCGATTTCGTTTGATAGGGTCTCAGCTGCGGCACCGATATAAAAACGAGCTTCACTAGCCCAGCGAGGATCTCCTGGGGCTGCTGCACGATCATATTCTGTAACCAGATTTGCGAAATATTCGCTCTTCTTATCGACATTGGCACTTATATCGCCACCACGCTCAACAATATGGAAATCATCAAATTGCCGCCGAGCTTCGTCGCCCAACATCACATGTGCCTCTCCAGACAAAGCAGCAAACTCCTGAGCCGACATCTTAGCTGCATTTTTATCTATTTGCTTCGCCAACACAGTAAGATCGTCTAGAGCCTCCTGCTCTGAGCCTGACTTAAATATTAGACGCGCAACCTGCAGCTGAGCGACAAAACGTTCAGCTGGCGTACGACTTGCTCGCTGACCCTTCCGCGCTATTTGCAGAGCTCGATTTGGATTGCCATCTTTGTCTAGATGATCTGCCGCACGGGTATAGTTACCCCGACGTTGCTTCTCGGATGCAGATCTCTCGGCCTGCATCATCGCCGCACGAGCAGCGAGAGCAAAGTCGCCCTCGGCCAGAGCAAGGCGCTCCGCCCTAACAGCGCTGGTTAAAGCACGTGGATGCGTCGCAAATTTTTCCGCCAAATCTGCATAACTCTTAGCAGCATCATGCAATCGCAATTGGTACTCTTGAGAGCGCGCTAAAAGATAGAGCATGTCTCCCCGGTACATAGGCAAACCAGCGCTAAGATAGTTTTCAGCTGATTTCTGTGCCGCACTCCAATCACCACCGATAGCAAGATGATAGGCGCCATCACGATAAATTCGGTCTCGCTCCGGGAGTTTCGGAAACTCCTCGGCAATCCCCACCATCAACTCACCTGCCTCGGTCATCTTACCGGTTCCGACCAATATTTTACCTTGTTCAATGGTAGCGGTGGACAGAACACCAGTCAGTTCCGTAGCGATGGTAAGGCCCAGCGCCGACCAGTCCTCAAGTTTCAAGTAACGGCGCGAAGCGTCCACTACTTCTGCCGGACTTCCTATCTTCAGAGCAGTCAAAATCAATCCGCGGACAGCAATCCCTCGTTGAGGTGGTGATGGTTGCGACACCAAAACTCTTTGCCAAAAGCGACTAGCCTCTGCCATCCGGTTCATATCGCGATTAGAACTAGCGCCGACTAATAGCAAGTCAACTGCTCTACTCTGCCCAGCAAAGCGAGCCGAGAACTCATCGATGCTCTTCTCTAAATCCCCAAGAGCTAAAAGAGTTGCTGCATCTTTATAAGAATCGTCATTATGCGAGATTGCTTTACTAAAGGCCTCCCGCCACCTTTTCTCGTTTGTCAGGACTAACTGATAAGATGCGATCTGAAGTGTTTCACTATCGACCTTGAAATCTGTTTTCAGCGCACTATATAGCTTAGCCGCCTCTTCAATATTTTCTGAAAAATATGCACAATGTGCACGTCTTAGGCGCCACTCATTTGCTGAGGAGTCGTTAGGGGCAAAGTCTAACAACATCTCGTAAAAGGATGCTGCTGCGATGAAAACCTTACTGCTACCCGAGGCCAGCCCTATGTCATAGTTTTGCGCTGCAACCAACTCCACAGCCTTGCGAGACGCGTCTTCCATACTATGGATTGCAATTAAGTCAGTTTTATAACGTGCCCGCCATAGACTTTGCGTAGGCAATAGCGAAGCCAAATTCTCTAGATCCTGAAGACGCCTAGCTGGGTTTCCTAGCTTTGACCACGCGTCAGCCGTTACTTGTAGAATCTCCGGCCTCTCGCGAGCCATAGGCACCTCCTGGACGAGGTAATCACCTAGCTCTGCTGCCTGTGCATAGATCGCGTTGGCGTAATAGCGCTTAACCGTTCGGAGTCCAATCGCACCGATGTAATCATTAAGTTCGCGGCGTCTAAGCGTGGAAAGAGTCTTTTCCGACACATTTTGTTCGTATAATGAGTCGCCAATCAGTTCAATTGCATCTCGTTGAATTTGTCGCTTTTGCTCTGCAGAGCCGGTGTGAATAGAAGGGGTTAAAAGATCAGTTGCAGCAGAGATAGCGACCTCCAACTCGGCGGCTCTATATGCTGCCCACCCGAGTCGATAGTCTAGCCGCACTCTCTCGTACTCTGGATCCTCAGCATTAACTGAAGGTAAAAGCGTTAATGCTTTTTGATAGGCGCGCATTGCCTCTACTGGCTTTTCACGCTTAAACATGTAATCACCCACAGCGATTCTCGCATGAACGCCATATATTGTGGTTTGCGCTGTAGCCGCCAGACTCTGCCATACAGCCAGAGCCTCATCGTCTCGTCCCATAGCGGCAAATACCGTGGCGCGCAGATACATTGCCTGTTCGCGGTAAGTGAACGTTCTGTAGTTAGTATCGAGATCATTGAGGAGTGCTAGGGACTCACTTCGCGCGAACGTTCCCGCGTCAGGATCTTCGGACGACTGATGATCACCAATCAGGGATAATATCTGGGCCAGATTTAACATGACATAGGGACGACTCTCGACATTCACATGTGAGGTCAAATGTGAGCGATAAGTAGCTGCAGATTTCTGCAACGAGGCCAACTCAGAGGCCGAAATTTTTGCGCGTTCCCGCTGGTAGCTCTTTTTAACCTGCAGCCAGGCATCATTGAATCGCTTCTCGCCGTCCCTTAATAGGTTATATTCATAAGATTCAAAGGCATTCCAATATTTTTTTAAAGCGTCTACTGCCTGTGGATCCGCAACCTCAGCCGGAAACTCCGACTTAGCCTCGGCCAAAGCCCATTGAGCCTGCATGAGCAAAATTACAGCTAATATAATGAAATTATTGATTATTTTGGCCATTGCCATAACGCTCCTTGTTGGAGACCCAAGAGATTGTCACGTAGAATCTGTTGCTCGAGATTATTCCGTTCCTGCAGCTTCTTATCTTCTTCCAGACTGTTTTTATAAGTTAAATAATCAATATCGCCCTGCCATTTTTTATTGCGAGCGAAGCGCTCACTAATCGCACGGCTATACTGATCAACTATGGAGGACAAGGTCTGCCCTAGGTGGTTAGCCAGCAAATTTGTGACATCGTTTAACTGTCCATTCAACTCGTCAAAACGACGTTCTTGGCCATCTAGATCACTTAGTAAACTCGAAAGGCCGCTGGCGACATCTCTATCCAACGCATCCATTTGCTTAAAAAGTGTAGATGCCAGAAAGCGCCACTGCTCCCAGGACTTCGCTATATCGTCAGCGTTTAAGCGATCAGCCGGCGAAGCGACCTGATCGCGAATCTTGGCAAGGGCACCTCCCTCTTCAACAAGAGCACCTGCATAAGAGGCAAAAAACTTTCCGGAGGCGCGGTGAGGGCTCTCATTAAGCAAGTCAGATACTCGACGACGTCGCACCGCTTCAAGAGCCTTTGCCACGTACTCCTGAAGTTTTTCCGATCTTGTGCGCAGCTCAGTTAGCCTAGCCTTAGGATCAGTAAAGTCTTTACCCTTGTTCATCGAATCTCTCAGGAATTGACTCGATGCGATCTCGGCCTGAGCAAACTTAAGCTTGGCCGACGCATCAGCTAAACGCTTTGTCATGTCAGCAAACGTAGTAAAAATCTCCCAATTACTCGCACGCCGATGACTGACAGCTGCTGAACTCAATAAACTTGCGCGCCGATTGAAAGATGCATCCAATTTCTGTTTGTCGATTTCTGAAATCCTGGTTTCACAAAGGTTTCTTTCAACCGCAATTAAACGATGTCCAATCTTTAATAATTCGTCCGAGGCACTGCCCAGCTGAGTCGCTTTATTTACCCAGAATGGACGAATATCATCGATATTAGCTCTACCTACAGTGAAGATCGTATTACGGACAGAGCCTCGAATATCAGTGAGACGCCGAGAAAGCTCGGCTAATCTAGAGTAGAATTCAGTCGACACACGGACCGATGGCGGTACAGGTAACTGAGCTCCCGTAATCGACGAAATGTCGTCTAGTGTCGTTTGATTTATCGTCGCTTGATTACTTAAATTCTTGTGTAACCATGCCTTTATGTCATTCAATCTCTTGTCAGCAGCGACTATCGATTCACGCGCAGATTTTAGATCACCTGCACGCATATCAAGATACGCCAACAGCATCCGGATCTGCAGCGCATCCGGTCCATCAGGCCAACGGCCCAGGTATAATAAAGACTTTGCGCGTGCCTCGCCGTCTTGTTTAAGATCTAGATGGACATATATACTTTCGAAAACTGCATCTTTAAATGCAAGGGAATCAGAATCTATTAGTTTGTACAACTTAAGGCTGGTCTCGCGCTTTCTCTGCTTAACAGATAAACGAGCCAGCGCTAATCTAGCAAGGTCACGCGTGGAATCGTCTTTATCTATAAGGATGACTTGCCCAAGGATGTCCTCGGCCAGGTCAAATTCCTGTCGGCCGAGAGCTAATATAGCAAGCATATACATTGATTTTGCTTTGATGACTGGATCGTTCGGGGATGCTGCCGCACGTTCGAACCAAGTCGTTGCGATTTTATCTTCACCGGCATTAGCCGCTGCTTTAGCAACGTAGTAATAGATTAAGGGTTGCACGTCCTGAGGCAGATCCAAACTTGTGATCGAAGCCAACAGCTGTCTTAGTTCATTCTTATTTCCAACGGAACTAGACAGAGGAATCATTCGCCTAAGGACATCAATGAGTTCCTCGTGATCTTGGGACTCGGCAGTGAGAAAACTCGATAGATAGCGAAAGTATGCGCGCAGAGCCTTTTCTTTGTACTGCAGATTCTCATATGATAAACCCAGTATATACTGCGCCTTAAGGTAACTTTTAATCTCCGGAACCTGAGTTTGATTTAGAAAGTTATTAAATTCACGGATCGCAGATGTCCACTCATTATGCGAGAAAAACTCGAGTGCATTGCTCCATGAACGCTCAGCTGAAGCTGTTTGAGGACCGAGTCCAAGGCGTCCATTCAGATTTTCATTGGCGTCGAGGCGGCGACTCCAATTGTTGAGATCGGTCTTTATGAGCTCCAACTCTGTTTCTGGCTCCTTGACGCTGTTGGCAGGTGAAGGAGCGGCCACCAACGACTGCGAGACAATAAAAAAGAGAGCTAATGCAGTGGAATATTGCATAATTGTCACTATAAAATATTTTGAAATACTGGATCTCAAATGATTTCCTTAATTGTCACATCAGGATTTTCATCAAGTTTTTCTGGTGGTTTAATCGCTATGACAAAGCGACTCTTGCTAGAAGCACCGGTGATATTCAAATTAAAACTCTTACTGATAAAACGATAAACATCGCCATTCAAAGGCAATTCAGGGTTTTGGCGCAGGACTAAGCGCACCTCCAAATCGAGCCGATGCACACCAGGCTGTAATGGGCCCGCATAAACAGGCACTGACTTTGACGGCAGCCACATGCCGGCAGCATCGGAAAGGCTATAAAGCTCATAGCCATCAAGCTTGATTTGAAGTGACTTAATGGCAGCTTTATCAGTCTCGATTAACTCAGCATCCACGGAGACATAATTATTGACCGCCGCCTCATCGACCACTGTTTGCTTGGTTTTCTGAACATTGCCAGCCAATTGATCAACCTGCCGCTCTAGATCCTTGATAAGGAGATCGATCGCTTTAAGTTTGTCTTTATCTGGTGTCGATGCCTCAACCTTGCCACCTTTGAACTTGAATTTTTTACTGGTTTTTTCTGGTGAGCTCTTCAAGAATCCGGGATCACTTTGGCGCTCGCCAAAAGTTAAACCATCCGCCTCTTGGTCCAGTAAACGTTTCTCCAAGCGATCCAAAATCGAATCAACGTGACCGATAGCACCATCCTGGGCAAAGGCCCCTAATTCGGTTACAAAGCAAATAAAAAAGAAGCAAAGACTGAGGAAAAATTTTTTGAGCATCTTCATAATTACAGTCATCTCCGGGCATAGCGCTTGGCTTGAAAAGTTCGAATCCCTAACTTGATGGCCTTGGCCTGCCGCTTTGGCACTTTAATTTCATAAAAAGCTGGCAGAGGTCGCTGGAAACCAGCCGAAAGAGCTGTGTCCAGCAGACATGGATTTAGTGACGCGAGATTTTCTTTAGACAGCGTCGTATTCTGAACTAGTTGAGCAACTGATATTGGATGCTGCAAAATCACCGATGAAGTCAGAATGCTAGGATCCGCTTTCGGAATTTTTTTCTGCCGATAGAGTCGATCATAGCTATCTGCTGCTGCGAGAAATTCGGAATAGAAACTCCGGCTCGCGAAGCCAAAACTTGGTGATTTATAAGTCTCGACAATCGAACCTATATCCTTTGTGCCCAACTTCTTGACAGCCTTAGCCATGCCCACGACGCCGTGGTTATAGGCCGTGATCGCCAGTGGCCAGCTACCAAGCATGCGGTAATTGTTTGCCAGAAACTGGGCCGCCGCTTTGGTTGACTTTTCTGGTGAATTTCGTTCATCAATCAAATTATTCACAAAAATATAATGACGAGCCGTTTGCGGCATGAATTGCCATATACCAGAGGCTCCGACTTTTGACCGAGCCCTAAGATTAAACATCGATTCCACAAAAGGCAGGCGAGTTAGGATCGTAGGTACTCCGTAGCGCAGGAAAATCTTCTCCATAGTCGGCAGATGCACCTGCGCATTCTTGGAGGCAAAGATAAAATCATCAGCTAGACCGCTCTGAGCTCTGAGCTTTACCTCTCCCTTATAAAGACGCTGGAGCGCGGCCGGACTTGAGCGATAGGCCTCAAATAAGCGTTTTTCTGCCTCGCCTCGTTGAAGGGCAGCCTCTCCCTCTTTCGCAAAATGTTCTGCTGCGCTTAAATACTGCTTGAGGTTGCGAGTCGTAACTTCATCACGATCTTTGCGCGGCACCGTAAAAGAATTTTTATTTTTCTCGGAAGGAGAGTAGTCAATGAACTCGACGACTCGATCTGGATCAGAGGCATCATGAACCACTACAGTAGTCGATGGATATTCGTAAAATATTTTTCGCCAAAACCTGACCTGTTTGCGCACTGCAGCAGGGCGTGGGAATAAATCATCGTCTCGAATCATTGTCGACTTCGAGTCTCGCGCGCCAGTAACCACCGCAAATGCTGGGCCGGCTGCACTGCAGCTGATCACAGTACATAGGAGGGTTGTGGCCAAGCGTAAGCTGGACGTCACGACAAAGACTCCGAATAATCTGGTAGTTTGAACCGGGAGATAAAGTAGGAACTACAGACGGACGACGAGATCGAGCGACTTAAATGAATAGGACACATGGAATGATACAATTAGCCTATTGACAGTATAGCTGCACCGACTGGGGCCGGGCAAACCGGGGGCTACCGGAGGACGGGACCTCTTTCTATTGACCGTTGCCATAAGTTATAGTAACCATCAGAATTCCCTGACGATTAGGCGCCTCTTTGGCCTAACAAGCATGGTTGATCGGGCCGTAGCGCAGTTGGTAGCGCGCACGCTTGGGGTGCGTGAGGTCGTGAGTTCGAATCTCGCCGGCCCGACCAAACCCTACTTCAAGGCTCCGCCTTGAGCACAGATTCAGATCCTTCCAGAGGTACTGAAGAGTCTCTATTTTTATGTGGGCTGTGAAGCGCGAGAGCTTGAGCTAACGACCTTAGCTCCTAGCTCTTCTAAACCGAAAGCGATGCCACCCACTCAGCCAGCTCAACAAACTCTTCCGGCGCCAAGCTATCTGCACGCCGATTAAGATCAATCGGGCACGAGGCCATTTCTTGGCCATCAGTCAAAGTCTGTATGCTATTGCTCAACTTTTTGCGCCTTTGAGAAAAGGCAACACGAGTTAATTTCTCAGTCCGAGCGAGTATGTCGGTATCGAGTTGAGCCTCGCGCGGGCGTATCATCATGACCGCGCTATCTACCTTCGGCACTGGCTCAAAACAGGTACGAGGCACTTCGAATTCCATCGTAACTTTTGCACGCAACTGAGCAAACACAGTAAGACTGCCGAAATCTTTGGTGCTCGGCTTTGCTGCAACGCGCGCCGCGAACTCAAGCTGAGTCATCACTAGAATAGCTTGAAATTTCAGGACATGCTCGATGCCAAGCTGAATAATTTGACTGGAAATATGATAGGGAATGTTACCAACAAGCGCGGTATTGCCTGCGCCTCCAACCAACAATTCGTCCAAGTTGCAGCGCAAGATATCTTCGTTCACGACCGTTAACTTTCCGGGCGTCACACTCTCCCAGAGCTCGGTCTGAGACCTTAAATGCTCGGCAAACCTTGGGTCCTTTTCCACTGCGGTGACTTGATATCCCTCGCCCAGCAAAGCTCGCGTGAGAACACCGCCACCTGGTCCTATTTCAATGACTCGTTTCACGGCAAGATCCGCCAGTAATGCGACCATCCGTTTAACTGGCCAATCGACTTTAAGAAATATCTGGCTGAGTGATTTTTTTTGATGCAGAGGGTCGCGCTGATTACGGCGTTGCATTCATAGCCTTTATGAAGTCATAGCGTGAATATGCATCCCAGTCGTGACTCATCCACTGAGCCGCGTGTTCTGGATGCGCTTGATATAAATGAAAGCCATAGGCCGCAATCATCGCTGCATTGTCTGAGCAGTATTCGAGAGGGGGGAAAAAAGCTGGAACTGGGATCTGCTCGGCCATCAATTGACGGAAACGTTTATTAGCAGCAACTCCACCAGCCACTAACACTGACTTTGATTCAGGATGGAGCCGCAAGGCTTCCTGCAACTTGCGGATAATTTGCCCAAGCGCCTCAGCCTGAAAGCTAGCGCAAAGATCGGCCCGCATCCGATCGCTGAGAGGCTTGTGCTCGTTAATTTGATTGGCCATGAAGGTCTTCAAACCCGAGTAACTAAACTCCAGCCGCGATCGCTGACTCACCATTCGCGGCATCGCCACGGCACGCTCGTCGCCATCTTCAGCTAGCGCCTCAATGACCGGTCCACCTGGGTAACCTAGACCTAGTAACTTCGCTACTTTGTCGAAACATTCACCACAGGCATCATCTATGGAGCTGGCTAACAAGCGAAAATGCGTTGGGTTTGCCATGAAGTAGAGATTGGTGTGTCCACCGGATACCACTAAAGCAAGGGTTGGATAAACCTGCTGGGCTGATGCCTTAATTCCCAGCATTGCCCCGTGAATATGGGCGTGGACGTGATCAACAGGAATCAGAGGCCGCTCCAGAGCAAGGGCCAAGCCCTTGGCATAGGCCACTCCCACGAGCACTGCTCCGATAAGCCCAGGCCCCTGTGTCACCGCTACGGCATCAATCTGCTCGCGCGGTGTTCCGGACTCTCGCAGAAGTTGCTGAAGGAGTGGGCCAATTACTTTCAAATGCTCACGCGCAGCAACCTCTGGCACGACGCCACCAAAGGGCATGTGCACAGCGGTCTGCGATGCAACCAAGGACCCGATGACACGATGGCCATCCGCCACTAAGGCAACCGCTGTCTCGTCACAGCTCGACTCAATACCTAGGATCAACATGAGATTAACACTTGATGATTACTAGCCTTTACTTCTTGTCACCACTACCTTCAGCCAGCCGTTCGCGAGCCTTAGTAGCCTCGTCAGAGGACGGAAATTCTTTGATGAGTTCCTCATAGAACACATTTGAGGTAGCCACATCGCCCAAATGGCGGAAACAGTCGCCAAGCCGCAGCTTCGCGGTGCCTAAATACTTCGGGGACGGCTTAGAATCAACGAAGTCGTTAAACTTCAGGGCCGCTTCCTTAATGTTACCCAGGCGAAACTGACTTTCCGCTAAAAGGAACTGAAGCTGTTCTTGCTCGTCGCCGCTTGCCGGCTTTTGGAGCTTGGGGCCTTCTTCGAGTACCTGCTTGAAACGTTTCTCATCGAAGGCTTTTTGGAGCTCGGCGACGTCAGTGGCTGTTTTGCGAGAGTCTTTTTTTTTTGCGCCCTTTACGCCGGCTTTCTTCAGGGCTTCAATGAGATCTTCTTGCGCTGACTCAACAGACCCAATGCGTTCCGTCAATTTTGATAAATTGCGAGCTACTGAGTGCTCCTGAGTCGACGCATCAGCGCCAGGTAATTGACCGGTCGTAACACCCACTTTTAGGGCGTCTATTTCGCCGTGCACAATTTGCAGTTCGCGACTCATGCGTTCTAGTTCTGCCTGCGTGGATGCGATCCTTTTGGTGGCAGACTCTCCGGAGTTCTTAGCATCCTTACTGGTGTCCGCCAGTAAGCGCTCAAGATTGAGCAGACGCATCTGGACGCTGTAAATATCTTCTTTCATTGCCCTTTTTTCGCTTGGGGTAATGCACGAAGTGCTTCCGATACAAAATGAAATCAAACCAAAGCAAGAAAGGAAATGCCTCATCGCGACCATCGGTATCCACCCTCAGCTACAACTGCCCGAGCCGATAGCATCGGCAAATTTCGAGATTAGTGTCGTGGATGATTAAAACACAGCAGCTGGCCACTGTCAGCCCTTGGTTGCGTACTGCTTCTGCCGACGCTTCAAGTCCACCTGTAGTGAAAACAGCCGGTTAGAGTCTTCTTTCCAGCACAAATAGTAAGCCTTCGATGCTTTTTTCATCACATAAACCAGCTGCAGCAGTTCTTTCTCGCTCAACAACTCGGCTGTATCACGGAGGCGGCGCTCAATTCGTTCGTTCAGAGTCAGTTCCGCCGCGGGAGGAGCTAGCGGTTTCTCTTGGTTTTCAGGGATTTCTAGCGTATCGTCGAGCGGCCCCGTGGCAGGTTTTGCTGACGCAGTAGGTGCCTCAGGCATGTCAGATCCGCTCGCGTCAACATTTGGTGAGACGCCGACCGCGTCACTATCGCTTTCGTTGTGGATGTCCGTGTGTTCGGCCATGAAAGGTAGCTCGCTGAGTAGTTCACTTTATTTTTATGTCGGCATAACCACAACAAAACTCAAGCAAACCGTCACCAACATGGCGCAACCAACTGTAAACTAAGGATTTTTTCAAGAACATGGAACATGTGATACCACCTTCGACTGAGACACCTAAGCCAACTACCGAACCTACCGATCCGGATTTAGAGCTCGGAGCCGCCGCTGACCTTGAAAGCGAAAGCGACGAAAGCACTGAAGAAGAAGTGCGCGAGCGTCCGATTGTGCCTTTAAAAGACATCCCTCCAGAAGTAGCCGCACTAGGCATCAATAGCTTCGAGGACCTTCCCTTAGTTCCGAGCATCGGTGAGGCGATCCGTCAAATGGGCTGGATCACTCCAACGCCAGTCCAAAAACTATGTCTGCCCTATACCTTAAGATCCCGTGATGTCGCTGGTTTTGCCCAAACAGGAACAGGCAAGACTGCGGTCTTCTTAATTACCATTCTCAATAAACTACTCTCTACGCCGAGCCCCGAAGGTCAAAGTGCCGGCCGTGTGCCTCGCGCTATCGTGATTGCTCCTACTCGCGAATTAGCAATGCAAAGCGAACAAGATGCGGCTGATCTTTTCGCAAAAACCGGCCTCAAATCGATCGCCGTATTTGGCGGCATTGACTACGACAAACAGGCACGCGATATAGCTGAAGGTGTTGATGTAATCTTTGCAACACCAGGCCGACTCAAAGACTACATCCAAAAGAAAGTAGTTCGCCTCGAAGATATTTCTGTTTTCGTCTGTGACGAAGCTGACCGCATGTTTGACATGGGCTTCATCGAAGACGTGGAATTCTTCCTTGCCCGTATTCCGCAGAATGCGCAGAGACTTCTGTTCTCCGCGACAACAAACGACCAGGTCAAAGAGCTAGCATTCGAATACCTGGAAAATCCAGAATATATCTCGGTGAATCCAGAGACGATCACGCCGGAGAAGATCGAACAGTTCGCAATTCATTGCCATGCTACTGAAAAGTTGCGGGTACTTTTAGGTCTGCTCGAAGACCACAAGCCAGACTGTGCCGTTATCTTCACTAACACCAAATTGACTGCTGAGTGGCTGTACTTCAAATTACAGCATAACGGGGTAGATGCTGACTTGATTAGCGGTGACCTACCGCAAAAAAAGCGCATTAGTCTCATACATAGAATCAAAGAGGGCAAGATCAAGGCCCTGGTAGCGACGGATGTTGCCAGTCGTGGACTCCACATCTCCCGGATTACCCACGTATACAATTTTGATTTGCCAGATGATGCCGCTAACTACATCCACCGGATCGGTCGTACCGCGCGCGCTGGAGCCAAGGGTTACGCTTATTCCCTAGTTTGCGACGACTACGGACAGAATCTGACGGCAATCAACGACTTACTTGGGCCACTGGCCATGCAGACAACCTGGCCGGATGCGCGCTATCTCCAGATCGAAGATAAAGCCGGAAACCCATTTGAGGAGCGCTATGCAGCGCGTCGCGAACGTTTCAGCGAAGGCCCGAGCAGAGGCCGTGATGGTGGCGGTGGCAGACCTCAACAAGGCCGCGACGGCGGGAGACCGCAAGGCCGCGACCAGGGCCGAGGCGGATATGGCGACAAAAGCAAACGAGATGTGGGTCCTCGACGCGACGAAGGACAGCGCCCACAACGCCCTCAATCTCAGCATGCACAGGGCCTGGACGCTAATGGCAACGGTGATCACAAGCAACGCAATCGTCAGCGCGGACGCGGCGGCCAAGAGCGCGATCAACAGGCACAAAGCCTCCATCAGCACGGAGCGCAGAACGGACGGAGATCAGGCCCCGTGTCGGCTCATGCCGTGGTCAAGGCGCACGATCACGACGCAGCACCCAAGACCATGTTTGGGATGATCTTTAAACTGCTAAAAACGGTTTTCCGCATCGCTAAGAAGTAACTGACAGAGAGTGCGGCGCCTACTTGGCACCGCACTCTCAGTGAAATAGGGTCCGAAAGGTCAGCCCGTAAGTTTTCGAGGTGAGGTCGGCATTCGTAACGAATTTTGCGGAGCTGAGTAATTGCGCCCGACGAACTGAGGCGCTCAAGCCCACCTGCACTCCAGCATAGTCAAAAAATGTAACGAAAACTCCGGGCTCAATAAATTTGTAATTAGGCTTCTCGATGCTCGACTGCTCAGATCCGACGGGAGTCTGACGTAAATAAATCACCCCGACACCGCCGGTAACCGATACTACGATTCGGAAGGGGTCATAGGCGAGCAGACTCTGCGCTAAATTTAAGCCACCAGAATAAGTTGCATACTTTAGTGTGGAATTATCCGCAGTCGGCGCCCTTGCCTGCGATGGCATCCCCGTAAAGGCCATTCCAATAAACGTCTCCGAAGAAAAACGATAATTCCATTGGGCTGATAGCAACAAATTTGGCGAGGACAGGCTCGCCTGTCGCCCAAATAAACCCGTCATCTTGGCATCAAGGCCATTCTCATGCCGGTCAAAAGTCAGGGGTTTACGTACCAATCGACGTCGTTCCTCTGCCTCTTGTGCTGACTCAGTTGGCTGTGACTCCTCTGTTTTTGGTACTTCCTGTGCATGAACCGACGTGGTTATCACCGGAAAACCTAAAAGCATCAGAACGCTCAACAATTTCTTGCTGTGTTGCGCCAAAACCTCGTCCCCCGTCTAGAAATCTCGCTTATATACTGACAAGTATTATAGCAAAGCTTCAGCCACTTGGCACGAAGCGGTGACTTGAGAGGCTCACCAGTCGTGGTGGAATGCCACGTTCAAGCATGGCCACATGAAGCTCAAGCCCAGGCCAAGCATTTGGAGTCCCGTGCAGCCCTCCTGAGTTAGCAAGAAAAGAAAGACGCGCGATCGCATCATGGGGATTACTAGCGTGAATGGTAGACATGACCCCTTCATGACCACTCATCAGAGACTCACAAAAGGCCCCTGCCTCATGACCGCGAATCTCGCCTATCACCAGCCTATCCGGCCGTAACCGCAAAGCCTCTTGCACCAATCTGGTCAAACTGACAGCTCCGATACCTTCAAGATTTGGTCGTCGTTCTAGCAAGCGCACAGAGCATGGCGAAGGCAGGGGTAATTCGCTCAGCGACTCGACCAAGATCACCCGCTCACTAGCCGCATGAAGTCTAAGTAATGCGGCTAGTAGAGTCGTCTTACCGCCGCCTGTGGGCCCAGCGATCAGTAAGCCTTCACGACGCTCCATAACACCACGGAGCTGCTCCATTAGATTAGGGCAAGCACGAAAATCTGAAATACCTAAGCTGTCAAAGCGATGCCTTCGCAAACTGAAGAGCGCGCCGTCCGGGGCCAATGGAGGCAGAACGCAATGCCAACGAAAGGCCTGCTCAGGCAGGCTACCGCCGGCAGCTCCACAAAGCGGATCCAACCGAATGCCGTGCTGCCGTGCCAACTCTTGGGCCCACATGGCCACCTCCTCAGCATGGGCGAATGGCGAAGATGCGGCTCTAAGACTATCGCCAAGCACTAGCCACATGCCACAGCCGCCGTTGACGACGAGCTCGTCAACCGCAGGATCCGAGAAATACGTCATTAACTCTGACATCAATGTAAAAAATCGCACACTGTCCACAGATTACCCACCTTTAGTCCCCGCGTCGAAAGGCTGAGCCTTAGGTAGGAACTTTCTGCCAAAAAATTTTGGCTCATGCTTGCATAGTCCACCGCTGTTGTAACGCTAGCCGGCCAAGCATTTCCAGGGACAAGCCTAGTCGGCCTCGGACATCGAAACAGCCAAACATCGACATGCTTCGACCGAATTAATTGGCCAAAAGTCTGCCGTATTTTACAATTGGTAAACCGTGGTATTACGCTACGACTTTTGTCTACCAGTAGGAGCTAGTTCATGCATTCCTATCGCAGCCACACATGCGGCCAACTAAGAGCTGCTAACGTCGGCCAGACTGTTCGCCTATCAGGCTGGATTTTTCGCAAGCGCGACCACGGTCAGCTACTTTTCATCGATCTGCGTGATCACTACGGCCTAACTCAAATCGTCTTGCATCCAAGTCGGAGTTTTTTCGAGGCCGCGACACACCAAAGGCTAGAAAGTGTGATCACGGTGACCGGCAGAGTCGTCAGCCGGGATGCCAACACCATCAATCCAAATATGCCCACTGGTGAGATTGAAATCGTCGTCGACGAATACGTCGTGCATTCAAGTGCGGAGGTTCTGCCATTTGTCATCGATACGGATGAGGAAATAAGCGAAGAGCACCGGCTTAAATACCGCTTTCTCGATCTACGTCGTGAAAAAATGCAGCGCAATATCGTGCTCCGCTCGCGCGTGATTTCAAGCATCAGGCGTCGCATGACGGATTTGGGCTTCAATGAGTTCCAAACTCCGATTCTAACCAGCAGCTCACCAGAGGGCGCCCGTGACTTTCTCGTCCCCAGTCGCACACACCCAGGCAAGTTTTATGCGCTACCGCAAGCACCACAGCAATTCAAACAGCTGCTCATGGTGTCTGGATTTGATCGCTACTTTCAAATCGCGCCCTGCTTCCGTGACGAAGATGCTCGAGCCGACCGCTCTCCAGGCGAGTTTTACCAGCTAGATATGGAAATGAGCTTCGCCACTCAGGATGACGTCTTTGCTGTTGTCGAACAGCTGCTGACCGGAGTCTACGGAGAATTCTCTGCTAAAAAACATACGCCGGCACCATTTCCGCGGATCAGCTACGCAACTTCGATGCTGAAATACGGCAACGACAAGCCCGATCTACGCAATCCACTAGTGATCCAAGACGTGAGCTCGTTCTTCGCAGAAACCGAATTCAAAGCCTTTAAGACTGCCGTGGCCAACGGTGACGTTGTCCGCGCCATTCCAGTGCCGCAAATTGCCAGCAAACCTCGCAGTTTTTACGACAAGTTGGTGGACCATGCCACGTCACTTGGTGCCAAAGGACTTGCTTACTTGGTCTGGGCTGATGATGGAGTCAAAGGACCAATCGGCAAATTTATTAAGCCAGAGCAACTGGAAGACCTAAAATCACGCTGCAACGTCAAAACTGGTGATGCCGTATTCTTCATGTGTGACAAGGAGCCCGTGGCGGCAAAAATCAGCGGATTGCTCCGCACGAAATTAGGTGAAGACCTCGATCTGATAGAGAAAGATGTTTATCGCTTCTGTTGGATCGTCGACTTCCCGATGTTTGAGAAGAACGATGAGGGCCAAATCGAGTTCTCTCACAACCCGTTCTCGATGCCACAAGGCGGCATGGAGGCTTTGACGACGCAAGATCCCCTAACTATCAACGCATTCCAATATGACTCTGTATGCAACGGTGTTGAATTATCAAGCGGCGCAGTCAGGAATCATCTACCCGAAATTATGTATAAGGCATTCGCCATTGCCGGCCACCCACCGGAGGCTGTTGATCAGCGCTTTGGCGGCATGATTCGTGCCTTCAAATTCGGCGCTCCACCTCACGCCGGCATCGCTCCGGGTATCGATCGCATCGTCATGCTGCTGGCAGAGGAATCTAGTATTCGTGAAATTATCGCCTTCCCGCTGAATCAGAAAGGTCAAGACCTACTGATGAATGCGCCGGCTGAAGTGCTGGACAAACAGCTACGAGACGTCCACATTTGCATCGACCCAGCTGTTTTGGCTGAGAAGAGAGCGAAAGCGGACGCCAAATAGTCGATCCTAACCCCACTACTAGCTTGGTGATGAGCCATCTTCAGCGGGGCCGTCACCAGGCTCCTCTGCAGGCACTACCTGATCATGTACGGTCTTACAAGATGGACAAATATAGCGAGTTCCATCCTTTTTCGTGGTCTTTTCTGTCAGTAATGGGAAATTGCAATTGCTGCAAGGCTTCGGCACGGGTTTGTCCCACACCGCATACTGACATCCTGGGTAATTTGTACAGCCCCAGAAGTTCTTGCCCACGCGTGTTCTTCGCGGTACCAAATTGCCGGAACACCCCTCTTCCGGACAATGAACATCGGATTGCGGACTCTTGACCGTTGGGCAAGTGGGATAGTCCTGACAGGCAATGTAATCACCATAGCGACCACTGCGCATGATCATGTCTTTGCTGCACTTAGGACATTTATCGCCTGAATACTTTGGTTCGTTGACTATGATCTTGCCGTCCGGATCACGCACGAACTCACGCGTTGCGCGGCATTTTGGATAATTTGAACACCCTAAAAACTCACCTCGCGACGACCACTTGATATGAAAGATGCTACCGCAACGATCGCAGATAATGTCCGTCGGCTCCGATGACGCCTTAACATTAAGCATCGCCACTTCAGCGCCCTTAACCTGGGTGGCAAACGGAGCATAAAAGTCTTTAAGGATCTCCCGCCATTGGGCTGTGCCTTCTTCGACTTTATCCAAGCTCTCTTCCATCCCAGCGGTGAATAATGCGCTGAGAATCTCGGGAAATGCTTGAACTAACAGTTCATTAACTTTCTCACCCAAGACAGTTGGCTCGTAGCGATTCTCGGCTTTTTTGATGTATCCTCGGTCGACAATCGTCGAAAGGATCGTGGCATAAGTAGATGGTCGTCCTATGCCTTTTTCATCGAGCTCTTTTACCATCGACGATTCGTTAAAGCGTGGTGGGGGCTGAGTGAAATGCTGCTGCAAGTCAATATTATTTAGCTTAACAGCCTCGCCTTCCTTTAAGGGCGGCAAAATACCCTCGTCATTGGACTCGCTATCCTCTTCGTCAGCGCGA
The DNA here is from genome assembly GCA_026390435.1 of Pseudomonadota bacterium. Lineage (GTDB taxonomy): Bacteria > Bdellovibrionota_B > Oligoflexia > Oligoflexales > CAIYRB01 > CAIYRB01. Next base: position 89,476 of record JAPLFY010000031.1, read on the forward strand.
CGGCGTTCTTCGTCTTTACCTTCCTCATAAACCTCGAGAAACCCTTTAAAGACCAACCGAGAGCCAGTCGCTCGCAGACCAATTTTGCCGCTATCTGCAGCAAAATCGACAGAAAGCTGATCGTAAACGGCAGGCTTCATTTGGCAGGCGACAAAACGGTTCCAGATTAATTTGTAGAGCGACAGTTGTTCCTTACTCAGGACATTGGCAACGCGCTCGGGAGGATACTCCAGACTAGTCGGACGAACGGCTTCATGGGCGTCTTGAGCCGATTTTTTTGCCTTATAAGAGATGGGCTTATCTGGAAGGCAGTCTGCGCCAAATTTTGTTTTAATATAGTCCCTTACAGCACTCAACGCATCATCAGCAATACGCGTAGAGTCAGTCCTCATATAGGTGATTAAACCCAAAGGCCCCTCGCCCTCGAGGTCAACACCCTCATACAAGCTCTGCGCCACGGACATCGTACGTTTCACATTGAAACCAATCTTTCGGTAGGCTTCCTGCTGCAATTTTGATGTCGTAAAAGGCGGAACTGGATTCCTTTTTCTCTCTTTTTGCTGGACGGTCTTGACGAGCACTTTACCAGCCACAATGCGTTCTTTGATCGCATTAGCCTCCTCGCCCGTCTGCACTTTAAGGTCTTTGCCCAGCTTCCTATCATCAACAAATGTCAGTCGCGACAAAATCGGTGGCGGTGATTTCGCATCGAGATGCACGTCGACCGTCCAGTATTCGTCCGGTTTGAAACGACGAATTTCCTGCTCTCTCTCACAAATCAGACGCACTGCAACACTCTGGACGCGCCCCGCCGAAAGGCCGCGCTTTACTTTCTTCCATAGTAACGGGCTAATTTGGTAGCCCACCAGTCGGTCTAGTATCCTTCTAGCCTGTTGCGCCTCATATTTATTTAGGTCAAGTACTCTAGGGTGTGCGATCGCCTCTAGGACTCCCTTTTTAGTGATTTCCTGAATTAAGACTCGATGCACCTGCTCGGTTGGTTTGTTGATTTCACCAGCGATGTGCCAAGCAATAGCCTCACCCTCGCGATCGGGGTCGGGAGCCAGATAAACTGTCTCCGCTTCCTCGGCTGCCGCCTTGATCTCCTTTAAGATCTTTTCCTTGCCGGGAATAGTCACATATTGCGGCTCAAAGTTCTTGTCGACATCGACCCCCAAAGATCGAGCCGGCAGGTCCTTGACGTGACCTTTAGATGCTAGGACTTCGTAGTCTTTGCCCAGATATTTTTTTAGCGCTTTCACTTTCGTCGGCGACTCGACGACCACTAGATATTTTGCCATGATCGTTCACTTACTCCGATCGGATGACTGCTTATAATAAGCGTCAATTATACTTTTGGCGCGGCCAACGCTTTAACACTTTAGATAGACTCATGCCAGCTAGGCTCGGTACTGACACCCCCAAAACATCTGCAAGGAATCCGTCAATCTCATGGCGATCCCAGTCTCGAGAGTCCATCGCCCGTAGACCCTCCAGTAGCCGCTCGGCCACATCCTGATGTAACCAGGCGCGTCGCCTACAGCTATCTACCGCTCGCATAAGCAAAGGATGCACACAAACGAGCTCAAGGACATGATCCATCCGCGGGCCATCGACGATGGGCTGCAACATGCCTAGTGAATCTGACAAGTTACCGGACATAGCTGCCTTGTCCATCCAGTCCATAGCTTTGCCAATCCCATCAGCAGAGAAACCCTGCTCGCTCAGTTGCGCCCTAATGACCCGATCATCTTCTGGCGGAATGCCATCACGATTAATCAACTCAGCGATACTGCGCACCGCTAGCCACCATTCTTGCACCGATTCTCCGCGCTCGGCCATGAGTCACCTACCGGTTAATGCTGTAGTAAACCGAATACTTTCGGCATAGCAGGTACTTAAAGCTATAGCAAGGCAGAGGGACATTACCCCCCCCTCACTGCAGAGCGCTGTCCGTCCGCGATGCCAGCGAAGCCTCTAGTAAGTTAGCATGTTCAATCAATTCGCTGGCACAAGAAAATCCCCAGGCGCCATCGGCAAGGAGAGCTTCGCTGCCACGAGCTCTGATATCACCTTCGGGATGTCGCAGCACCGCCACCTCAGAACCTTGATCTAAGGCTCGTCTAGCCGTCACCAGAGCGCCAGACCTTTGAGCGGCCTGCATCACTAGCGTCAAACTAGACATGCCTGAAATGATCCGATTGCGGGCCGTAAAATCCATAGGGCGGCATGGAGATGCCCACAGTCGCTCAGATACTAAGACGGCACGCCGAGCCATCAAGCGTCGAAAAATCGGATCATTCGCAACTGGATATAGCCTTGCTAAACCTCCAGCGAAAACACAAATCGCCGGCGCAGGATCACGCCCACTCGCCAAGACACCGTGATGAGCAGCAATATCGCAACCCAAGGCACCACCACTAACTACGGCAATATCGCGCTCGCCCAAAGCCCGGCCCAAAGCAAAGCTCTCTCGCATCGCAAAAGCCGAAGCTTTGCGAGAGCCGACCACACTAATTGCAGGCCTATAAAGCAGGCTCAATTCACCACGAATGGATAGACCTAAAGGTGGGTCAGAGATATTGCGCAACAACGGAGGATATTCCTTGTCTCCCCACACCACATATCGGGCGTGAGCTGACTCAATTGCAGCTAGATGAGCATTGATAGCCTGCGCTAAACCCATGCCCAACCTATCTTGAGACCGCAAATAGCGTGGTAGCCACGATAGCCGCGACGCCGCACTGTTTGCCTCACTATTAATTAAATCAGCCCAATCATTTGATGACGCCGGCGATGACTGGGGAGACTGCGCACCCGTGGCTTGTTCCGGCGACGTTGGTGGCGGAATCCAACGATAGATTAATTGCGAAGCCACATGGCTAATAGTCACGAGATCCCGATAATTCATAGCTACCTCCAGATCAACTCAGCATGACTTTTTCTAGCTGAGTTGACCACGGACATGAGCAGCAAGAACTATGACTCTGCGATATCATTGCGAGCATATTCGCAGATGCAGAGGAAAAAATTGAATCTACGGCTTACCCGTGACATCACCGACACGAAGTTCTGACGAGCTGTTGACTACATAACCAACAGCGGCGACATCTGTGACATCTACGATCAGCATGGCTCCGATCATTTTGTAATCCACCGGAATATCAGCATCTCCCGACAGACGGCTCAAAAATCCGGGCGTCGAATAAACAGGCAGATATGAACCAGAGGCCAAGCCAGCGGACCGCCCCTTGTCAAGAAAGGCAAATCCTCCCCGAGCACCAGACTCCTGACCATCGTAATCCCACCCGATGATAGTGGATCTATTTGCCTTCAGCGAACCAACTTGTTCATTAATTGGCACAGAGCGAGAGGTAGCAATCAAATTCACCACCAAGTCTTCGGGCGACACGGGTAATCGGCCAAAATCGATAACGGCACGGAACCTATCGTCCCCGAGAGCCCTCGCAATCCTAACATTCGCTACGAAATCATATCTATAACCGACTAATTCTCCGGTATCAGGATTCGAAATCTCACCTCTCGGCCGCAAAACGGTATACCGCGACCCTGATTTTAAACTCGATCCCCCCGACAGTAGTACCTCATCGCCCTGCTGCGCTGATATCTGCCCCATCCGGCCCACTAGGACGGTTCCCTTGGGCTCAAGCTCACGGCTATAAATGAATCCAGGCAACTGCACATCAATAGCCGAGGCATTATAGATCCGCCCGCCCATTAGGGGCTGCTCGGCTAAATTATCTACTTGGTCGGCGCCAATGACTTCTGAGACATCCTCAGCAGCTTCCTTATCGGATGGAAACACAATAGTCTCTGGCTTATCTGACTTTTCAACCCTCTCAACTCGCTCAGCGACAAGCTGTGTTTCTTCGAGATCAGCTTTGTCTATAGGGACGGTATCTTCCTCTGCCACAACTTGCAGATATGGCGGATTTTCGTCGTCTCCTGGATAAAATCTAAGACGCATCAACGGGAAAATAAAATGAGGATTTTTAATCTCTGGGTTTAGTGCCCAAAGCTTTGGCCAATAACCTGGCTCGTCCAAAAGTTGATCACAAATATCTATCAGCGTATCACCCTCTTCGATGACGTAATCCTCAGGCGCCTCTTCGTCAGCCAGTAAGCGCATGGTTCCTGGTATTGGCGGAGCTCCAGAAAAATCATTCGAAGCCGGCAATGAACTAAAATCTCCGACGAGAATCTCGTCATCTAGGTTTTCCACAGCGCTACCAACTGCTGGCGTTAACGCCGGCGCTACCTTAGCCGGAGTGGATGATTCAGCAGGCAAAGCCGACGACTTTCCAACTTTTCCATCGTCGCCAATAGATAAGGTAGGGTTGTTCCCTATTGACGGAGAATTCTTACTATCAAAGCTTGGGCCCGTGACCTTAGTAGCCTCTTCACCATCTAATTCGTCTACGGCGTTGGTCGGCGTCGCAAGATCCAAACCATCTTGAGACAGAGCCGGCAAAGACACACAACAAAATATTGCTACAAGTAGATGTAATGCAATGCGTTTTATAAGATTTAAAATGGAGTATTGACTCACAGTTTCTTATCCAAGGTGTCGAGTTCCATTTTCGCCATTTCAGCCGCATCTGCGTAAGGATGTTTTTGAATTACTGCACGAAATGAGGCCAAAGCGGTTTCTCGCATACCTAGTTGCCATTCGACTCGTCCAAGTTCCAGCATAGCGCGCGGAACCCAAGGACTATCATTGTGCTTCTTAATAAAATCACCAAGTAATTGTTTAGTCGTGCTGTACTCTTTCAAATTGGACCAGCACTTAGCAACCCAGTAAAGGTGCATAGCACCACTAACTCGATCACCAAATTTTTTCCCGATTGCGGAGTATTCCACGATCGCGCGACCGTAGCGACCGGCTCTATAACTGTCGTGAGCCGTAGCTAGAGCAGCTTGATAGGCCGCCTTCTCTTCTTTACTAGAAAAATCATCCTGCTGTTGCTCGTCATCCTCTGACTCCGCCTCGCTATCAGCCTGGGTGACCTCTGCAGCAACCTTATTATCTGCGGTAGTTTTGGGCTTGGACTCGGGGTCGGCAACGGGATTTGTCGACTCTGCGACGCTTTCGCCGTGTTTATCAACCGCGTCCGACGACAGAGACACAGTTGGCGACACTTTACGCTTCAGTTCAACTTTCGAAGATTTCGCCCGCTCTGGATATTTCAACTCCTCGGGAACGAGCCCAAGAGTCATTCCCTTTTCTATGATCACTAACCGCTCTTTCTGGCGATATTGTTCCTCCTCTAGCTCATCGACTCTCGCCCAAAGCTTGGCCAGTTTGAAGTCACGTTCATCACGCAACTTAGCTTGCTGGTCCACAGCAACTGCAGTCTTGGCCTCGGCAGTAGCGGGGGTGGCTTGTCGTGACTCAGCAACAGGCTCAGAATTTTGGCCCGCATGGATCCAATTACATGCCGTTACTGAAAAGATGACAGCAGAAGTCAAAAAAATTGTAATAATTGACTGCAGTTTCAAGACTTCCCTCGATTACTTAAAAATTCAATCCCGCTGAGAATCTTAGATTGCTTCTTTTAGTGCCAATTGTTGCATGAATTGCTTTAATCCCAATCGGAGTGGCTCACTTTGCTCCGTAAATAACAGGCCAAAGCGATAAGTACGGGAATAAAGTGAAGCCTGACCAGCTGTTTGGGTTTGCTGAAGATGTTCTTTGATACGTTTAATCCAACGCACCTCAATACTTACTGTCAACGGCTCCTGCATTGGTAAAATTAGCTTTGCCGCTCCGTCCTTCACCCCTCTAGGAAGGACCGAGCACAAAGCAGGAAATCTGGTGATGGCACAAACTCCACCAGAGCTCACATCTGCGAGACTTATTAGGGGCGCTGACGCGGTATGATGCAGATAATATGGTGGAGCGGTTGAGTCATCGATCTGAGGTTCCCAAATCCTTAGCCGAATAAATGCAGATAAATCCTCGCGACAATTAAGACGCTCATTCTGACGGCGCTCCATACTCACCAAGGCTGTGGGCATAGCTAGGTGGATATTATCTTGGCCTTTCTCAAGGACGGCTGCGACAAACATGACTTTTGTCGCCATAGTGACAAATTCAACCTGAACGCCTGTGCCAGTCCGAATCATTGACATCCCAGGAATCGAGATGCCTGTGAAATCAACAAAAGCCCGAGCGCTGCCGCCGAAATTGATGTCAGATGCTCGAGCCCTGATCGCTACGCCGCCATTACCGCCGACGCGCAAGACAACTGGAATCTTTGCTTCACAAATGCGTTGAAGAATTCGCTGAACGCGCTCCGGCGTCGAAATTTTTAGGCGATTCTCGCTCATTATTTGCTGATTCCTGCTGATTAGCAGTGATGATCGCGGATTGCACTAGGAGGATACTAAGGAAAAACCAGAGGGCATAAACGTAGGCTGAATCTCTCAAGTTATTTTGCATCAGGGCACAAAAAACTGTGGCAACGGCCAAATAGCTCACACCCTGCGAAAGTGCTGGTCGCAGTCGCCGCCAGGTCATGAATAACCCGACCAACCAACCCACCAAACCGAGGAACCCAATTATTCCGGTGTCCGCCAAATACTGAAGAAACAAGTTGTGAGCCTCATATATCGTATCATGATAGCCAGCAGCATTGTAGTAGGCCTTAAGCGCACCCTCAACGCCGCTTCGAGTGACCCCTGCAATTGGGTTGTCCAAAAACATTTTCCAATGTAACTGCCAAAACACAACTCTTGGAAAGCGCTGCGCAAATGTTTGATCGTTTTGAAAAAGTTCGTAAAATCGCGCCAGTACCGAACCCTCCCACAACAATAAAAGCGCCGCCACTGCCATGAGCGCAGCAACCTTCACCTTATGCCGCAGGATTCGTCGACCCTCACAAATTAGCAAAGTGCCGATTAGCACCAATATTACGTACCTAGATCCCGAGATCAGGAGAATTACTACGGCCAAAAAAGCAGTGCCGAACCACCATCTCCGCTCTGAGGTACCGAGCTCTGACGGGCCCCAACCAATACCTAATGAAGCTAAAGTAATCAGCATCAAATTATAAGCAAAGGTCAACGGGTGACCCATGAATCCTGATACTCGGTAAACACCATATGCAAATCGATGAGAGCCGAGGGTTGCATGAAATCCATGTGTCCAATCAATTCCGCTCCAATGCTGCACTGTGCAATAAATTAGAAGTGCTAGCATCCATGCGCACATCCAGGGACCTACTCGCTGGGGCAAGCACCCACGACGGGCACAGGCGATGCAGCCGGACGACACGACAAGCCAAAGCAATCCATATTTAACAACAGTATGAACCCACTCAGAGAGTGCCTTAGCTAGCGACTTGGACCATGGTGATAAGTACACACCAAGTAAGGCGGCCAACAAGTGTGCCAAAACGAGACAAAAGCAGCCCCAATGAAAGGGCTTGATGCTGTGACTTATAGACTGAATAAACCTTGAGTCCCAAGAGTTAGGCATAGATAGCTGCTTTTTTCCCACTATGGCCAAACGCCAACTACCCGTAAAAAGAAGCCAGAGTAGCGTTGCAAAACTAACCGTGTAGCCAGCAAAAATGGGCAAGGTTGTTGCTACGGCTGCGAAACCAATAATGACCATAATGGTTCTGGGCGGATGACTCACAGGTACCTCACAGCATTGATACCAAGTCGTGTTCGAGTCTCTTCAATAAGAGCCTGGCGCCAAAAGCGGCAGGCTCTAGTTAATCAAAATTACTGTGTTCTTTCAAATGCATATGCTAGGTTTTAAGAACAAAACGCGAGGCACACGTGCGGCTCATCGGTATTTTTTTCACAGCTTTTTTCGGTCTTATTCCGGCAGTTACGGCTACTGCTAGGGAAAATGACCAGCTCGAATCGCTAAACCCATTCGCTAAATCTTATATTAAATTAGAGTTAGTTAGGAACTACCCAGAGGCTACCACCAAGCAAACGATGGCTCCAAGTGTCTTGCAACCTAATTTAAGCTATCTACACATAGTCAGCAGTGAATGGATGATGGCGCTTGGCGGCGGCTTAAAGACTCTCGAGCGCATGGACACTCCCGAGATGCGCGCACCGAGTCGCACTCTCGCAATTTATAGTTTAAATCACGAAACTCTCAGAGTGGTGCGACTCACGCATCCTTATTACTTATTACTTGGAGTAAAGGTTTCCTATTTATTGCCATCAAGAACTGGCAAGCCACCGCCTCTTAGGGATCCGATCTATCCTACGGAGATTGGCCTAGCACTGTCAGCTCAGGCAGTCCATCTACTTAGCCAGCGCATGATGCTGACACTGCGAGTCGATCGCTGGCGTGGGGTCAACAGCTCGAAACTCGCTGGGATGGAATTAGCTATCGGTATTGCGAGCTCTTTAGAGTGAAAATTTACCAGACTTGTTCGATTTCCGATGAACTACACCTTGCTAGTCTCACCTGAACCTTCCACCCGAAACGCTGACTCGGCCATAGACGGTTGATCCCAAAATCTCGCACGTAGTGATCACTCGTGTCAGAATCGTCAAGATAACGTGAACTCGAATATATATTTGAGTTCTGGTGAACAAAAATCTTGTCTACTCGACTGGGAGTTTCCTCGCCCACAGTCGCCATAAAAATATCGTTAATAGGCGTCGCGGTATAACAACGAGACGCAATCTGACAAAAACCTGCCGATGCGTCCTTGAGCTGAAGTGAACCGAGCAAATCAGCGAATCTACGCACATTCTCATCCCCCGGCATGTATCCACCGACAATGAGGCGCTTAGGACATATTTGTTCTTTCCGGAGCTTGGCCAATATCCTTTCCTGAACAAAGGTATACCAGACATAACCTCCCGAAACTGATGGCGGCATCTGCACGTTAAAAATAACTAGAGGCTGATTTTCATACTCAACAGTGGTAGCCATCAGATAGCCTCCGCTACCCATAGCCCAGGTTTCTCCACGCGAATCCATTGTCGTGGGAAACTTCAGTGGAGCGCTTGCCGCCACCACCAATGATTCAGCCTCTTGGGTGTCGCCATACTCACCGATCTGCTGCTGACGCCAATCATATTCTGATAAAGAACCAGCGCCGAGTATTTTGCGATCCGACTCAGCGCTGCTACCGATACGCTCCATGCTTTCTTGAAATAAAATGAGGTCGGGCTGCGAATTACGCAGATCTTTATCAATGATCTCGAGCCGATCACGCCGCAATACCCAATCACCTTTCCAGGGCCTTTTAACTAATCGACTGGGCGTCCTCTGATTGAATAGTGACGCGGTCAATACAGTGACCGGTCTACTGTCATAGCTGGCGGGCCGACTCAAAAGATCGGCAACACAACCAGCTATAGAGCAGACTGTCGCAAGCAACCAGAGCCAAACTGCGATGAATTTAATCTTCAACAATTCAGCAACCCAAGTAACGTGAAATTACTAGTCGCTGAATCTCACTTGTACCTTCACCGATCCGCAGTAAAGCCGCATCGCGATAGAACCGCTCTATCGGATACTCTTTCATTAGACCATACCCACCAAAAGTTTGCTGACCTTCACGAGCGCAATACTCTGCTACTTCAGAACAATAAAGCTTGGCCATGGCAGCTTGCTTCTGAAATGGTTTATGCTCTTGCTTTAACCAAGCTGCTTTATAAAGCAGTCCTTCGGCGGCCTCGACTCGAGTTGCCATCTCAGCCAATTTAAATGCAACGGCCTGATGCTGTGATATCGCCTTACCGAAAGTGCGGCGTTCCTGCGCGTACCGCAAAGTCATCTCGAGCGCTCCCTTAGCCAGCCCAAGACCCATAGCAGCAATCGAGAGACGCCCGTTATCAAGAGTCTCCATCATCATCTTGAAGCCTTGGCCGCGAGCGCCTAGCATGTTCCGGGCTGGTACTCGCACATTATCAAAATAGAGCTCGCCAGTATTGGAGGCACGCCACATCATCTTACCGTGCATAACCTTGGCAGTTACACCAGGAGTTCCTGCAGGCACGATGAAACAAGATAATTCGGCGCGACCTTGTTCAGAGCGCCCCGTTACTGCTTGAACAGTGATGCCTTTAGTCAAGGCACTTGCACTATTAGTGATCCAAATCTTACTGCCGTTAATCACCCACTCTTGCTTGACGCTGTCAAACACAGCTGAAGTCTTACTTGCTTGAGCATCGCTACCAGCTTCCGCTTCAGTGAGGCCAAAAGCCCACAGGCCCTCTCCCGTACATAGTGATGGTAAATACTGCCGCTTCTGCTCCTCATTACCGTAGTAATAAAGAGGTGCCGCTCCAAGACTATTATGTGCTGCAATAGTTGCGGCCTGAGAGCCATCGACGCGCGCAAGCTCTTCAACGGCAACCACGTAGGATAAATAGTCCATCCCCTGCCCACCATACTCGGGTGGCACCACTGTCCCAAAAAGACCTAGTACACCCATACGCTTGGTCAGTTCGACTGAGAACTCTTCCCGTTCATCCAAATCCCTGGCTAACGGTGCGATTTCCGTTTCGGCGAATTTACGCACAGTTTGGCGCATCATGGTCAATTCTTCATTATCTTCGAACTGGTAGCTCATCTTTACTTTCTCCGACATGCCATAGCTGCGCCTATTGGATGACCTCAAGCTATCGCTATGATTACAAAACTAATCAATCTTCAATGGGCAAATCTCTGATTCTGCCTTCGCGTCCCGTAGCACCAAGCAAAATACCAAGATAAGACTTATATCGCCAACGTGACAGTTGACCGGCCTCAACCGCTGCACGGATAACGCACTCGGGCTCGTCCATATGGCGACACTCGCGAAACTTACATTTGCCGAGCAAAGGGCGAAACTCGACAAAGCAATGACTTAGCTCGATCGGCCCTTTCTCCTCAAATGTAAAACTACGAATGCCGGGCGTATCAATAACATAGCCACCGGTTCCCAGTTTGATGAAGCTGGCGAAAGACGTGGTGTGACGCCCCTTGTAGAAGATGTTGTCGTCTTCTTCCACAGCCTGAACAATCTCGGGGATGAAGAGATTCACTAGGGAAGATTTACCAACACCGGAATGACCCGAGAGTAAGGTGATCTTGTCCTTAAGCATGGATTCGAGCCGTTTTATTTCCGGGTGCTCCTTAGCATCCTTCGCGTTTGCCTGCAAAGAAAACACCTGATATCCAAGCCCACGGTATAATTCCACCATAGCTTTTTCTAATTCAATCTCTTCCGGAGCACCCTCAGCAGCCAACAAATCCTCTTTGTTGAGCACTATGATGGCCTCGACACCCTCGCTCTCAGCTAATACAAGATAACGGTCAATAAGACCCCACTTGACCTTCGGGCTTAGGTAACTAGCTACAATTAATAGCTGGTCCATATTCGTGGCCAAAACATGCGCTCGTCCGGGAGTGTGCGGATCTAAGCGGGCAATCTTAGAGCGGCGAAGATCCAAATGCTGAATCACACATTTTGGAAGATCGGCCTGAGACTTAACGGCATGCTCCCGATCGGGGGTACAAAGCACATGATCACCGACTGCAACGAAATTTCGTTCTGCCCGGTGTGCAACTAGATGTTTACGCGCGACCTCCGCCAGCCAAACATCACGTGTATCCACCTTCTTCAGATCATTTTCCGTCGAAATAAAAGCGTACCGCTTATGCACCTCGACCACTCGTGCAGGGAATGCTCCATCAGCTCCGCCGACTCGCCACTCCTTGGAATCAAGTTCAAAAGTTTCACCCGCATCTAATGCATGGGTCTTTTTCCTCGATTTTTTGCGGATCTTACCGACTTTCTCAAGTCGATCAGTATCCCTCATATCCCAGCGAGCCATGTTTACGCCCTAATGTTGCACTGCCTAGGTCAAACCAATACGATGAATACTCTCACGAATATCAGCACTTAAAATACTCAATGAATTCTCGGCAAGTTCCTCGACTCGCGGATCAATTCGCATGCTGTCCCCAGCAGCTCCCTCGATATAGCCTAATTCTTCCAGCTGCTCCAGGAAGCTAAACAAAGACTTTTTATCGTAGGTGTCAGCCTCGCTGGAGCCATTCAATATTGCGATACGCTGCGCCATCAAAGTTACTTGCTTGGCGTACTCCTCTGTATCAACAGATGCCCCAAGTTTTTGATGCTTAGCCAACAACGCAGCGGCAATTGCACAGCGCTCCAGCGTATGCCCCAGCGTCCTAGCAAGTATGAGCAGTGTCGTTAAATCGCGACTGGTGACATCCGGCCTACGAAGGTATCCCTGATCGTCGCGCGACAATAGGTTCTCATTAATCATGGCATTCACAATACCAGAAATGTTTTTGCCACAATTCACCACATCCCAACGCAAGAAGAATTCCTTCTTGAGAATAGGATAGAGCTGCTGAGCCGATCGCAGCACCCTCTCTTCAGGCAAATGATCGTTGTATTGAAAAAAGCTAGCGACCAGAGCTGGAACGGCAAGTAGGTGGAGAATATTATTCCGATAATAATTGAGCAGGACGGCTTCGCGCTCTTCTACGAAAATGACATCGCCTCCTGGATGCTGGAAGCGCTCGATTTTAGCCACACTCATCGCTTCATCAAGCTGATCGCGAGCACGACCCTCAGGAAGTGAGACGTCACGGCTATAAGGCGCTGCCCGCATAGCCGCTATCAACTTATCCATCAAGTAAAGCAAGTCGTCTTCCGCCAATGCCTTCGTCGGAGTAGACAAAAGCACAAGCGCTAAAATGGATATCGGACTCACAATCGCGTTACTGTTAATGCTGGTCAAAACTTCATTGGCAAGATCAGACACAATCGGCGACATCCAGCTGGGCTTACTATCACTGTCCACAACCTCGTGCTGCCAGCCACTGCGGCGTTTATCTAGATATTCAGTGAGATAAATTGGCTCGGCGATCCCAATATATGCCTGGCCGAAGTTTGACTTTAGAACACGGCGTGCCCTGATCAATTGACTAGCCGACTCAGTGCGCTTCTTCACACCACGCAACTCAGTCTGATACGTGCGGACCTCAACTACTTTATCGTAACCCACATAAATAGGAACGATCGCAATTGGTCGTTCCGAATTGCGCAGGTAACTATGTAAAACCATAGCAAGCATGCCCGTTTTACCGGGAAGTAGACGCCCCGTCCGGCTCCGGCCGCCTTCCATATAGAACTTTAAGGAATGACCTTTGGTCAGCAAGTAATGCACATATTCGTTAAAAACCACCGTATAAAGGCGGTTACCGTTAAATGTGCGCCTAATATAAAACGCACCCGCCCGGCGCAGGAATCCGCCTACGGGCCAAAAGTTCAAATTGATTCCTGCAGCCGAATGCGGAGGATTTAAACCTTGGTAGTAAATTGAATACGCTAAAAGCAAATAATCCATGTGGCTGCGATGAGACGGTAGATAAACTATCTCGTGTGTCTGCTCGATCGCACGTAGGCGCTCAGCATGCTTAATAACGACACCATTAAATAGCCGATTCCACAACCACGTAAAGAAAAGGTCCGAAAGTCTGACGATGGCATAGTTCTGCTCAGAGGCGATTTCCATTATGTAACGTCGAGCTGTCGCCTGAACTTTAACTGCCGGTACTTTACGTTTGCGGGCCTCGTCCTCAATGGCGCTCTTGATCGCACGACTCTGCAATAAACTCGCTGCTACACTCTCGCGACTAGGGAGACTAGGACCCAAAACACCGGTCCGCTGCCTGCGAAAATGGACACGCAGTACACGCCTTAATTTCTTAGCGGTCTGCTCGATCCCCGCTCCCTCGCTCACTATCCTACGCAATGAAATTGGCGTGCCGAAGTTAACAAAGTTGTCACGACCCTGCGCCAAGACTATGAATATCTTTTGCAGGATCCCAGCATGCTCGGCGTCAAAAAACAGCAGGCGCAAAATCGAACGCTCCTCACGCCCTGGATTTCGCCCCCAAAAAACGCAAACCGGAACCAGCTGGACTTCCATGTTTGGATCAAGCGTCGCCATTTTCACCAGCGTACTCAATGGCGTAGGCGGTGCCTTATGGGCGTCACGCTCAACTTGAAGCAGGCCCATTTTATGCAAGTAAATAAACGAAGCAGTACCGGGCACATTCAAAGATGTATGGTCGGTATGCGGCAACGGCAAGCCGTTACGCTCGCAGACATCATAAAGCACTAAAATGTCGGAGACCGAACGCGAAGGTAATACGTAACAGACAGGGACTCCGGGCTTTAACCCAAGGTCAAGTGCCGGTGATGGTGGCGTGACTTTAGACTTAACCCACAGCGCCTGGATCTTGCGCAGCCACCAGAAAGGAATAATTGAGATGGGCTTATGCTTTGGCACGGACCTAATCCATTTCCATGTTGTCAATAAGGCGAGTGGTCCCCAGACGGGCGGCAACTAACATGACGCTAGCTTCTGCCACGCTCGTACCGCATGGCAATAAATCCCGCCGCTGACGCAACTCGATGTAGTCGACTACAAAATCTTGATGTTGCTCGATCACGTTTCTACAATTTGCAATCAGCACTTCAGGACTACGTTCACCCGCCGCAAAGCCTGCCTTTGCGGCTAATAGACCCTGATAAATAAAAGGGGCTAGCTGCCGCTCCCCCTCGGACAAATATCGATTACGACTACTCATGGCGAGACCGTCTGACTCTCTAAGCGTCTCGCCGCCCATAATTTTTATAGGCAGATTCAGATCGGCAACCATCTGCTCAATAAGCCGCCACTGTTGGTAGTCTTTTTTTCCGAATATTGCGACATGAGGCTGCACTAAATTAAACAGCTTCAGGACTACCGTAAGCACACCCTCAAAATGGTGCTTGCGCGAGCTACCCTCTAGTTGCAAAGCCATACCCTTACCATGCACGTAGGTCTGGAAACCATCCGGATACATCGTTGCATCACTGGGTAAGAATACCGCCTCAACATTTTCCCTAGCTAGTAATTCGAGGTCAGCACTGAGCGTCCGAGGGTATTTTGATAAATCTTCACCTGGAGCAAATTGTGCCGGATTAACGAAAATACTGACGATGACCCGATCCGCGAGATTACGTGCCTGCTTTACTAGACTGAGATGACCCTGATGCAAAGCGCCCATCGTCGGGACAAAAGCTACCTTTGCTCCGTCACTATCCCAGGCCTGGCGACGAGTCTGCACATCGGCGATTGAGATTAATGTAGACGGCATAGTCATCAGGTCTCGAGTCCTTGGTTTACGCCATGAAAAAGAGCATTAAAAGTAATTCTGTATGAGTACAGGAGTATTCCAGGGATGACAATGAGGTTGGGAGGCGGCAGGACGCCGGTCAAGCGCTAGCGGGAGACAAAAAGGAGGAACCCACCGGTTCACGCTCGCCGTGAGCCGGTGGGGTTCGGCGGGGTAGCAAGTCAGGAGATCTTAAATCGCCCTCTTGGCAATTTGGCCCGTCGTGGGCCCGCACATTTCCTAGGATACTGAAACAGCACCCCTTCCATCTCCGTAAAGGCTCAGATCTCAAAGGATCTTCAAGCCCATCCCACTTATCCCATACCAGGTTGTTACCTTCATGAGATTTGTCGGACGGAATGGGGGGAACTTTAGCCGCGGGGAGAAAAATCTGACGTCGCCTCAAATCGGATCTCCGCGATATCCGATAAATAGCATAAACTACAGTGACTTAGAAGCCGGCGCTTGGCTTTGGAAGCTCAATCTACGAACTCGCCCCTTACTTCCCAAGGCGCCCAACGACCGGCCATTGAAACTGATCTTCACAGCAGCCGCATCGTAGATCAGCATGTCAGCCTTTTTATTAAAGGCAAAAGTATAGGTATCTGGCTGTAACTCGCGCGTTACAGGCGGCCCTTGATCGACATCGAGTCTAATACGAACGGGATCGGTCACGGTCAGCACCAAGGTCTGCTCATTTTCAGAGCTTGCCGGAATACTTAGATGCGCCGACTGGGGATTTTCCTGAGCACTCGACAGAACGATTGAGTCTGAATCATCCCCACTTGGGGAAGTTTGCTTAAGTGCCGCACTAGGCGCCACCTCAGCCGTGTCTTCAGGGGGCTTGGATGCTGACTCACCTGGTGTCGGGACTTTTACCGATAGTGTCTCTGTTGATTCGCCCGTATTTACAGCGAGTGATGGCTTGCCGGTCGACTCGACTGCAGCCAACCTAGGCTGTGCATTAGGGCGAAGATCGAGAGGCTTAGCTTTAACGTTGCTTATACTGTGCTTACTGGATGAAAAATTCTTCAGTGCATGTTGGACCAACGAACGGCTAGCTACGAAATAACTGAAGAGACCAACTGCCGCGACCGGCAACGCCACCTTTACTATGACACCCCGCCGTATCAGACTTGAAGCCGCAGCCAACATTGGCAAAAAATGCTCGGTTCGCTGATTTGAAGGCTTATTTTTGATTTCCACTTTAAGCACGGAAGGCGCCAAAGACGCCTCCCAAAGCTCACAAAAGGAGGCAATCAGTGGAGCGGGATCGACGGAGAAATTTTTCGCAATATTTTGGACGAAACCTCGACCGAACACCCGACCAGGTAGCTTTTCAAACTGACCAGATTCAAGGGCCTCGATAAAAACGTTACTAATCCGAGTAATTTCAGATAGGGACTCAACAGAAACTCCCCGCTCTTCCCGAAGCAGCCGCAGGCATTGACCAAAAGTTAGTCGCCTCGATTCAAGATCGAGTGTGCTATCTTTGTTCATGTAATCCTGCTCTGGATGGTCGTCGTGGCCCATGGACTGTCCTCGCGATGAAAGCCCGCCATTGAGGCAGTGCGTAGGTGGTTACGTTGATGGAAGCGAATCTGATACAATCTGAGAACGCCTGCCACCCCTTGCTCCACACCAGGTAAGAAAACACGAGGTTTGCTTATGTTTGGCGATCGAAGTTGCGGTTACAGACCGAAATTCGGATTCCAAATCAGCATACTACCTGCATTATTCAGTTTAATGCCCGTTCTCGCTGCCTGTCAAACCGCTGGGCACATTGATGCGGGTGCGCCTGAGTCGGCCGTAATAGATTCTCAAAAGGCAATTGCCCGTAATGCTCTCGATACCGGTAAGCCCGAAGCCGCATTGAACAGTCTGCGAATGCTACTGCAGCAGTATCCAGATGACGCCGGCCTACACAACTTAATGGGACTGACCCAGCTATCCCTAAAAAACCACCCGAGGGCCATCAAAGAATTTCAAGCCGCCTTCAAAAAAGATAAACAGGTAGCAACAGGCTTAAATCTGAGCTCAGCGTTAATTAGTGCAGGAGATTACCAGCGAGCAGTACGCCTATTGACGCAGCTTTTGACCGAGGCGGAATCTACAAGCTACGCTTACAAGGAACGCCTGTATCACAACCTTGGGTACACATACGCCAAAGAGCGCAACTCATCTAAAGCAGAGCTTTGGTTACAAAGGGCTGTGGAGGAAAATCCAACCTTTTTTCTCTCACATCTCGAACTCGCTCGGCTCTACGAAAGATCAAATCGCCCTGAGAAGGCTGTGGCCTCGTACCGGAAAGCTATGGATTACTGCTTAGTATGTTTTGAGCCAGTGCAAGCATTAAGCTCGATATATATTAAAACCGGCCGAACTGGGGAAGCACGACGCGTGCTGATGCAATTTGGTAAAAATGAAGGTGTGTCAGCAGACGATCTAGCAAAAGCCAAAAATTTATTTACACAAGTAACAGCAAACGACCTTCCTATTAAAAAAGTTGGCGGCTGAATAGGCTTAGCAAAATATCCCGCCCAAAGTGACCAGCCTTTGGGTCTTGGCAAGCTAGGGGCGCTTGCGTTAACGTCCGAGAACTGACCACCACCGACGCGGAATTGCAGCTGCGTCTACGAGGGATTTACCGGTGTTTAAGCCAATCTTCCGTGTCTCATCACTTACCCTAGTCATGAATATTCTACTCTCAAGTATGATTACGCCGAGAGCGAAGGCCGCTAATCCAGAGGCTCCGAATCCACCTCCGAAATTAGATAATCGCTACCAGCCGTTGGAGACTCTGGCGCGGGGCATGTTCTACCTCGAAACCATGTATGTCGACGAGGACAAGGTAAAGCTAAATGAAATGGCCTCAAATGCGTTACGAGGCATCATTGAGAAACTGGATCCACACACTGTCTTACTGCCCAAAAAAGCCTTTGAACAACTGACCAGCGACACTCAGGGCAAGTTTGGCGGCGTTGGTATCATAGTGTCGCAAGAAAACAGCAAACTGATTGTAGTATCACCGATTGAAGACACTCCGGCATTCACAGCTGGAGTTAAGGCTGGCGATGAAATCATCGCGGTAGATGGCAAGGAACTAAAAAAAATAAAAAACACTGATGCGGTCGATTTTATGCGCGGCGAACCTGGTTCCATTTTACGCCTGACAGTACACCGCGAGGGAGTTCCAGAACCAATTAAATTCGAGCTGACGCGAGAAATCATCAAAGTTAAATCTGTACGAGGCGAGTCGCTAGCTAATGGGATCCAATATGCACACATTTCAAGCTTTCAAGAGAACACCGGAGAGGAACTAGCGAATTTCCTAAACTCGCATAAAGGTTCCTTAAAAGGCATGGTCCTCGATTTAAGAGACAATCCAGGCGGGCTTCTCGATCAGGCTGTGCGAGTTTGTGACCTATTTATCGACAGCGGTGTCATAGTGTCGACTGTAGGACGCGATCGCTCAAGAGTCGAGCGTGAGTTTGCCTCTAAACGGGGTGCTTTTGTCGGCTTCCCCTTGGTGGTTTTGGTAAATGGGGGATCAGCTAGCGCTTCTGAAATCGTTGCCGGAGCCCTGCAAGACCATGAACGCGCCGTCATCATGGGAACAACCACCTTTGGTAAGGGTTCGGTGCAAACTCTGGTATCGCTACCTGACGGATCGGGACTCAAGTTTACGGTCGCTCGCTATTACACGCCGCGGGATCGCTCCATCCAAGCGAAGGGAATTACCCCCGACATCTTAGTCACCGCCAGATCGCGTCGCGAACGCGCACAACCCCCTCAGACTGCCGGAAACCGCCGTCGCGACAATGAAGAAGAAACGAGAAAAGAGTCGGATCTGGAAGGCCATATCACCAGCAATGACTTAAGTGACCTCGCCAAGGAAAGTGAGATCGCGGCGATCGTCAAGAAGTGGCCGGAGCCTCTCCGCATTGACAACCAGTTGGTGACGGCATTTACCTACTTGAAAAGCTGGTCTCGCTTCGAGCAGCAGCGCAACAACATGAACTCTGACGAAAAACTTCCACCTAAAGTCATTCTCGATAGCAACGATACCAACAGCCGGACAGGGTCGTCACCTGACGGCAAAGACGATTGAAAGTGGACACCCAAAACGCGCTAAGCCCAGGTCATCCGATTATCTTTTTTGACGGTTATTGTGGCCTCTGTAACTACTTCATTGATTGGGTAATCCGACACGATTCGGCCCACCGCATGCGTTATGCATCTCTGCAAGGTGCCACCGCGCAACAAATAGTGTGTGAGCTTGGGTCCTCGATCCCGGACTCAGTCATCTTGTGGCAAGAAGGGCAGCAACTGGTTCGCTCGGCGGCTGTTGCAGCAATACTAAAGTCTTTGGGCGGCCCATGGCGCAGGATTGGCTCTGTCCTAGAACTGATACCAACCGCAGTGGCTGACCGCGGCTACGACTTTATCGCTCGAAACCGCTATAGCTGGTTTGGCAAGAAAGATAGGTGCCGCCTACCAAGCCCTGCTGAACGCCACCTATTCCTCGAGTGAAGTAGGTATCCGCAACGCCCCAACTAGCGACTATGAAAGGTATCATAGGAGCGAAAGGCCACTGTGAAGTACTCGCTGATCTGGCCTGTCAGCACACTGCGGCGGCGGGACCTGCAGAATGTCAGGTAGTTCTGGAACGCCCGCTCATCATCGAAGCACTTAATAATATTCTTACAATGGCTACACACCATCATCGGGTTGAACCGCACGTGCTCTTTTATAGTCGCGATGCAACAATTGGGAATATCACTTACTACAGCACCAACAACTAGGAGAGCCTGGTCGTCGTCGGCTGAGTTTTTAGGAGGCGTAGCGATCGCCTCTTGGCTATCATCGACCATGCCATCTCCGCGGAATTTCCCTTGAAATCTATACTTTAAATTCTAAAGAGTCTTTGCCGCTATTGCAAGCAATCGGCTCATATAACCAAGGTATGGAGGGCAATAAAAGCCTACTTAGTTCCTCGGTCAGAACTGGTCTTACCATGGACGTCCCTATGGTTCGAGCAATCATTTCACTGATGGTGGTGACGCCCCGCCCAGCAATTCCACAAGGGACAATTTCCCCAAATAAATCTAATGAATTTGACACATTCAAGGCCAACCCATGCATGCTAGTACGATCCTTGATGCGCACCCCTAAGGCACAAATCTTGGCATTTTCCACCCAAACTCCTGGATAATCAGGGTCGCTACCTGCACTGATGCCAATTCGTGACAGCGTTTTAATGACCGCTTCTTCTAACAAAGCCACAAACCGCTTCGGTGTAATCTTAGAATCAGCCAGCTTTACGATCGGATAGGCGACTAGTTGCCCGGGCATGTGCGCCGTTACCTCACCTCCACGATCGGTTCTGAGCACGGCGACCTTTTTTGCCCTGAAATAATCTTCAGTAAACCGAAGATTGACCTGGTCCGCATGCTTTCCCATAGTAATTACGGAGGGATGCTCCACCAAAATCAATGTCGGACCCTGCTCGCCTCTGGCAACTTTTGCATGAATCGCCAACTGCAAAGTCAGGGCCTCTTGGTAATCCAGCATTCCAACATTAATAAACTGCGGATCTAAAACGCAGCCGACTGACACAAAAACTCCACAGCTTCAACACGGCTAAGGGCCTCCAAGGGACTGTCGCCCCAGGCATATACCCCATGACCCGCCAATATAATCAACGGAACGTCTTTAATTAAGCTTCCTACCAGCTCAGTAGCGAGTTGGGGCATGGCCTCCGGTGTGTAATTTTTGATAACCGGCAAACGCAGCTCCTGCAAGTGATTTATGCTCCCAAGCGGCTTCTGCATCTCATCGCCACGAATCACCAGGTCCAGACAATCTCGACTACGAGCAACAAGGCCTGGAGGGTGGGCGTGGACCACGCAACGCGCTTCAGCAACGGCTCGGTACACACCAAGATGAACAGGCATCTCTAAAGATGGCTGTCGGGCTGATGGCTCCACTGGGTGACCCGACTCGACATCAACCGCAACGAACGCATCCGAACTAAGTTCCGATTTGCTGATTCCACTAGGGCTCTGCCAGATCAACCCACGACTGCCCCTAAGCGAGAAATTACCCGCCGTGCCGGCACACCACCCCCGTGAATAGCAGACCCTCGCGACATCGATAAGCTCAGTTATCAACACTTTTTCAAGTAGCGATGGAC
This sequence comes from Pseudomonadota bacterium, assembly GCA_026390435.1. GTDB lineage: Bacteria > Bdellovibrionota_B > Oligoflexia > Oligoflexales > CAIYRB01 > CAIYRB01. The sequence goes on from JAPLFY010000031.1 coordinate 110,865, forward strand.
TAGGAAAAGGGTTTGATATCCAGATCTTAGGCACTCATGATTCCAGGCTAAAAAGACTTGGGTCACCCGCACCGGGACGCACAATAGTGGGATGACCAGAGGTTAGGTCCACGATTGTGGACTCGAGTCCAGGTAGCTCACCACCTAAATCAAGCACTAGGTCAATCGCATGGCCGTAAGTCTCGAAAACCTCGTAGCCAAACTTCGGGGGCTGAGCCACAGCTCCCTGCGGCAGCTTCAAGTTGATAGAAGGTACTGACGTTGTCGCAATAGGCTGACCGAATCTCTCGACAATAGTCCGCAAAAGATTGCTCGTCGGAATACGGATGCCAACAACACGTCGTTTATCTTTCAGCTGACGTGGCAATTGCCGCGTCGCATTCAGCAGCACGGTGAATGGGCCCGGCCATGCTTTACGCAAAAGCCTATAGGACGCATTATCGATAACGGCATATTCGGCCGCCATAGATATCGAACTGCACAGTAGACTAAATGGCAGCTCGCGCGGGTGTGTGGGCTTTAACATGTAAATACGGTCTAAAGCCTTGGCACCTGCGGCATCACAACCAAACGCCCAGTTCAAATCGTTTGGGTAAGCCAGTACACCTGAGTCCGAAAGTATTCGAACGGCGCGACTTACATCGCGCTCTGCCGGTGGATCATCGTAAGTGTAAAGATGCATACCCATGGTAATTACGGCTTGTTGCTACGAATTAAACTGAAAAACTCATTCCGCGTTTCGAGATTTTGAAAGGACCCTCGCATCGAACTAGTTGTAGTGAACGAGTTCTGCTTTCCGACCCCTCTCATCATCATACACAAATGATAGGCCTCCACCACTACCCCTACGCCCAAAGGCTTGAGATAATGCTCGATCGCCTCAGATATCTGGTGCGTAAGCCTCTCTTGTACTTGCAAACGACGAGAGAAGATGTCCACTACCCTGGGCAGCTTTGACAGGCCAACAACTTTGTCTCTCGGAATATATCCCACATGACAACGACCATAAAACGGTAGCATGTGGTGCTCACACATACTGTAAATCTCGATATCTCTAACAACGACCATATCTTGATAATCAACGTCAAATAGTGCTCCGGTCAAAACACTTTCAACGTCTTGTTTATAGCCCGAAGTAAGGAACTGCAAGGAGGTCAATACTCTATTAGGAGTCTTTAAAAGACCGTCACGTTCTGGATCCTCACCAAGTGCGGCGAGTAACTCTTTCAACTTCTCGCTATGGTACTGATAGCTCGCATTTTCCATGGGAGTTCCCTATAAAGTTTTCAGGAATCCCTTATAGGTGTCCGGGTGGCCCAAGGCAAGATTAATACCTGACAGAACTACTTGGATTTACTTATGAGAGCCGTACTGCAGCGAGTCTTGAAAGCGCACGTAGTTGTTGAGCAAAGTGAAATCGGTACTATTGGAGCCGGCTGGTTAGTGCTCCTAGGGGTGGGCACCGGTGACAGCCTGCGAGATGTTAGCTACCTGGCCGACAAGATCCTCAATTTAAGGGCATTTGAGGATACCAACGGCAAAATGAACCATAGCGTGCTCGACAACGGCGGGGACATTCTGGTGGTTAGCCAGTTCACATTATATGCCGACTACCGAAAGGGCAGGCGGCCAAGCTTTATCGGCGCGGCACCGCCACAGCTGGCAGAGCCGCTATATGACAAATTTGTCGAGCGCCTGCGGCAATCGGGCCTAAAAGTTGCCACTGGGCGATTCCAGGCAAACATGATGGTGACGCTAGTCAACGATGGACCCGTAACGATCATCATCGACTCACCCCACGATGCCGTGTAGCGGCCTACGTCAGCCTTTTTGGCCGGCTAAGTCACCATCAATATTGGCATCTTCCTCGATACCGATCTTCTGATAAAAGAGTTCATCGATGGTCTTTTTGATAAGAATCCACAGCAACTCACGATCGTTGCAACGGGCAAACACCCCAAGAGGAATCTGGAATCCCCCTTTGTCTTTGCGACCACCGCCATAGTACTTACCTGCCTCGTCGGCACCAAAGACGTCTTTCAGCCACTTGTCAGGATCAAGTGTGTGCGACTTAGTCCGCAATGACCCATCAATGAATTGGTTACCAACGACACCATAGACCACAACGGTATCTATCCCCTCCCGATGCAAGAGGTAGTCCGCGCACTGACCAATGCCATCACGATCTTCGTCGCGAACAAAACCCACACCCGAGAACATAAATGTCCCGCGGATGTCCTTACGTTGCAGGGCGACTTGCGTCAGGTCCATCGTTTTTGCTGGAATAGACTGATGGGAGATCAAAGATAATAGATCTTTATCAACAAATTGAGCAAAGTACTCACTCGCCCGGTAGTCGATAGGCTGAGCATTCACAAAGTTGTCAGTATCGCTGCGGATTCCGTGCATGAGCGCAGTTGCGATCCGACTTTCCTCAGCAGAATTGCCGCGAAAGTTAATCGGGCCCTCAATCAGATACTCGCCGTAAATTCCCGACGTCGATCCCGAATGTTCTCTAATGTCGACAAAATCACCATCAACCGTGCCCAGTGGCTTGTGGTGGTCGATGAAACAAAGCAACCGGCAGTCTGGCGAAAGTTTAATCGGTAAATCAGGACTCTGAGAGTCATTGACGGCGTAGTAGTCAAAGCCAGATACGTCAAAGTTGTTTTCATACTCGACCATGTCGAGGTCGAGTTTCTTGACTAATGCCTTGTTCTCATGGTGCGATATAGCTTCAAAGTGAACGATGGTAGTGGCGACATCATAGTGTCTGGCCAGCCATTGCAGGCACAGCGATGTGCCGATATTGTCTGGATCAGGGTAACCTTTAATGCAAATCAGTAGGCGCTTACCGCGAGCTTTCGCTAAGGCAGCATGCAGCTTATACGAGGGCGTGTCATGAATATCTTGCTCTTCGAAATCGCCATCATCCTGATGCACCCGCTGTACTGGCCGATTGAGCATTGAACTGCGTGACACACCGCGAACGGTGTTAGGCGCAGGACTACTCGGTCGAGTTGGGGCTACAGGTACAGCCGCTTTGACAGAGGCTTTGACCACCGGATTCATTGATTTAGATTTGTCTTCACTTTTAGGCTTCAAGTGTTTCCACCCCGTAAAGCTGTCGACCTGCTCGTCCACTGTAACGTAGGTCGGCCGTTCCGCGATAATTCCTTAATTTTACCATAGATTTTTTGGTGCTGGGATTATGGTAAACCCACAAAATTAGAGCTAACAAATCAAAACTATTGAGTAATTTTGAGCATCGCACGAATGATCAAAGTGATCGCACCGACAAATACCGAAACCACCCCCAGAGCAAACCCAGTAAGAATCCAAGGACTGGATTGCGCCCCTAACAAAGCTCCGACCAACCAAAAATTACCCATTAGTGTCAATATGATAAAACCAACCGCGGCAATTCGAGCGGGCGACGATCGCAGCCAATCAGGCCTCTGCATCACGCATTCAATTCCGGGCTCAGATATTTGTGGCGCCACTGAGCTACATGTGTCGCGCTGATTGTTAGCCATAGGCCATTACCTAACTCCGGAGTCTCGGCAAAAAAAGTTTCAGGCGGAAGGCCCTCGGCCATCATTTGCCAAAGACGCACGCTGCCCTGATGGCCTACCACGCCGATGTCGGAGTCGTCATCCTGATAAGACAAGATGTCCAACGCTAAAGCCGAAACCCGATCACACATTTCCCGGAAAGACTCACCCTCCGGAAAACGCAGACGCATGGGCTCCCGCATGCAGGTTTCATACGACCTTTGGAAGTCGTAAGGTAACTCTTCCCAGGTCAAGTTCTCGTAGATACCAAAATTTATTTCCCTCAACTTTTCCGTAATTCTGACAACTGGTGCCTGAGTTCCAGCTGTCAAAATCTCAAAAGTTTCGACCGCACGGCGACGATCAGAAACATACCAAATACGAGGTAAGCTTTGAGCAGATACGCTTATATCCTGATGGCAGGTCAAAATTTGCTGACGCCCCTCGGGAGAAAGAGGCGGGTCAGTCCAACCGCAAAAACGATCGGCAAGTCCGCGCGTGGACTTACCGCTCATGACGATGAAACAACGACGGTTGATTGCTGAGTTCATCCCTCGGATCCTCATCTTTGCTGAAAAACAATCGAGACGTGGTCAACTAAGCCCATCCACAATGCCCGATCGCGCATTTGACTTCATCCAATTTTTGCCACAAAATCTTAAAAAGATTAACTAAAATGGAGGCGCTTCACATGTTACCAGCTTTGCGCTCAGCATTGTTAGTATTTGCTAGTCTCTGCTCCGTCAATTCCGCAGCGGCGGCTCAACCCAAAATAGGCGACAAACTACCAAGAGTAGTATTGGGCGGTGATCTAGGGGCTAAAGTCGACGGGACACCATGGTCCAGCGAGACGATTAAAGATCGCACTTGGATTTTATTTTACATTTCACCAAGCCATCGGGATGAAAACGAGTCATTTAAGGATGCTCTAAACGCGGCCAAATTCCCTCACGACAAGGTAGCCTCGGTGGCGGTGATCAATATGGCATCGTCCTGGGTACCTAACATGATCATAGAGAGCTCGCTGAAGAAGAATCAGCAAAAGTTCCCTTTTGTGACCTACGTAAAAGATCTACAAAAAACCTTAGTTAAAGAATGGAACCTCAATGATGACGCTTTTGACGTAGTCATCTTTGATAAAACAGGGAAAGTATTGGCGCATTATAGTGGTGAGATCACACCCAAAGAGACCGAGGACACGCTTAATTTAATTAAACGCACCCTCCTATGATCACGTCAAAAAATTTCATAAGACTGTTAACGGGTCCCTAACAGTCGGCTAGCGACCGGTGATGAGCGACTTTGTGCCCCCGATCACCCGGCCGAGCAACTTAAACAGCAAGTTCGCCAGCTCGAGCGCGGCCACCATCACTACACCTAGTAGCGCCCAAAGCGCTACTATCGGGAGTACGGCAAAGCCGACTAGAGACAGCACATGGTCCTTACCGGTGATGTCGTTCCTACGCCACCGGGCGAAATCATCCTCACATGAGATTTGTCGCTCCTGCTGACGGGACTTCTCCCGCTGAGACTTGAATTCATCGTTAGTCACGATAACTTGCGACAAAACTATCCCCCTCTCAATGGTCTCACAAACCATCCTAGATGGTACCTAGGACTCCAACCTTGACAAGCACATTAGTGCGCATCTCGCCCCCGGTAGCCGAGGGGTCTTTTAAGAATTTACCCGAAGTTGAGGTATAAGCAACGAAGGGATTCCAATTTTTACCGATGACATTAACATCTACCCCTAAGCCCCAGACCGTCCCGTTGTCATCCCAAGTGTAGCCCACACCGCCTGGAATTGATCCGACTTCTTTAGATAGATTAAAACTGTGGTCGCTCAGTGCAGCGACAGGGTCATTAGCTTGCTTGCGGTCGTAATGCGAGTAGAAGACCCACGGTGTCACCAAGTTTCTCAGCTCATAGGACAGGTTGACAGTGTATGAGATCTTAACGTCAGTTTCTTTTTGGTCGACTCGAGACGCTTCAGACCCGATTGGGATCCGATAGCTTACCCGATCATTATGGTAGTCCAAAGTGGCATTGAATCCATTCAGGCCTGTCCTTAGACCGACATCGACATACCGAGACCTATTGTTGTCGTATGAACCGAATATCAGCAACGGCTTCACCAAGCCAAAGTCACCTAACCAAGCAAGTATCCAGGCTGGGTGCTGATCTTTATTCCAGCGGTTAGCCACAGCTGTGTCTAGAACATCCTTGGGATCTTGAACCACATCGTTGACTAACTGCAGAGTCAATACGCCTTGAAATTTAAGATGTAGGCCCCATGCGGGGGAATAGTCGCTAAAAGCTAAATTTCTTGCGTACAAGCCATCCGCATGAGTCCGGTATCCCTGATTCAGATGGTGCCACCCACCTTGCAGAATGCGCTCCTTTCCTGCCGAAAAACCGAAACTCTTGGTGAACCAATGAGTGCCGTAGCCAAATTCCAACGGGCTATTACCAGCAGTCAGTAAATTGAAGCGAAAACCATATTCAGTGTCTGGACTTATGTAACCACTCAACAAAAGATAAGCATTAGTGACCTGGAACGCCGCCACTTGACCAGGCGAGTAGCCGCTATGCTTATAAAGTCCTTGGTTATCATTAACGAACTCGGCTCTGAATTCGCCGCCAAGACGCGCTGAATTAGCCCCGGTAAGTACGGCTACATCTTCGGCTTTGGCAACGTGAGCGAGTGCTATGCCCATAAATGCAGTAGCTATGCGCGAACGAAATCTTTTCAAGATAAAGTCCCCATTACATCAGTTCATTCGTTCGATACGAAGGAGTCCATTCTTGTCGATCACCAAGCGGAAATAATCCAAGGCTTGCTGAGATTTCTGGCCGTCCTGATCGAGCTTAGAATAACTCAAGATCATATCTAGGTAGTAAACTTTGGGAAATCGAACCGCCTCAACTTCGCCATCGACCGTGACTAAATCGATAGTTCGCTTAGGCTCCCCCAACTTCGGTAAGCATGCATCGATATTAAGTCTCAAAATATCGTGCACTGCGCGCAGGGGATAACGATTTAAGATCCTCAATTTTCCGCTGAGCTTTATGGATTTTGAATATTGCAGCACTCGAGTGATGCCGCCAGTACCGTAAACGTGTGCCTCAGGTGTATTTTCCCTAAGCTCTGCAATCCTAAACGGCAAATCTTTCGGATCAATAAATTTGGCTGTCTCTTTAATTTCACCAACTGCGGTGGGCTTGCCCGAACGATTCTTGTAGTAAATGCGCTCGCTATGATCGGGCATGCGACGAAATACGCCACCGCCAAAATATCCCCGACCGATTTCCTTAATTCTATCCTTAATAATGTAGGCTAAAATACCCGCAGACAGAAACACTAAGCCAGATATTCCCAACCCATCCGCCAGGGCCTCTGGCTGACTCAGCCTAACTATCAGTAGGAACTGCGCAATAAGAGCCCATGTCGCAGCGAGTCCAGCCGCTATCATCGCACCAATTTGACGCTGAACAGCAAACAGTGGCACGGCTCTAATCTCTAAGAACAGCACCTCCCAAATTCGACGCTTTAACTCACCTTTACGATGAATGAATTTTTCTTTGTCAGAAATTGAGCTGGTTGGCGTCAACATCATGTAACCCGCAACCTGCGCGTGATCATCATGAACAGCCAAAACACTCAAAATCTTTGTTTTCAAGTTGTCGATTGCGGGATCATGGCACTGATTGCTCAACCTCTGATGAAACTGCAATAAATAGGCTGCGCCATCACGAAGCCTATAATAGCAGTACTCATCAGCTATGCGCATTTCTTCAGCCAAAGTATCTAGATGATGCTCTGACCGGCTTATTACGAGGTCTCTGATTTCCCTAAATTCTAACAGAGCCTTGTCAGCACGCTCCACCATGCGACAAATCCTACCGCATAATTTTGCTATCGTTTCCGATGTTGGGACAACTTGAGTTGCAAATAGCCGATGGATACGCTTGCGATTTCGATCGATACCCCTGAAGTAAGTACCAATATAAGCACAAGCAAATAAGCGAACTTCATCTATTGCGTTTTGAATTGGCTCAACGGTACGACCTGAATCGAGACCTTCGAGATAATTACGCAAAAAAAGTAACGGCGAAATACCTCCGAACCTTGAGCCAACCATTGTCTTAAAACCCATTTTTGGCTCACGAAACCGCAACATGGGTCGCACATCTGCATAAAAACGCTCTTTTGGATACGTATGCTCATTAACCCCAAATTGCCTGGGGTAAAAAAGGTAAGTCTCTACTTCGTAGCCTATAGTCGCTGAATTCTCAGAAGTCTTAATCCTGGGCAATTTGCCTGCTGCTGTTCTTTCCAGACGAACCGTACGACCCGTTACGTCACTTGAGTTCGTTACTGGCGCTTTGCTTGCAGCAGGAAGAAAATAATCAAATACAGTTTCCAACTGAGTACGATCATGTAGAGCGACAGATGATTTAATGAACCTCTTAGGTGATTTGCGAGTGCCACGAGGTTCAGTTTTTAAATTTTCGCCCATACTTACCTAATGCCAGGGAGCAGGCCAGCTGCTGCTTCAATATGAGCACGCCCTTTAGCAGTCAGCATCCGACCACGGGAGCCTCGCGCTAAAAACCCTCGATACACCAAATATGGCTCGTAAACTTCTTCGAGTGTGGCGCGATCTTCATTTAAGGTCGCCGCAAGCGCCTCAATGCCGACGGGGCCACCAGAATATTGTTCCGCAACAATGGAAAGAATCTGCCGATCTATTCTCTCAAGACCACACGAATCGATACCCTGCCTCCCCAAAACCGCATCGGCAAGCACCCGGTCTATCGATGTCTTGCCAAAGCCAACCGTAAAATCCCAAACCCGTTTCAATAATCGATTCGCGATACGCGGTGTCCCACGCGCTCTTTCAGCAATCTCACGTGCCCCTTCCTCGTTAACTTGAATACCGAGAATTCTGGCACTCCGCTGCAGGATGTTACAAAGCGCATCAGAGTCATAAAATTCGAGGCGTTCCTGAATCCCAAATCGATCTAGCAAAGGCTTCGAGAGCAAGGCGAGTCTTGTAGTTGCCCCGACCAGAGTAAATTGAGGCAGAGGCATACGCATTGCCCGCGCCGCTGGTCCCTGACCCACGATGATGTCGAGCTGAAAATCTTCCATCGCTGAGTAGAGGACTTCTTCCACCTTTATCGACAGCCGATGAATCTCATCTACAAACAACACACTGCCCGGCTGCAGGCCAGTTAAAATACCAGCTAGGTCGCCAGGCCTTTCGATCGCCGGTCCACGGGTCTCATAGAATGGAGCATTAAGCGCGTTGGCAAGGATCCTCGCCAATGTTGTTTTACCTAAACCAGGAGGCCCGTGTAAAATTACGTGATCGAGTACCGCCTCTCGTTGAAGGGCCGATTTGACATAAATTTTCAAATTTTCTTTTACGTGAACTTGACCAAGGTAATCGTCAAAGTTTAGCGGTCTAAGTTCGGGCTTCGCTGCTTCAAGCAGCTCATCCTCTAGCCCTACTTCACTGCCGACAATTCTTTCAATCTTCATTCCGGCCTGGGTCATAGTCGACGTAGATGACGGTAAAAAAGCTTCGCTCATCTAGAATAATTCCTCCGCCCTACCGGTTGCGACACTGCCAGCATTTCCAGTCAATTCAGCGAGCGCTAGGCGAATTAACGCCGCCAACTCCTTGGCCGGTGGTTCTCTTTCAAACCGTCGCAGTAGTGGCTGCAACTCTTTATCCTTGTAACCAAAATTCTCTAGAGCGGACCGCAGGTCGGCTAACATACTAGGTGTCAATGATCGGCGATTATCATCGAATAGAGAAACAGAACCGGCGGTTTTACCAGAGGCTTTCGGTCTGGACAACATCCCCAGAGCTGTCAGCTTGCCCAATTTCGGCTTAAGCTCGAGCAGGATTTTCTTCGACTGACGGGGCCCAATACCCGGCACTTCCTCAAGAATTACCGAATCATCTAGCTCGATCGCCTGGATGAGTTGAGCCAAAGGAACGGCTCCTAAAATCCCCAACGCAACTTTAGGTCCCACTCCACTAATAGCTAGAAGTTGAGCGAAAAGCATCCTTTCGGCATGTTCCAAGAAACCAAACAAACGGATGCAATCCTCACGCACATGGGTGTGCACCCAAATCGTAACAACCGGCTCACCATCTTCGATGCGTGCAATGGCTGACTCATGCATTTCTACACCGTAGCCAACTCCACCAACCTCAACAATAACTGAGCCCATTTGCTTGAGAACACAGCGTCCCTTCAGCTGCTCGATCATAGACGCCTCATAAGCTTTTCCTGCAGACCCAACACAAGGGCAAGTGCTGCTGGCGAGTTTGTCGATTGTCCCTGAAGCAGGCTTATTACTTCTTGCAGAGTTTGCACATCCACTTCAGTACACTGCCTCAATTGACTAATCATAGAATTATAACTACGCACCAAGTGCTGCAAGTCATCAGACTCTCGAATCCGCACTGGCGTGAATTGCTGAGTCAATTCCAGCTGCCGCATCTGCCGCGTCATACTGAACATCGGACCAGCAATCTTATGCGTAACGTGGACGCCAAGCAATGTAACTAACAGCGTATTCATCACCGCTGACGCCAAGATCGCGATCAGAAATGGTGGGGGCAAAAACACCGGGAAACGAATGATTCTAAATTGCGCTAGGGGAAATACGATTAACAGTGTTGTCGTGATTGTGGAGCAAATGCCAACCAATACAGCCAATCGCACGTAGCGTAATTGGAAGTCTCTGTTAACTAAAAAAATGCGCTTTTTTAGCTTCGGCTTTTCTGTATTCATAGCGGTGAGTATAGAGCCTATCTGCAGTGGGTGCCAGCTCACGAAGCAAAATATACAAAAGCCACCGCAGGCTCTATTTCGACCACGGTGGCTCTTAATTTTGCGCGGACTATGCCTTCAAAGCAGCCACTTTATCGAGGCGTTCCCATGGAAACTCATCCCGACCAAAATGGCCATATGATGCCGTTTGCCGGTATATAGGCCGCAGCAAATCAAATTGCTCGACGATCTCATGTGGTTTTAAACGGAATGTAGACCGCACCTTGTTCTCAAGGTCTTTGAAAGAGTACTTGGAAGTTCCGTAGGTCTCAACAAAGACACTAACAGGCTCAGCCACACCGATAGCATATGCAAGTTGAACCAGTGCCTTCTTCGCCAAGCCAGCTGCAACTAGGTTCTTTGCAATATACCGACCCATATAAGCCGCAGAGCGGTCTACTTTCGACGGATCTTTACCCGAAAAAGCGCCGCCACCATGCGCACCGTGACCACCGTAGGTATCCACGATAATCTTACGCCCAGTCAGACCGCAGTCACCTTGCGGGCCGCCAATAACAAATCGACCGGTTGGGTTGATCAGGTAGCGGGTACCCTTCAGCAACTCAACAGGAATAGTGCGCTTGATCACTTCCTCGATAACATAGGACTCAAGCTCTTTCGGAGCCACGTCTGGAGAATGCTGCGTAGAAATCACTACTGTGTCTACTCGGTGCAGCTCACCGCCCCGATACTCGACAGTAACTTGGCTTTTTGCATCGGGACGGAGGAAATCGACGTGCTTCTGACGACGCAGATTCGACAAGCGACGTAGCAATTTATGAGCATAGCTAATGGTTGCTGGCATGAGCTCAGCTGTTTCATCGCAAGCATATCCGAACATCATGCCCTGATCCCCGGCACCCTGCTCTTTGTCGCCCGTAGCGGTAACGCCTTGCGAGATATCAGGGGACTGCTGCTCAATAGCTATCAAAACACCACAGCTGTTGGCATCGAAGCCTAGCTTGCCGTCATTATACCCAATCGAATCGATTACTTCCCGAGCTACCTTGGCATAGTCAACAACCGCTTTAGTTGTAACTTCGCCAGCAATCACTACAAGACCAGTTTTACAAAGGGTCTCGACAGCTACTCGAGAATACTTGTCCTGAGTCAGAAGCGCATCAAGGATAGCATCGCTTATTTGATCGCTAACCTTGTCAGGATGACCTTCACTCACAGATTCAGACGTAAATAGGTAGTCAGAATTCGCCTGGCTCATCTCACAGCCCCCTCTTCAATGCAATTACAACACGTCCAGATTCGTTGCGCAGAATAGTTCCAACACCGAAAGCCGCACCCTTGTCACTAATTAATAATACAGACTTACTTAAAGCGCTAGGTAGGGCCCGGTCGCTGTCGCATGTTAAGCCTGCAAGATAAGTCTCGACTGCGACATTGATATTCTGCCCACCGCGTAACTTTGCCGTTGCCAGGGGGTCAGGGCAAGACCAATGCGCTAGACCAGTTTTAATTTGCGCCATCGGTACAATTAAAGATTCAAAGCCATCGAGCTGACTTTCGATGCCTTCTAGCCCGTATGATTGAGCCAAATCTATGCCGGCGGCGCTTGTTCGAACTAGTCGCGTCAATGTGCCACATGTACCCAGGGTTTCAGAGACATCTCGCACCAGGGATCGGACGTATGTTCCCTTTGAACAGGTTATCCTAAAACTGCTTGATCCAGACCTGAAATTAAGCAGCTCAAACTTACTTACGGAGACCCGTCGTTTCAACTCAGCCAAGGGTACAGCTGCTGCGGCCTCTTGGTCACCACCTCTAGCGTAGTCGTAAAGCGGCCTGCCTTTATACTTCACTGCGGAATAGATCGGAGGAACTTGCTCAATATCGCCAATGAACCGCTCAAGTGATGCGCGCAGGTCACCTTCGGTCACATGGTCCCACGGTGCCTCTCGCACCACCTTCCCATCCTGATCCAAAGTATCCGTCTCGCTACCAAAAGTAATATCGAACTCGTATGTCTTGGGAAGTTCGAGCAAAAAGTCTTGTAAACGTGTAGCCCGGCCAAGCAGCAGAGGGAGCACCCCTGAGGCTGCCGGATCTAGTGTTCCGACATGCCCAAGCTTTACTTTACCAATACGCTTAACCAGCCAACGCGATACATCCTTCGATATCACACCGGCTGGCTTATTGACCGCGAGCAGCCCATCAATATGTTGATAGCTCACCAAACTAACTCCTGCCCTGCGTTTATACTAAATTTGAGCCAATAAACCTTCGATGCGGGAGCCGCGTTCGATGCTCTCATCATAGAAAAAACGCAGATTGGGGACCCGCCGGATGTCGATAGCATCCGCGATTAGTCGGCGCAAATAAGGCGTAGCACTGGTTAGGCCAGTCTTTGCAGCATCCGCTGCCTTCTCTGGCTGCCCACCAAAGACGCGAAAGTACACCGAGGCAAGCTGAAGATCGCCAGACAACTTAACTGCGGTGATCGTGATGTCGTGGAGCCGTGGATCGCGAAGCTGGCCGCCCGTAAAGGCGGCCGCGATCACATCGCGCATTTCATCGGCTAATCTGGTTTGACGGAGACCCATAAGTTTGACCCTTAATTATAACGTCGCTGACGTTTCCTCGAGCACATATGCCTCGATGATGTCGCCTTCTTTTAGGTCGTTATAGCCGTCAATACCAATACCGCATTCGTAACCCTGCACCACTTCTTTGACGTCATCCTTAAACCGGCGCAACGAACCCAATTTGCCGGAATAAATCACTATATCATTACGGATCAAGCGGCAGAACGAGGTCCGTGTGATCTTGCCTTCTAGCACCGCCGAGCCACCAATCATGCCAATTTTTGGCACGCTGATAGGTTTGCGTACTTCAGCCCGACCGAGAACCAATTCGCTGACGATCGGTGGTAATTTACCAACCATCAGTGCCTTAATCGAATCCACAATTTCGTAAATGATACTGAAATATTGGATTGGGACACCAGCTTGTTCAGCCATTTCATCTAAGCCACGTCCAGCTCTTACATTAAAGCCAATAACGACTGAACCAGATGCCTGCGCTAAGGAAATATCCGACTCATTCACCCCACCAACGGCGCTGTGAACTATGCGATTCCGAACTTTGTCGGTATTCAGCTTGAGAATCGAATCAACAATAGCCTCGACCGAACCCTGGGTATCGGCCTTAACGATAATTGGCACCTCTGGCACTTCTTCGTTCTTAACCTTGGCTAATAGATCAGCCAAGCTTGCAGCACTAGATTTAGTCGACTGCGCTCTACGCGCTTGCTCCAGGCGCCAAGAAGAGACCTCGCGTGCAGTTCTCTCGTCCTCAACGATGTTGAACCGATCACCAGCCCTTGGCACACCTGACAAGCCTATGATTTCAACAGGCTCAGATGGGCCGGCAGAGCTCACATCACGCACTTTATGGTCGTGCATAGCGCGTACACGTCCGTACTCAGAACCAGCAACAATGTAGTCGCCTGGACGCAGAGTACCACTTTGTACCATCACGGTAGCCACGGGACCGCGCCCTTTATCCAAGTGCGCTTCAATAACCACACCCTCGGCGTGTCCGACTCGCGTCGCCTTCAAATCCAAGACTTCAGACTGAAGTAATATCGCTTCGAGAAGTTCATCAATTCCCTGCCGCTGTAAAGCAGAGGTTTTAATGAACTGAGTCTCGCCGCCCCACTCTTCCGCTTGAATACCATGCTCAGTTAGCTCGGTATAAACTCGGTCGAGATTGATATTGGGCTTATCAATTTTATTCACAGCAACGATCAGAGGGACATTTGCTGCTTTCGCATGGTTGATAGCTTCGATGGTTTGCGGCATTACACCGTCATCGGCAGCGACGACCAAAACCACAATATCAGTAACTTTTGCACCACGAGCACGCATCGCTGAAAAGGCTTCGTGACCAGGCGTATCCAGGAAAGCAATCCGCTTACCGTCATGCTCGACGGAATATGCTCCGATGTGCTGAGTGATGCCACCAGCCTCACCGCTAGCAACGTCTGCAGATCGTATGGCGTCTAGAATCGACGTTTTACCATGGTCAACGTGGCCCATAACAGTGACGATTGGAGGGCGCGACTCAAGGTCTACTGCGCCTGCACCTTGTTCCTTCTGAATGATGTCATCAACAGTCTGAATGTTACTCTTCACTTCAAACTGGTATTCACCAGCCAGTAGCGTCGCTGTATCAAAATCGATGGCCTGATTGATTGTAGCCATGACACCCTGAGCCATCAGCTTCTTAATCAGATCGGAACTCTTAATCGCTAGCTGTTTGGCTAGTTCGGCGACGGTGATGGATTCACCCATCATCACGACCCGATAAGAAGCGCGCGGCACCGTAATCATAGTCTTTTTAAGATCTTTCCGGCGCTTGACATCGCGTCTGGTGCGCGGTGCCATAGGGGTGTAAACGGTTCGTCCCGAAAATTCCGCCTGCTGGACCTCCTCATCCGAAGTAAGAATTTCAGCTTGTTGCAATAAAAGACGCGTGTTAATCGCGCCCTGGTTGCGGCGAGCTTTGGCTGCTGCTTTCTTGCGAGCCAACTCTTCTTCATCGAGAGTCTTTTTATCTTTAGCCACTGCTCCGACAGCAGGGCGACGACTACCCCAGTCCTCAGATTCTGGACTTGGCTGTACTCCACCTGCTGCAGGCGGGGCGTTACCCGATGGGCCTGGTGCCGCACCGGCAGCACTGACACGATTGGACAACAGACCTAGCCCGGTCACTCGGGTACCACGATGATCTTCTTTCCGGCCAGTCTGGCGACTGCGATTAGCACTCTCCAGCTTCTCAACTTCTTCAGGAGTAGCGCGACGTACAATAGTCGCGCCTCCAACTTCACGACGCCGACGCGCACCATCGCCCGCAGCTTCTCCTGCACTCGCCGCTGCTGGCGGAGCCGCTGGCGCCGCTGGAGCCGAGGGGGTTACGGGAGCTGGCGGCGTAACAGCCGGGGCCGACGCCACAGCTGTTGGCTCAGCTTGCAATGGCACTTCTTCGGCCACAATATTATCTTCGATCTCTGGCTGCTCTTCTACGAGCTTTGTTTCAGGCTCGACACTAGTGTGTGGTGAAGGAGCCGCAACCGACGGCCGTGGAGCAAACCCCGATGGGTGCTGTATCCGAGCAGGCTTAGTTACTGAGAGACCAGTCGCACTGGGGGCAGCCGACCGCACTATGGTAGCGCTGGTGGCTCGGCCAACAACGGGGCCGGTCGTAGTAGTGACAGCGGGCGCCTCAGGTGTAAGAGATACCTTAGCTTGGGGTAATTCAACCGCCGGTGCCGCGGGTAACTCCACCGGAGCCTCGGGACCTGACTCACGCTGGGGAACTGCAGCCTCTGGCGCGCTAGCAGCAAACTCTGCCTCAGCAGCTGCCGAGGTGACGTCACCACCTTCGCCCTCATCTTTAGTTGCCACACGCCTACGAATCACAACTCTAGGCTTGCCGCCACCCTCTGAGCTAGCAGCAGCGGAAGCCGCAGCTGCTGCTGCAGGCACAGCACCAGTGCTGCCGGTAGCGACAAGAGCGCCCCTTAGCTCGTTCACTTGCTGATCTGTCAACGTGCTCTGGTGGCTCAGCACTTTTGCACCCATCGCTTTGAGCTTAGCCATCAAGATCTTAGACTCGATGTTCAGCTCTTTCGCCAGCTCATGTACCCGCAGTTTTGACATCTAATAATACCCTTCATGCCCGGCTAAATAGGTAGCCGAACCCTTAAACTCAATCACTCGTCTTCAGCAGAAGCATCATCCAGCTCCGACTGAAGATATTTATCTGCTGCTATTTGGACCGTGCGCGCAATACCTGTTGATAATCCAGTTTTTTGCGCCACCTCTTCAGCCGAATCCGCTACAATATCACCAATAGTGCCGTATCCCGCGTCTGCCAAGGCATGCGCCGTGGCTTCACCGACACCACTGAGGCGTTGGAACAAGCGAATTCTGTCATTACGCCCGGAATCCACCTCCGCTTCCTTCTCACTAGCCACGGCCTTATTGGGTTCAGCTGCCGCATGAGCAAAAAGCTCCCCATGCTCACCACCAGCGCCTTTAGCCGGAGCAACATTTCGCCCAGCCTCACGCGCCAACCTTGCGGCTTCCTCCAAGACTTTTTCAGCTTCCGGCTCTTCCATATTTAGCAGACGCTGCAAGGTTCTGGCACTTAATGCAGCAACCTCAGCTGGCGACTTCACACCCTCGTTGACAAGGATTTCTGCCCGCATCGGACCGATGCCAGCAATACTCGCCACGGAGATTTTAGCTCCGACCAATTCCTGCTCAAGCTTGCCTTCGCTCTTAATATCCAAGCGCCAGCCAGTCAACTGAGCCGCTAAGCGCACATTCTGACCACGCTTGCCGATCGCTAGCGATAGCTGATCGTCAGCCACGATGACTTCCATGCTGTGGTTTGCGTCATCGACGATCACTTTACTAACCACAGCTGGCGCAAGAGCATTACAAACCAATCGAGCCGGATCTTTATCCCACGGAACGATATCGATCTTTTCGCCATTGAGCTCCTGGACCACGGCTTGGACCCGCGCACCCTTCATCCCAACGCAAGCACCAACCGGATCTACCGATTGATCCCGGGAATAAACGGCAATTTTGGAACGGTGCCCAGGATCCCGGGCAGCACTTTCAATCGTCACGATGCCATCATAAATCTCAGTGACGTGCTGTTCGAATAAACGCACCAGGAAGCCCGGATGCGCTCTCGACATAACAATTTGCGGCCCACGTGAAGAGCGCTTAACCTCGAGCACGTAGCCGGTAATGCGGTCCTTAATCCGGTAGCGCTCTGTCGGCATTTGCTCGCGATAAGGGATCACTGCCTCTGTTCGGCCTAAATCCACGATAATGTCGTGGCGCTCAAACCGCCTTACGTGACCACTAAGAATCTCGCCAGTCCGGTCTTTGAACTCATCGTAAATTTGTGCCCGCTCAGCATCGCGCACCTTTTGCACAATAATCTGCTTTGCAGATTGCGCAGCAATACGCCCAAAGCTCCCAGTGTCGATCTTGATACCCAAAGCATCGCCGACACCAGCCTCGGGATCTAAGCGATGCGCTTCTGGCACGGCAATCTCCCGCACCTTATCTTCGACATCTTGCACGACCGTACGAAACTGAAATAGCTCAATCTCGTTACTATCTTCGTTGTAATGCGCCTCTAAATCGGCAGTTGCGCCGAAGTCCCGTCGAGCGGCATGCAATACAGCCTGCTCAAGCGCATCGATGATGATAGCTTTGTCCAGGTTCTTATCACGACTCACCAAATTGATGACACGTGTAAGGTCACCATCAAACTCGGTTGTTTCTGATACTGCCACCATGCTCTTCTATCCTTCCTAGCATTTCTTTAGGAAACGAGTTCGATCTTTAATTATTGCCCCAGTCGTAAACCAAACTGGCTCGCTGCAAGCTCAGGAGCGGGAACGACCACTGACCCTGTTCCGTCTCAAGCGTGATCAGAACACCATCATCGCCATCACCCACCGCCAACAAGGTACCCTTACCATTCCGGCGCTCGCCCACCTTCTCCAGCAGCTTAACCTCTACGCACCGACCCACCTGACTGGCAAAATGCTCCCGTCGACGCAGAGGACGCTCAACCCCAGGCGAACTTACCTCTAATACGTAATTCCCGGGAATCATGTCGTCCAATTGCGGATACTCAGCCAACAGGCGACTAGCCTTGACACACCCGTCTAAGGTAATGCCCTCATCCTGGCCTTGATGATCCACAAATAACCGTAATATCCGGTCGTTCCCCGACCACTCAGCCTCAATACAATCGTAGCCAGCGGGCTGCAACTGCCCATTGACTACATTCATAACGCTGTCTAACTTTACTCTATCCAATGACCTTACCTTGATTAGACTTTTAGCCAGTGGCTACAAGGACACATCACTCTTGGGCACCTTTGATGGCCCGCCAGGTTATAAGCGCGGACCCACACAACACCCATACAAAAAAGGCCAGCTGCAGTCCACCCGCGGTAAAGCGGCTGGATGCCTGGGCCTGCAGAAAAGTGAATTTAATGGATAAATCACTTGGTTTACAAGCACACTTAGGAACGACAAGGTGGTATCATAATAGGATCCATAGTTCAACTAAAGATCGGAGTAAAGACTGCCGAAACTCCTTTTGGTTAACTTTAAAGGAGAACGAGCATGGGTATTTTCGCTAAGCTCGGCTTATTAAAAAACAAAGACAAGACCACTCCTCAGGATGTCCAAGCGGAGCTCTCCAGCCTGAAGGCGGACGGACGCCTACATAAACGAATAAAAATTACGGACCCAACACTTGCCAGCCTAACCCTCGCTGATAAACCCACTCTACCCTTAGTGGATCTAAGCTATGGCGGCATCGCGATCTTATTACCAGCAAATGCGATGAGCCCCACTGGTGCTCCATTAAACGGGCGCCTCCACACACTGAACCGATTCGTCGATGTGAAGCTAACCCCAGTCCGCTCCTCGCCAAGCAGAGAAATCGAAGAAAACCGTGTTCTTGCAGCTTTCCGGTTCGTACATGAGGACTCCGCCCCACTGCTTTTTTTGCGCCAATTCATTGAGCCCTCTCGGTCAGGTGAATCCTTAGCCTATATTGCACCCACGATGCGCCAGGTACGATATAACCATCAGGACTGGCACTGTTTTCGCGGCGAAGGACCAGTCGATCTCCTGCTTCGCTGTCAGCCCAATTCTGTGACACCCGCAGAATTCCTACTAACCTTTCGCACTCAAGAAACCTATTGGGACCTGAGTTACCGCAATGGACAGCTGAGCACTGGGCACACAGCTAACTCCAACTCATCAGCGCTCGATCGTGGAGTTGATAGTGTAATAAACTCAGCAGAACTGAATCCTTATGTTCTGCGCACTGCCATTTTTATTCTCTCGTCCTGCCCCTCCACATATGAAGAACTCGTGCACCCAATCATAGAACTCGCCAAATGGGCACTTAACTCATCCACTAAGCGCAACTAGCTGCATCTCGGGTCGATGGCGAGCGTTGCCACATGTGGCCACATTATGATTAAACAAACTGAGGCTGGTGTGATTTCTTTTTGGTTTCAGACCTGAAGTCTGGTACACCTGGCGCAAAAGGTCGCCTGCCAGCCAAGGATTCGCGATGAATTGGGATATCCTGATGAAACAGGCCCGCGATTGCCATACTAAGCAAGCGTGGGAGCAGTTCTTCGATGAGACCGGCGAAATCCTGGCGACAAGTAGCCATGCCAAGCCGATCGAGGATATCTTTAAAATTCTGCGCCAGGACCCACAGAGCCTCCTCTATGACCCGCGGATTTGGGGGCGGCTGATTCAGGGATGCTTATCTAGCTGGAGTCTTGAGCTCGGCCATGAAATCACCGAGTTCACTAAGAAAATAAACTCCCCTAAACTAAGCATACCCACAGCTCAGCTTTTTCTCGAAAGTGGCTCACCCACCATAGCCCGCGAAATTGCAAATCGAGCACTCCGGCTGTCCAATCTGCCACCAGCAGAACGTTTGCAGTTAGCGATGATAGTCGTCTCTTGCTATGCGGAGGAAGGCAAAAGAGAGAAGTCGATTCGATTGCTAAGCGAGATTCAGGAGTCATTGCAGAGCCCCTCTCTGGATGCGCGCGAACGCGCCGACTTGCTGACAAATATGGGCCGTATGGAGTTTTTCCTGGGGCGCTACTCGCAAGCCGGCGAGCAGTTCTACCAAGCATCAATCCTGTACAGAAATTTGTCTGACTGGGAGGCTGCGGCTAAAACTATATTCAACACCGCGGTTTGTTATCTAAATGGCGGAACAGATCGGCGGGCAGATGCATTTGCCATGATAGAGGAATGTCGCCGCCTAGCTGAGGCAGAAAAACTGCCAGGCCCGCTAGCCCATTGCGAAGCATCATACGGCACCGATGCATTTCAACACGGAAATTTTAGAGGCGCCCTAGAGCACCTCCGTCGAGCCCTAAATTACTTGCCAAACTCGGACAAGAGCTACCGCAAACTTCGCATTGTTTCCATGCTTGCTAGTACTTATTTAGCCATGGGCCGATATCATTTGGCGAAAAAACTTGGGCACCAGGCAGCGGAATTAATCGCACATGATGACGCAGCACGGCGCACCCCCCGCCACGAGGCGCTAACCGCAGAGCTACTCTGGGAAGACGGACTTATAGAAGAAAGCCAGGGCATACTGCGCCAATCCACCTTGCCGCTCGAAATGCACGGTGTGCACACACTGGATGAGCTCTCAACAGTCGCTCGTTTCACCCTCCAAAATGCACGACTAAACGTTCGCAACCTGCCGACCAAATTGGCGGCCGATCAATCTTTGCAGCGAAATCCACATGCGTGTCTTGATTATAAATATGCTTTAGGAGAAATGGCACTTACGACAGGGGACTCAAAACAAGCTGAGCTATATTTCGGTGAATGCGTAAAAAAAGGCCAAAGTTACGGTTATCGCCTCCATGAAACCTTAGGGACTCTCGGCCTTATACAGACCCTTCTCTACCAAAAGCGCGCCAAAGAGGCCTCAGGACTTATTAGCGAATTTGAGACTTTAGTCGCACGAATGGGTGAGACACCACTCAAAACCCAAGTTATGTTTGTGCAAGCTGCACAAGCGTATCAATTGGGCGATTTTACAGAATTCCAGCGCATACTACGACTGGCCTCCAAATCTAAGCGCCAGAGCTTTGCCGATAGATTTGTGCTTGGTGGCTGGATCGCAACCATTGAAGGGCGCGCTTCGCGCCTAACTGGGGGATGGCAATCCCATCTCCTAGCACGCTATACGAGAATCTACTTCGCTCCGTCTTTAAAGGCGATAGATCAGCGCCATTATCGTATCAGTGATCATTACATCGTAAGCTTAGAACGGCACCCGTCTCTAGCCGATTTGCTGAATTATTTACTTTTAAAAAGTAGTTTTAGCGCCACCACTGCTGAAATTCAAAGCAGCGTTTGGAAACAAAGCCTGCACACGCAAGGTTGGCAGCAAAAGATACGCAACACGATTATGCGACTGCGCGACTTCTTCCCATACACGATCGCACCGATCATCATGCACACAGATACAATCGCGCTGTTTAGCGAAGCGATAACAATTCACCCCAGAAGAATTCAAGGGGCCACAGCAGACACAGAGATCGTCCGCCTGCTGGACGACATTCCCATGTCCAGCTTTGAACTAGCAAGTCGCCTTCAAATCTCACCGGCCACAACCAAGCGGTTACTAAAGAAATTGACGGATGAACACGCTGTCGCCGCCTTCAAAGATGGCAGGAATGTTTATTACCGATCAAATAAGTCTCACTTAACCATACCGCCCTGAACCCAAGCCTCGAAGTTTTTCACTTCAGCCGGCGTGTTACTCCCAAATTTCGGCATCGTTTTAGCCAATATCGTGGCCAGAGAATCACTGGCGCTCGCCTTCGCTGTTTCGTAGTCGGAAATTTGTGGTGAAGTTCCCGACGGCCCGTGACAACTAAAGCATTTTGCCCGAAGGTAAGTCTCAATGTTGGGAGTGTAGGTTATCAGTCCTACAGCGCCTACCGGGGGGGCGTCGCTGCGGTGCCAGGCTGCGCACTATTAGATTGCGGCGTGGGAGACGCTACAGTTTTAGCGCAGTTCGAAGCAGTTTTCTTGGGCGTCTTTTTCGGCGCTACGACTGTATCCGGAGAGGAATTACCGCTACCTGAGCCTGTCACGGTGAAGTCTTTGCCGTTGTTAGTGGCGGTGGTTGCCGCAGCATCAGACTGGGGCATCCCAGCCGCAACCCAATTGGCAAAGAGATTTTTCTCTTCCGCTGTCATCGTTCTGCGACGCGGCATACGACCCGCGTTAATGCTGTCAAGAGAGACATTTGCGGCAGCCTTTGCTTCTGCATAGGTTGATAACGGAGGCGTCTGAAGACCGGCGTCGTGACAACCGCCCAGACATTGTTTTTCGATGATTTTTTTTATCGTCACATCGTAGCCGATGACTGCCTCGGTTAAGGACAAACACTCGCCCTCTTTTTTCGCGTCGCCATCACCCGCAGAGTCTGAAGCTCCGTATCGCTGATCGGACACGGCGACGGGAGGCTGGCTGCAAGCGGACAAGCCCGTCACGCTTAATAGAAGGCAGGCCCTGAAAAATAAATTCCCTACAAAGGAACTTGTAGCGCAGGCATTGCTCACAATACTTTTCCTCGCGAGCCCCTAGTACAACGGGGCAAAAAAAACACTAGTTTTAAACGATACGATCCGATTCCTTTTGAGACACCTGCTTATCGGCAGAAGATCGGCAGAACTTGACGATAAATTTCGATTTACCAGTATATTTTTGGCCTTACCGGCTACTGGAGAACCTAACCCAATGATTTGCGTCAGTTTCCTAAGATTTATGCGACCTAGAGGCGAGTTAGACTAGTTTTTTACGATGTAATTCCTGATCAAATCCGGACTAGGTTTCTGTTCAAAAAATCTATGTACAGGATTCATTATTCGATGCTACGGTTTGCCCATAAAGATTGCGTGTCCTCATAATTTATCGCTTTTTCTGCGGCCAAAAACTTTGGCTCAGCAAGAAAGGTCTGTAATGCTTTGCTTAATTCGCCGTGGCTTTTTGCTGGCGCTATTGGGATTGGCCGCTGAAGCCTATGCCGTTCCGAAACAAAACATGCAGGATAGCACCAGCGATTTCGTTAAGGTGGCTGGAACTGAGTTCACATTAAACGGAAAACCCTTTTATTTTCAGGGTACGAATTTTTATCGCCTAAGTCTCATTGAGCGGCAATCAGATGCACAGGTTTATGAGATCATGCAGCAGCTCTCCGAGAAGGGCATGAAAACCGTACGAATCTGGGGCTTTTCTTGTGGCGAGAGCAACGCCCAAGCGATGTTGAAGAGCGTTAGTAAAAATTCAGCAGAATACGACGAGATAGCGCTACGCAGACTAGACCTGGCTATTGACGCAGCACGGCGTGCTAACATTAAAGTGATATTGCCGCTGGTAAATTACCAAGCTGAGTACTGCTCAATGTCATGGTGGGTTAAGCAGGTAGTAAATAAAGAGGATCCAAACCTTTTCTATACCGACCCAGATGTTCGTGAAGCGTTTAAGCGCCATGTAGGTCAACTGCTATCACGGGCCAATACCGCTTATATGGACAAACGGCACGAAAACGTTACCTACGCAAATGACCCGACGATTATGGCTATCGAGCTAGCTAATGAGCCTCATACCGAAGACTGGTACGAGTCCGAAAGAGGAATACGCTCCGGCGAGATCCTATACAACTGGCTCAAGTTCATGTCCGACTTCATCAGGTCCGTTGACCCAAATCATCTGATCGCCTCGGGCGAGGAAGGCTACTCCGCCGCACCCACGTCACAGGACGCAGTGGATAAGCATTGGTGGCTCTCTGATGGTTCGAAAGGCGCAGACTATGAGCGCAATCTAACCCTTGCCAATATCGACTTCGCAACTGTTCATGCGTACCCAACTCACTGGATGGTCCCAGCCGAAGACATAGAATGGTTTGGGACTCATTATTTAAAGGATCGCGCCTCGATCGCACACAAGATCGGCAAACCAGTCGTCCTTGAGGAAATTGGCATCAGCAATATTGAAAATCCATATCTTGGTTATACCAAGGAGCCAGAACTCTGGCTGGAGCAATTACTTCACGCGGCTAACGCAGCGAATTATGCTGGCACAATGATCTGGCAGCTGGTGCCTACGGGCTCCGAGGAAGGTGAATTCATCTATGACTTCACATCCCCGGTAGCCGCCGTAGTTTTTAAACAAGCCGATTACATGAATAAGCACTAAACGCTAAAGCCCCACCGGCGTCTCTTACTCGATCGTGTAAGAGACTGGCGTATAGGGTGAGGAACACGTGGTTCCACATTCAGTGGAAAAGTTGAAACTATAGATCCTTCCATTGTTGATCAACTGATCAGCACTGTCATAGACACGGATCTTATAGGGCGCTTTAACTCCGGACGGTAGTTCATATACCTGCCCATTATCTCCAACCATTTTAGCAGCGCGCCATTGACCATCAACCAAGGCCTCGACACCGTGAATTCCATTTTCGAGGCGCGAGACAATAATAGGCAGCCAAAGGGCTTGTGCATTCCGCGCCAAGGCGATTTCAATATCCCCGGTATAATTAGGCGCCGGAATATAAGTCCAAGTCACTTGCCGATTACCCCAATGCTGCGGCAACTCTATGGCTTCCTCGCTACCTTTTTTGAACTGAGTTAATGCCGCTATCGAAAGATCTAAGTGAAATGGATCATCGCGGCACCACGCATTGCCATCTTGGCAGCTGTCCGCCACCAACATAGCCAAGGTAGCTCCGTTAAATCGGTCACTCACCCAAGGCTCGCCCTTCGCATCATGACAAAATCCACTATTCGACGCGCCATCATTGTTACCAGTGCAATAATCACCGATTGTGACCTGTAACCAACGACCACAATTGCGCCCATTGTCAAACACACCCACTACTGAAGACTGCTCAACACCAATCGGTCGTGGAAAATTCACTGAATAATTGCCAGGTGTATTCTGCACATTCAGCGCGACAAAGTTCTGGGTCTCTAGTTTATCTTGCGGTACGCCGCAGCCGCCAGCAGGCACACCTAAACCGTCAAAGTGGGTGGCATTACCAGTAAACGGACCGGCGCCAAATAACAATGGCGTGGGATCGCGGAACGGCACTTGCTCGCCTGAAGTTTTAGGGCGGCGCTCAGCTCCGTCGTTAACAGAGTGCTGACAATCGACCGTCAAAGCAAAGAGACAATAAACGGCCAGTGTTTTAACATTACTCATAATTTTCTCGACCTCTCTGTCCTAAAAATGAATGTCGAAACTTTCGACAAATCTTAATGTGTGACGCTCAGAGATTTTACATCGGCTCCTTTTAGGAGCGGAGCGCCGGCAGCCAGGGATTGGGGCACCCCGTAACTACTAAGTAATTTGGCAATTACTATTGCTGATAAACGAAAGAAAATCTGGCATGGATTCTGCAATAACTAAACGTGCGTGAGTTCCTCCTTACCTCCTGTATCGTGAGCCGATTCGCCTTAGCGGCATGAATCGGCTCACATTTTTTCAACTTAAAAATAGCTATCTTTGCTCCAATAGTACCGCCATGCGAGCGGACTGCAAAGCGATTGCTTCATGAAAATTACATTGGAGTTAAGAGAGAGTGTGTGTGCGAAAGTCAGAGTAGCTTGGTAGCAACTTTCTGGCTCTGATTATATTCGAGCATTGCTTTGGGCAACTCTGCACTCAGTGCCGCGGCGCGGCGCGCAGGATCCGGCTTGGTGCTAAGGAACTCCGGCGGAGTTACGCCCAGCTGCGCCATCCGCTGCCAAAGTGCAATCGCCTCGCTTGGGTCATAACCGGCACGAGCCATATAAACAATTGCTGGCTTAGTCGTTCACCAGAGTGACGAGCGACTGCATGCCCTATCTCATGCCCCAACACGGCAGCCAACCCAGCATTCGTTTTGGCGATTGGCAAAATACAAGAAGCAGGCAAAGGAGCAAGGCGCCGCCTCTGCGTCTCTTCGATGGTAACGCAAGCAACCAGGGCCAAGGCGGCGCAGGTGGTAATACTGATGAGTCAAGTCTTCAATATTCAGCCCACAAAGAGTGCCCGCTCCAAAAACTCACTGCATCATCTGCAAGGGATTGTCTGGGGTCGTAATCAAGCTGTAGTAGGCTAGGTAACAAAACAGTGACGCGAAAACAGCTCCGATCAACAAGATGCCGTACATCGCAGGCGACGACCAGGGCTGGGGCTGGTCGCTGGTGTTATCTTTGTGGTTGTGATGCTCACCCATGGTGAAGTCCTTTCCGAGACAAAGCGTACCCGTATTTATACTACGGTAGGCTGACCAGGCACCATGAATTTTTGCGGAAAATCAACCAGGTTGACCAAGTGTTGCATTGTTGCCGTCAGGGCGGTAAGACGAACTTGAATGACCCAAAAGGTTGGCAGCGCTGAAAGCGCACGGTCTAAACCACTGTCAAAACCAATGAGGTATCAATCCAGTCATGCAAATCTTCGAATCATTTTCCACGACCAGCCAACCCATTCCAGTCGATTCACCCCGTTTCAACAGGAAGAACCATGAAATTTTTCAACTTAATTAGTATTTTTGTATTATCAATCCTCCAGGCTTGTGGATCAGCCAAAACCAACAGCAGCCAACTCAAAGAGGGTTGGAACGCATATAACGACCCCCTACTACTAAGCGGAAATTTCGATCGCAACTTTTCGACACTGCCTCTGACAGGCGCACTACCGACGGTGCCATGGACTGACAGCTATTGGCCAAATTATTTGGGTGGTGTATCGCAACGTTGGCGGAACCCTCCTGCGCCGGCCGACCAATTTGGCTACAAGTCGCCCACCAAGCGCCAGCTATCTCGGATGACGCTTGCTCAACGCTCAGAACTCTCTCCGGCAGAGAAATTTGATGCTCTTGTGGGCCGCTATGACTATCCCTCAGTGGCACGCGAGCGCGCCAGGGTAAGCCCAGACAATGCAACTTGGGAAGGGATGTGCCACGGTTGGGCTGCGGCCTCTTTAAATTTTAAAGAACCGCGACCAACCGCAGTGACCAATGCCGATGGAATCAGCATCCCCTTTGGGTCCTCAGACATCAAAGCTTTGCTCAGCTATTACCAAGGGGATATTTCGTACACTCCTGCACGCATGCTTGGCACTAGATGCAATATAGACCTAGTACGCTATCCAAATGCAGCAAAGGATCACCCTGAATGCAAGGGAATCAATGCCGGAGCCTTCCACGTCGCCTTGACTAATCTAGTTGGCAAAGAGCACGTTGGTGTAATTGCGGACGTGTCCCACGGGAACGAAATTTGGAATCAACCAATTTACGCATATTCATCTAAAATCACGCAAAAACAAGAGCCCACGGAAGGCGCTGCCGCGGATGCTACATCAGAGTTAGTGGTCCACACTGACTTGAGCTACACCCTCGAGGTCGACCCCAATTGGAATGCTCTTAATGGAACTGAGGACTGGACCGGGGTAACCGTGGCTTATGATTACCGCGTAGAACTCAATGCTGATGGTGACGTTGTCGGAGGCTCCTGGATTAACCCCAATATTCCAGATTTCTTCTGGCTGCAAGGGGCGCCCCGCTTTGAAGGCTATTACGGCGCTATTAAGGCTGTCTACGAGCGCTCACTTGTTGGTAGAGAACTACCTGATCCAAGCATACCTTTGTGAAGTTATTGCCGGGCAGCCGTCATGAAATTGCAATCGGGCCGCTTCTCACATCTCTGCTTTACCCTGCGACTGGGTTGCCTGCCGCAGGGCATAACTCAACTTTGGATCAAGCGGAGCGCTGTGTAAGCCCGCCTGAAACTGTGTGATTGCCTGCTGCAGCTGATTTTTTTTCAAATAAAGGTTCCCCAAGCGATAGTGGGCGTCAGAAAAATTAGTGTCAATTTTAATTGCCATTTGATAGTTGCGAATGGCTTCTGCTTCCTTGCCCTGCCATCTCGCGAGATCTCCGAGGAAAAAATATGGCTCGGCTAAATCTGGATCTGCCGCAAGCGCCTTATTGAAGCAAGAGATTGCATCTTTGTACTGCCGCTGGTGAAAGTGCGAGACGCCTAGGTTCTTCAATGTTTCAGCATCTGAACTTTTGCTTGCAAGCGCGCTATTAAAATAGTGAGCTGCCTTTGAATATTCCTTTCGGCCCGAATGTATGCGCCCAAGATGTTCAAAGACTTCAAAAGTCCCTTTTCCATGCGCTAGCACACGCTCATAGTTTGATTTAGCCTCTGCAAAC
The DNA here is from genome assembly GCA_026390435.1 of Pseudomonadota bacterium. Classification (GTDB taxonomy): domain Bacteria; phylum Bdellovibrionota_B; class Oligoflexia; order Oligoflexales; family CAIYRB01; genus CAIYRB01. The sequence continues at coordinate 139,112 of JAPLFY010000031.1, forward strand.
AGACCCTGATCGAAGTAAATATCTCCGAGTTGACGATTTGCTTCCTCATTGTTTGGAAACTGTTCCAACGCGATACGCAGATGCTCCTGCGCCAGCGCTTGCTGATTGGTCTTGAACAAGGCAGCGCCAAGCAGCGCCTGCACTTCTGCCGTTACTTTTGATTTATCAGCAAGTTGTAATACTTTGTTTAAATACGGTATGGCCCGGGCATATTGTTCTTTACGCACGTAAAGCATCCCAAGTAACCGTAACGAATCTGAATCCGAAGGTTGCTCAGCGACTGCGGCATCGAACTGCGCCAGAGCTTGGTCTGTGTCATCCATTGCCAAATACACCTCACCGAGATGCCGGTGAATACTGGCCAGCTTAGGATTCAACTGTAAGGCCCGGTTATAATATGCCGCTGCCTCTTTCGGAGAGCCATGCTGGCGCTCAATCTCCGCTAAATTATAATAAACCGCAGAGTCCAAAACATTCGCTGAAATCACTGCTTTATAGTGCTCGCGCGCTTTTTTCCAGTCCCCCGCGCGATAAGAGTTATTACCCAACATTTCGTGGGCAATTGGACTGCCCGGGTTGACTATTAGCGCATGCGGCCAAAGGACATCATCGTTTTTCCAGAAGCTTAGGTCACGAGAACTTAACCATGCACAGCCAACCACCGCCAAAGACATAGCAAGTGGTAACGCTGCTCTTCTTGCGCGCGAGACTAGGTAACTTAGACCGACCACTGGAGCCAACAATGACAAATACGCATATCGACTTGCCACAGTTGAATTAGCCTGGGCGCTAAAATACAAAATTCCTGAAACGGGCAACAAAAGCGTAACAAATAAAAGGACCGCTTCTCTGTACCAAGCAGGACCCTTCGACCTATGCCGAGCCGCCGCGATATAAATTACCACGGGCACTACCCACATTAGGTAGCCCCACCAATGACTCATTACAAAGAAAGGTGAATGCCCATAATCCGGCCCAATGCCCCTCGGGACGAGGAACTTATTCAGATAAAAACTGATGCTGTCACCAGCAATAAGCGGGCGACTCCAAAACGGCAAATTCTGGCTCAATCCACTGGTATTCTGTCCAATAAATTCCCAAATCATAACGGGAAGCACTAAAAGCCACCAAAGACCTAATCGCCACGGGCCAGGCTTAGCTGAATAAAGTGCTGTTTGCTTTGGCAGGAGCTTGACTAATAGCGCCGCGACAATCGGGATCGTTACGAAAATAGGCTGAGATAACATCGCTAAAATTAAGGCCGCAGTAGCGAGCCAATACGGTCTTTGCAAATTGGCATGCTTGCGCCCAGCTCGCAGAGCTAAAACGTGATTCAAATACTGCTGTATAGCGATGATCGCGAAAAAACTACCGACAAGAAATCTAAAGGCTGACAGATAGGCTACAGCTTCCACTTGTAGGGGATGAACTCCAAAAAGTGCTGCGCCAAGGAAGGCTGCCCACTCACTCTGTAGTAACAGACTAAGCAGCAAGAAAACCAAGATGACGTTGGCCGCATGTACGGTCAAACTTAAAACATGCAAAGCCTGCGTCAGCTGTTCCGCGCTTAGACCCACGGACCGAATGTAAATCCGCCAAATTGTGGGTGCAACTGGCGAAAATCGTTCGCCTCGGACAGGTTGCCACAACTTCCGAATTTGCTTCATGGGCGACTGTTCGGCTAGCGCTTGCGAGCTTAAACCCGCCTCTTTAAGTGAGAGGGGGTCTCGCCAGACCGAGCCTGCACTCCTAACAGATTGAAATACGCCACCTACTAGCACCAGCAAGATTGCGGCAAATATAAGCTTGCGCAAGAGCACCACCCCCGTCGCTGTGTATCTGAACTATCTGTTGGGTTTACCACATTATTTAGGTGTCTGCCCAGACGCGGTTCGAGGCTAACCCTAACCAAGCGTGCATTATCATTTATAGTACATCACTTTTCTAATAATCAGCCCTGAGTTTGACTGTGAAGCGGCTGCCAATTCCTACGGTACTTTCGACGTGGACCTCGCCCCCCATGGCTGAAACGAGGTGCTTAACTATCGAAAGACCGAGTCCAGTGCCGCCGAGCTCACGCGAGCGAGCCTTGTCAACCCTATAAAATCGTTCAAAAATTCTGTGAAGGTGTTCAGCCGGGATGCCAATGCCCGTGTCCGCCACCTCAAGCTTGGTCCACATGCCTCGGCTAGCTACCGCGACGGTAATGAGGCCGCCATCTGCCGTATACTTAGCGGCGTTGGTTAATAGATTGTCCAACACCTGAGTCATGGCCTCACGATCACCAAGCACCCTGGCAGCCATAGAGGGCACGTCCACTTTAACCCGTAAGTTCTTTTGATGCAGGACATCCTCATTACGGGCTATCACAGATGTCACTACGTCGGTCCAGTCGATTGCCGTTAATTTCAGCGTATCCTCAGTCGCCTCAATCTTAGCCAAACTCAAAAGGTCTTGAACCAGATTGGTCAGACGCTCGGAATTTCGCTCGATCTTCTCGAGAAAACGGAGACGATTATCTGGGTCGTTGATAGCGCCACCTAAGAGAGTTTCGACGTAACCCTTGATCGATGTTAGAGGCGTCTTTATCTCGTGCGAGACATTAGCGACAAAATCCCGACGAACCGTTTCGAGCCGCTGCAACTCAGAAATTTTACCAGTTAATTCAGACCCTAGTCGGTTTAGAGTATCACCTAATCTACCCACTTCGTCATCTGTGATAGTGCGCACTCTCTGAGTGTACTTACCATCTCGCATTGCCTCTGCGACTTGAACCATCTCCCAAATCGGAATGGAAACCCGCTGCGCTAACGCCCACCCTAGGGCCAGAGCAATGAGCACGCCCAAAAAGGTAATCGCCGCGAGGGCCGCAGCCAAACCCATGATATTACTGTGTATCTTTTCCACCGAGAGTGAGACGCGCACTACTCCAAGTCGCTGCCCCGTCGAGTCACTGACGGTGCGAGCCAGGTAAATTAGAGGCCTTTGCGAGGTCACGCTGAAGCGCTCGGAAAGACCGAGCGTTTGCGATAATGCCTCCTGCACCTCTGGACGAGACCAATGATTTTCCATGCCGGCGGCTGGAAAATCCGAGTCCGCTATAACCCGCCCACCCTCCTTGATCAGGGTGATTCGAGTCTGAGTAGATTTACCAAGCTCAGCCAAAAGCCCTTGGGCATCGCTACCACCAGCTTGCAAAGTACTGCGAGCCATTGGGACTAGAAACTCTGCCTTGGACCGGAGATTTTCAAGAGTGAAACCATTGATAGTGGCATCTACCTTGATGAATACTATCCAACTAATCAGCACAGCCGTGATCAGAAATAGCAGCGCAAAAGCCGAATAGTTCTTCCAAAAAAACCGCGAACGGAACGCGTTCAATCGCGGCATTTATAACCGACCCCCCGCACGGTGACGATAAACTCAGCATCGTCACCCATCTTCTTGCGAATTGCTCTCACATGAACGTCAACATTACGATCAATCACGTAAGTCTCGCCACCGGTGATCTTTTCCAAAAGTTGCTCTCTGGTAAACACCCGACCTGGACGCGAGATTAAAGTCGCGAGTAGCCTATATTCAGCCAAAGTTAATACTAACGGCTGTTCCTTGATAAAAACCTCATGCCGTTCTGAATCAATAGTGATCGGCCCTACCGTAAGGCGACTATCACTAGCTGAGGATGTAACGGCCACGGCCCTGGGGCGTCGCAATACCGCACGAATCCGTGCAACCAACTCTCGTGGACTAAATGGTTTGGGGACATAATCGTCCGCACCCATTTCAAGACCAACGACAACATCACTCTCTTCCCCTTTAGCCGTCAACATGACGATTGGAATCTCATTCGTGTCGGCATGGGCACGCAGCTTACGACACAGACTTAGCCCGTCTAAACTAGGCAGCATTAAATCTAAAAGGATTAACTCAGGGCGAATTTGAAGAGCTAGATTGTAACCCTCTTCACCATCAGCACTGGTGAAAACCTTGAACCCCTCGCGCTCGAGATTATATTGCACCAATTCAGAGATGTCGGAGTCGTCTTCAATGAGGAGGATTTTCTCGCTGTTCATCGCCGTCTGGATCTCCGCTTTGTAGTTTTGACCTATTGACATCGTCAAACTCATGACTCTCTCCTCATACTAGTGACTCACATATGATCCTAGGTCAAAGAACGTCAACCAAACCTTCCGGAGACATAATCTCTAGTCAGTTCCTGCTGGGGTGTCTCAAATACCCCGTCTGTCGGACCGAACTCCACCAACTCACCCTGATACATAAACGCCGTATAGTCAGAAACACGACGCGCTTGCTGCATATTATGGGTAACGATCACAATCGTGAAACGCTCTTTAAGTTCGAGTAGTAGGTTCTCAATCTTTAGAGTCGACGATGGATCGAGCGCCGAGCATGGTTCGTCCATGAGAATCACATCCGGATCCATGGCGATGGCCCGCGCAATACACAAACGTTGCTGTTGCCCCCCCGATAGAGCCAGTCCACTTTCACCTAACTTGCCAGACACTTCGTCCCAAAGAGCGGCACGCCGCAGAGAAGTCTCGACTAGAGCCGCGTAATCGCCCTGATACCCATTGATCTTCGGACCCCAAGTGATGTTCTTACGAATCGATGTTGGGAATGGGTTGGGCTTCTGAAACACCATCCCAATTTGGCGTCGCAACAAAACTGGGTCGGCAGCTTTATCGTAAATATTTGAGTCCTTAAAAAGGATCTCGCCGGTAACCTTCGCACCACGGACAAAATCGTTCATCCGGTTAAAACTTCTCAACAATGTACTCTTGCCACAACCGGACGGGCCGATGAGCGCCACTATAGTATGCTCAGGGATCTTTAGATTAACATCTAAGACAGCCCGACTGGTTCCATAAGAAACATTCACGTCACGCGCCTCTAGAGCATAGGGCGGACTTGGGTCGAAGGATCTTTGCCTATTGCCTGACATATTAGTGTTGCCTGTCACCATTGCATTTTCCTTTGGAAACGCATGCGCGCAAAAATCGCACAGGCGTTGACTGTTAACAACACACCCAAAAGCACAAGAATACCTGCAGCGGCTGCCACACGAAACTCGTCTTGCGGACGAGCTGACCAGTTAAAAATTTGAATCGGCAACACAGTAAAATCATCCATCGGCGATTCAGGCACGAAAGCCATGTAACTGAGCGCACCAATCATCAGCAAAGGGGCCGTTTCACCAACAGCACGTGACAACGACAGAATGACTCCCGTTAATATCCCTGGCATCGCCGTAGGCAATACGTGTGCTCTCACGGTCTGCCACCTAGTGGCACCAAGTCCAAGAGCTGCCAAGCGCACACCCATCGGCACTGTCTTTAAAGCCTCTCTAGCGGTCACAATGATCACCGGTAAAATTAGGAGACTCATCGTGCATGCACCTGCAAGTAAACTATGACCAAGGGCACAAATACGCACGAACACCATGAGACCTAGCATCCCGTAAACTATCGACGGCACTCCAGCCAGGTTGGCAATATTGACGTCAATAATCCGACGAAGTCTTGTGTCAGCGGCAAACTCCTCGAGATAGACCGCAGCACCAACACCCAACGGTATTGCGATCGAGGCTACTAAGCCCGTGAGATACAAGGAGCCAACTAGTGCCGCTTTGATACCTGCCCTACTCGCAATCCGAGAAGGGAAACTGGAAACAAATTCCCAACTAACTCGTTCCCACCCTTGTCCAAGGATGGACTCTAAAAGAAAAATCAAAGAGATCAGGCCAATCAAGGTCGAGAGCAAAGTAAGTAGAAAGAAGATTCGCCCAGCCAGCCAACGGCGCTTAGGTCGCGGCCGCCAGATAGCCCGTATCATCGCTTTATGTTCTATCTGGCTGTCGCCCAAGTTAGCAGTTCCCGTAGTAAGCGTTACTGATTTACTCATTGATTTAAGCATGTCGTCCATTGATGCCATCACTCAGTAACGGTTCGGAAACGTTTCACGAGATAGTACGCCAACATGTTGAAGAACAACGTGACCACTAGCAACAGCATGCCGACAGCAAAAATTGACTTATATTCTAAACTGCCCTGCGGCGTATCGCCCGTGCTCACCTGCGCAATATAGGCAGTCAAAGTTTGCACACTTTCAAATGGATTCAGAGTCAACTTAGGGGTGGATCCTGCGGCCAAAGTGACGGCCATAGTCTCCCCAAAGGCTCTGGAAATAGCCAATATAAATGATGCGACAATGCCGGACAAAGCACTCGGGACAGTCACCTGCAGCGCTACCTCACACTTGGTGGCACCGAGCGCATAACCCGCCTCTTTGATCGACCGCGGTACCGCACGGATCGCGTCATCACAAAGAGACGCCACCATTGGTAGCACCATTACCCCGACAACTATGGCAGCGCTGGCAGCATTAAACACTTCAACTGACGGACTCATTCTTTGCATCAGCGGAGTCACCACAGTTAAAGCGAAGTACCCGTAAACCACAGTGGGAATACCCGCCAATATCTCGAGTACAGGCTTAATGATGCTACGCAGCCAGTTGGGTGCAAAGTCATTGAGAAAAAGGCCAACACCAAGACCACTTGGCAATCCGATCATTGCCGCGCCGCAGGTAATCAAAAAAGTGCCACACACTAAGGGCAGCACACCAAAGCTCTTAGGCTCGAACATGGGGGCCCAAATTGTACCCGTAATAAAATCGACTAGCGGCACCTCTTCAAAAAAGAGGACCGCTTCGCCTAGTAGAACCAGGACTATTCCAAGAGTTATCAATATGCAAAATAACGCACAGGCGAAAAGCAGCTTCTTTACGAAGGCCTCTTCCAGATGCGCTATTTTTACTCGACTCTGGCTCAGACTGGCTCCTTTAGTGCCTGCTGAATCGGGCTCGGTTCAATGCGCCGATTCTTGCCAAGCACCAACTTTGCGCCTGCCATAATTTGTTAAAGATTGCTCTAATTTCGCCTTAGGCAGCGCACTGTAGCCGACACTTTTTGCAATGCCGCCAACACTCTGCAGATAAAACTTAACGAAGCTGTCTACTTCCGGACGTTCAGCAGATTTTTTATTGACGCTGATGAATAGTAATCTGGAAAGCGGATATGCTCCGCTCTCAATTGTTTTACTATCAGGACTTATTGGCGCGGACTTGCCGTCTTTGCTGATTCCAAGTGCACGCAATTTCGATTTACTTTGTTCGTAGTAGCCGTATCCAAAGTACCCCAGACTGTTGACATCGCCTGATACACCGCTGACTAAAGTATTAGTATCAGAGGCCGCACTGTAGTCACTTCTGGAGGACTTCGCCTTACCCACAATGATTTCGGTGAAGTAGTCAAAGGTGCCATGCTCAGAGCTAGGGCCAAATAGCTTTATGGGCTGGTCTGGCCAGCTAGAATCTAGGTCCTTCCAAGTCTTAATCTTGGAACCTGGCTCCCAGATTTTCTTCAGCTGCTCGAATGACAGTGATTTCACGAAGGTATTCTTCGGATTAACAACCACTGTTAACCCGTCAACTGCAACCGGAAGTTCAATAAGGTCAACGCCACTGGACTTGCACTTCTGAACTTCATCAGACTTTACCGGACGCGACCCACCAGCAACGTCGAGCTCATTAGAGCAAAACTTCTTATAGCCCGCACCGGTCCCCGCTGCTCCGATGGTGACTTTCACATCCTTCTCAACATTACGATACTCTTCGGCCACAGCTTCAGAGATAGAATAGACAGTCGAAGACCCGTCTATCTTAACCGCACCTTTGAGTCCCGCGCCATAAGCTGAAAGACTCATCATGGACAGAGCTAATAAGCTTATATTGGTCCAGCTGACACTTTTCATCTTGAGAACTCCTGAGTGTTAGTTGATGCCAGGAAGCCTTTTGGCGCTCCATCGATATTGCAAGCTCGTACCGAGCTGTCGTACAGGCTAAGTCATCAGTATTTATAAAAAAATTTTAAATATTACGTTAATTCTCAACCTGCGCGGATTCAGAGGCTTTGAGCGCGACATGACTAAGGATCCTAAGCACCGTATACTTAATACATCTAGACCTATGAAATCAAAGACAAAATAAAGTCCTGGGAGGATTACTAAAATGGCCGGTTTAGCCAATATTGGCCGGATGTTGCCGGTCGTCTTAGCTGCCCTATGTACCGCTTGCGGGGTGGGCAGCCATCGCCGCGGATCCGCAGGACCATCCGGGGGGAGCGTTGAGGCGGCATTCTACAAAGCCGCGGCAGACACTGGGATGTCCGCCAGAATGATGATGGCTGTAGGTTACCTGGAGTCCAGGCTAACCCCGACCAATGCCACCTCTGATTACGCCGCGTTGACAGATTCCCAAGAAACCCGCGCAGCTCTCGGCACTATTATGACCCAGACTGCATTCGGACTCCCACTTAACACCTTGGGGCTGGACCAAGCGCAAGAGGACTCGGCTACTCTTGAGTCTCAAGTCGCTGCTTATGCACAATGGCTGCAAAAACAATTTAAGGAAGCAGGCGTCAGTCTGAGCTCGACACCAAATTCGCCGGAAGAAAAATTCTATTGGTTATCAAACTTAGCCAAAGTCCATCGACGCGGCATGGATCAGCGCCGAAACGTACAGATTCTATTTGCCAGAGAGTTAGTTCAGATACTCAATCGCGGATTCATATGGCAGGACAGCCGCAACGGGGCGAAGCTAGAGTTTGGAAAAGAGGGCGAACCTCTAACGATTGAGAAATTTCCAATAAATGGTCAGCAGTGGCTAAGACTGATTACCCCGACTAACTCCGCAGACCTCGGTGTAACGCTTTTGCCACTTGCCACTGTCTCAGCGGGTAGCTCGATAAATAGACCCAAACGCGTTACGGTCATCCATTGTCCACTATCACTTTCGGCCTGCCTGGAAATGCAGACGCGGAGTAAAGATAGCGAAGCCAAGTTAGCGGCACATTATGTGATCCCAGCAATCTATCCGAATGATGCGCTACCTGACCCAGTGCTTAATGGAATTTTTCAGGTTGCCGATCTGAGTCAATCACTAACTATCACTAACGCAAGTGGTCAAAACCAATTAATAACAGACGCCGTTGTGATCATGTTAGTCGGCAACTCAGGGAGAATGATCAGCGGATCACGCCAGCCGGCAATACCGACATGGTTCACTGATGGCCAACTTCGCGGCATGGCCCAAATCGTCAACAACGTTTGCACTTCTCTCGCTCAAAATGATGGCTCTGTAAAACGCGATGAATGCATTTCAAACAGCGCCGCGAATGGTGTTCAGTTTCGCCACCAAAACAGCCATCAGCATTATTCATGGGGTGACATCGCCGATTACGACGAAACCATTTTTCACGCCTATCTAACTAATCCGGGTGGACTTAGCACCGATGTTCAATTTGACCTCGCATCCTCCGGACGAGTTTTCTCCGCCGGCGACTCGATGGCATTGACTGTATTGTTCGATTCGTCGGCGCGCACCCTAGAACTTGAGCGCCTAAACCGCTGCCCGAATGGCGGCGTCGTTTGGGAGCCGGTGCGAATTTCGCAGGTGCGAAACCAAACCAGAGCCACGCTCACCGAGGCCCTTCACGATAGCGGTCCGAACCGCAACGGAGAGCAGTATTTCCGTCTACGGTTGTATGGGGGCGATGGGCACCTAGTTGGATGGACGGTCGGCAATGTGCTCTTACGTAACTATGAAACTGAGCCTGCGTTCGCCTCCGATAAATACTGCAAGGCCTCTTAATAATGTTGGCTTAGGGCCACATGAGATATCGGTTACCAGTCTGCACACTCGGCTGATCCATAGGATCACGGCCCTCGCGGGGAGCTACCTCGTTAAGTAAATTAACGTCGTAGTAATCTACAAAAGTGGTATCCCCGCGGCCATTTTTCAGCTGTAACGTGTTGGCATGCTTGGGACTGATGTTTTCGACTACAGCAGACTCGCCGGCCTGAAAGTCGTCACTCTTCGTAGCCGTTAGCTCCACGACATCTTTTGGCAACATGTCATGCAATTTGGGCGGTGGAGTCCGCTTAAGGGTTTGCTGTTTACCCTGTAGATCCTGGTAAGTGACCGTATACGGTGTCCTACTGAAGCTTATAGGACTTGAGTCATCCGCCATCGGGGTCACCCTCATTAAGGGCCAGGATCGGTTTCGAAACCGGGCGCTTAATCAGTTATCGGCAGCATATCGATCAACTTGAGAAAAAAGCTGAAGTGTCTTTGTTTTTGAACTGTTGGGACGGAGAAAGTCGGCCCCAAATACACAAATCAATGAGGGGGGGGTACAGGCGACGTAACCTGGTTAGATAATCTCACGACCTGCAATATATCCAGTGCTACGTGTATTGCATCCGCAGGTCCTATTTCCGGCCGACTCAAAAAGAGTCCCACAGGAGATACAAGTCCTCACTTTGATTCGGATTGGTGATAGATTAGCGAGTCGACGAGCGTGATTCTTGAGCTCAATATCCTTCACAACCGACGGAGGTAGCCGCTTAACTTTGTTCGACTGGTAGTCCTTGGGGAGGTCAAGGTTCATGGGTCAGCCCTTCAATTTAATGCTTATCATATTCTATCAACGTCACGTATAATCGCAGGGACGTTAAATTTGCATAAATGTCTTCAAATGTCAATAATAAAGTTATTAATAGCATTATGCAGTTATGCATCCGCTTACGGTGCAACAAGCCAACCAGAGTTGGCTGCGGCGGCAACTCAGGGGATTGCTGAGCCAATATCTCCGGCAACACTCAAACGCTTTCCTCACTTGGCTCCCTATGTAGGCCATGTGCTGCTGGGTACTCCGGAGGTACAAGCGGTACTAGCAGGCATAACAGCAGTGCCGGGCAAGTCAGATTGGCAGCCCGCAGGCTTAGCCTTTTTCACGGCAAGCGGAACGCCACAAAATCCCGTGTGGCACCAGCAACAAGCCGTGACTGGCATCGATCTAAAAAGTAACGGTCCAAAGAACGCTCCCCCTCCCCACCAGCTTGCTGTCGATTTAGGAGTCGATCAGGAAAGCGGCGCCCCATTTGCTCGCTTCATCTACGGCAACAGTGGCTCGGCCGCCTCGAAGCTCACGGTGACCTGGAGCCTGGACAACAAATCAGCGCGCCTCTCTCTCACCTTTGAGGCCATTGGCGGAAATGGCGCCGCCTTGGCAAACTGGCTCTTACGCCTGAATGGTCATGCCGAAAACATCCTCGGGCCCGTGACGACCCCAGAAAAAGGGACAAGGAGCAACGGCGGCTCCCAATATATGCTCCGGTATCAAGATACGGAGGTTGTCGGGATTTTAGGTTACCAGCGCTTTGCTTTCGACAACAATACACTGTCATGGCAACCCCCTTCGCAAGGGAGCAATCGCCCAGCTTCAGTCTACGGTATCGAGCTGGCGCTGAGTTCTGCAACAGCCGGTAGCATTTTGACCCAAGCGGAAGCTCTCAAAATTTGCCTCAATTCTAATCAGAGCATTTTAAAAAATCGCCATGATCCAGTGAAGATCCGCTGGCGGACAACCTGCGAATCCCCACCTAATTCGGGGTTACTCCGGTTGAAGCTGAATCCCAAAGACGCGGCAGTAAAAATTCCTCAACCCGTTTTTATTTTTGATCGTGATGGTCACTTGCTGCAAGTCACCATACTGACTGACGAGAAACATCACTCCATCGAACTCCCGCCTGGGACTAGTTATCAACTAGCCGACACTGCAGCAGGCCGAACTTTTAATGATCTTAGCCCCTTTTCTATCACGGCAGGTCAGGCACTTGAAGTGACTCTGCCACCCAGAGACCTTGGGTCGCTGCAAATTATAACCACCACTGACAGTCCAGATGCAGCCTTACTGTCGATTGAGCCTACAATAGCGGGCTATCCCAATGCCGCTCCCCTCGTAGCAGATGGGTCGTTCGCAGTGCTTCCTTTGCGCTTAAGTCACCGTACATGGCTGACATCTAACGATCACATCTCCATAAAGTTATTAGCCGGCAGCTACTTGGTTACATTAGCCAACGGGCGCGTCGGCAGTTATTGCAGCAAGAAGGTCGTCATTTCTCCCGGCCAACTGAGCAGTTTGAGCTGCAGCAAAATTGAATCAAACTTAGGCAACCAGCGAACGCAGGACTTTATTTACGGCAACCTGAGCCCGTCTCCTCTTTTTCTTCAAGCCGAAAACAAACTAACCACTTCTGCCGATAACATCCCCAAGCTCTCACCTGAGTTATCAGAGGCTTTAGGCCTTGATTTCATGTCATCGTCTCCAAATGTAAAAGTGGAAAACCAAAAGCACTTAGTACCGATCATCGAAATTGCAAGTGAATCGTCCGACCTTGTGCTTCGCTATTGGCCAGCAAACAAAGATCTCATGGAGCGTTGGACGCAAGCTCTGGAGACCGGAGGCTCTGAGGTATTCGGCCATTTTAAACGCTTCCTGAAAGACGAAGGTGCGACCGGCTGGCTCGAAATCGGATGCCCGGCACCCACGATAAGCATCACAGATCTGGAACAACTAATCCTCACCCTACAACCGAATGCGCTACAACTTTTCGGCTGCAGTAGCCATCACCGTCAAGACGAGTTGATGGACCTTTGGGAACGCCTTGCGCACAGCTCTGAAGTGCCCCTTTTGCTGACGGCAGCTCCTATCGACTTCACCAGTGATCAGGAGTCTTTCCTCCCTCGACTAGTTATAGACAAACAATCCGCAACACAGCCCCTGCAGCTTGATGCATGGTCCCTGCTACAAAGACGAAATTTCGGCCTAAGTGCCGGAGCCGTTACTTTCATCCGAGAACTTCGCCTGGCTGCGCACGCTTCTTCTAACCACAAGTTAAAAAACACGAACGTCGATAATTATGACTTGATCATTGACCTGAACCTACTCGCGGGTGCTAATCCTAAAGAAATTCTGGTATTTACAGAGTCAGGACGCGCCAGGAAAATGTACCCTCCGACTAATTTCGATCGCATAGGACTGATCACGCTCCATGATTTGACCCTAGGCAAGGCGCAATGGCTCCGTGTCGAAATCCGTGGTACACCGAACGAACCAGTGCTTGCCGCTAGCGATCCCGACGACTCTTCCCAGAGTTATCCAATACTCGCTACTACGAACTTTCTAAAGATTAGCGACCTTGTGTCAAAAGACACTAAAGCTAAGGAGCCCCCTTGAACGTGCTACCCCAAGAAATTATCCGTCGAAAGCGAGACGGTTTAGCTCTCAGCGAGCCTGAGCTGGCTGAGTTTTTTCACGGATTTTTATCTGGGAGAGTAGCCGATTACCAGGTGGGCGCCATGCTCATGGCAATCACGCTTAAGGGCATGTCAAGGGACGAAATTAGCATATTGACTCGCATTATGCGCGACTCTGGAACCAAACTAGAGTGGAAATTTCCCCGCCACTTAATCGTCGATAAGCACAGCACAGGGGGTATTGGTGACAAGACCTCGCTTATTATTCTTCCTTTAGTTCTCTGCGAAGGCATCAAAGTACCAATGATGGCCGGTCGCGGCCTAGGTCACACTGGGGGCACTTTAGATAAACTAGAGGCCGTTGGTTGGAAAGTTTATTTGAGCGCCGCGCAGATTGAATCCCAGATGGCTACCTTAGGCGGGGTCATTATGGGACAAACTGAACAAATGGTGCCGTTAGACCGCCGCCTTTATGCCATGCGCGATGTAACGGCAACGGTAGAGTCCGTACCCCTTATTGTCGGCTCAATTTTGTCAAAAAAACTTGCTGAAGGTATTGGCGGTCTTGTCTTAGATATCAAACACGGTTCAGGCGCCTTTATGCAACATCGTCAGGATGCTCTGGAACTAGCGCGCCAGCTCAGCCGCGTGGGCAGAGATTGCGGCCTAGCTGTCCAGTGTGTCTTATCTGACATGAACTCCCCTTTGGGCACTCATGCAGGAAACGCACTAGAAATCGCTGAATGCTGCGAGATACTGCAAGGGCAAGGTCCCGACGATACTCGCGAACTATCCGTACATCTGGCCACAGAAATGGTTAAACTTGCTCATCCAGAGATGGATCGTGAAAGCATTCGAACTAGACTTTTCCAACGTCTAAAAGATGGCTCAGCGTGGCAGAAATTCCTGCAAATCGCTGAAGCTCAGGGTGGTGATTTAGAATTGCTGACAAATCATAAGCGACTGTACCAGGCTCCGGTCCAGCGACCGGTCTTCCTTAGCGGCGGGCCAGTTGTTGCTGACATTGACACGAGGCAACTAGGCTTGGCTATTTTGGCCCTCGGCGGAGGACGCAAACTGTCGACCGATAAGATTAACCCATGGGTTGGACTTAGCGGACTTAAGCGCATCGGCTCAATCATCAATAGCGGCGAACCGATAGCCATCGTCCACGCAGCAGATGACGCAGCTGCTGATCTTGCGCAGACCCTTATCTCACAGTCCTACAAGTTGGGCGAATCAGCTAAGCCATCGGCATTATTTGAGGAGATCCCGTGAGTGTTGCCAATAGCATGTTAGAGAATCTCAATGAAACTGGAGCGGCTATTTGCCGCACCCTCGGTGTAAGTTCGCTCCCGAAGACGCTTGTCGTTCTTGGTTCAGGATTCAAAGGATTCGAGCAAACTCTCGCAAATGCAAAGAGTATCAACCTATCGTCTTTGCCCCATGTCGCAGCACCAACCGTCGAAGGCCATGGAAGCTCTCTAGTCGTGGGCGAAAGCAAAGGTCAGCAAGTGGCGGTGATGACCGGTCGTTTGCACATGTACGAGGGCTTGAGTGCTCATGACATAGTGTACCCATTGCGCGCAATGGCGCGGATCGGTATTAAGCGGGTCCTATTAACTAATGCTGCGGGCTCCTTGCGATCTAATCTTCCTCCGGGAAAAATTATCGCGGTGCGAGATCAAATCAATCTGACCGGAACAAGCTGCCTCATGGGAGCAGCGGGACGCTTGTTAGGACCACAGTTCGTTGACATGGGAGCTGCTTTCGACTCCGCTTGGACCGAGCGCATCCGCGCTTTTAGCGCAGACATTGCAAATGGGGTTTATGTTGGAGTTCTAGGACCAGCTTACGAGACTCCGGCGGAGGCGCGCATGTTGGCTCATCTTGGGGCCGACGTTGTGGGCATGAGTACAGTCCAGGAAGTTATCGCAGCTCGGCAGCTAGGCCTCGAAGTGGCCTGTCTTTCTTTTGTCACGAATATGTCAGGCGGGCTGGGGATTTCACTTAAACACGAAGATGTATTGCAGCTAGTTGCAGATCATCAACAAAAGCTACAAGCTTTGCTTAATCACGCGATTGGAAATTAACCATGCAAAAAACAGTAAATTATAAACCACTTTTCGACTCAGAAACAATTAGAGCACGCGTCGCAGAGCTCGGCGCAACTATAACGAAGGACTATAAAGGCGAGCCTTTGGTCTGCATAGGTGTCCTGAAAGGTGCCTTCATTTTTATGGCGGACCTTGTACGAGCCATCGATCTTCCGTTATCCATGGAGTTCATAGGCGTTTCTAGCTACGTTGGCACAGAGTCGACAGGTCATGTCCGACTAACACACGACCTCGCTAGCGACATCACCGACAAGCACGTATTGCTCATCGAAGATATCATCGATAGTGGAGTCACAATTGACTACTTGTTGAGGCTTTTAAAGCTACGAGGCCCTAAAAGCCTTAAGGTGGCTACGTTTCTTTCAAAACCTGAAGCTCACAAGATGCATCATCATATCGATTATGTCGGATTTGAAATTAGTCGGGAATTTGTGATCGGCTACGGCCTAGACTTGGATCAATACTATCGCAACCTGCCTTATTTGGCTCAGGTCACCTAAATAGGCATTCCGGCGAGAAATAATTTTTAGATCTTATTGCGGCCCGATGATGATATCGAGGTAGATATAGCCTGCGGCTCGGAAGACATCTTCTTGAGCTCGGACATCAATCTATTGATCTTTTCCAAACTCGACCGAATCCGTTGCAAACGATCACCGAAATCAGCTTGTCCCTCAGCCTGCCCGGGGGAAGCTTGCTGACTTCCCGTCACCTTGCCGGTTAAGTGGCTAACATAGAGTGGCTTACGACCACCTCTAGTCAGCTCTTCGCCGACTTCCTTCTTTTTACGAAAGGAAGCTAGATCAACTATCTGAGAGGAAATCGCCTCTGGGCCTTTGGTGTCCACACTCATTACAATACCCACCTTCAACAGCTCAGCTACAGTTATCAACCAACAACCACTTCTGCTACAACATCAAAAAACAAAATCAGAAACATAAGAAAAATCAGTGCTTAATACGGTAAGACTTAAGCACAGACTTGTTGGCGTTAGCGCGATCTTTAGCAAGGCGCTCTTTATTACGTGCATTCTTCGTCATGACATCTTCGAATTCAGCCTCTTTGGCTACAACCTCATCTACTTTCACAACAGTAGTCTCTTCGCTTGCTGATTTATCACGAGCATTGAAGAGAGAAACAACATTACTTTGTTTGTGTGTATCATGACCCTGCATAATTTCTACATCCTCCGAAACAACGTCAGCTACTGCGGGAACCACATCCAAGAGCACCACTGCCCTCTGACTTAACTATCAGCAAGACCCGTGCCACCCGAAAGGCTGGCCGACAAGTTGCTGGCATCTAAGTTTTCCCTTGTCGTTATTGACTCATAAGCACGATAAAGGGACCCGAACATAGCTGCACGGTAGCACCTATCTTCGAGAAGTTTTAGGACAACCGCCTATAACTTAGACAGTTCGTCTCGCGAATTTTCACCCAGATTGCGAATTCGGGCAAGAATGGACCATCAAGACCGTTACTTGCCGTTCTGAGCATCGATTAGCTTCTGCATCCCACTCATAAGAGCCGGAAGATTAGCTCTGGTTACTTGGTCGACTATCTTTTGCGGAACTAGACCAGAAAAACCTACATCAAGGGTGTAAATTGCTTTGGTTGTACCGTCTCCTAAGTCCTCAAATTGCCAAGAACCTTCGCTTTTCTTCATAAGATTCGACTCAGAGAGATTCCACCAGATTTTAGCTGGGGGTTTTTCAAAAGTATTTAGTGTGTAGTAGAACGTCTTGATGAGCTTAATATCATAACGCACCCGACAACTGGAGCCTGGGACCTGAGCCGGCTGAACCTCTATTGCGGAGACCCCTGGCAGGTATTTGGGATACTCACCATATTGGCAGCAGCCTGCGAATACTTGTTCTATGTTACCTCTGAAGATATGTTCGACGGTCAGGGCTGCCAATGATTGTCTCCTTTTCTTGTCAGCCGATATCTTATAAACTAACTGAAGGTAAGTACAGGCCTGCTGAGATTAGCTGACAGCGGTTGCGAGTTGGATTCCTTTTGAACACGGAAGTGAGCTATGGGTGATTCTGACGTTACCATGAAGGATCTGGTAGAATTCATTGCAAAGGCACTAGTTGATGAGGTTGGGCGGATTGAGATCAGCGAAATCGCAGGCAATCAGACCAACATCATCGAACTGAAAGTGGCCAAAGAGGACATCGGCAAGGTGATTGGTCGACAAGGCCGCACTGCTGATGCCATCCGCACGATACTGAACTGCGCTGCAGCCAAGTTATCGAAGCGATATATCCTTCAAATTATTGACGAATAAGACCATGGCACGCACCGCTGCCGGAACTATTTTGGTATGTGCCGTCGAGGGATCCTCGCTAACGAACGAAGAACTAGGTTTTTTTCGTGAGATAGCGCCCTCCGGCGTCACCATATTTGGGCGAAATTGCGCCTCGCAGCCTGCCCTCAAAGAGCTGGTCAACACGCTGCAAACGACACGTGCCCCCGGGACACCCCCCCTTGTGATCGCCATCGATCAAGAAGGAGGGCGAGTCGCCCGTTTAAAAGCCCCGTTTCCCAATGCCGGCCCGGCCATGCTGTTAGCGGGCGGGCGCGTAGATCCAGAAGCTTGTGCCGAAATCGCCTCTACAGCTAGGAACATGGGCCTTGGTCTGCTTGAACTAGGGATCAACGTCAACTTTGCGCCCGTTTGCGATGTGCTTACGGAGCCGACAAACACGTCAATTGGCGATAGGGCCTTCGCCGTCACTGCTGAAGGTGTAGCCGCTCGAGCCGGTAGCTTTTTGGATGGCCTGCAGGGAGCGGGAGTCTTGGGCTGCCTTAAACACTTCCCGGGGCAGGGCGCAGCTACCGTGGATACGCACCTGGGCGGTGCCGTTGTTGCACTCAGCCGGGAAGAGCTTGAACTTCATTTGCGACCTTTCCGCACAATACTGCCTCGCGCTCCGATGGTCATGATCTCACATTGCATCTATCCAGTATTAGCCGAAGGCGAGGCTAGCTCGTCGCCCGAAGTTATTACTGACCTACTTAAACGAGATTTGGGTTACGGCGGTGTCGTCGTGAGTGACGACATGAACATGGGTGCCGTCCCCCAGGAGCAAGAGGCTTGGCAGGAGACCATCATTCGCGCCGTAAATGCCGGGGTAGATATGCTTCTGGTATGCCGGCACTTAGATCGGTATCAGCTTGCTTACGAGGCTCTATGCCGAGAGGCCGAGCGAAACTCAAAGTTTCGCCATAGACTCGAAGATGCCGCCGCCAGGGTCACACAGCTACGCTGTAAATTAGCTCTTAAAAATTAAACGATACTTAATTTCTCAACACTGGCCATAATGAGCGAAACACGGACCCTACGAATCCGTTGGCGCTCCACGTCCGTGACTTCAACATTGAGTGGACCAATTCTTAAGGTCTTACCAATCTCGGGCAGCTCGCCTAGCAATGCGACTATCCAACCGGCCAATGTGTCAATGCCATCATCCGGCTTATCGGCAATTGTATTTTCATCAATGTCGAAGTACTCGAGAAATTCATCAATATTGCAAGAGCCCGCCACATCATGAATGCCCGGCTCTAACTCAAGAATTTCTGCTTCCTCGGTATCGTACTCGTCTTGAATTTCTCCGACGATCTCCTCGAGGATATCCTCCATTGTAACCACACCGGCAGTCCCGCCGTGTTCATCGATCACTACAGCAATGTGATTTTTACTACTCTTAAGCTCTTTGAATACATCCATGACCGGCTTGGATTCCGGAACAAAAAACGGAGCTCGCATAATCATCTTCAGATTAAAATCACCACCACCCTGAGGCTGATCACGGGCCACTTTTAATAGGTCTTTAACTAGTAGAATTCCCACCACGTTATCAATCGACGCATTCTCGCAAACCGGAATCCGCGACATGCCCGACTCAACAGCTAGAACGAGGGCCTCACTTAAGTTGCTGCCCTCATTAAGCCACTTCACATCAGGACGTGGAGTCATAATCTCTCGCACCTTGGTCTCGTCGAATTCAAACACGCCAACAATCATTTCTTTCTTGGTTTCTTCTAAGACCCCGGCACGCTCCCCAACATTAACCAAGTACTCCAGTTCTTCCTCGGTAATTGGCGGATTCTCCTGGCGCACACCGCCTAATTTACTCACTACCCTAGCCGCGAATTCTGAAACCAACCAAACAATAGGGATCATTAAAACGTAAATAACGTAAATCACCCGAAGAGTTGGTACAGCGATCCGCTCCGCATGAGTTCTAGCAAATGATTTGGGAATGATTTCTACGAAAAAAAGAATCAGCAGCGTCATGACTCCAGTTGCAATTCCAATGGCCTGACTTTGTAAATGACGCGATGCAAAATCAGTCGCAACTGCTGAGGCGAGGATGTGAAAAAAATTGTTAAATATCAAAATGGTGGTGAGAACACGGGCAGGATGATTCAACCATAAGTTTAACTGCCGCTTAGCAGCACCATTCTGGTCTACTAGATGCTTGGCTTTCAGAGAGCCCAAACTCGTAATGGCCGTCTCGGTCCCTGAGAAAAAAGCTGAGGCCAATAGCGATACCAATATGATCGCCAATTGCGTGGTGTCGTAGCTTGTCAGCGAATCCATTCTTAACTTGCCCGCTTTCTCGATGAGTGCTTGGGCTTAATGCAATTGGCCCAAAGGGGGGGTTTTCTTCCTTCTCCGAGTGCCTGCATCAGCAACCTTTGGGCATTCCTCATACGCTTTTCATCAGCTGGAATTTCATGATCGTAACCAGAAAGGTGCAACATTCCATGCACTAGGAGAAAACATATCTCACGCGGAAGCGATTGACCGATACGCTGAGCATTTGCGGCCGCTTCCGGAATAGAGATGACAACATCACCCAGCAATGATGGGGCTGACAGTGGCTGTGTCGGAGGTCTTGGGCGAGCGATACTCGGCAGCTTCCGCTTTACAGGTCGAGGTTTAGACCATTCTATTTGCGGAAAAGAAAGCACGTCCGTTGGCTTATCCTTACCACGAAATTTATAATTCAATTGCCTGATCGCACGACTACCCACAAAGCTAACGCTAAGCTGATAGGTCTCCACACCTAAATGCATACTTATCAATTCGACCAACTGCAAAATCCGCGGAACTTTTACATCGTAAGTACGCGATTGACAGACTACGGTCGCGCTAAAGTTTAAAGCCATAGATCCGGTAGCTTTCACCTTTTCTGTTTCTTCTGCGCATCGGCAGAAATCGCCTGCGACTGGTTAGGAGCCTGCGACAGATTGGTGACAATCGCGACCTCCGGTGCACTGGCTCGCCTCACGCTTAAAGGCGATTTTCTCGTTGCAAGCGCCAGTGTATTTATCGAGGAAATCTCCGCTGCCCTAGCCTGTACCGCCACACTCCCAGCATCGAAGAGGGCTAGTTCAACAGCCAGTCGCATCATATCTGCGGGCTCAGGACAAGCACTCAACTCAGAGTTCGACTGCCTGTCACGGCCGGTAAACTTGAGGAGCTTTGTCTCAGAATTAGGCTTGTTGTCGGACTTCTGATGCACCATCTTCTGATTATATCACAAGAGATAAATTCGACGAGGCCCGAAAAACATCGCTAGAGCAGATGTACTTGAGCACCGGCCATTCGAAGCCACTGCCCAGCGTAAGTCTCCAACCCCTTCTGATGAAAGCGCTGCTCAAACGTGCTCGTGAAGTTCTTGCCAAGCAAAGGGGGAGTCGGCGTATCTACGCGCACCAATCCAACCCCATCTAATTGCTCCGCCGAATTCTCAAAATACGCCAAATGATCCGTCTTAAGCCAACAAAAGCCGCCCGTTACCAGAACTTTAGAGAGCTGGCGGGCGAAGGTTTCGTCGACTAGTCGGTTCTTTGCCTGGCGGGCCTTTTTAATCCAAGGATCTGGGAAAAAGATGACACAACCATCGAGTTCCCCAGCGGCAAACAGTTGGCCGAGAGCAACCGCATTGGCTAAGACAACAAAAACATTGTTCAATCCCTTCGCCTTTGCCCTTTGCGCAGTCGTCACCACTCGCTTAAATGTGATGTCCATTCCAATGAACAAAATGTCTGGATGTGCCACTGCCATCTCCAGCAGAGTACGCCCTTGATGACACCCAATCTCTAACACCAGCTTCTTATAGGGTTCCCGTCTCTGATGGTGCGCCGCAACAAGCTCACGCCATTGCCCCGGATAGGGTACCAACGCTTGGCCAAAAACCAATGGCAACCCGCCATCCGTATTTGCCTCGCGAAGCGCCGCAAGATAGGGATTTACTTGGTCAGATAGACCGTCTGTACTATATGAAAAAGGATCGGGATATTTAATCGGCATCTAACGAGTACTCATTGACGAATGATGGGGATTCCCGAGGATGGACTTCTCACTGCAAGTTGGGTGCCGCTTTAAGCCGGATTCTGTAACCTCTGCCGCACTAGGCCAGCAGACGCGACTGCCATTTATCTGGGACGATTGTTACCAACCGCCTCTAGCGACCTACCCGGAAACACAACCGAGCCGGTGTCGCCGCAGCTGCTGTTGAGCAGCGTCGACTGTTTCCCTATTTGGTCTTGCTTCGGATGGGGTTTGCCATGCGCGCTTGTTGCCAAGACGCAGGTGAGCTCTTACCTCACCTTTTCACCCTTACCTTCGCGGACTTACGTTCGCTTGGGCGGTTTTTTTTCTGTTGCACTTTCCGTCGGGTTGCCCCGCCTGGCCGTTAGCCAGCATCCTGCTCTGTGAAGTCCGGACTTTCCTCCTTCTCTCGCCGAAACGAAAGTTAGCGACAGCCCACGGTACCCAGACACCTACAAATAAGTCGCCATCCTCGGGATGCGGAGGATAACTGCGTCTGCGGCCCGGGTCAAGAAATGATTCGGGCCGCTGCGGAGATCGACCTCAACCAGCAAGAGGTGGTTTTTTATTGCCCGACGCAGCTCCGTCAGCTGGAATTTCAACAGCGTCCGAATGCGGCCGAGAAAACTTTAACAACCGAGTCATCAGCCCACCAAGTATTTGACCCGCAGACGCAGGTAATAACCGCTGCAAAGCGTCGAAAAAATAGGCCTCTGCGCCTATCAGTACACGACGCTGACGACGCCGAATCGCCTTCAAAATAATGGCTGCCGCTCGCTCCGGAGTAACCTGGACCAGGTTCTCAAACTCATGTGCAAGCACCGCAGGATCAACTCTTACGCCTGTTGCGTCGGAATAATGACGCCCGTTGCGAACAATATTGGTCTTCACCCCGCCAGGATGCACCACGGTCACCCCGATTTTGCTGCCCATAAGTTCAGCACGGAGTGACTCTGAGTATCCCCTTACAGCAAACTTACTGGCACAGTAGGCCGACTGCCCTGGAATCCCAATCAAGCCAAAAACGCTCGATATATTAACTATTTGAGCGCTGGATCGCTGGCGCAATTGGGGCAAAAAGGCCTCACAGCCATGCACTACCCCCCAAAAGTTAATGCTAAACAACCATTCGAAGTCTTCAATTTTCATGGCGCCAACAAGATCGCTGAGACTAACTCCGGCATTATTGATCACTACATCGGCGCCACCGAGATGACTAACGACATCAGCCGCAAATACGCGCATGGCTCGTGCATCACTGACATTAACTTGTGCTGTGAAAACTCGAGCACCCAGTCGTTCCACTTCCGCCTTAGTAGCGGCCAGCCCCAGAACATCCACATCGCAAAGTGCCAGATTTGCTCCGTGTCGAGCACCTGCCATGGCCAGCGCGCGGCCTATTCCAGAACTCGCACCGGTGATTACCAAGGTTTTGTTCGCCAAGTTACGCACGGCGTCCCCCAAAATTCTCGTGTATTAGAACTGTTCAATCTTAGGCATTTAGGCCTAAAGAAACCTGTTCCAACCGAACCAGTAGTGAATCTCGGTAAAGACCAAGGCAAACTTAACGAAAATTGCTTATGGAGCTCAAAATACCTAGCTAAATCGCAGATATACAAAACCACTCGGCGTTTGCCCCTGCAGTCTAGCCCAAGGGTAAGCGGCTGGAGACATGGCATATGCCCATTGGCCGAGCGATAAGACTCAACGGTCTATTAGGGGTCGATTCAGAGTGAGAATCAAATCGTAATTGTCGGGTGTATTGGGGTCTTCATTCGCCGCCATATTGCGAGTCACTTGCTGGCAGCGACGGCAGTGGAAGATCAGCACGACACCTTTCTTAGCACTCAGCTCGTAACCGACGGCATCCATCAAGCCTTCGCAGTTATTGGCGCGGTCTCCGGGGTTGATATCGACATGCCGAGATGTCAAACAATAAGGACAATGATTGCGACAACCGCTGGTACGAGGCGGGACTTCGCGACCACAGTTCATGCAAGTGAAGGCTTGGTTAATATGCGTAAATTTAGAAAAATCCATGGTCGATCCAGAACTTGCTTATGGGGCATTTGCGACGACAAGAGACAAATCGGAGGTGTGATAGCGCGTCCGATTAAATTTGTCGCTACCTTTGCCGATAGCATTTATATCGCAGGAGGTTCTCTTTGAGGGAAGTGCAAACAAATTTGCATTTTTATGCAGCGGTCATCGCATTGGCCGGATGCGGCAATGTTGGGCAGTCCCCGGCAACGTCCTGCTCACTTTGCGGCACATATAATGACTTATCAGGTGTTGCCTCGACCTCTGAAGGTAGTTTGTCAGCACTTCAGGGTTGGGTAGTAGCTGCATTCGAGCGCGACACTGGTATTGCCCGCGTCGAGACAATCAACAACACCTCCGGAAAGTTCAAGTTTAAGCATCTCCGGACAGATCAAAACCAAACCCTAGCCCTACTGTCGCCAAATTATCGGATACAAGCAGTACTATCGATACCCGCTCCGGAAAGTAAAGCCATTCGTCAGTGGGTTAAATTCAAGAGCCCGCAGATACCGAAATTAATTAATGCCGGCAACATTATCCAGTTAGAAAGCCTCGACGGCATTGAGGTTCAAAATTTCAGTGTTCCAGCTCAACTACAGAATCTAGACCTACCTACTGGGGTTAGCAAACTTGGGCTGACCCGACCAAGTCAACTCACCTCTCAGTATATGCAAAATATCCAGGGTCGAGTGAGTGGCGGCCTTGGACTACTCGGGTCAACGGCCAAAAGTTCCAGTTCAGATTATAACAATAATGGCGTGATTAAATGGCTAGATCCTTACGACGCAGAGAAGGATTCAACAAAATTAGATTTATTTGCCGCTGATGAATCGAACGGAAAACAGTTATTTACTCAAGGCGTTAAGTATTTCTCGGTGCAGGTCACAAAAACTGCCGATGAAAATACCAAGGAAAACCTAACGCAACTCACTTTTACAACGCAAGTTTTGGAAGGCACAGAAATAACGCCAACTGTACAAATGCGCGGAGCTGAGGCGGTACTAGGCAAGTCTCTAGTTTCTCTTTTAGATGACGGAACAGGCACACGTACGTACCAGACTCAAATTAAACTCACTTCAACAGCAACCATAAGTGCATTCGACGTCATTTTTTTGGAATTAAAATTTGGCAGTGATGCGAAAGCTTGGATTATGGACTTCCCGTGGACGTTCCCACTGGATTTGAGTGCACTACCTGCAAGTTCAGACGCCACTGCCAAAAGTGCCTGGGATAGCGGCAACCTAATAGTTACCAATCCCTTCAGCGCAAAAAGCTCTAGCGATCCTTTAAATTCATTTTTCTGGAATGTTCGTGTTTATAGCGACACAACCCTAATCTGGACGTCGCAATATAAACTGTTTGATGCTAGTAAAACGACAGCTAATGCCATAATAAGCGCACCAAAATCGATCTTCAACTTCAACAACGGCACGACCTACAAGTATGTCGTGACCCTGCAAAGTGACGACCAGATTCCAGGCCATCCCGCTTATGTGATTCAGAGCCAGCGCTTCACAATCACTGCGCCGTAGCAGAAGTTGAACCTAGCTCTTGCTGGTGATCTTACCGATGAGTTGACCTAGCTGAGTCGCCCCAACTGGGCCAATCTCCTTATGCCTTATGACGCCCTGTGCATCTATGAGGAAGGTTTCCGGCACACCGGAGACACCATAATCTATAGCTGCCTTTCCATCTTCATCCAAACCGATGGCATAGGTCTTCCCGAAGTAAGCGGCAAATCTTTTTGCATCCTCGGCGCTATCTTGAATCGCAATGCCGACAACTAGCACTTGATCTTTATGAGCCTGCCAAAACTTCTCCAACTCGACCGCTTCCTGCCGGCAACTTACACACCAGCTAGCCCAAAAATTCAAGACTACGGGACGACCCTTCAAATCTGCCAGCGTGAAGTGATCGCCAGTAGCTGCAGAAACTAGGTCTTTACCTTGTACCCAGGCCACCCTAAAGTCCTGAGCCGGCTTATCAATATTTGCGGGCGGTACCTTGCTGGTATCTATCCGCAGACCGTAGCCGAGAACAGCCACTAGAGCAGCAGCAGCGACCACTATGAGCCCTGTCATCGCTACGTGCCGCCGGCGCCGAATCGTCGGCGTCTCGAGTGCTGCTTGCTCTTGCTGATGCATAATATACCGTTACTTTCCGTTAGTCTGTTGGCCTTTAAAGAGACTGCGTTCGAGCAATTCTTTATCCATCGAAGAATGGTTGCCGCCGGCCTTTTTATATTCTTCTGAGTGTTTCACCATCAAACTTCGCGCCACGAGCGCTTTGCCACCATCTTCGATGCGCCCATCTGCCACCACACCTTGTCCCTCTTTAAACATATCTGGAGGAGTGCCGTTATGGTGCACTTTAATCTCGTGGCCCTTAAGATCCGTCATCACAAAATCAAGGGAAAGCTGCTCCGCCTGCCACTTGACGCTGCCCGGCATCACCATCCCACCGACCTTGATATTCTGACCGGTCAGCTCCGCCGCTTTTGCGTACGCTTCCGAAGGCGTATAAAAATAAATTAAATTATCACCAAGATTGAGAAACGAAATCCCAACGATGGCACCAGCGATTACGACGCCGCCGGCAATCCAGCGTACGTTTCCTTTTTTAGCCATCGTTTGACTCCTTAATATTTGGGCGCACCACTGCTAGCTGCGTTCTCAACTGCATACGCTGCCAAATGGCTAAGTGAGCAAATCCGAATAAACCCAGAGCGCCTGCACAATAAGCCATCAGAATAAAAGGGGCAGGATCCATAGCCACGCCACTCACTGGTTCCACTTAGCAATCCTCCTATGGCTTAGTCTTAGCCATTTTATGGTGGCACGAAATCTGTTTGATTCTAGCCATTCAACTGTTCAAAAGATGCTGCCTCTAACTGTCCTGTGAGCAGGATGTTTCGTCCCCTCACCCGCACCATCCAAGAGGAATATAGACACATAATGACGATACCCACCACTATAGTCCACAAGATCTCCGGATCCATCGTCGACCCTCCTTCACGGATGATGCTTGGAGGTTGATGAAGGGTGCGCCACCAAGTGACGCTCTTATATATGACTGGGACATCAGCAAAAATGAGAATTCCTAATACAGCACAAACGCGGACACGCCCAGGGCCAGCCGGCATAGATGCATGAAGTAGTAAATAACCCGCATAGAGCAAAGCGAGCAGAAAAGTAGTGGTTAGCCGAGCATCCCAGGTCCACCAAGTCCCCCAAGTAGGGCGTCCCCAAATAGAACCAGTGGCCAGCGTCAAAATCGTGAATAGAAGTCCGACTTCGGCTGTGGCTTTAGCCCAAGCCATCACTGACTCAGAACGCTGCCGTAGTCCAATGATACTAAATATACAAAGCCCCAAGGAGCTGGCAAAAGCGGTAATCGCGCAGGGCACATGTAAAAACATGATCCTGTATACCTGGCCTTGGTGGATATCAACTGGAGCATAATAAAAAGCACCAAGCCAGTGTGCTAAGACCAAGAACTGTAATAACGCACCAGCGTAAAATTCGCGCTTATCTTCTACAGAGAACATATGTTCAACTCTCGTCAACAAGTTCGGTAAACAAAAGAATGCCTAATGTAACATAGATGCAATCAAAGCCAAGAAGCAGGCCTAGCCAGGCCTTAATGTCAGACGCAGCACGACCGCCATCTAAACACAAACGCGACGATTGAACCGCCGCTAACAGAACTGGAGCGGTAAGAGGAAAATAAAGCAGTGGGTAAAGAATCTGACGAGCATTAGCCTTCAGAGTCATTGCCGACAGCAAGACACCTAGAGCTCCAAGACCAGCAAGCGCCAAAAGGGAGATCCCCACAACAGACCAGGAAAACAAGTGCTGGTTTGCAGTTTGGTTTAGAAACGCTCCAAATACTAATGTTGGGATCATCGTCGCCGTCCCAAGGATTAATATGAGGCTATACTTGGCTAAAAATAAAGCCGTGTGCGAAACGGGATAAGTGCGCAACAGATCGAACACCCGATCTTGCCGGTCCGGCTCAAATAATCTGGCAAAGCTGACTTGAAGAGCAAATAAAGCCGTCAGCATCGTTTCCGCCAAATACACTCTGATGCGCAAGGAATCGTCAACATCCCCCATTGCAAAGGCAAATAACAGGAGAAGCGTGATCGCAAAAAGTACGGGGGACACCAAGCGTTCAAGATCAGCAAGCTCTGCCCGCACTCCCTGACTCACCAAAGCGCGGTACTGTTGCCAAGCGTTAGCCATCATGCTTGACACCCCTAGACAGATTGATGGTCCTGGTGATCAGACCATTCAGCGGCGCCAAATCGTGACTAATAAGAAGCGCAAAACCACCCTTGCGTAAATGCGTCTCGAGACGCTGACGAAACACTCTCATCGCATCTGCATCCAACCCGTAAAGAGGTTCGTCTAAAAGCCAACCGGGCACAGGTGAAAGATCTAGCCTTGCCAGGGCCAATCTTCGTTTCATACCAGTAGAAAATTTCTCAACGGGGAAACCATCTCGCAGCAATGGATGATTTAAATTCCATGGATCTAGAGCAGCAAATGCAGCTTCCCGGCTCAATGGAACACCGCGTAGGTGCGCCCAAAATAATAAATTTTGAGTGGCATCCATTTTGGTATAGAGGCCGTTGGCTTCGGCAGGCAGATACTCCAAGTAAGCTCTGCGATCTGGAACGCTTTGATGACCTATGCGGTACTCAATGTCACCGCTTGCTGGTGCCAAGAGTCCCGCAACCACAGCCATGAATGTCGACTTACCGACCCCATTTGGTCCCGAAATATGGATAAGTTCGCCACTGTTCGCCGTCAAAGACAAGCGATCAAAGAGGCGTCGGTGCTGAAAACTAAAGCTGAGGTTAGTGATCGCCAACATATTACGATCCTATCAGAATTCCGCGACATTGATATAGACAGTAGCACTTAGTCTTTGCTCAGTTACACGCACCGTACTCGTGGCTGCGAGGTCTACCGCGTACGTGCTGGCTTCGCAAGAGATTAGCCCCAAGTTCAGGTTGATGCCTGCCGATGGGCCCGCATAATTATATCCGGCGCGCGCTCCAAAAGTTGCGAAGCTGCCAATACCGCCAAGCAGCATCTCGGCCCCGAGTGAGTACTTTTGATTTAATGGCAGACTCTTGTTTTCCAGCTGATCAATCTTCGCCGCAAAGTTGGCTGTGCCCGAACTCGCAAATCGCGGCGACAGGGAAAAACCAACACTGCTTTGCTGTCTAATAATCAGGTCCGATGCACCACCCCTACCCTTAAAACGAGTACCTCCGATGTTCTTTGTAGTCACACCCAAAGTCGGCGCTCCTGAGTTACCAAGTCTCCAGATCAACCCTGCATTATCACCGTGACCGAGGTAATCGGCAGAGTAGCCGGCGACGGCGGCGTTACGTCGGCCGCTATCGATAAGTTGGTCGTAGGCTAACGGCCCTAGAACCTCCTTGCGTGCAGCGTTGTAGCCAAAATATCCGAGCGACATACGCCGACTCGGGTCTTGCACGCTAAAGCCGTAGCCAATTCCGGACATACTTCGGTAGTGAGTGTCGAGGATGTTGCTCCCCTCCCCACGCGGCACTGCTGCAATCTGGGTGTCGCTGAAAGGGATCACCATGACCCGCTTCATCACGATACCGGCAGCAATATTGACCCGGCCGTATTGGCGCAAATTAGCCCGACTGTCGACGGCAGCCTTGCCAACGACAGCATCACTGGAAGCTCCATTTTTTCGCAAATCACTGACAAGGCTAGTAGCGTTACTATTCGCTGCGGCAGAGATCGCGGGAAAATAAAGCTTCCGGACCCAAGGAGCGTCGTCTTTAACTGGCCCGAGCCCACCGATGCCGGCTGGGTTTTGAAACGCAGCGTCCACGTTGTCGGCGACTGTGGTGAGCGCACCACCCACACCCTGTGCTCGGACAGATGGTAGGGGATCCTCGTCGATAACGCTGTTCACTGTTTGCTGCGCCATTGCATCAGCTAGAGCAGTTGCCGCGAATGGGCAGGCTCCGGGTCCAATGATCCAAGCAAGCTTGAGCATTATAGTATTGAGGCCACTCCGCATCGCCGCCTGCCCTCCCTGGGGTAGGCCATCGGCAGGACTGCGAAACTCCTTAAGTTTTTAATAATAAATTAATATTTAATTATTTATTTCAGCTATTTAGGTTTTAACCTTCGGAGGCACGTCAGAGGCAAGTAAACCATAGAATAGCCGTCCGTCTGATGGCATTCAATCCTGCCTGTGTCTGGATCCTCAGCAGTCCCCTGGTAGGTGTAGCGACACTCTCCCTTATTGATACCCGGCGCGACGGACCCCTTTGGCTGGAAGGCAGATGAGTTCATTTTATGCGAGCCATGCCATGAGATGGCCCATACCTTTCGGTCTTCAAAACGATTGGGGGGTTCTTGGTTTTTCACAGCTTCAACATCCTTGGCTACAACAGGATCGGGAGCATTTATGGCCGATCCGGGCAACTCATCTTTATCCGGAAAATCGATGGCCCAAGTCTCGCCCGACAACAACGCCACTTCGATGCGGCGACCTGCCGATGAATTAAAAGCGCGGCAATCCTTGATGAACTTATAATGCGTCGCCGCTTGGTCGGCACCGACAGGCGTCAAAACGGCAGCTCTGTAGGGCGTCTTCCAAATAAGTTCGGTGCCAAAGTCTCCTTCTCCTGTGAGGACTTCCCAGCGCAGACGACTCAGTCGATCGAGATCCGTTAGCAGAAAGCTCACTTGAGTCGATTTACAAATTGTGAGGTCGGGAGTGTCCGCAGGACGACGCACCGTGAAACATCTGCCACTTGGCGGATTCACGGTCAAAAATCCTCGCATTAATTGCGGATCGACTCGCCCGGCATAGTCCCTCACGTCCCGCTCTGATAAGACCAGTTCAGTCCCTGGTGGCGGTACAAAATAATAGCTAAGCTTGCGTATACGCTCCGAAGCAGGCACCTCACCGCTGAACATCGCCGTCGCGACTAACAGACCAGGCACAAAACTCATGGTGTCACGTCCATAAGATAAGCATCAGTGGTTTTGTCTATAGTGTAAATAATGCGGTCAGATTTTGGCTGCCACTGCGGCCACCTCTCATCGGAATACTGCGTGGCATTTAGAAAGGGACCGGCACCTTGCATGTCGGCTAAGCGCAAATCGTAGCCGATAATTTTATTGCCCACCATACGCGCTCCGGCAAACACTATCTTCGGCTGATCTGGATGCCAGCGGGGATCTCGGCCGTTTGCAATCATAGTTGCCGGTTTACCATTTTGACTTAAATAAACACGGCCCTGATTTGTGGCCCACACTACACTATCGCCGGTTGGGGAAATATCGAAGGATTCGATACCAGATCCATCGTCTTCGACTCGGCGCATAGCAAAGCCTCCCTGAGTTAGCCAGAGCATCCCGTGCTGAGTTGCTAACCATTTGCCAAGCTCAATACGCTGCGCCACTTGCCAACGCGCAAGGCGCTCTCCCGGGAAATAAATTCTTTTTGTCCGAACACCCTTTGGACTTAACAATTGCAGTCTCAAATCCCGCGGGTCCAAGCTCAGAAAGCCGCTGGCCGTGGCCATTTCATCGAGCAACACACTTTGCACAAGGGCACAGTCAAAGGCTTTCACCATCGTTTTCAGATTACCAACGGCATCGAGGACTTGTTCTCGGTAGAAAAGGCGAAAACCGTCCGGAGACCAAACAAAACTGGCACCAACTTGAGCGTCCGTAACTTGGAAAATATTTTTCGTCTTTAAATCTAGCACCGAAAGTCCAAGGCCATTATCACCGATGTAGGCCAGAAACCGCCCTTTAGGGTCAATGCGCAATCTGTTTAGTGCATTATCAGCGCGGAGCAGCACCGTTGATTTTGCCGCAATCACAGCAAAAGCATCGCAGCT
Organism: Pseudomonadota bacterium; assembly: GCA_026390435.1. GTDB lineage: Bacteria > Bdellovibrionota_B > Oligoflexia > Oligoflexales > CAIYRB01 > CAIYRB01. The sequence goes on from JAPLFY010000031.1 coordinate 170,712, forward strand.
AAAACTGGCTAGTTGCCCAACGAGGGCCCAAGAGAAGATCATTTTGCTGAGTTCATTTAGGCGCACTTTGGTGCTCCAAGTAACAACGAGAGTTCTAGTTTTCGTGATATATTCAAGCGTAGCGAGGCGGTGGCTATAACCCTATTATACGCCGAAATTATCCAACAATCCCGGATGCCTCTAAATTATACCTAAATTTATTGCGATTTATGCCGATATATCACTAGGATCGATCACCGGAGGGTTGTCCATGAAACCGAACGCATTACGAATCGCAGCGATTGCAGCCACTCTGATTGGTTTGCTCAATGCGCATCCGGCCTTGGCCGGTGGCAAAAACGCCAAGGGATCGACTACGAGCGTCCCTAAAGGGACCAAGGCAAAGCATTTGACTGGTGAAGCCACAATAAAGAGCAAAGATCAAAGTAAAATCGATTTTGAAGCTGCAGACATCGGCGGTGAACGCAAGTCGCCACTGGGCACAATGATCAACCAAAATAAAGCCGACAAGAACTATGACTTCGTTAAAATTCGTTTGCGCTGGCACCCCGAGATGGTGCAATCAGCGTCAGCTTTAGACAGCGGCAAGTAATTTAGCGACGATTAGAATGCTGTGAAAAGGCGTAGAAGTCCGTCTAACTCATCGAGATCTTTTTTCGTCGTCTTTACATATCGGGCGGCCAGCCACTTGTGGCGGTCGCCGACGTAGATAGTGGGTAACTCCGGATTGTGAAATACTTTGTGGATCTCTGTATTAGCCAGATAGCCACGGTCCAGATTGAATTCCTTCATAAACCCTTCCGCGTCGTCGCGGGTGTCATGGGTAAAAACATAAACAAAATCTGCATTTAACTGACGGTATCGGTGCTCAAGACGAATTAGTTCCGGCATCAACTGTTGGCAAGGCTCGCACCACGACGCCAGAAACACCACAACGAGCATCCGTCCTTCAATGGGGTCAACGCGTTCCTGATCGACCAAACCTGGGATCCTAGTGGCACTAAAACCAAGCATCGGCACCCATGATTGCCAAAATTTATGCTCAGTTTTATTGGGAGTAGCTGCCACCGGAGCAGCCTCGTGGTTACCACCACCGGAGTTGGCCAGAGCCAACGGGCAAACAGAAAGGGACAAAAATAAGAGGACTGAGAGCAGACGTAAAAGCGGCATCTAGGTCTCGTGTCGCGGGTTGATTGATAATATTATGATAGCATGAGTAGGTGCACGCGCAGGAGACCGTCATGACTAAAGAAGAGCTTGCCAACTTATGGCAGTTTCCGTGGCCAGTCATGGACGTGCTTATCGGAGGCAAGTCCTCGATAGACTTGACCGAATTAAATATTCAGTCAAATGCTGAGGCCAGCAGCTTTCTGCGCAGCTATGGGTACGATCCTGAAACCCCCGCCGACCGCCGCCTCATTCACAGCGTCCAGGTGGAGGCGGTCACTTTCATCGAACAGCAGCTACTGCTGCCGAGGGAATGGCAACGGGGGATAAGGCCGCCCGATGAGCTTCTGAATTGTGATGACCCCTGCAAATTGCTGCTATGGGCCTCTAGTAAGGGCTCTGAAGATAGATGGATCCGGCATTGGGCTTGCGCGGTCTTGCGTGTCATGCACACGATCGCACATCTAGAGGGGGTCCATCGGACTATTGATATGCAGGCGGCTCGCGCTCAAATATTTTCAAGATTCGAACAACATCTACAGCGCGAATCCGATGGAGATATTTGGTTTGGTGGTAAAAATGGCCGCGTGGAATTAGCGCAAGTGGAGTGGAAAGAGGCGAAAAGCCGTAATTCTATTATTCTAAAACTCTTGCATAAACGTGATAACGTCGCTGAAACAATTTACGACTACGTCGGAATCAGACTGATCACAAAAAATCTCTGCGACGTAATGCTCGTGGTAAAACTACTCCATAAATACAATATTATTGTCTATCCGAATGCCTATCCGTCACGAGCTCGCAATAATCTAATCGACATCGAACGCTTCCACGAACAAGTTGAGGTACTTCGGCAAGAGCTTTTGTCGGGATCGCTGACTGCAGCCGATTTTAGTCGAAAACTTGCCAACCTGAATATTGAAGCCTTGCCAGTCGCGCAGACAAGCGGCAACCCCCATTCGTTGTCATCTTATCGAGCCATCCAACTTACCAGCCGCCAATTAATTAAAATTCCACATCAAAAGCTAGAATGGTTAACTAAACTGGCACAGGCACAGGCGCCTGGGCAGGCCGAGCCCAAACTAACCACTGTATTAGCACTCATGAAGGACCTCTTAAAGAACTGGCCGAGCGGAAAAGAAGGACGCTTTGATGCGGCTTTCTTTCCCTTCGAGGTGCAAATTCTTGATGCCACCTCCCATCAGCACGCTCAATCTGGTGAAGCGAACCATGACCGCTATAAGTCTTCCCAAATTCGAGCCGCTCGCAAGCGTGTGCTATCCCAGGTGCTTGAGTTCTCCAAAGATGGACCTACGTAAAGTCTGGCCGACGACATTGTTCAGAGCCCTCTAGCAAACAAATTGGCAAGGTGCTAAAGGACGGTCAGCCTTCCGTAGGCAAATTCAGTGTGCGGGTCTATAGCCTATCGACCATCGACAACCGAAGTGACTATTATGATGAAACATATCTATGTCGACGCAAATGGAACTTATCCAGTTGCTCCAAAGCATTACGATGACATTGCCACTAGGCTTAAATTGGCTGATGGCAATCCTTCTTCTATTCATGCTCCGGGGCGGAATGCAAAAATTGCTCTGGAGGATGCCCGGTCAGCAGTTGCAAAATTGATCGGCGCCAATGCTCAGGAGATCATTTTCACCTCGGGAGCTACCGAGGCCAATAACATGGTGCTTTCAGGCATCGCCTCAACGCACAAAAATGGTCCGCTCCCGAAAATCATAGTTACTGCGGCGGAGCACTCCGCTGTTATAGAAACTGCAAAGGCGTTGGCTCAGCGCGGCCTCTGTGATCTCGCCATTGCTCCGGTCTTACCTAGCGGCGCTGTGGACACAGAAAAACTGCTGACCATGGTGACGAGTGATACAGCTCTAGTCGCGCTCATCGCCGCTAATAACGAAACAGGGGTGCTTAATCCCCTCGTGGAACTGATCGCACAGATTAAAAAGCGCAACCCTTTAACTCACGTGCATACGGATGCCGTACAACTTTTGGGGAAGACCAATCTAACTTGGCTTGGCCAGAGTGGCGTTAACAGCGCGGCGTTCTCTGGACACAAATTAGGCGCCTTCAAAGGTACCGGTGCACTCTTTTTAAAGCGCGGCACTAGGTTACATCCATTTGTCACAGGTGGAGGCCAGGAGCGCGGGCGGAGAGCTGGCACTGAGAACATGCCAGGCATCATCTCTTTTGGCTTGAGATGTGCAGAGACACTAGGTCAAGAGGTAGCCTTCGCTACGCGAATGCGCCAGTTGCGGGACCTATGGCTCCAGGTCCTGAGCAAGATCCCCGATGCTGCAGTGCATGGATCGGGTGCCGATAGTCTACCGAATACAGTAAATTTTCATATCGAGGGAATTGCTGGAGACGATATTTTACTGAACTTTGATTTAGCAAATATTTATGCTTCCAGCGGCAGTGCCTGCTCTTCTAGTGTCGCCCGGCCCAGCCATGTCTTGTTGGCAATGGGATATTCCGAATGGATAGCACTTAATTCAGTCCGAATTAGTTTCACTGCTGAAAATGATGCCGACGACATCGCGTTGATGGCACATGTGCTGCAGCAAGTGATAGAGCGAAAATAAAATTTGCGTGAGATATGCCCATGTGGCTGCGGCGATACTGCATTGCCTGTTATGGCTCGGTGGATTTTGGACCAGCGATCGCCAACAGTCTGCAGCTTTGCGCAGCCTGCCTCGACGAGTTGAGCGAACTCCAACTAGAGGGCTGGTCACCAGCAAATTTTAGCCCTAAATCAGAAATTACCGATGTCGCCAGTTTGTTACGCTATCGTGGGGTGGTTCGTGATCTCGTGCTTCGCGCCAAAGTGCGCGGCGACCATAGAGCGTTGGCGCTGCTTGTTGCGTTGGTGGCCCATCGCAACGAAGCCATGTCTTTAATCTCGTGGTGTGATGCGGTCGTAGCCAACCCTTCGAGCCTCTGGGGCAGGATACGGGGGCGCCTCGATATCGCCGGAAAAATCGCATCACATCTGGCCGCCATCGCGGGCAAGCCGTTCCTAAATGCCCCCTTGGATCTACATTGGCGCTGGCAAAAGCATGCGCTCACCGAGCGAAAAAAACGCACCGAAATCGACCCTGTCGAGGCAATAGCTGTGAAGTGGGCAAAATATGTCAGCTCCTGCACTTTCCACCAACCAATTAAAAAACACGATGGACTGACGCGTATTCTGTTGGTCGACGATGTTTTGACCACCGGCGGCACCTTGCAACGGACGGCAATAGCACTTTCCAGAGATCAGCCAGTCATCGTCCGCGGCTTAACTGTGGCCCGGGCTTGATCCCAAACTTGGTGACAGACCCTGTAAAGCCCTGCCGTCAAAGTATTTAGGTGCTGATTTCACTATCAAAAGCTAACACTTCTGGGAGCAAGTCGGCAGCTTTGCTAGACTCCGGCGTTTGCTGATTTTGCTCTATCCAGCGTCTGTTTTGTGAGAGGAATTATGGGCTTACCAACTCCGGCGGAAACCGCAGCCATGACCCCGATGATGCGTCAGTACTGGGATCTGAAGCAACGCTGCGGGGATGCGATTTTATTCTTCCGCATGGGGGATTTCTTCGAAATATTTGGTGCCGATGCTGAACTAGTAGCGCCGATCCTCGAGTTGGTTTTGACCAGCCGAGAGCGCGGCGACGAGAACAGAATTCCATTTTGCGGGGTGCCTCATCACAGCGCCCGCAACTACTGGCTACGGCTCCTTAAACGCGGCTTTAAGATCGCTATTGCAGATCAGGTCGAGGATCCAGCAGAGGCCAAAGGCCTAGTAAAACGAGATATTATCCGTGTGCTCACGCCCGGCTGCATTGACGACCCAGAAGCTTTAGATAGCGATGCCCCAAACTATATTGCCGCCGCCCACGAGGAGCCTGGTAGTAGTAAGTGGGCGGTTGCTATTGCCGATTTATCAACCGGTGAATTACGCCTCGGTAACGTCCCCGACCTGGATGGACTGCGCAGCGTAATCGAGCAATTCCGGCCGAAGGAATTGCTCGCCAGAAGATTTTTTCATCCTGAATTAACCACGCTTCTGGCTTCTTATCGCGAGGGCCAATCACTACTTTTAGAAGCACTGGCTGAAGGCCCGCTTCGTGACAAAGCCGAACAAAAATCGGTGCTTACCGAGGTATTCGGGAAGCCCGACTTAGCTTCGCAGCCCTGTGGAGCGATACTTAGCGGCGAAGCACTAATCACCGGGGTGCTAGTGCACTTCCGCAGCTTGCAAGCTAGTCTCAGCCAATTCCTAAACGTGCGGCCACTCTATGAACCGCACACTATGACTTTAGATGAGACCGCTGTCCGCGACCTTGAGCTCTTTGAGACAGCCAGAAGACGAGATAGCGAAGGCAGTTTGATGCGCGAGATCAACTGCACGCTGTCACCGATGGGAGCGCGACTACTTAGGTACTTTTTAGCGCATCCTTTGCTAGACCCCAAACAAATCCGCACTCGTCACTCTGCTGTACGCGGACTGCTTACTCTTGGCGAGTCACGCTTAACCGAGGCACGTTCTCAGCTAAAATCGTTACCTGACTTGGAACGATTGGCGACTAGGGTAATTGCCGGAACAGCAACTCCACCGGACTTAGCACGTGTATTACAAACCTTAAACAGTGCTAAGTGGCTGCTAGATCAGCTTCTCGGCAATAAAGCGGAACATCTACCAGACGACCTCCACAAGGCTGTCTCTGCTGGCCTGCGGTTTTATAAAGATCCGCTCAAAGTCCTAGAAGAAAGTCTCACTTCCGAGCCACGCGCTCTAGGTAGTGGCACAGGAATTTTTGTTACAGGCTACGACCACGAGCTGGATCGCCTCAACGAACTGGCACGCAGTGGTGAAGCCCAGGTAGAGTCCTACCAAGAGAAGCTGCGCCTAGCGACGGGCATTGGCAGCCTGAAGATTAAACAGCACAAATCTTACGGCCTACTCATTGAAGTCACGCGCACTCATACTGCCAAGATTCCGGCGGAATTTATCCGCAGACAGACGATGGTCAACTGTGAACGTTTTGTCACCGTTGAGCTGCAGGAGCTTAGTGAAACCCTACTGTCTGCCAGCGACAAAGCCGTTGTCCGCGAAGCTGAGTTATTCCGCGACTTACTTGAGGAACTGGCAAAGTTTAAGGTCGAAATGCGCTCCGTGGCTCAAGCACTTGGCACATTTGACCTGCTCCAATCCTTTGCTTGGCTAGCCCTTAAGCAAGGTTACTGTGAGCCGCAAATTTCCGACGATCAGAGTCTCGCGCTCAAATCTTCAAGACACCCCGTAGTCGAGCGATATGTTGGCCGTCATCAATATGCGGCTAACGACATCACAATCACCCCAGAAAAGAAGCATTTGCTTATCACCGGACCCAATATGGCTGGAAAATCGACCATCATGCGGCAAGTAGCCCTGACAGCGATTCTTAACCAGATTGGCAGTTTTGTTCCCGCTCAAAGTGCCCGATTACCTGTATTTGACCGCATTTTCACTCGCGTCGGGGCGAGCGATGATCTAGCCCGTGGCCAGTCAACTTTCATGGTCGAAATGTCCGAGTCGGCAAACATACTGCGGCATGCGAGCCCAAATAGCCTTGTGATTTTGGACGAGGTAGGCCGCGGCACTTCAACTCGAGACGGTCTGGCTATCGCAGCGGCAATCTTGCAGGATCTTGCCTTGCGCGTACGCTGCTATTCCATGTTTGCCACGCACTTCCATGAATTAGTTAAAGTCGCGGCAGAGCTTCCATCCGTTATTTTGATGCAGACCGAGGTGCTTGAGCAAAAGGACAGTATTTTATTCACGCATAGATTGAAGGAAGGTTCTGTCGACAATTCTTACGGCCTCGAAGTCGCAAGACTCGCCGGCATTCCCAGTAGAGTTCTAGAAAAAGCTGCGACTTATCTAGAGTCGAGCCTCGACGAACAGAGCCACCAAAACGTCACTGCTGTGAAGACCAACCCAAGAGCCCTCCTAGGAGCTAGCGCCCAGCAGGAAGTCCTCCCCCTAGAGCGGATGGGCCTGAACCAATCCGCTGGTCAATATATCGTGTCGGAGGCGGGGCCCGTTTCACCTCCAGAGTCTCCTGTCTTGGAGCGACTCCAGCACCTCAACTTAAATCGCGTCACACCCCTGCAAGCTCTTAATATTCTTTCAGAATTGCAGGGAATGCTAGGGCAGAAACGAGCTCAAAGCTTGTTCGCAGAAGAGACCTACTAGGTAGTCCAACTCGGAGGCATGGGAGTGACTTGTATTTTCGGATTCCTGTTAATATACTTGCCGCTTATCATCGATCCAGCATGCGAGTGAATAATGGGAACCGGACAGATCGGGTCCCCCCGAGCAAGAGGATGAATCGATGACGAAACGAACTTCCACAAGCTTGAGCGGATGCTCCGTCAAAGCTGTTGCCGTCAAAAAGGCTGCTATGAAAAAAAGCATCAAACCGCAAAAAAAAGCTGTAACCCCCAGCAAGGCACCAGCAAAAAAACCTGTGGCCGTTAAAAAGGTCGTCGAACCAAAAAGCAAGCCTTCGGCGGCCAAAAGCTCGACCGAAAAGAAAGCAGCACCAGTGAGCACCAATAAGTCGACTCCTTCCGCAGCAAAAAAGGTCGCTCCAGCCCCAGCGAAAAAAGAAATTGCTAAAAAGTCAGCTGCGGCTCAACCAGTGCCTAGCAGAACTGCCACGAAAAAAGTGATCGAAGAAAAAGTCACACGCGGAACCTCTGTAGCGAGCAAAAAAACCGATTCAGCACTAAGTCGGACAGGTGCTGTCTCCAAATCGGCGGAGCCTGGTAAAGCGTCATCTCTACCGATCAAAGTCGAACCCAAAATTATCGAGGTACGCCAACCCGAGATCATCCCGCGCTCACCGGACGAAACGCTATTCTCGGCTGAGGAGCTCGAGACATTCCGGGTTCTGCTATTCAGCGAGCGCAGCAAGATCTTGCAAAAAGCGCGGCGCACGATGGAAGAAGGAAATATCCAGATCGATAAAAACGAGATGATGGATGAAGTCGACCAAGCTTCGGCGATGGTAGAACAAAATCTAACGTTCCGTTTGTTAGATCGTGATCGCAAGCTACTGAGCGAGATTGATCATGCTCTGGTAAAGATCGACAGCGGTGATTTCGGCTATTGCGAGGGAACGGGTGAGGCGATTCCAAAGAGGCGGCTTGAATTGCGCCCTTGGTGTCGTCACAGCGTTAAGTACAAAGAGAAACTTGAGCGCATGAAGAAATCAGGTCGCGGCGTCGTCGACGAAGACGAAGTCTAATCGAATCGAAGGTGGCGCAGTTACACCTGGTAACTGCGCTTCCCATTTGCCTCGTGATTTTATTGGCTACAAGCTGCTGGCTTAGTCGGCGCCAAGCTACCGCTAGTCGGCGCATCAATTATTAACTTATCAAATCCAGTGCATAAATTGGCGATCTGAGCAGTGGTTGCTGTGTTACCAGTGGCCGCAGACTGAATCTTCGTGCTTACCACCTTTGCCAGGCTGGTTGTGATTTGCGATTTAAGTGTTTTAGCATTGTTTACAGATGTGGCTCCGCCAGATGCAGTCTTGCTGAGCGTCGTCAAGTCACTAAACGCACCTGTTATACTCTTCTGAATGCTTGCGGGCATATTAGCAATTTTACCGAAGCCAAGCGTAACACCCTCTAAATCGGCAATTGTCGCCAGTATCATCGACTTCTGATTTGTAACGTCGAATACCTTTCCGACGGCAGTCGACACCTCGGTGACGTTTGCCACAAGGGTCTCGATATCAGATGCCGAGCTTGCGCTGTTTTGAGTACTTAACTTGCTGCTGGCAACGTCGATACTAGGCTGTGTATTTTCTCCGGACACATAGAGCAACGCTCGCTGAAAAGTCACCGCCTCGGCTAAGTGGCTAAATGCCCAAAGAAAATGCGCTTGCTCTGAATACTTCCGTGAAGTTGAAGTAGGAGTGCAAGTCGTGCTCGCTCCGCGCTGGGCTTGAGCAGTGATAATATCCGCATCAACAAATCGGCACACATCTGCCAGAGCCAAATCAAAATAATTTAATACCTCAATATTCGCGCGCAGAGTCGCATCCACCTCATTAGGGATATACAGCTGATTGCTCGCGCCAAACAGATTCAACTGCGCTGGAGCTGGGCTAATATCAGACGTACTAAAGAGCTTTGAAAATAGCTTCTTCTCCTCACTTTCAGATATCGGCACTAGACTCTGAAGCTTCACCAACACAGACGAAACCCCGGATGACAGCGACCCTGAGGCGGTTGTACTCGTAGTTGTAGTCGTGGGCAGCGCTAATTCAAGATCACCAGCCAAGGCCGACGCGTTGCCGGTCGCTGGAGTAGAAGACGTAGAGCTAGTCGATTTTGTTAAATTGATTAATTGTCGAGCCAAGATAAACGGGTCCACTCCACCCATCGACAAATGCGTGAAGCCCAAAAGGATACTTGCGCGCTCGTTATACGGATTGGCCGCTACAAGCTCTTTTGCATATTTTTCGGCGGTCACGAAATTACCCGCATCAAATGCACTCTGAGCTGCAATTAACCGAGTGTCACCAGCCCCATCATCGCCGCCAAAGACTTTATTGAAGTTTGCGGTCCCCCCGCAACTTGCCAAATGAAAGCAAAGAATAAGCGGGAGGACGCGATAAAACTTAACGACCAACATTGAGTTCATAAAACACCTCTATGCAGAAGAAGAGGACTTTAGTCGGCGAAAAACACTATGTCTTCGTTCGCCTCGGTCAGGTGATATTTATCCCTTAGCACCTTGCGAGCGTAGCTGGGCGATGTACGTATCCGCTCGATCTCGACACTAAGCTGGTCGCTTTCATTCTGCAGCCCGGCCACTGTTTGGCGCAGAACTTCCTGACTCTTGCGCAGCTCGTAGTAGCCACTAATCGTGGTCGTCCCACGCGCCAACCCTAGACACATGACAACGAACCCTAAGGCTACTAGCAGGGTCACGGCACCACCGGGAATAAATCCACGCTGAGTCATTGCGAGGCTCTGATGAAATTGTGATGATAGTGGGTAGGGATGCTTCATTATAACACGAGGAGCATATCAAGCGTCAAAAACACCAAAAGACTGACAATGGGCACCCAATCGCCTGAAGATATGAGGGAAAGTGTAAAATGTCGGACAAAGCATCAAAATAAGCTAAAGTTTTCCAGGATTTTTCCGATACTTACCGCGATTAACCAGGTTCGTCGTTCTCACAGAGGTGAAGTGTGTTGATTAAGTTCCGCAAAATATCCGCAATGATTCAAGCATTGACCCTTGTTTTCAGCTTTACCGTCTCCTGTAAGGGGCGGTCTGGGCAGACCATTGAAGTCTCCCCAACACCACCCTCGGCACCATCGCCAGGCGCCCCACCGATTAGTCAGAACTCCAAGGATCCATTCGGTACGTACAAAAAGGATAATCCGGACTCAAGTGATCCTTTTGGCGGATCGCCATCCAGCAGCTCCCCCAGTGGTGCCGGGAATGCCAATGCCAATACAAACACTGGGAGTGGCATAGCGAGCCCTACGTCGCCATCGCCATCGCCATCGCCAACTCCGGCGCCAGCCCCCCCTACTTCGAACCTGTCAAATTGCGACAGGTACAATACCGAGCATTTTGGAGGCGGCTATGGACCGCCGTTCCTTTCAAATGGGGTTTGGCTGGGCTACCAAGACTCCCAGCGGACTGTGGCTTGTCTTCTAGCGATTCCTAAATGCAGCACAGCTGGCTATGGTACGAAGTTCTGCAAGGGGCCTTTGACGTTAGCCAAAGACAGTGCGGATTTCAGCGACAGCTCGATATGCGTTCTGGACTACACTCCATCGGCTACCTGTCCCGGCACCTAAAGAGTCGCTGGCGTCGCCAAAGGCGCCAGCTAATCATTACGATAAGTGTTTCAAGGCAACTTTGCGCATACCGAATTCTGCAAAGCGGACTACAGCCTTGATCAGGCCAAATTCCTCGGCAATCTGCTCGACGACACCCTGACCATAGGTCGGGTGTCGCACATTCTGCCCTATTGCTACGTGTGTGATAGGACTTGCGTCATGATCTGAGTAATCATATCGCGGCCCATCTGTATAACCCAAAGAACCCGCTTGACCACCGATGAGTGCCGACTCTACTTCAGTAACCGGCGCGAAATATTCAAGCGGAATCTCTGTCAAAAAACGTGATGGACGGTTTGACGACCACTGATTGTAGGTACGACGTCGATATGCACCACATAAGGACAACTTTTGCTTCGCCCGCGTCATTCCGACGTAAAAGAGCCGGCGCTCCTCCTCGATACTGTCCTCGTCATCGCTACTGTTGCGGTGAGGCAGCAGACCCTCTTCAAGTCCGACGATATAAACCCGAGGAAACTCGAGGCCTTTCGCCATATGCAAACTCATGAGCGACACACCGCCCTTAGCCTCGACCTCTGAGCTCACTAAGGTTACCGTCTGCAACCATTCAGCAATGTTCGCATCTGGATAGGCCGCGGCAAAATCAGCGATGGCAGAGCCAAGCTCGTGTATGTTTTCGACCTTGTCTAGTGCTTGCTCGGGAAATTTCTTTTCCACATGCTCGATATAACGAGTAGCGGCGAGTAACTTTTCAACGACTTCGTCGAGAGGAGCCACAAGTAATTCTCGGCGCAGTTTGTTCATAAGAGCAGCAAATGCACTAAACTTCGCCGCTAGCTTTTCGCCCTCGGCAATTAGTGCCTCGATCGTTGGCCACAGGGGAAGGCCGCGGCGTGATGCTTCCGCCTCAAGCGTTGCTTCGGCTTTTTTTCCAATACCACGAGTCGGGGTGTTCAGTATGCGCTTTACGCTGACGTCATCGTTCGGATTTATTAGTACGCGAAAATAAGACATCAAATCCTTGATCTCAGCTCGGTCGTAAAAACGCACCGTGCCATAGATCTGGTAAGGCAAATTCTCACGCCTTAGCGCATCTTCGAGCATGCGAGACTGACTATTTGTCCGATAAAAAATCGCGATCTCAGACAGAGGATACCGGTCTAATTCGTCCTTAATCGATCCAATGACCCACCATGCCTCGATTTCATTATCGGTCTCAAGGCGATAGTTGATCAATTCACCGGCTGGATTATTCGTAAATAACTTTTTAGAAACACGTCTTTTGTTGTTCTGAATCATCGAACTCGCGGCATCAACAATATTGCTACTGCAACGGTAATTTTGCTCCATCGTGATTTTGACGGCATTAGGGTGGACCTTATCAAAATCAATAATGTTTGATGGGACAGCGCCGCGCCAACTATATATCGACTGATCATCGTCACCGACCACAAACAAATTCTTATGCTTATCAGATAGGTGCGAAATCAGCTCAAACTGTGTCCGATTGGTATCCTGATACTCATCAACTAAAAGATAACGATAGCGATGCTGCAACACATCACGAACCGTCGCGTTACGTCGTAGGAGCAGCAGCACGTTCATGATGAGATCACCGAAGTCCATCGCGTTGCATGCCGCAAGATATTCCTGATAACGCTTGTAAACCTGCATGCCAACCGGCGGCATCTGGTCCCCGTATTCCCGAGCTAAACGGTCATCACTAGGCAACATAGCCATAGTCTTTACGCGATTGATAGATGCACGATATTCCTGAGCCGTGTTCTCTTCATCTAACTTTACATTTAATTCGGTCAGTATCTTCTTCAAAGCAGTCAACTGATCGGCATCATCATAGATCGTAAAATCCGATGTGAACCCAAGCTCAGGCGCAAACTCCCGCAACCACCTTGCACAGGCAGAATGGAATGTAGCAATCAGACAGCGACTACCCTGAGGGGTGAGGGCCGCGACGCGGTTCCGCATCTCCAATGCGGCTTTATTAGTAAAAGTAACCGCCAAAATTTCCCAAGGCTTGACACCTTGTTCGATCAGCCAGGCAATCCGATGAGTGATGATCCTGGTCTTCCCGCTACCAGCACCCGCAAACACCACCAAAGGCCCGTCTAAATGAGAGGCGGCCTGCCGCTGGACATCATTTAGTCCAGCAAGAAGCTTCTCCCCCCGCCGCTCGCCGTTTTTTTTCACCGTGCCACCACCGAGATCGTCCCGCGTCTCTAATCCGGATACCTGTGTCGTCAACTGGTCCAATGCTTGCTCACTCCACAGTCACCGATTTTGCTAAATTGCGCGGCTGATCTACATCGGTGCCTCGCTTCACTGCTACGTAATAAGACAAAAGCTGCAAGCATACCACCGACAACATCGCTTGCAGTCCAGCATCGGCTATATGCGGACATACTATGAAATCATCAGCCAGACGACGCAGGTGTTGGTCATCCTGATCTCCGACAGCGATAATTCGACCCTGCCGCGCCTTTACCTCTTCGATATTGGACAGCATCTTTTCCAGGTAGACATCTTGCGGTGCGATAGCCACCACGGGCATATGACGATCGATTAGAGCGATCGGACCGTGTTTAAGTTCACCGCCTGCGTAGCCCTCGGCATGAATATAAGAAATTTCTTTGAGTTTGAGTGCGCCTTCTAGCGCGATAGGGTAGCTAGTCCCTCGACCCATGAATATAAAGTTGGAGGCCTCGTAATATTTCGCGGCGAGCTGCTCGATCGCTACCTTGCCATCGATCGCCTGATCCATGCGCGCCGGCAGCGTTTTCAGAAGAACGGCGGCCTTTTTTAAATCCGAGATGGTTAAGGTTTTACGCTTATATCCCAGTCCCAATGATAGCAAATAATGCGCCAGAAGCATGGCTGTGAAGGCCTTAGTCGACGCCACGCCTATTTCGGGACCTGCATCCATATGCAAGGTCACGTTTGCCTCGCGAGCGATCGATGACATCTTAACATTACATACGGCCAGCACTTGGCAACCGTGTTCCTTAGCCTGCTTAACTGTCGCTAGGGTATCGGCTGTTTCACCAGACTGTGACACAGCTATGAATAACGTATTTTTGCTAAGCCAAGGCTGGCGATAGCGAAATTCGCTGGCGAGCTCTACGTTGACCGGCAGCTGAACAGCTGGCTCAAGATAGTACTTGCCAAGTAGAGCCGAATAGTACGCCGTACCACAGGCAACCATACATATATTGTCGATCCGGCTAAGGTCCAGCTTAGATAAGCCAAGCTCCTCATCATTCGGAATCCCCGAGTCTAAATCAATCAGGCGCTTAAGCATGCCCGAGAACACGCGGGGCTGCTCATGAATTTCTTTAAGCATGAAGTGCTTGAAGCCAAGCTTTTCGGTACTAGCGCTCGAAATATCTAGCTCGACGAAATGCGGAGCAACGACGTTTCCGGAAAAATCCCAGATCTCCACGCCTTGCTCTGTGATCCGTCCGACCTCTCCGTCATTCAAGAAATGCGCCCTAGTTGTATGACGTACAATCGCCATAGCATCGCTGGCAAAAAAGTTTTCATTGCGACCTGCGCCAATCACCAGCGGCGATCCTTGCTTGACCACGTAAACTGCATCGGGCTCGTTGCCAACTAAAATCCCCAGGGAAAAAGCTCCCTTTAACTGCGGTATCATGGCCATAATGGCTTTGAACGGCGTCTTATGCCGGCCTAATTCCCGGACGAATAAATGCAGTGCGACCTCGGTATCGGTTTCCGATTGAAACGTCACACCCTCGCCGATCAATTGCTTTTTTAATTCAATATAGTTCTCGATGATTCCATTGTGGACCAAAGCTACGTTGGCATGCGCGTGAGGATGGGCATTGGTTGTGTTTGGGGCACCGTGCGTAGCCCAGCGGGTGTGTCCAATACCGCGTGTGGCGCCTGCAGGAAGCTCGCTGAGTAGAGGCTTAAGTTGGCTCAGCTTGCCTTCGGCCTTAACAACGCCGATTTCGGAACCATCAATCACAGCGATACCCGCTGAATCATAGCCTCGATACTCCAACCGAGACAGACCGTCAAAAAGGATGTCTACGCACTTTTGTTTACCGATGTAGCCGACAATGCCGCACATAGCCTAAATCCTTTTTAGCTAATAAGTACCGATAGCGGTGGGACCCGTTCGCCAGATGCTACCACCGTGTTTTTAAGAACAGAACCTGCACCAATCACACAGCCAGATCCAACCTTCGTCTTGCCAGACAGATGACAACCTGACTCAATAATAGAATCGGCACCGATTACGACGTCTTCTTCGATATATATAGAGTCCGAGAGCCGCAGAGTGACACCGCTTAGCATCAGCTCTCGCCGCTTGCGCGCCATTAACCACGACTCAGCATCAGCTAGCTGCGCCCGATCGTTCACACCGCCAAACTCCTGCCAGTCGGCAGCCTCATGAGCGCACACGCGAAAGCCGAGTGTCCCCGCATGCTGAACGCAGTCAGTTAGGTAGTATTCATTCTGCGCATTGTTTGGTGTCAGTAATTGCAGAGCTGCGAACAAAACGTCGGCGCGAGCAAATATGATGCCCGTATTGCACAAATTAATCGACCGAGTTGCCGCATCGGCATCTTTCTCTTCAACAATTGCTAATAACTCGCTATCGCGCGTCACCATGCGGCCATAACCGCGAGGCTTCGGCACTCGCATACCCAACACTGCCAGATCAGCGGAGTGTTCTCGCGCATCTCGAACGAAATCAAGTAATGACTCCGACTGTACTGCCGGCACGTCACCCGCCATGATTAAAATATAATCGCAGGTTATCGGAGAGCCCTGGACTTTGTGCCCGGCTGCATATGGTGGGGGCTTAACACCGGCGAATAAAGCTGTCGCTGCCGCAACGGCGTCCCCGGTACCCTGGCGATTTTTCTGCACGGCAACGCAGAGTTCTTTACGCTGATTCAAAAAAGAAAGTAGATTTGGTTGGTCATCGCTCACCACCACACCCACAGATTTCACCCCGATACGGGCCAGAGTCGTCAGCGTCCAATCAAGCATGGGACGTCCCGCCACGGGATGCAGCACCTTAGGCAGCGAGCTTTTCATGCGCGTGCCTTTACCCGCTGCTAACACTAAGCCAGCAACTCCCAATACGCTCAAGTCATCCACGGTAGGCTTCGTCATTTGGCTCGACGCCACGGATGTACTCCCTCTGTTCCTTATGTTGCTCGAATCCTAGACATAACATAATTGCGACGACCGCGTCATGCTGTTGCACACTCCTGCCATAGGTATGTCAGCACGAGAAAAACCTATGCAGGACAGAAAGATGAGACTAAAGTAAGCGGGTCTGAGTATGCCAAAAAAGGATGCAGTCGTGGGTTTATTCGATCGTTTCAAAGATTACCGCAAGCAGCGTGACGACCGCAAAATCAGCAAGTCCCTGAACACTATTAAAAACTCAAAGGCGATCAAAGAAGATCGCCAATCGGCGATAGACTACTTCAAAGGCTTAGATGATCCCCATACAGCAGTGCCAGCCTTACTGCAACGCTTCGAATACAGCCTAGAACACGGCATCAACGATACCCGCGAGAAAGAATCTTCCATGGCAGGCATCATTGCCTTCGGCCAAGATGCCCTACCGCACGTCCGCGAACATCTCTTAGTGACTAATCGGATCGCTTGGCCCATCAAAGTACTGAAGGCCCTTGGCGACGAGGTCCAAGTGATTGAGATTCTTAAAAGCGCCTTGGATTTTGACGATGTGCGCTTCGACCAAGCCAAAGTTGATAAGAATTACGATATCTTGTGCTACATGATCGATTATAAGCTCCCCGACTTCAGCGACAAGTTAGCGCACTTTTTAGTCGATCCAGATGAGCGCGTGCGCTTCGCCTCGACAGAAGTTCTCATCGAGCAAGATGATCCGGCAGTACCGGGCTATTTGGAGCATTTTATTGGCGACGAAAGCCCAGACAATACCCGCATTCGCCGCTCTGTGATCGAAGCCTTCCTGAAACATGGTTGGCAACTTAAACAGGCCGAACGTTTTCCCAACGGACAGGTTGTCGGCACTCTCTTCGTTAACAAAGATAAGAGGCTCGAAGTTCGGCAATGACAGCCGCGCTCGTTAATCCAACTCGCCTGTGCCAGATTGAAATCCAAGTGAGTGATCTTGCGCGCGCAGTGAACTTTTATTCAGAAGCACTGGGGTGGCGCCCGGCACCCGCCGAGATGCATGAACTGGTAGTCTTAGAAGTACCGCCAGACTGCACCTTTGGAATCAGCCTTCGCCCAGGCCGCAAGTCACTAAAATCCGAAAATAATTTAGTGCCTTATTTTGCGGTCGATGATGCCGAAGCTGTCCTGCGCCAGGTCGAAGCACACGGCGGCCGCCGGATCATCGGGCCGACCAAGCTCCCGGGCTACGGCACCATCTATCAGTGCGAAGACCCGGACGGCACCCGAATCGGCCTATATACGAAGATCTAGCCCTGGACTTTTAATGCTTGATCACCTCTGACAGCTTGAAGTCCTGCTCCTCAGCGCAGTATTGGCAACGCACCGCCAGCTTACCCGTCTCTTGCAAAATATCTTTCAGCTGATCTTCCCCTAGGGCCGTCAAAGCCAGCATCATCTTGTCCCTGGAGCACGTGCACTGAAACTTTAATGGGCGGGTCATCAGCAAGCCAAAACCGCCGGATTGGCCCTGCAAAAATGCGACGATCTCGTCGGCGGACTGACCTGCTGCAAGGCGATCAGAAAGCCCAAGGGATTTCTGCATCCGCTCTTCAATGGCGGCCAACTCAGCCTCATCTAGCACGGCGCCGCCCAGTTTTTGTACTAGCACGCCACCGGCAGCCAGCACTGAGCCATCCGGTGCTAGTTTGACACCCGCCGCTACAGCAGATGGTATTTGTTCAGAATCAGTGAGGTAGCGAGCGATGTCGGCAGCGATCTCGCCATTTTGCAGGGCGCACATCGCGTTATACGGCCCACCGTGTTCCATAGACAACCCACGGGTGACTGTAAGTATGCCGGTACCGCCAAGAGCCTCGCCTACCGACTCCGGGACAATGCCCCCTTCATCAAGTACTTCCACTAAGCGAGGCGGCACCGTGTAACCTCGGCAGTGACCGTCCCCGTCACACTCAGCAATGACCTTAGAAAGCGCCCCGTCCTCACCGGCGAAGGTAGTATGTACATACTCCCTACCAGACTTAAGAGTGGATGCTAGCAAAGCCGTACAGCTTACTGCACGCCCGATAGCGATAGTAGTCAAGGGGTCTAGCTGATGCCGACGCTGAATTTCCCGCACAATTTCTGTCGTCACTGCAATAGCGCAGCGGGCCCGGTAATCGTACATCTGGAAATGAGACAAGATGTCCACAAGGACTCCTTTCAAATAACTTCTCGTGACCAAATTTGATCAAACCAACTGACGCGGAATATCCGAATGCAGCCTGGTGAGCAACTCGTAGTGAATCGTGCGCGCCCACCCGGCCAAATCCTGTGCCGAAACCTCGTCATTACCATCAGTGCCGATTAACGTCACCTGATCACCGACCTCGACTGTCGGCAAATGTGTCGTATCCACCATCATCATATTCATGCAGATACGGCCGACTATGGGACAGCGAGCGCCCCGAATCAGCACATAACTGGCAGCTTCCCCAGCAATACGCGGATATCCCTCGTAATAACCCACCGGCAGCACGGCCACGCGCATATCGCGAATAGCGCGAAAGGTGCAGCCGTAACCGATAAATTGCCCCGCGTCCACAGGCTTGACCGTGGTCACTTCGGTCCGCCAAGAAAGCACCGGCTGCAGGTCCAGCACCTGATTTTGCAGCTGCAAATAGGACACCCGCGTCAGAGGTGATGGCCAAGACCCATAAAGCGAAATGCCTACGCGCACTAGGTCAAAATAACTTTTTGTCATAATCAACGCGGATGCACTAGACGCGGCGTGAAGCATGAGTTGAAAACCAGCATCAGCAAAAACCTGAGCGGCCCGCTTAAAGATTTCGAGCTGCTTGGTTGCGTAACCGTGATCGGTGACATCCTCGACGTTGGCAAAGTGAGTGCAAAGACCAACGATTTTGGCACGATGAGGATCCAAAAGCTGCGCCACCACTGCGGCCTCGCTCAGGGCAAATCCCTGCCGCGACATACCAGTGTCGAATTTAATATGAATGCGCCCCGGAGCGCCGGCCTGAAGCCAAGCATCTAATACCGCCTGATTACCCAAGACCAAATCTAAGTCGAGGGCACTTGCCAACGGAATCTCGCGCGCTACCGCTGGCCCTACCACTAAAATCCGCCCACTGTAGCCAAAACCGCGTAGCTTTGCCCCCTCCGCAACATAGTTGACACAAATCCAAGCTGGCGACTCGCTGGCTAAGACTTGATAGACCTCGGCAAGGCCGTGACCATAAGCGTTAGATTTGAGCACAGGGGCTACGCGCTCTTTGCCGGCAAGGCGGCAAAACAGATGGTAGTTGTGACGTATTGCGGCGCTACTTAATTCAATCGTGCTTAGCATGTCGACTCCATCCTCCGATTTTACACGGATCCACGAAGTCTGACAGATGTTTGGCTCTCAAAGTCCCCTAACCCGCAGTGGATAAACCTGATCTGCCTTCACCCCCACCGCTACGAATGGTTGCACGATGGACAAAATATTTGGCGACCGTGCGCAAGCTCTGCCGCTCACAGCAGCACTCAACTTCGCCCTATCTCTATCTATGGACAGTACGCCAACGGAGAGCAAGCCTTGTGCATCGTGCGCGTAAACAGCATATGGCATGCTACAACTATCAATATACTCAATGTGTAAGACCACACGGTCAGCCCGATAAGCCAAGTTTAAAGAGCTAGGCGCGCTTAGCTGGAGAGCTTCGTTGGCGGCAGGCGCGATCGGTAGCAGAGCTGTTTGACTAGGTAAGTTAAGAGCTGCCTCAGCAGTCCTCACCCAGACGGGCTTAGCTAGCTCATCAGGACAATGCACATTAGGAAAGCGCGCCACCAACATGCCGACGTGCGCCTCACCGCTAGCCGATGAGCCCAAGACCACCCCAAGTGGAGCCTCGTTACATTGACGCTGATATTCCAAGCTAAGCGCCGACCCATTCGCGGACAGCGAGCGCACTGGCGCTAATTGAAGAGTAAACACACGTGCGAGCGACTTAGACCGATCTGGTAACGGCCGCACGCTAAAGTCGCCGTTGTGACCGAGAACCTTTAGATGATGAGGCTTCGGTGCAGCTATACAAGAGATGGTCCGCTCGCGACTGGCGACGTCCTCAATCATGGCAACTTCCAATTGGTGACGACCTACGCGGTGGACTAGCGTACCCAGATCACGCCCACAACGCCGGGTATAGACCGCATACAAGTTACGCTTTACGCCACTTGCGACTAAACGCACTTCCTCGACAGGAACTGTCGACACTCGCATGCCCGCATTCACAGCCATGGGAGCGATCTTCTTGAAAGACCTAGTAGCTAGGAACTCAACTCCGACTTCTACAGTCTCAGGCATCGAAGTGCACAAGACGGAGGCCTCGGTGACTGCCGCCGCAACTTCCAGGACACCAGACTTTTTATCTTCAAGGGCCACCAGGCCGTAATACTTGCTACCGCAGGGCAATGTCACCCGCAGCCGCAGGATCTCGCCTGCGTACCCTTGCGGAATGGCGGGCCTGAGCTGCAACTTCGGCATCGCAGCCTGAGCACTGCTCGCCCAACATCCCAACACCACCACAAATCCAGTCAATTTAGGCAGTCGCATACAGTCACCTGCATGGCAAAGAGGGGGGTCATAGCTCGAATTTGTGATTATAATGATTTTATAAAATATAATCAATTTTTATTAAAAAATTTTAATAAAAAATTAATACTTATATAACATTATGTTATGACGCAGCGTGAATATCAGATTTTTATTCGCCAATTAAAGCGGTGCTATTTCTCATTAATTAAAGCCACTTACCGATGCTGTTAAAGATTCCCGGGACCGGGACCGATGAGCTAAATACAGGGGGATAGAACATGTTGCATAAAACTTGCACAATACTAATGTCCTTAGCTAGTTGCTTTGTTTTGACGGAGGGTTGCGGCCAGACGTCCATTGGTAGCGAACAAAGTTCCGCTACTAAAGTTGACTTAGGCCCTACTAGCGCTAGGGACCCCGAATCAGACAAAGCCCCACAACCTCAAAGCGTCGCCGGTGCCTATTTGACTTGTGCGGAATACACCAAACTCCCAACTGGATCGGAAGACAAGTACGCAGTTGGTTGTAAGGTCATGAACTCAGAAAAGAAAAAGATGCCTCTGAAGTCCTTCCAGGCCCACGAGTGGCGCGTGACGGATAATGAAGGAAAAGCACTACCTGCTCAGCCGAGCTATCCTGTTGACGACCCCGATGCGGATGCTGTCCTCGCTATCGAAAAATCGAAGATGCAAAACGGGGCTAAAGTTCAGTTTGTGTTCGATAAGAACGTTCAAGGTGTCTCGATTTCTTACACCATCGGATTAAAAAAACCGGTCACCACCGCCCAACTCGACCTGTGGCGTGAACAATTTGGGGGTACGTGGAGTGTCACACAGAATAACCAAAGAAGGCCCTTTGGCGATATAACGGTGGAGTTTGCCGAGGGCACAGCCCAGGCCCTGATTCGGGCAGCCACGCAATTACCTGGATCCGGCTGGTTCTCAGGACCCACTGCCGTGGGCACCGTTATCGCCCGGGGAACTCTACAGAAAAATGAAGCCGGCTTATTCACTGACTTAATTTTACAATTCGAGACAGTCACGGTTACCCCAGCCTCTTTCAAGGACAAACAGGTTAAGTTCAGCGTCAGGCAACCAGATTTGAACCCAGTGCTAAAAGAAGGCTTAACAACTTGGGTCTTCTGCCGGAAATGATAAAATGCTGGTTTTAAATATCAGACAACCAGCAAAATAATAGCGACGATTGCTTTCCGCAAAATGGTTTGGTATGGTCCTGCGGCTTACCGAAGCAGATTTGAAGGGACCGTCCGATGAAACGCACATTTCAACCAAGCAACATCAAACGCCTCCGTACCCATGGCTTTCGCGCCCGGATGGCAACTCCAGGTGGCCGCAACGTCTTAAGACTGCGCCGCTCCAAAGGTCGCAAACGCATCGCCGTTAGCGCTTACAGCAAATAAATACTGACGTTTTTATAGTGAACGCCTTCCCAAAATCCGTTCGCTTGCATCACCAAATCGACTTTCGGCGAACTTTCGACGACGGCCGTAAGGTGGTAAGCGAGAGCGTTGTCCTCTACCTTAGGCAACGCTCAGAGCCGGAAGCTGCCCCCCTGGACTGTGGGGGCAGGGTTGGCCTCGTGGTCTCGCGCAAGGTCGGCAATGCAGTCGTCAGGAACCGCGTCAAACGCTACCTGAGAGAGGCTTATCGCCTACTGCGACCAGAGTTGGCGCAGTTTGCCTCTTTATGGTCGACTGACCTGATCGTTGTAGCCCGTGCCAGCGCCGCACAGGCTTCCAGTGCTGAGATGGCAGATGCCCTACAACTGGGCTTGCGCCGACTGAAGCGTCAGCTTGAGGCATGACATTGCCCAAGCAATCGTGGCAACGATCAATCCTCTGGCTGCTAACAGGACTGATTGTGCTATATCAGAATACCTTGTCGAAGTTACTCGGACCCCGTTGTCGGTTCTATCCGAGTTGCTCGCAATACGCTAAAGATTGTCTGTCAGCCTATCCGCTGACTGTTGCGCTGAAGAAGATTGGCGGCCGCTTGTTGCGCTGCCACCCGTTACACCCTGGGGGAATCGACCTACCGTGAATAAGATCGACCATCGTTCCGTTCTAGCTGCCGTACTCTGCATTGCGTTCTACTTGGTCTATACACAGTACCTAAATACTAAATACCCTCACTCCCAACGCACAGCCGCAACGAACCAGCAAAGCCAGACTGCAGGTCCGAATACCACGACACCGGCAGTGGATGGCGCCGCATCCGGCAGTAAAACAGAGGCCTCGGCCACTGTTGCTGCTAGCTCAACAAATGCATCGGTAGCCAAGTTAAGCGCAGCTGATTTGACCATCGAGAATGACAAAGTCATCTATCAATTTTCGCAAGAATTGGGCGGCTTTGCCAGCATCAAGCTACGCGACTTTAAAAGCGATAACCGAGCGGAAGCGGGATTTGCCGACCTGCTCGATAGCCCCATGGCACTCCAAGCGACCATCGAGCCGAAAAACACCGATCCGTCGAAAGACGTATTTCAGGCTGAGCGCAAAGACCAGGCCATCACATTTTTTCGCGATGCAGGTGGCTTCCGCCTCAGCCAGACATTTACCGTCCCTAAGTCGGGATATGGCCTCGAGCTGAAGGTAAGCTTCACCAACATCGGCACCCAGCCTGCAGAACTGACTAGCGGCCTGCTTTTAACCGAAAGCATCCTGCACAAGAAGTCGCCAAGCGTACTGGGTATTATCCCTGGCACGGTCAGAGAACGCGACCAGCTAATTTACAACGCAGACGACAGCACCGACTGGCTAGATATCGAAAAATTCTGCACTGATGACAAAGAAGCACCACGGTTCGACGGCGTACCCGTCCGCTTTGCCGGTATCGACCGCCACTACTTCCTGACCGTATTCCAATCAAAAGCAAAGACTAGCAGCTTGCGACTTGATCACGGCAAAGGTAGCGCATCTGGATGTACTCTAAGCCTCGTCAACTACGATCGCCAAGGCACGGTAAAACCGGGCGAGACAGTAAATTTAGACTATACGTTTTACGCCGGCCCTAAAGAGCTTGGCATTCTGCAGGCTCAAGGCGCCGATCTAACCAGTGCCATGCATCTAGGCACATTTAGCTTTATCGCTCGCCCCCTTTTAATTGTGATCGAAGGCTTCGAAAAGGTCACCCGCAACTACGGCCTGGCCATTATTCTGCTAACTATCTGCCTCAAGCTACTCTTCTACCCCTTGGTGCGTGCTTCGACGATATCGATGCACAAGATGAAGAAGCTGAACCCCCAGATGGCAGCTATCAAAGAAAAATTTAAGGACGACCGAGCCAGACAGCAACAAGAACTAATGAAGTTCATGGGAGCTAACAAAATCAACCCGATGAAGGGCTGCCTACCAGTTCTGCCGCAGATCCCCGTATTCTTTGCCTTCTACCAGGTACTCCAGACATCGATCAGCCTGAGACATGCGTCTTTTGGGCTCTGGATTCAAGATTTGTCAGCGATGGACCCGTACTTTGTGACCCCATTATTGATGGGAGTTGCCATGTTCGTGCAACAAAAGTTGACCCCGACTTCTGGAATGGATAAAACTCAAGAGAAAATTTTGATGCTTATGCCAATAATGTTCACAGTCATGATGCTGACTCTACCAGCCGGACTGACACTCTATATGTTGACCAATACCGTAATTGGGATTGCTCAACAAAAGTGGCTGTACCACCGGTTGGATAGACTCGAGCCAAACATGCGTTAAAAAGGAGACAGGATGAATAACAATCTGAAATCATCCGTTAATGCCACCGGACCAGTAACCGTCGAAGCGAAATCACTAGAGCAAGCGCTAGTTAAAGCAGCCGGGACGTTAGGACTGACCCAAGACGAAGTGGAATACAAAGTTGTTAAAGAAGAGACAGCGCGTGGCCTGCTCTCGTTCTTTAAAAGCCCAGTTGTGGTGATCCAAGCCTGGGCCAAACGAACACCACAGCAGTCTAGGCAAAATTCCCGTCGTAGTGAGCGAGCTCCAAGCCGCGAGCGGCATGTCGAAAGGGAGCGTTCTTACGATGACGAAGAATCCTTCTCCGGAGCCAAAGCCGAGCCCCTCACCGAGGCACAAGTAGTCGCCCTAACAGAGGAGTTGCGCGAGTTCTGCGTTGGTATCTGTAGCCGAATCGCTGGCGAACCAGTACAGGTCTCGGCTATCGCCGAGGACGGACGCCTGATGCTCAACATCGAGCACGAATACATCGCGCAGCAAATCAACAAGAACAGCAAGCTGGCCGAAGCTCTAGAGCATATCCTCCGGAAGAAGCCACGCCACCTAAGACAAGAGTTGCCGTTCCGCATTTTTGTTGATGTAAGTGGCCTGCGTCGCAAGCGTGAAGACGAGCTGATTCAGATGGCTCACGATCTCTCGGCGAAGGTTTTCGAGAACAAACGCCCGATTGTCTTGAACTACAAGAGCTCCTATGATCGCAAGATCATTCACATGGCACTCGACAAAGACGATCGCGTCTACACCAAGTCTATTGGTTCAGGACCGAATCGCAAACTGATGATCTTGCCGCACAAAGACGGCCAGTACACAGGCGAACCGGAGATCTACGAAGAGTGAATGAAAGCGTGCTTGCAGCCCAGCCTATCGCCGCGCTGGCGACCGGGCCTGGGGCGTCGGCAGTCGCAATGATTCGCATTTCAGGGGCGGGGTGTCACAAACTCCTGCGCCCCTGCCTAGCTGCATCAGCTGAGCAAGATTGGCCTCACAGAGAGCTGCGCCTGACTTCAGTCGTTGATCCGGAGTCTAAAGAGCTCATCGATGACGCTATGGTTGTGTTCTTTCGGGGACCACGCTCATACACTGGCGAAGACAGTGCCGAGATCCACTGCCACGGTGGGCCATATGTGGTCCGCCGCATTTTAGAATTGTTATATCGGCACGGGATCCGAGCGGCGGAGCCGGGCGAGTTCACCCGCCGGGCCTTTCTCAACGGCAAGCTTGACCTCACCGAAGCGGAGGGTATCAAGGCGCTTGTAGATGCCCAGTCCCATCAACAATGGCTCGCAGCAAGACACCTGACGACAGGACGGTTACGGGCTGCCATCGATGAGCTCCGGACCATCCTAATTGGGGCACTTGCTTACCTAGCTGCGCAAATAGACTTCCCGGACGAGGGCGACACCGCACACTTAAATCTAGATCCGGTGCGGCAACGAGTGAACCAAGCCAGCGCAGCGATTAAAACTTTGATCGGCAGCTACGATGACGGACGCGTTGCGAGTCAGGGGCTCACTGTGGCTTTGTTTGGCGCTCCAAATGCCGGGAAATCCACCCTCATGAATGAATTGCTTGGTCGTGAACGCGCCATCGTCACTGCCATTGCGGGCACAACCCGTGATTATCTCGAGGAAAGTTGCCTGATTGAGGGGAGACTGCTGCGGCTGATCGATATGGCCGGTATCCGCGAGTCTACCGACCCAATCGAAGCTATGGGAGTGGAGACCGCTCGTCGCCTGGCAAGAGAAGCCGATTTAGTTTTGTTCCTCGTACCTGCGGATCAGCTCACTGATCCAACGCCCCAAATTGACCAGTGGATTACCGAGTTGAGCCCGCGCTCACATTTATGTATTGCGACCAAAGTTGACCTGGCTCAGCCAAGTTGGCCGGATAATTGGCTCGGAATTTCCTCCCATACGGCTGCCGGCATGGCTGAGTTCAAGGCAGCACTAACTGCCCAAGTGGACAATCACGTGGGCCACCTCACGGGCGAGCAGGCGTTCGTCACCTCGGCTCGGCAAGCCAACGCTTTACGCAATGCATCCGAAGGTTTAGCAAAATTTAATGCCGCCGACACTGCCGGTGCCTATGAAGAACTGCTCGCCTTCGAACTCCAGCAAGCGGTGTCAGCTCTTAAGGGAATCATCGGTGAAGTCGGCACTGAAGACGTACTAGATAAGGTGTTTGGCGACTTTTGCGTCGGCAAGTGAGCCATCTAGCCAAGGTCGATTGACTGTACTATAGAGACTTCTATAGGTAGGATTTAGTTCTGCTTCCCCCCGATGCAAATTTTTTCTCAGTTTATAAGACACCTAACTTCTTGAGACACGCTAACCGTTGTTAGATGCACAAACTGGCCTTCAGGCGATCTGACGTGGCACAGCCGGAGTACTGATCATGATGTACCTAAGGAAAGTAAACTTGCTGGTAATGGTGGTTGTGGCAAGTTTCAGCGCCAATGCCGCCTACTCCGCTAGTCCGTGCCCTCCTAAAGAAGAGCTCGTTACCTTCACTACTTCAGACGGTGTCACTTTGCATGGTGAAGTGATCTCACCATGTGGCAGCTCACCTTCAGATTCATTTCCGACGGTCTTTTTTTTAAACCCGTTTGGCCAGTCCTTTAAAACTTACAAACCGCAGGCCTTAGCCTTCGCCGAAGACGGCTATCGCACCTTCTCTTACGACCCACGTGGATGGCAGTCATCTGGCGGCAAAATCAGCCTCGATTACGAACTACTAACAAATGATGTTCGGCAGGCCATTGATTGGGTCACTGGCCATTATAAAACAGGCCGAATTGGTGTGACTGGAATCTCTGAAGGCGGTGGTTTATCCATGCTGCTAAGTGCTATCGAGCCCCGGCTTAGCGCCGTCGCTGCCCTTAGCGGCTGGACTAATATGGTTCACCCTGCACTTGGTCATACTCAGCGCCTAGCGTGGAACATCGTATTAGGGACACTTATCACTCTCTTTGGTAAACCAAGCGCGATTATTGAAGAAGCCTTCGAGCATTGGCGCGACGGAACTCCACCAGAGCCCAGAGAGCTGATGGAGAAAACCTCACCGCTATATCA
Source organism: Pseudomonadota bacterium (assembly GCA_026390435.1). Taxonomy (GTDB): domain Bacteria; phylum Bdellovibrionota_B; class Oligoflexia; order Oligoflexales; family CAIYRB01; genus CAIYRB01. The sequence goes on from JAPLFY010000031.1 coordinate 198,342, forward strand.
CCTAAAAGAGATCAACGAGAGACGACCACCCATTTTCTTGGCAAACGATCTCGACGACACTTTATTTCCAGTCAACCAAGCCTTTGACTTCTACGGCAAACTGCAAGGTCCTAAACATCTACAAATCAACCGCGGATTTCATGCGGCAGCAGCTATCACGACCACAAAAGAACCAAACAAAGAACCATGGGCTAGCGTGCACAAGTGGTTTGACGCCTATGTCAAAAACGGCCAACCCAGTGAACTAGATGGCCTCGTCAGAGTGAACTATAAGAATCAGCAGGGAATCCTGGAGTTTAGGGATAACGCCCTGCGCGAGCCTAAAATTTCCACGTACTACCTAAAGCAGACAAATGATGGTTACGAGCTCTCCCAAACCGCTGAAGAGTCACGGCTCGATGCAGACCTAAGTGTCGTCAGTTATCCATGGAACCCATCTGGCATCATCTCGGGCATACCACTCAAAAGCGCCCTCGAGAATCTTCGCGATCTAAAAACGGTTTCAGTACCTTTACGCCACCTTAAACGTCCCTATGCCATCGCCTTCACCGCGAAGCCTGTCACCACCGATACGACTGTATACGGGGTGGCAACCTTGCAACTTTCGCTTAAATCAAAGGCAAAAAAAGGCCTCGTCGTGGCCTACTTGGTCGACGTCGATGCAAATGGTGATGGTAAGTTGATGACCCACGGCGTCTACACTTGGTCAGAGAGCGATGCATTGGCAGATGGTCACTTTAGCTTCAAAATCGAGCTCTACCACACGGCTTGGAAATTAGCCGCCGGGCATAAATTAGCTATAGCCCTGAACAGCTCGGATCCTGAGTACCAACCACCAACTCTGCTTCTTTACGACTACAATCTTGATGACACTGAAGGCAGCTTGCGACTCGATGTGCCGTCATTTACAGGGGCTGTAAACTGACTAAACCGAGCGCAACGTTGGCGCTCGACTTTGACAGCGGCAGATCGACAACTAGATTGATGATCCAGTCGTTATGCTGGTCAGGATCGGTGATGGTCTGTTCGAGCACCCACTTGTCCGCCTCGACCTTTATTGTGAGGTGACGCGGATCGCGTGCCTGATGATCCGTCGCGATATAAGCGTGCCCTTCGTAGAAGGCTGCTAATGCAGCACCGAGATCATCCGCAGTCCAGTTCTTGATCTCACCCGACTCGTCGGGCACTGCCACCGCCAAAGCGGCAAGCGCTCCTTCATAATTCCGGCCACCGATGAGCCGTAGTAGACGGAACACCGCATTACGTACCATCACCGTAAACTCGCGCTTGTTGCGCGTAATGTCCGTAGTCTCTGCGCTCTGCACAGGAACTGCCGCTGCCTGCGCGACCGCAGACTTGGGCTTGCGCATCCGCTCCCACTCCTCAAGCAAACTCGCGTCAATCGCACGAATCATGGCGCCAAAATATTCAATCATGGCGATGATCTCATCGGTCCGTTCGCTCTCTGGTACGGTTTGCACTAGAACTTTGTACGTCTCCGAGAGGTAGCGGAGGAGCAAGCCTTCGACTCTCTGCAACTCGAGATCGCGGATGTACTCTTCAAAAGTCATGAACTGTTCGTAGAGGTCTCGAGCAATTTTCTTAGGACGAATATTTTCCTGTCCTACCCAGGGGTGGGACGCAGCAAAGCGGTTGAAAGTTTCGTAAATGAACTCGCGATTTGGCTTCGGATACTCAAGCTTCTCGAGCTCTTCCATCCGTTCCTCATATTCAACACCTGCTAACTTCAACTCATAAAGCTTCTGACCTTTGAGCCGATCCAGCTGCTTGCGCAGAATCAAGTCGGGATTTTCCAGGATCGATTCAATCAGAGTGAGCAAATCAAGCGCGTAGTCCGGCGACTCCCGATCCAGCAGCTTTATAGTATCAAGCAGATAGAGCGAGAGAGCGTGATTAAGAGAGAAGTCTTCCTGCAGGTCGACATTGACACGTACCTTGCTACCGTCACGCTTATGCTTCGGTAAGATTTCGACAATGCCGCGATCTACCAACGACCGAAATAGCTGGAATGCGGTGCGGGTATGCTGCCGCTTAGCCGTAACTGCCTCATGACAGCCGCGCACTAACTCCTTCATCGCCCGACATCCGTCCGAAGGTCGGCTTAAAATATTGAGGAGCATGCCGTGCGTAACTTGAAAGCGTGAGACCAATGGTTCAGGCGGCGACGTTAGCAACTTATTGAAGGTAGTTACGTCCCAGTGAGCATAGCCTTTTTCCGGTGGCTTCTTTTTGACGATTTTACGCGCCTTTTTTGCATCGCCACCGGCCTTGGCCTCGAGCATCAGATTTTCAATGACGTGTGGCGGTGCCTGAACAACCACGGTGCCGCGATCGTCAAAGCCTTTACGACCGGCGCGACCGCTGATCTGCAGAAAATCACGCACACTCAAAATTCCGGTTTTGTCCCCAGAATACTTACAAAGTTTAGTAAAGAGCACCGTGCGAATTGGGATATTAACCCCGACACCCAAAGTATCTGTGCCGCAAATCACCTTAAGTAGACTCTGCTGTGCCAAACGCTCCACCAGTAGGCGATATTTGGGCAACAACCCGGCATGATGCAAACCTATGCCGTGACGAAGGATCTTTTGTACTTCCTTGCCGTAGGGGCTGGAAAACTGCACACCGACGAGAGCCTCGCTGATGAGCCTTTTTTCTTCTTTCGTGCAGATATCCACCGAAAGTAAGTTTTGTGCCTCTTCTGCACACTCTCTCTGGGTGAAGCTGACTAAGTAAACTGGTGCCTTGCCTCCAAACACGAGACTCTTAATGGTCTCGTGCAATGGTGTCTCCTGATAAATAAAATCAAGCGGCACTGGTCTTTGCACCGAACGAATCACAATAGTGTCGAGATCGGTAACTTTCTTTAACCCCTGCTCGAATACCGTAGTATCCCCAAGAGTCGCAGACATGAGCAGAAAGCGGGAATAAGGTAAAGTTAGTAAAGGTACCTGCCAAGCAACTCCGCGATCCCGGTCCGCATAGTAATGAAACTCATCCATGATGACATCGTGTGCGGGTGCTGATGCTCCCTCACGGAGGGCCATGTTAGCGAGGATTTCGGCCGTACAGCACAAAATGGGCGCGTCACGGTTTACGGTGGCATCGCCAGTAGCCATACCTACGACATCGGGCCCGAACTCAGCACAGAGTGCGAGAAACTTCTCATTCACCAAAGCTTTAATCGGACAGGTGTAAACTGACCTGCGGCCGTGGGCAAGGGAGTGAAAATGCAGAGCCGTAGCCACCAACGACTTACCCGAACCGGTCGGGGTGTTCAGGATGACGTTACGACCCTCATAAAGAGCGAGGATCGCCTCCTCCTGCGCAGGATAGAGTTCGAGACCCTTCTCTTTGACATAAACCAGAAACCTATCAAGCAGATCGCCGCTGTCGACAGCCTCCCCGGTAGCCGGGAGCTGACGCAATAGAGGACGTGACGATGTGGCAAAAGCTTGCGATTCCAACATATGTCGATTAGGTATATGCCGAACTTCCGGTCTTGCCAACCCCCAATGCAACGCCGACATGGCGGTAACATACCGAAGCAACATATAAAAAGTCACGCCCACGGCATCTTAACGAACCGCAGCCAACGGCGTTTCATAACGGCAGAATTTGTGAAAAGTGAGTTTAAGTGAAGAAGATCGTTAGCTTTATTAAGAATCTGAACAACCAAAACGGCGACGCTACCCCAGGTCAACACGCGGCCTCCGGACCAGTCAGCACCGAATCATTCCGTGAGCTAGGCTTAATCGAGCCTTTGCTCAAAGCAGTCGGCGAACTAGGTTATGCTCAGCCAACGCCAATCCAGACGGCCGCCATCCCCTCAGTTTTGCATGGACGCGACCTACTTGGCTGCGCCCAAACAGGCACAGGCAAAACGGCAGCATTTGCTCTGCCGGTCCTGCAGCGTTTAGCCCTGGGTGAGGGGCGCCGTGGTGTCCGCGCCTTAATACTGACCCCCACACGTGAGCTCGCGGCCCAGATCGATGAGAGCTTTCGTGACTATGGACGTTACCTACAGTTAAATAGATCCCTGATCTTCGGTGGCGTTGGCGCTGAGCCGCAAAAGCGTGCCCTCGAACGTCGGCCAGACATTGTGATCGCCACTCCCGGACGTCTTTTGGATCTCATGGGACAAGGCTGCGTGTCGTTCGACGCCCTCGAGCTCTTCGTGCTCGATGAAGCCGACCGCATGTTGGACATGGGCTTTATCAACGATGTCAAACGAGTCATCGCTAAGTTACCGAAAGTAAGACAAAATCTGCTGTTCTCGGCCACCATGCCGGCAGAGATTAAAGATCTAGTGGATAAGATTCTGCGCGATCCGGCCCGCGTCTCGGTGACCCCAACCTCTTCGACCAGCGAACTGATTGACCAGTCTGTTTACTATGTGGACCGCACGAATAAGCGGCATCTGCTCATGCACGTACTCGCCAACCCTGACGTTAAACGTGCGATCGTCTTCACCCGCACCAAGTCCGTCGCCAACCGAGTAGCGACTTTCGTGTCGGAGGCAGGAATCGTGGCCGAGGCTATTCACGGCAACAAGTCGCAAAGCGCACGACTGCGGGCACTCAACAACTTCAAAACCGGGAACACTCGAGTTCTCGTCGCAAGTGATCTAGCTGCGCGCGGAATCGATATCGAAGAAGTGTCGCATGTCATCAATTACGATGTACCGAATGTCGCTGAAACTTATGTCCACCGCATCGGCCGAACTGGTCGCGCCGCCAATACCGGCATCGCCGTCTCGTTCTGCGATGTCGATGAGCGCAGCTACATCATCGGCATCGAGCGGTTGATCAAGAAAAGTATTCCCGTAGTCAAAGATCACCCGTTTCCCATGCTACAAACTACACCGACCCCCAAGTCGGAACTGCCGCAACGCGGCGGTGGACAGCGGCGCTCCTCAGGTGGCGGCGGTGACCAACGCAGCAGAAGACCCGGTGGTGGCGACAATCAGCGTCCTGGCCGTAACAGCCCTAGCGGCGGTCGAAATCGCGGATAATCGAATTACATAGCTGCCGCAGCTGCGGCAGCTTCCGCACGTCTTTTGAGAATGAGATGCTTAGCGTGCAGTAGCCAGTGCCTGTTTAACGCGCTCTGCAGATAACCAAGAGCCAGAGGCGGCAATATGGCCATCACCGCAGCTAATGCCGGCGAGATGTGGCCGTATTTGTTCTGCGACTCCATCTCGCGAACTTTTGCCGCAAGCTTATAAGTAAACCAAATGTTAACGATAGGTAGCAGCGACATAGCTGCGCCTGTCTTTAGCCATTTCGGAGCAGCAACTGCTCCCTGGGTATGAAATTCGATCTCCCGCTGGGTCGAAGCATACCAAAACGCCCAGTAAGACCCCAGAGTCAGGGGCATGCTACCAACAGCCGTTGCCCACGGGCTGCGCAACTGACCGAGACGGAGGCGACTACGTGCAAGGTAGTACTCTTGCACGATAGCTTTCTTCGCGGTTGTTTTTGGTACCGGTGACGCCGGCGCGGCAGACTGTGCTGCAGATTCTGAAACCGCCTTACGCAAGGCGGAGGTCTCAGACAATCCAGATGCGACTTGAGCCGACGCTGACCGCGGGCCAACGGACTTCGTCCGCACACTAGGCTTCGGCGCGATCATCGTGGCTTTCGCCGCTTTCGTAGCTTTGGTGGCAGCCTCGAGCTTTTTTTCCATTCCAGCGGTAAGTTGAAAAATCTGCGCCAAGTCGCTTAAAGGATACCACTGGGTGAATCCCTTGCGACTGACGAGGCGTTGAACGCCACCTTCAGTTTCCGGCGGCAGAGCAAAAGCATCAGAAGCGGTCAGCGGGCCATTTAATTTGCCGTTCTCATATAAGTACCAACCATCGGGCCACGTGGAGGCTATCTCTCGTGACATTAGCGGATTTGCTAGTGGCACCTGGCTAACTTTTGGCGCCTGGCTAACTTTTGGCGTCGCCAATGGTTCTATCACGTTCGCTCTCCTTAATCTGACGCATCCTTCTAGTATAGCAAATGGGCAAGCTAGCGGTATACTTTAGCCAGCGCTCCGTCTTGGCCCACAGGGCCCAACTAAGGGGAAGAATATGCTAATGCAAGAGTTCACAAAACAGCTCGAGCAGCGCAATTTTCCACTCATCTGGCCGGGACAATGGGTTGCTGGTAAATGGTTGCCGGTAGGGCGCGGATCGACTCAAAAATCTTCGTTTAATCCGAATAACGGCCAAAAACTGATGGATGTACTGGTCGACAAGGAATCCATCGGACAAGCCATTGAATTTGCCTATGGCGAAAGAACGTCTATCGCCGCTCTAAACATGTCTGAGCGCATGGACATTTTACAAAAGTTCCGCCAGGCGTTGGTAGATTACCAACAAACTGCGGAGCTAGTTTTAAGGCTAGAAGCCGGCAAGCCCAAGTGGGAAGCTAGCGAGGACATTAGGAGCAGCGCAAATTATCTCGATTGGGTGATCAACCACGGCGAGTCCATGCTCGCAAGTTTAACCACACCGCTTGGGGCCGGTCCCCACCGAGGAGTAAAGGCAGAGCTATTGCCAATTGGCGTTACTGCAGCATATCTACCCTTTTCCACACCGATGACCAGTTTTGTTTACTATTTCGCCGCCTCGGTATTAGCTGGCTGCCCGCTGATTCTGAATTCATCTACGCACGCCTTATTGAGTTCCCTTCTGATTGCACTACTTGCGCAACAACAAAATATTCCAGCTGCCGTGTTGCAAGTCGTGTTTGGCAACTTCAGCAGCTTTAAACAGTTAATCGGCGATAAACGCATTAGTGCAGTGCTCTACACTGGATCGCGTGAACATTGTGATCTGATCCGGCAGGAAGCACGCGGTCAAATGACGCGTCAAACAGTGCTACAGTCAGGCGGGAAAAACGCCGTGATCGTGCATTCTTCAGCTAATATCGACCAGGCAGTTCGATGTGTCCTCTACGGAGCTCTGAAGACGGCCGGTCAACGCTGCACCTCGACTAGTCGAGTTTTTGTTTATAGGTCGCTACTTAATGAATTCTGCGAGGCTGCTACCTCTGCGTTCAAATCGGTTAAAATCGGCCGTACCGATGTTGATGACGCGGGTAAGAACGACGACCACATCTTTATGGGTCCGCTCTATTCAGAGAAAGCGCTAGAAAAGTATCTGCGCTTTCAAACCATGGCAAACCGAGAAGCGGAAAACACCCTGCTTTGGGGACGAGCCATGAATGAAAGCGACGGCGGCTACTTCGTCTCACCAAGCCTTCACTATCTAAGTCGATTTGACAATAGCACGGCCTATCAGGGGAATTTATTATTCTCACCCGATGTGGCCATCTATGACTACGATGTGCTCGACACCGCTATAGAGCAGATAAACACCACCGATGCTGCCTTTGCCGTATCGTTTATCGGTGATCCCTCCGTGCTAGAGGCGCGGCGCAGGATGTTCCTCGCGCCGAATCTCATGCTCAATACGCCCACGGTCGAAATTGAAGCTACGCTGCCACTCGGAGGCCGCCTGCAGAGTGGGCATCACCGGTTCCACGGGCCAGGCATTGCCCTTTATCTGTGTTACCCGCAAGTGGTAGCGCACGATCCGAATGCAGATGAGATGATTAGAACTTGGCCTTGGTCGGGAATTTGATTAACTTTTGGCAGTCTCGTTACAACCTGAGGACTTGCCAATGACTATCGATGCCACGATTCTAGAGCGCGCTAACTACTGGGCCACTGCCGATGTTTTCGATGCATCGACAAGATCTGAGGTAGCCGGATTAATCGCTAGTAATCAGCAAAAAGATCTAACCGACCGTTTTTATCGTGACTTGGAGTTCGGCACCGGGGGCATGAGGGGCATCCTCGGAGCAGGGACTGCCAGGATGAATATCTATAACGTGCGTAAAGCTAGTGCTGCACTAGCGACTCACATGCAGAAGGTATTTCCTGGCGAGAAGCTAAGGGTCGCTATATCGCATGATTCCCGTCGTTTTTCGCGTGAATTCGCCAAAGCCACGGCTGAAGTCATGGCGGCTTATGGCATAGAGGCTCTGATCACCCGCGAGCTACGTCCTGTGCCGATGCTGTCTTTCATGACACGGCATTTCGGCTGTCATGCTGGTGTTTGCGTTACCGCTAGCCACAATCCGCCGGACTACAACGGCTACAAAGTGTACTGGCAGGATGGCGGTCAACTGGTGCCACCGCACGACAAGGCCATTATCGAGCGCTACAGCGCCATCAAGAACTACAGCGATGTAAAAATACTCCCTTACGACCAGGCTTTGGCTAAAGGCCTCGTCCGAGAAATCGGCGCAGAACTGGACGAAGCCTACTTCACCAAAGTTTTAGCTCTGTCCCTTCGGCCAGAAGGTCGCGAAGGCTTCAAGATTGTCTATTCACCGCTGCACGGAGCCGGTCGCTACCCCGTCGTCGAAATGCTAAATCGCTATGGGTTTAAGGACGTCACCGTAGTCCCCGAACAGGATAAGCCGGACGGAAACTTTCCAACGGTGGCGTCCCCAAATCCCGAGAATCCCGCTGCTATGGACATGGCTCGCGCCCTCGGGAGGAAACTTGGAGCAGATTTGGTGCTGGCGACGGACCCCGACTGTGACCGTATCGGCATGGAAATCCTGGTCAACGGTGAGTATGTGCGTCCCAATGGCAATCAGATAGGCGCCCTCCTCAATCACTATGTGCTCAGCTCACAAAAGGAATTGGGGCGTCTACCCGCCCACCCTCTAGTGATAAAAACCGTAGTCACTACTGACTTACAGGCAGATTTAGCCAAGGAATTCGGCGCTAGTTGTGATGAGACGCTCACAGGATTCAAATGGATCTGCCAACGGATAGAAGAATACGAGACTGGCGCTAGGAAGCCGTACCGGAAATTTGTCTGCGGTGGCGAAGAGAGCTACGGCTTTCTGGCTGACTCCTTCGTTCGCGATAAAGACGCCGTAATTTCGTGCTGCCTGGCGGCAGAGATGGTGGCCTATTACAAATCCAAGGGCCAAACCGTGCTCGATGCTCTAGATCAAATGTTCCGAAAACATGGGGTCTATCATGAGACTCTGGCTGACTTGACCTTACCGGGCAAAGACGGCGCCGATCAGATCGCCGCGATGATGGCCCGACTGCGTGCTGATCCTCCGCGCGTCATCGATGGTATAGCCGTCAAGCTGCTACGTGATTTTGATACCTCACAGATTTTAGCGGCATCAGGAAACGGCTTCACAAAGGCTGAGGACTTACCTTTTCCCAGGTCTAACGTACTGCAGTTTGAACTCATCGATGGCACCAAGGTTAGCGTCCGACCATCGGGCACCGAACCCAAGATCAAGTTCTACGTATCCGTTAAAGACCCCGAGGCTAAAGGCCAAAGTGGGCCGAAACTGGAGCACCTTAAAGCTCAGTGTCGCCAAAGAGCCGAACGGATCGAGGCAATCTTTGTCGCAATGGCCAAGGCCTGAGCTGACGGATCACCGCTGCCCGAGATAACAAAAGTCATTGAATTTATTGGATAAAAAAACCAATAATTGGGCGGTGCACCAAAGGCACCGCCCAACTTAAGCGCGTTATAAACCAACCAGTTTTTCCGCTCTAAACACCCAACGTGTTATAATTTAAAGCGATTGCTAAAACTCCGAGAGGCCTTGCCAATCCTGGCCATTCCTTGGGAAAGGAAGCCCTACGTGCGCTTGCACTATCTTACCAACTCCCTTTTTGCACTTGCCAGCCTAGTGCTGGCTCCGATTGGGAGCCCGACTGCATTTGCCTATGAAAAGGCCGTAGAAGGCTCCGACGTCGTCAAAGACAAGCTCTTTCCAAAAAAGTCTGCCGTCGAGCTCGATGGTAAATTTGGGACGGTACTAAACGCCTCATACATTCAAACTTTTTTGCTCAATGGTGGCTTGACCTACTATTGGTCGGAAAATTGGGGCTTTAATCTCGAAGGCATTTTTGCGGTAAATTCCGACAGAGCTGAACGTGCCTGTATCGAGACCTTTTATAACGACCCCAACTTCAAGATTAGTAGCCAATGTGGGAGCTCAGCCAATCTGTCTCAAGATGACCTGGGCGATGCCAACTTAGGCCCAGCATACGTGCCGATTCGCGAAATTCAGTACATGGGTGTGGGCAATTTCGTTTGGAATCCAATTTACGGCAAGCAGCTAGTATTTCTATCTTTTACCACTTACTTCGACTTCTTTGTCAGCTTCGGTGGCGGCCTAGCGATATCCAAGTATTACCCTGAACAGACCAGTTTCCTAAATGGCACCCGGCAGCGGGGAGGGCTCTTTTGTACTAAGGCTGGGGCAGCACAGCCTAATGGATGTAGTACAGACACTAATCCAGGCACAACTGATGAGAGCCTGGTTGGGATAGCCGGCAGACCGCAGCCATTATCCCAAAACAATATCGTGACGCACTTGTCAGTTGGTCAACGCTTCCACTTTATGAAGCGGTTTGAACTGCTGGCTTCACTGGATAACTACACCCTAATCGGTACGCCGCAGACCTTTGACACCTACCTCACCTTATATGGTGGGTTAGGGGTGCGTTTCTAAGCTAGGCGGATCCTCATAAGGCCAGATCCTCCGGGCGGCGCAAAAGCGCTACCGCCGGAGATCCACCTACGCTGCTAAGAGCAGCGTATCTACTACTATCAAACTGATATCAAAATGGAATGTCGTCTAGATTCGGCGTTTCGGGTCCGCCCATGCCGCCATGGTCACCTAGACCCATGTCCATGTCGTAGCCGCCGCCCATACCGCCGCCCACACCGCCGCCCATGCTGGCACCGCCAGCCGAAGGTGCTGCACCGGGACGCTGCTCGGAACGCTGCGCGCCGCCACCGACAAATTGCACATTTTGTGCAACAATTTCGGTCGTATACCTTTTCTGCCCCTGCTTGTCTTCCCAAGCGCGAGTGGACAAACGACCTTCGACCATCACACTGCGGCCCTTGGCCAGATACTTGGAGCAGTTCTCAGCCTGACGGCCCCAAACTACAATCCGATGCCATTCCGTGAATTCCTGCCGCTGCCCCTCGGGGCTAGTGCGGTAATCCGTGGTTGCCACACGTAGTGTGCAGACGGCCATTTGGTTCTGGGTGTAGCGAATTTCTGGGTCTTGGCCTAGATTTCCGAGGATAACCACGCGATTTAACGACGCCATGCGTTTCGTACCTTTCTTAGCTTGCGCTGGGCCTGCGGCAGCAGTCATGCGCTGGGGACTGCAAGTTAATACCGGACCAGACTCGACGCTAACAAGGTGTTTTTAGCATTTACCGACGGTGTCCGAACGTGACATTGTAAGCTTCGATTATCATTTGCCTCAACATTCGTAACCTAAGAAAACTGACATTGATGACAAGAAGCTCGAACACACTGTTATCTGTCTTGCTGACGGCAAGTATCATCTCTTTGACTGCCTGTCGCCACAAAGAAAACTTCCCACCTCTAGGCACAAACCTAGCGAGTCCGGTCGACATTGCGAATAGTGAAGATGGTAAATACTTCTACACGCTAAACGCGGATTTTGATCGCAAGTACAACACTGGTTCTATTCTGGTAATGAACGATGCCGGAGAAAAGCTGCGTTCCATCGAAGTCCCACGCATGGGTCGCTCACTAAACGTTGTCGGCACGACCATGATCGCAACGGTCGATTACGGAGCCGAAGCTGGCAACAGCAAACCCCACGTATTCCTCTTCGACTTAAACGACCCGGCGAATCCTGCCCTCAAGGCTGACTTGACGGTCGAATGTAGCCCAATTGCTTCCGCCATGAGGAAGAACTACGCATATTTCTCAATTACCTGCTCTAACGGCACTTTGTACGTTGGCAAATTTGGCAGCGATCTCAGTCAGTCGCAGTTATATAAGGTAAGGCAATTCACCAGGCCGTTCCGCGCAATCTATATCGACTCGAAACGCAACTTGTTGTTAGGATTTCCCGATCAACCAGATAAACCAACCATCGGTGATATTGAGTTAGTAGACGCCAGCGCCTACAACAAAATAGGCAATCAAACAGGGTCTGAGCCCAATGAAATACCCGATCAGTTCGAGCAAACGCGGCGCGCGTGGGCAGACCTTGGTCAACGCCAATCGTATCAATTTTTTGTCTACGACATTGCGGCAGAGGAAAAGAATGCGCCAAACTGCTCTGTCTCAGCTACCACGCCAACCTGTGATTTCCCGTTTAGAGAATACAATGATGCTGTGTCTCAGGGTGAGTTGCGCTGGTCCTACTTCCGCTTAAAGGACTATAGCGGCGCTCCAGATGAGAGTACCTACTTCAACAACCCATCCTACAAGTACTACCGCACTAATTTTTATGCGGCGCGACCTGACCCTGAAGACGCGGATGTTTTTTATCTTTCTCAACGCGGGGCACCAAATAGTAGCCCAAACGCTAATCAAATACTCCGTGTCAGGATCAATGGCGAGCTGCGATCGAAGTTAGACACCTCGACCAACAACTATACGTTCAACCCAACTTCGCAAGAATTTAGCTTTGAACGGGTATACGGGTTCAAGGGGCCGCAGGCAAATAAGCTCTCTTATCCCGGCGACTTCCGCGTGGTCATGATCGACAATCAAAAAACTGTAGTCGTTAACAACTTCCGCGACCTCGTCAACTGGGTGCGCAGTGACGCCACCGGCTCCTACTGGATCGGTGCTAGTTTAGTAGACGACCCGAACTGGTACTCTCAACTCAGCGGACAGCTATCGCCAGCTAGCGACATTCGCACGTATTATCAAGTGGCAGTCAATGAAGCGGGCCGTGGTGCTTCCTGCTCGTTTTACGGCAATCAAATCATTTTCTTCGATGTCGTGCCCGGCGTAGCGATCAATATTATTAATCAAGTCAGGTAAGTAAGGCCATGCATTTAAAGAAGATCGTCATCGCGGGATTCAAGTCATTTGCTGATAAAATCACGATTAATTTTGATCGGGGTATCACCGGCATCGTTGGTCCCAACGGCTCTGGAAAGAGTAACGTAATCGACGCTGTACGCTGGGTGATGGGGGAGCAGAATGCTAAAAACCTCCGCGGTGAAAAAGCCACAGACATTATCTTCGCGGGCTCTGAACGCCGCAAATCCCTCGGTATGGCTGAAGTATCGCTAGTATTTGACAATACCGATGACGATGCTATTTGCCCGCCTGAATATCGTCACGAACCGGAAATAGTCCTGACGCGCCGACTCTATGCAGACGGTCAGCGCGAGTACATGATCAACCGTAAGTCCTGCCGTCTGAAAGATATAATTGGCTTTTTCGCTACGACAGGACTCGGTGGCCGCAGTTATTCGATGATTCAGCAAGGTCAAGTTGACCGAATCTTGAATGCGAAGCCCGAGGACGTACGCGAAATTCTCGAAGAGGCCGCAGGCACAACAGTCTATAAGAAGCGTAAAGAAGAAGCTGAAAAGAAGCTGGTTCAAACGAATCTTAATTTATCGCGCGTCGACGACATCCTCACCGAAGTCCAGAAACATCTAGAGACGCTCGAGACTCAGGTAGAGAAAGCTAAAGAATTCAGTGAACAGAGCGACAAACTGAAAGAGGAAGAAACCAGCCTCCTTGCTCACAACTTTCACCACTTCAGTGATCAGCAACGTACGATCAAAGAACAGCACGAAACCGACATAGCAAAAGAAGCGGAAACGTTGGGCCAGACCGCCAATCTGGAATCCCGTCATACTGAGCTGCAAGGCTTACTCGACGAAGCTGACCCGGAAGTACAGGCCCTTCAAGAAAAAATCACTATCTCTCGTGAGCGGATTGCCAGCGGCGAGTCGACACTGAAAAGTGCCGGCGAAAGGATCGAGTACGGCACCAAGCGATTGAATGCAATTGCCGAAGAACTCGCCGAAGACGACGCCAACCTCAAAGTCCTTGAAGGACAAGTAGAAAAATCCCGTAGCGAAGTGAGCACTGCCGAAAACAGCGCCCAAGAACTGAACGAGGCAATCTCAAATTTCGAATACGAAGTGGAAAGCGCCAGCGAAGCGGCTCAAGTTTACCAGAGCCGCATGGATGAACATACCGACGAAATCCGTAACGTCGAACGCCTGATTGAAAGCAACAAGTTCCGCAGCGAGCAGCTAGACAAAGACCTGACGCGCCATCAACAAGAAGCCGCCCAGGAAGAAGAGCGCCTGACGCTGCTCAGCGAAGAAATCAAATCTGTTGAAGTAGATTTGCGTGCGGCCGAGGGACGAGCCGGATCCACTCAGGCTGGCCTTGATCTAGAGATCCGCGAAAAACATGACCGCGAAGCTCAAGTTGCTCAGCGCTACCTGCAAACTAAGGAAGCGAATCAGCTGCGCGACCAGTTAAAAGAAAAATACCATACAGCTAAAGCACGCTATACTTCATTAGCGGAGCTCGAGGCAGGCACTACTGATGTCACGGGGACTCTGGCAACCCTTAGGGCAAACGAACCGACACTCGCCCGGTTAACACCCGGTTTGCTGACGGACTTTATCCGCTTCAACTCAGGCGCTCAAGAGCTGCCACCGAAAGCTGCCTCAGCCCTAGAACGCTGGGCCGAACGTCTGGTGGTACCCGATTTAGGTAAATTTAACGACTTAGTCCGGATCGCCAATAAGCACAGCATCAGCACCTTGCCGGTATGTGTATTATCTCATGCCGAAGAAGTAGATAAGGCGGCAGCAGAGCGGTGGTCAGAGTCCACCGGTGCCGAACCACTGAGTAGGTACCTGAGCCTTGAGGGCAAAGCCGAGTCACTTGGCGGATTAACTCGGATCCTCGACCGCCTGTATTTACTGCCAGCTTTAGTGGTTGGTGATGAAGAATTAGAAAATCTTCCTAGTGGTGCCATCGTCTTTACGGCACAGGGTGTATCGTTCTCTGACGCAGACGAATTTGTCATCGGCGGCAAGGGCGCTGCCGGCCTGCTTAGCCGCAAGACGGAACTTGAGGCACTTGCTGCCAAGCTCAAGGAATACGAGGGCGACCTAGGTCGCGCACAAGCCTCGATCGATCATCTTGAATATCAAATCAACCAAGACCGGCAAATCGTTGCTGAGATAGACGCCAAGCTGCAGCAGCAAAACCGCGGCGTGCTAGAAGTCATGTCGGCACTTCAGGCAGTGCAACAACTGTACGACCGTAAGCAAGAGCTTATTCAGGCTAGCAATCAGTCTTTAGTGAAAAACCAGGCACAGATCCAAAAGCTCACCGAGGAAAGAGAGGCTCTAACCACCAGCCGCTTCTCCCTCAACCGGGAGTTGTCCAGTGCCAAGACCGAGCTCGATACGATCGAGCAAGATGCCGAGGCACTACTTGAACGCAAAGAGGAAGTGAGGCGTCAGCACGACTCCAAAAAACTTGAGCTGGCACGTTCTGGCGCGAGAGCCCAAGCTCTGCGCGATGGCTTCCTTAACTCCAAAGCCCAGCTCGAATTGCTCCAAAACAAGCTATCGCGTCGCTACGACGAACGTTACCGTCTTGAGCAAGATATCACCGTAGCGCGGCAGGAAGAGGAGCAAGCTAGAGCGGCTATCGAGCAATGCATCCGCGACCGCGATCAACTCCAAGAAGAATTTTCTGTTCGTCGCGAAGCGAATGCCGGTCTGATTGAAGAAACGCGTGTGATAGATAACCGCCTGAGAACCCTGCGCGAAGTACACTCAGGCCTGCAGCGCGGTCTTGCCGAGAGGAACGTTCATCTCGAAAGACTACGCATGGCATTGGCCGGAGTCACTGAGCAGGCTCAGGAAAAATATCACCTAGATTTATCTACGTTCGAATTCACGATCGATCCCGACTTCAATCATGAGAGTCGCAGCCGCTCTGTCTCCCGACTGCGCTCAAAAATTGAGGGTATGGGTGCTGTTAATATGATGGCGCTCAAAGAATTTGCGGAAAAGAGTGAACGCCGCGACTTCATCACGAAGCAACGCGATGAAGTACTATCCAGCATCGATCTCCTAAAGGAGGCGATCACGGAGATTGAGGAAACCTCGCTGCGCAAATTCCTTGGGATCTTCGCTCGCATCAATACTGAGTTTGGCCAGCTCTTCCCGATCCTGTTCCCAACAGGCGAGGGCAAGTTAGAGCTGACCAATCCAGAGAACCCGATGATTGGTGGCGTCGAAATCATGTGTCGACTTCCCGGCAAGAGCCAGAAGTCGATGAACCTATTCTCCGGTGGTGAAAAAGCCCTGACGGCAATGGCACTCATATTTGCCCTGTTGCGGACCAAACCGACGCCATATTGTTTCCTCGATGAGGTTGATGCACCACTCGATGAAGCGAACGTCGGACGCTATAACCGCGTTCTAGAAGCCCTGTCCGATCAGTTTCAATTCATTGTCATCACCCATAACAGAAGGACTATGGAAGTGTTGGATGTCCTTTACGGCATCACTATGCAAGAGCCAGGCGTCTCGAAAGTTGTTGGGGTCGACATGCAAAAAGATCTGCCAGGTCACCTACGCAAGGCGTTCAAAGAAGACAAGGCAGGAGCGACCGCCGGCCAACCTATGCTAGCCAGTGTGGCTGCTGATCGGCCGATCTCCGGTGCTACGTCGATTTGATACCAAAATGGACGATGGTCGATCCTTTGATACCAAATTGAGCTAAAATAAAAGCTTAGGGCTCGACCGCGAGCCCAAGGCAGTTTTTAGTCTCAGCGGAGTCAAGGATGCGCTTTAATTTGATCACGTCAAAAATACTAGCTCTGAGTCTAATTGCTGTGTGCACTTACCAGTGCAAGGGGGCCGGTACAAATCCTGATGGCAGCGCTGGCTCCACTGGCTCCGCTAATCCTGCAGCTACCGGCAGCTTCCTAGGGCAATGGACTGGCAAATATGCCAACAAAGACAGCTCCGCTAGCCTAAATGAGACACCGGCCCGCGCAACTTTCACTGGTAACGAAGCGAAATCGGGAACCTTCCGAATTGAATTGACGCAAATCACCAATGCTTTCATCGGCGGCAACTTCACGATAATCGACCAGACATCGTTGATGCTAGACATTCAACAATCAACCATTTCAACAATCGGCCTTGCCGGAACTCAGGCATTGATAAATTACAGGCTGATCGGGAACACTTTCGAGCTGACGAATGATCAGGTGAAACTGAACTTCGCCCCAGATCTACACGCGTCTAGCAATGAAGCTAACGCACAGCCAAATAATCAGCCAGCAGCTCCAAACAACAGTAGTGGGCAGGAAAGCGGCCAGACCGGTGGCAAACTGGACCCAATCGTTGGCAAATGGTTTTGCACAGACAAAGCCAACAACCAATGGCAACTGAACCTACGCACCGACAGTATGTTTTACATTGAAATCACTAATACAAGTTCGGGCCGTAGCGGGATTTGGTTAGCTGGCAATATGAACATCAGTCACGCGCAAGGCAAACCTGATGCGACCCTCAAAGTGACCACCAGTGCCATTGAAAAATATAATGGTATGGATCTCGAAATTTTCTTACGTAGCGACACCGATATGGACATGATCCGAGTCGCCACAGGCGAAGAGATCCCTTGCACGCGCATCTAATCTAATGATTTCATCAAGGACTTCATAACGGAGTTAGGGCATCAAAAAACTGATTCAAGCCCAGGGTCACCCCTTGCGTCTGCGGGCCGACCAAACTCCATGCATAATCAATACGAAGCATCAGCCTATAAACCTGGGGCACCGAGAACCGCATACCAATGCCCGCAGAAACTCGGCCATTCGTGCCAGCATCCTGCCAGCTTGCGCCGGCTGCACCCGCGTCAACGAAGGCAGCAGACTGTAACCACAAATATTTTGACTTCAGCTCCATGTGCCGCAGCTCGACATTAGTATATCCCGCATGAGTTCCGTACAAGACACTATCCGGGATGCCCCGGACTGTATCTAAGCCACCGAGAAAATATTCGCTCTGCAATGAATCGATCGTCGATGCGCCAATCATGGTCCGCATCGCCAAATTCCAAGAAGGGCCTATCAACGAGAAATAGTATCCTTCGATTTCAGCAATACTCGCAGTCTTGCCACTCGCCACAACCGGACCAGCCCTTACTCTTAGCCGACTACCTTGAAATTGAATTTGATCAACATGAATGTCATTAAATACTACCGTAGGAAGGAGTTTAAACAGGAAACGTGTCCGGTTACGCACGAAAATTCCCGGGGGAGCTGCTGTGTCAGCAGAGGTTAAAGTACTCGCCTCGAATGAGCTTGGATTCTCTTTAACCAGCTCTATGTCTCCGCCCACACGCCAGGGATGGATTTGGGCCCCCGAATTGTTATCAATTGGCAACAAGAGTCGTAGGCGGTTCATCGCCATGTCACTATTAATTTGCCCTAATTGTCTGCCCTTACGATCAAAAACTTGCCGACGACGAAATTCACGCCAGAATTCTTCGCCAACATAATACCGGTCGGAATTACCACGGGGATCGCGCCCATAAACAACAAATCCAGGTGCCGACGCACCGAATTGTCGCGCCTCAGCCCCGAACGTCAAGAGCCGCCCAAGTAGATTTATATCGTAAAAACCTAGCACTCGCATCGGTATGCCACCGCCGTAGGCGCCGCGCACCACAGGGATAGTGGTCCAACGTTCTTCTGCCTCTACGCGCAGAAAAAATTCATTCGCTGGTCCAGGGCGCGGTTCGAGACTGACCTTTACCTGGGTGAAAATAGCCGTCGTTGTTAACTTGCGTTCAAGTTCAGCAAGGTCACTTTGGGTAAGATCAGCCGGAAATTGATAGTCGATATAGCTGTTGAGCCAAGCCAGGTTGGTGCGAACTAGTCCGGAGGTGGTCAGTCCGACAACTTTGAACTTCACTTCGCGTGCTTCTTTTTCCTCTTCTTCTGCTGCTGTTACCTCTGCTTTCACAGGAGATGCCGCGACGACCTCAGCAACTGCCAAAGGTGGCGCCAAAAGCAGCCACAGCGAATTGATGAGAACACCGCAGTAAAAACTGCCCCAGCGTTTCTTAAAGATAACGGTCATCGGCGAGCAAATAGTTACGCACGTAATCAGCCACGCCGTCCTCTAAGCTAGTCATCGGCTCATGGTAGCCAGCTTTTTCTCTTAAACTGGTGAGCTTTGCCTCGGTGTGGTACTGATACTGATGGCGCAGAGCCTCTGGCATGTCAACAAACTCAAGACGAGGCGCCTTGTGATCTATTGCTGCAAATACTGCCCGCGCTAGGTCAGCAAAACTCCGGGCCTTGCCTGAGCCAATATTGTAAAGTCCGGATTGGGCTTTAGTTGCATTCTTAAACATATGGGCCATGATTTTTACGCAGTCTTTGACGTAAACGAAATCACGATTTTGCTCACCATCCGCATAACCATCTCGGTAAGATTTAAACAAACGGATAGTACCCGTTTTTTGAACTTGCGGTACAAACTGAGGGATCACGCTGGACTGACTGCCCTTATGATATTCTTGCGGGCCGTAGACATTGAAAAATTTTAGACCCGCCCAAAACGGCGGCATCTGTGTTTGCATTGTCACCCAATGATCAAACTTCTGCTTACTAAAACCGTAAGGATTTAGTGGGCGCAGCTTCGGCACCACCAAACGATCATCATCGAACCCTAAGTCACCCTCGCCGTAGGTCGCGGCAGATGAGGCATAGATAAAAGGGATTTTATTGCGAGTGCAGTAATTCCACAGCTTAATCGAGTAATTAAGATTGTTACTCATTAAGTAATCGCAGTCTGTCTCGGTGGTCGATGAGCTCGCACCGAGATGGAAAATCCCTTCGATTAGCGCGCCTTCAGACCCACGTTCCAACCATGCTAAAAAATCGTTCTTATGTATGAACGAATTGAAGGTGCGCTTATTGAGGTTCTGCCATTTGTTGCCAGTCCCCAGGTGATCTACCACCAACAGATGATTCAGACCCTGCGAATTAAGCTGCCAGAGAAGAGCGCTACCGATGAAGCCAGCACCGCCAGTCACGATGATCATATATTCTCCTAGGTAGACAGAATTATAAGTTTATTTGCATTATATTGTCAAAGGTCGACGGGCCTACATCGGCTCCGCCGCTTGCTTCCTTAACCATTACCGCGAGGCCATCTTGTCGCAACTCAAACGCCTCTTTGTCATCGACACTATGGCTCTTGCGTTCCGCAGCTTTTATGCTCTCGGTCGCAGCTCTCTCACTACGAACAGCGGCTTGCCAACCGGCGCCATTTACGGCTCCGCTCTTTTTATGCATAAGTTGCTAAGCGAGCAACAACCAGATTATCTCTTGGCAGTCACCGATACTCCCGAACCAACATTCCGGCACCAGCGTTACCCTGCGTATAAAGCTAATCGGGGCGAAATGCCCGAAGATCTCTCTCAGCAGATTCCCTACATTTTTTGTCTTTTGCAGCATCTTCGCTGCCCTTTACTCAAAGTGCCCGGAGTTGAGGCCGATGATGTCATAGGGACTGTTGCTAAGCGTTTCGCTGGTCCTGACCTCGCAGTCTACATAGTCTCAGGTGACAAAGACTTTATGCAGATTGTCGATGATCGAATTTTGATGTTCGTCCCTAAAAAGAACGAAGACGCCATCATCGTCGATCCAGCCGCTGTTCGCGAGCGCTTTCACTGTACGCCAGATCAAGTGATCGATGTCCTGGCCCTAATCGGAGATGCCGTAGACAACGTCCCTGGCGTCCACGGAATAGGAGAAAAAGGGGCAGCTAAGTTAATCGAGACTTACGGCTCCTTGTCCGGCATTTACGAGCGCCTTGATGAGATTAGTGCGAAGAAGCAGCGCGAAGCCTTAATTGCTGATCGGGAAAATGCCTTTCTGTCACGAGAGCTCGTCACTCTTAAAACAGATTTAGACCTTCCGATCAGCCTCGACCAAACAATTTGTCATTGGCAGCAATCGGCCGCAAATCCGGAATTACTTAGCTTTTATCAAGAGCTAGGTTTTAAGTCCCTAAGCCAAAAAGTAAAGTCGGTGCTCGGAGAGTCCGCCCTGGCCTCTACCCCAGAATCACAGCTGATTCATCATTCAGCACTGTCATTCACCGAAGTGCTAGACGACGATACTGCTCAAAAACTCTATGATGCGGCGGCATCAGCGCGCGAAATCTTCATCACTGTCGCTACTTCAGGATCTGATGTGGTCGCTGACAAGGCGATAAATCTCGCACTGATCACCGATCTGGGAAACGCTTTTCAACTGCCTCTCAGCGAGGCAGGAATATACTATGCACGCCAAATTTTATCTGGGTCAGCAACCAAAGTAGCGCATGGATGGAAGCTAGCGATTGAGATGCTGCTCAATATCGGCATTGATGTCAAAGCACCGTACGTTGATTTGGAAATCTGTGACTACTTGATCGACCCAAATCACTACGACCATGGCCTAAATTCTTTAGCCCAGCGCTATTTGGATAGGTCGGAACTTCCCAATACTCTAATGGAACAAACAGTCTTACTATCTGAGCTACATAAAGTTATCGCACCGCGGATCAATGAACTCAGTCTAAATCACGTGCTCTCCGTCATCGAAATGCCCTTAGTGCCAGTACTAGCAGACATGGAACGCACGGGTGTATTTATCGATGCTGAATACCTAGCAAGCTACTCTGACGAGCTCTCCATCGTGGCTAAGACTCTCGAAGAACAAATCTACGAGTCCGCTGGCGGAGCCTTTAATATTAACTCCTCGAAACAGCTGCAGGAATTACTCTACACCAGGCTTAAGCTGCACGAGCTTGCAGGCTTGAAACGGCTGAAGAAGACTAAGACCGGATTTTCCACGGATGAATCTGTGCTTTCCCAACTGGCGCCGTCTCACCCGATTCCAGACCTCATCCTTCAATACCGGACAGTCACCAAACTTAAGAGCACGTATGTAGACGCGCTACCACAATTCTTAAATGCCCGCTCTCACCGGATTCATACCCACTTTAATCAAACGGTGGCTGCGACCGGACGACTCAGCTCAGATAAACCAAACCTACAAAATATACCGAATCAATCACCCCTTGGTCGCCGCATCAGAAAAGCCTTCAAACCACCCGAGGCTGATGCCGTATTAATCTCTGCCGATTATTCACAAGTTGAAATTCGCCTACTTGCGCACTTAGCAGAGGCGACCGATCTAATCGCAGCATTCAAGCTGGGCCTGGACGTGCACCGCGTCACGGCCGCCAAGATTTTCGGTATTCCGGAGGCAGACGTCAGCTCGGAACTTCGCTCACAAGCCAAAGCCGTCAACTTTGGTATTATTTATGGCATGGGGCCGCAGCGGCTGGCGGCACAAACGGGAGTCACACTCGCTGCAGCCAAGGACTTTATCAGCCGATACTTTGAAGTATATCCGGGCATCAAAAGCTATACGGCAGAGCTGGTAAAGAGCGCGCGGGCCACCGGCTACTGCGTCACCATGTTTGGTCGCCGTCGACCTATCCCCGAGCTTCGCGATGGCAACCAAGCCATCCAAAACAGAGGAGAAAACATCGCCGTTAACGCCCCCATACAGGGCAGTGCTGCCGACCTTATCAAACTAGCCATGATTAAAGTCCATCACGCTCTGAAGGCACATCGGCTTCAGACCAAAATGCTGTTGCAAGTGCATGACGAACTGGTGTTCAGCGCTCCTGAGTCCGAGGTCGAGGCAGTTGTGCCAATGATCCGTGACTGCATGGAGAACGCAATCACCACCCGAGTCCCGCTGAAAGTTGATATCAGCTGGGGTCCCGACTGGTTAGCAGCACACTAGTCTGAGGCTATTGCGCCTGAAACTAATTAACCTGATGCAAGAAAGCCAGGTCCAGACCTGCCGATTGCTCAATTGCTGAGAGCGATGTTTTGAAACGCTCCCAATCAGACTCCATGCTTCGCGCGCTTAGCGATTCAGTAAAACCATGCGAGTCTTCACATGCCTGTTCGTGGTCGGTAATGGGGTCCGTGCCGTTCGATGTCACGTTTGGCATCAGAACCGAGGCTATCACCTGCGGCCTGCCGTTTTTGTTCATCTTGAAGACGATCTTGAAATTGTGCGACGGCACATCAATGTCATTGTCAGGTCCGATGTGCCCTGGGTCTTCGGCGAAAACTGGACCGGCTACAATGTAGAGAGTGTCATTCGTACCGCGCACTAAATTGCGCGCATGATGTTCGAGGTGTTGCCAGGAAACCCGATTAAGGTTGGCCGTCTGCGGCATCATGTTAGACATCAGAAACGTCTGACTATTGTCTGACACGCTCAGTGTCCGGTCAGCTGACGGAATCAAGTGGCCACGATCGAAACAACTGCCCTGGTACTCTTCAGGCTC
Source organism: Pseudomonadota bacterium (assembly GCA_026390435.1). Classification (GTDB taxonomy): domain Bacteria; phylum Bdellovibrionota_B; class Oligoflexia; order Oligoflexales; family CAIYRB01; genus CAIYRB01. Next base: position 221,644 of record JAPLFY010000031.1, read on the forward strand.
GACTGCTCGGCCGACTCCGCGCTGATGCAAGTGCCTTTCCAGTTCAGGATCGACAGCGAAGTTATTTTGCCTTTGGACATTGCCCATGTCCGCACTGCTAAGTCGCCAAGCGACATAGTTTGGCTGCCGATGCTGATGGTTCCAGGAAATGACATACTGCTTGCGAGAGATCAAAACTTCTGGAGAGCTGCTGACCGAAGGAATACCCACCCCGACGTTTGGGTTGCTGTCGAGAGGCAGATCACCGATGAGTTTACTAATGCTGGCGGTTGAGGTCGGGAAGGCTTTCGGGTCGGCTTTACCGGTCGCTAGGCGACTTACGGAGCCATTTTGACCACATGCGATGCTAAGTCCCAAAATAAAGCTACAACAAGCACGCTGTAGGCAACAGAGAACCCGGGCATCCATAGCACCTCCGAAAAATTTGGAGTGATGATGTCGTCCGACGACCTATCAAAGGTGTAGCATTTATCTTGGCTAACCGTCCAGAGTGCGGCTCCCTAAACCAACAGAATTTTATGTTAAATTTATTTTAATCGGGATTTTGCCGAGGGCGACCAACCCGCAAATTAAGCCAACTCAAGGACCACAGGTGCGTGATCAGAGGGCTTTTCGCCCTTGCGCTCATCCCGATCGACGTAGCATCGGCCGAACTGCTCGCACACCGGCAGGCTGGCGAGCAACAGGTCAATCCGCAGGCCGTGGTTCTTTTGGAACCCTAACATACGGTAATCCCACCAAGTAAATGCGGTCTCCTGGGGGTGGAGGTGACGGTATGCATCAACCAGACCAAGGTCCATGGTGGCGGCAAGTGCGGCCCGCTCGCGCTCCGAGCACAAGATCTTACCCTCCCACTGAGCTGCGTCATGGGTATCCATAGGCCGCGGTGCGATATTGAAGTCACCGGCCAGGATCATCCGATCAGTCGGCCGATGGTGCTCCTGGAGGTAGCGCTGCATCCTAGATAACCAGTTGAGTTTATAGAAGTATTTATCAGACCCTACAGCTTGGCCGTTAGGCACATAGGCCGACATCACGGTTAAATCGCCAAAACGCCCACTAATAAACCTCGCTTGAGGGTCGTCAACACCGTCACCAAATCCGCGGACGACACCCTCTGCCGGCCTACGGCTAAGTAGTGCGACTCCATTGAAGGCCTTCTGGCCATAGACGGCGGCATGATAGCCGGCGGCCTCCACCTCGGCGAAGGGAAAGCTTTCATCCACACACTTTAGCTCCTGCAAGCAAATCACATCAGGTGCCATCCGCTCAAGAAGGGCAAGCAAGCGAGACAGACGCTGACCAACAGAGTTAACGTTCCAAGTGACGATTTTTTGCATGGGCAGAACCTAAGCGCTACGGGTTAAGCTATCGGTACTAGTTTCAGTTCAAAGGGTTCGGAGCTGCTCACAGTTTCATAGTTGAATATTATTATTTATAGTCATATATATCAATAATGAAGCTTTCCGTTTGGGCAAAATCGAAAGGGATCTCTTATCAGACTGCATGGCGTATGTGGCAGCAAGGCAAGCTACCTTTGCCAGCCACACAGCTGCCAACTGGCACCATTATCGTTGAGCAAAATGTCGCCCCAAGCCCTGGAGCGGTAGCGATTTATGCGCGAGTAAGTTCTCATGACCAGAAGACTGATCTTGAGCGCCAAGTCGGTCGCTTGACTAGTTATGCCGTCGGCAGACAATTGCCGGTTACCGCTGTCATCACGGAAGTTGCCTCGGGTTTAAACGGTAGACGGCCGCGACTGCTGAAATTGCTAGCTGATCCAACCATCGAGTTTATTATCGTTGAGCATCGCGAGCGGCTCGGCCGCTTCGCCTTCGAGTATATTGAGATGTCACTGGCATCCGCGGGACGAAAGCTTATAGTGGTCGACGAACAAGAAATCGACGACGATTTAGTTCAAGACATGGTCGATATCCTGACGAGTTTTTGTGCGCGGTTATACGGGCGTCGCGGTGCTAAACATCGTGCCCATAAAGCGGCCACTGCCGCAGCGGATGCAGATCCTTGATTATTGCTCATAAGATTGCTCTGAAGCTCAACGTGCAGCAGCGCATCTACTGCGCCCGTGGTGCTGGTACCGCTAGGTTCGCGTGGAACTGGGCGCTGCATGAGTGGAAGCAAAGCTACGAGGCCGGTGAAAAAGTGAGTGAAGCCGGCCTTCGCAAAAGGCTTAATGCGATTAAGCGCGAGCAATTCCCGTGGATGTTTGAGGTCACTAAGGTGGCACCTCAGCAAGCTATTAAAAATCTCGGGACGGCATTCACGCGATTTTTTACGGGCAAATCCCAATACCCACAACCCAAGCGCAAAGGCCAGCACGACAGTTTTAGGGCGGACAACGGCCCGGGTACCTTCGCCGTGGTCGGACGGCGTCTTAAGTTGCCAGTCGTCGGTGTCATCAAGATGCGCGAGGAGCTGCGCTTTAGCGGTAAACCAATATCCGTTACCATTTCACGCGAAGCCGACCGATGGTTTGCCGCCATTGCGGTGGAAGTTGCCATGGACATTGCCATGGAAGTCGAGCACACCACGCAGACCAGTGAAAATCAAGCTGTCTGCGGTGTCGATCTCGGTATTAGTCGGCTTGCGACCATTAGTGACGGTACCATCTATCAAGCAACCCATGCGTTGAGACGGGAGATTCGGAAACTTAGGCGAGGCTCACGGCGCCTGAGCCGCAAGCAAAAGGGGTCCAAAAATCGAGACAAGGCAAAGCACCGGCTGGCAAAGCTGCACGCAAGAATTGTCCACGTCAGACGCGACAGCCTGCATAAATTGACTACTGATCTAACGCGACGATTTGCCACCGTCGTCATCGAAGACTTGAACGTTAAGGGGATGATGGCAAACCGCAAATTAGCTCGCGCCATCGCTGACGTCGGGATGTATGAGTTTCGCAGGCAGCTCAGTTACAAGGCCGAGATGCGGGGCGTTAGGGTTGTGGTTGCAGATCGCTTCTTTCCGTCGTCACAGCTGTGTTCGACCCCGGGCTGCGAGGGGCGCGCCGTCGGCTTAGGGCTGGCAGTGCGCAGTTGGACCTGCAACTTCTGCAACGCCACCCATGACCGTGATCTCAATGCAGCAAAGAATTTGGAACGCTATAGTACGGTGAGTTCCACCGGAATTAACGCCTGCGGAGCTGGGAGTTCCGTCGCACCTGGGCAACTAGGCAGACGTAGCCCAGCGCTGAAGCAGGAATCTAATGTAGTAATAAATGACTATACTTAGAGGAACGGTTTTCCACTACAGTAAGGACGGCCTAACGTTGTCGCTTAATGGCCGATTAGGGAAGGATTTTCTATGTTCGGGGTAGGCTTTTTTGAGCTAGTCATCATCGCTGTGGTAGCGCTGGTCGTAGTCGGGCCAAAGCGCCTACCGGAAGTCATGCGTCAGGCCGGGCGGATGTTTGTCCACCTGCGCCGTACAGCAAATGACGTGCGCTCGACCTTCGAACAGGTCATCCGAGACGCCGAGGACGACATGCGGCGCGAAGAGGCCCAGTCAATCCGCGAATCATTGCAGCCTGTTGTAGACGCGCGCAACGATGTCCATAAACTTCTCACAGACCAACACACTCCATCAGCAAGCAGTGGCGACATGACGCAGCCTGCGACTGAGCAACAACCGTCAGCAGCACCAGCGCCTGAACTGCAACCGGATGGCGCAAAACCTTACAATCCGAATAACCCAGGCGAACAGAGCCCCAGTCAAAAAAGTTAATAGCCGTGGATCAATTTCAGCTACGAGATGGCAGCTACCACTGTGACTCATTGCCCCTCAATGACCTAGGCCAGTCCGTAGGCACGCCGGCCTACATATACTCGAAGCAGATGTTGGAGGAGCACTGCTCGGCTCTTCTTGACGCCTTCAAAAACTATCCGACAGATGCCTGCTTTGCCGTGAAGTCGCTAAGTAACCTATCCATACTCAAGACTATTTTTGCAGCTGGACTAGGGGCCGATCTAGTGTCAGCAGGCGAGCTTCAAAGGGCTCTCCTAGCAGGCGCTCCGACCAATCGCATCGTCTTCTCCGGTGTCGGCAAGCAAGAGGATGAGGTGCGCCAAGCTTTAAAAGCTGGAATCCTCATGTTCAATGTCGAGTCCCCTTTTGAGATCGACATGATTGCTGGCTTAGCTGCCGCTGCCAACAAGACAGCGGCGATCAGCCTGCGGATCAATCCGAATATCGATGCCCAAACCAATGCAAAAATCACGACCGGTCTTTATTCAACCAAATTTGGCCTCACCGAAACCGACCTACCCGATCTCCTGAACCGAATCCGTAGTCAACCAAGCCTGCAACTGGTCGGCCTAGCCTGCCACATAGGTAGCCAAATACTGGATCTAGCGCCGCTGAAAGAGGCCGCTCAGCAGATGGCCTCCCTATCTAAACATGTAAGGGAGCTTGGCTTCGACCTCCGCTATCTAAACATGGGAGGGGGCCTAGGAATCCGCTACAGCAACGAAGAGCCACCTAGCGTGACGAAGTATGCGGAGGCACTGATTCAAGGTGTGCGTCCAACCGGCCTGCGCCTCATCATTGAACCAGGACGGTCACTTGTCGGTAATATTGGCGTATTGTTGACTCGAGTCATCAGCGTCAAAAAGACACCGGAACGACACTTTGTGGTGGTCGATGCCGCCATGAACGATCTCATCAGACCCACACTCTATGAGTCTTACCATACGATCAGCGCAGTGAACGCCACGGCACCCAATGCACCAGCAGCGCTCTGCGATATTGTGGGGCCTATCTGTGAATCAGGGGACTTTCTGGGCAAAGATCGTCAGATGCCGCTTCCGGTGGCTGGCGAGCTGCTGATGGTCCGTGGCTGCGGAGCCTATGGGTCATCAATGGCGTCTCAGTATAATAGCCGACCGCGCGCCCCTGAAGTTTTCGTCGACGGCGCCACGTTTCGCATCATTCGTCAGCGCGAGACACTAGAATCACTATGGGCTAACGAACTTCCCGGCCTTCGTTGAGGGCCGTATTCTTCTCGGTAAAAAACAAGACGGGAGACTACTGTCTCCCGTCACTACTGATGCAAGAATATCGGCTAACTCGCAGATTAAAACTGCTTATTCACGAAGTCCCAGTTGACGATGTCCCACCAGCCATTGATGAAACGCGCACGGTCGTTCCGATAATCGATGTAATAGGCATGCTCCCAAACGTCGAGAGTCAGCAACGGCTTATGACCGCTGGTCAAAGGTGTCTCAGCATCTTTGGTCTTCTCAATTGCCAGGGTGCCATTTGCTAGCTGAGTCAACCAAACCCAACCTGAGCCGAACAGACCGACTGCAGCTTCAGAAAACTCAGCTTTGAATTTATCAAAGCTGCCCCATTGCTTGTCGATAGCATCTTTAGCCTTGCCACTGATCTTGGCGCCATGCGGTTTCAGGCTATGGAAGAAGAAAGTGTGATTCCAGACCTGTGCCGCGTTGTTGAACGTGCCGCCAGATTTGGACGCCTTGATGATGTCTTCCAGCGACTTGTTCTCAAGATCAGTGCCGGCAACCAACTTGTTAAGGTTGTCGACGTAACGCTGATGATGCTTGCCGTAGTGATACTCTAGGGTCTCGCGTGACATCACTGGAGCCAGAGCATCTAAAGCATAAGGTAATTCAGGTAGTTTAAACGTCATGAGTATTCCTTTTTATGAAAGTCAACCGCCTCGGGGTCAGAAGCTCACTCTTTACCCCAAACACGGATTTTCTTAACCAAAGCAAGCACTTCTTCGGGACTTAGAATCGAACCCCAGGCCGACATCGAGGCGCTCAAACCGACCGATTGTCCACCGTAGGTGATGACTTTCACAATGTGGGCATCATCAACTCTGGCCTGCCAATCTTTGTCGTGGAGATTACGCGGCTTAGGATTGAGAGCCAATCCACCAGCTCCGTCGCCATAGCCCTTGGCTCCGTGACAGTTTGCACAGATGGTGGCGTAGCGCTCATCAGGATCAATAACCTTTGCACCGCCGGTTACCGGGATCTCACCGGTCTCCGTTAAATTCGCTGCCGGCTGCACGGACTGCTTCCATTCCGTGGCAAATTTCGCATTATTTTTGCTCGGGTCATACTGTTCCAAACATGACGCCAGGAACATCGCCAAACTTGCCGTCAACCACCATCCCAGACTGCGGTTCAAACGCATCTCTACTCCAAATTGTGAAATCTAACCAATGGCCCCCTCATCGTAGCAGAGAGACAGATCACTGCCAACGGTAAGCCAAGCGAGCATTAAACAGGGAGAAGTCCTTGTCGGCCCGACCGTTGGCTCCAGCAAAATAGAAGTGGGCGTAGTTCTCGTCGTAACTAGCCGTATAGTATTCCAAAGTCAATTGCAGGTCTGGCGCCAAAGTCGCGCCGACACCTGCTGTCCATGCGGCCTGATTCAACTGATTCTGTCCACCAGCGACATCGCCAAGACACTGGTTATCCACATCACTTTCACAGACCTTAAATGTGCCAGAACCATTGGTACTCAGGCGTCGTGTCGTATAATCAGCCGCCAGAAATAGGCCGCTGCTAAAGCGGTACTTAAGACTGGCATCAACGATGGTCCGGCGCCAAGAACCCAGCACTCCGGATTGCTGAATAAACGCTAGATCCGGATCTAGCTGGCAACGGCTTTCCTCCAACTGGCTTACTGTCGGGTCACCAGACATATTGATAGCCAAGTCCTTAGTGGTGGTTCCCTGCCAAGCTAGCCCAACTTTAAACCCGTCCAGTCCAACGATGCCGCCGTCCGCCACTACACCCGCAGCCAAACGCCGCGTGGAATGCCCATGAGGCGACGACGCATTATTCACTGTCACGTCACAATCAGCTTGAACTCTTTTCCTGGTATAAATGGACTCCTCGCTCCCGGCATCGTTGCCATTTGCGGAAGCTCCCAGTAGCAAGCTTATATACCTCTCAATGGTCATGCGTGCCTGTAAACCAAAATACTGCTGCGGTGTCACAGCGCGCAAAGTCTGCCCCTCACCGTTACCGGCTACTAACGTGACATTTAAGGGCATTGGGACATTTAAAGTGTAGTCTAGAGTCAGTGCTGTTTGCTTCCAACCGGCGTCCATGAATTGATTGCCAAGTGCAAGATCACTTACAGACTGTGGCAAGGCCGCACCATCGAAGCTTTGGATGGCAAGATCAAGACTTGGACGAGCCGTCCACACCACTTTAAACTGATCGACGATACCAAGCGCAGTGTCACTAGTGGTCGGCAACTGCGTGCGCAAGGGCGACGCTGCCCGCGATGATCGAGGGGTAGAAAATGGATCCAAGCGTAAAGAGGCGCGAAGATTTGGCGCGGCCTGCTCACTTAGTGTCAAACGCAGCCCAGAGATGCTAATGCAGTTTTGCGCCGCACCACTACTTGCATTGAAATCATGCATGCAATCAAAACGCATACCCAGTGCCAAAGGCGGCGAGGTCAGGCCCGTTGATGCTCCTGATGCAGCCACTGACTCAGATCCTGGGCCGTCTATAAACTTTGAGGGTTCGGCATAGGCGCTAGCGCTAAGTGCAAACCAGTATAGGTTGGGCAGCAACAAGCACGTCGATTTCCATTTCATAAATCCACCTCTAGAAAATTCATCTCGACACATCACGCATTGCTATTGAAGCGGTAGGCTACTTCAAAGCCCACACGGTGTATCGTGGACTTTGATCCGTCTGCATCCTGAAAACCACCAACTTTCTGGGTACCTGATCGCAACGTTCGATACTCTCGCGATAGTAAGAATTGTAGCGATAGATTACGACCGACATCATGCAGCAATCCGCCCTCAATCTGATGGCCCTGAAGCCAAACTGTGTTGGTCCGCTCGGAACTGTAGACCGCCCACCGCGAATTATTCCCGAGATTGATGCCAAAAATGGCTGCAAAGTTATCATTAATCGAAGTTGCAGCCTTCAGGGCTCCACTGATCAACCTCTGATTGGCCACCGGCCGCCGGCCGTGCGTTTGTTCATACCTAGTGTCTAAAGTAATGCTGTTGCGATGACCGGCGACAACAAAAATGGTCTCACCCGTCAGCTGACCAAATACAGATTCGTAACCACCAGCAGTGTCCGCTGAATCCAAATATCCCGCCATAAGCCCCAGCTTCAACTCCGGCTGCCAACGCCAACTAAGCACCAGGGCTCCGCCCTGATTCGCATCACGAGCTGTGGGAGCCGTATCGAACGAGCCATGATGTTGATTCTGACCCTCAGCGCGGTCTTGATCGCCAAGAAACGCGTAAAAACGGACGCCAAAGGCAGCGGGAGAGGCACTTGCTGTCGCATCGACGGCCGTGTCAAGAGCTGCACCAGGAGGTTGCCAATTGACCATAATTCCGGCGAATTTTGCTGGAAAAATGACATTTAATCCGAACCCAAGTAGCTCCGGATAGGCCGATGAGTGGGCACCAAAGTTCTCCCAGACTCCCGCGCCGACGATTAGGCCGGTACCAACCCGGTAGGTTAATTGATACGCGTCGAGAAGCCGGATCGTCGGGAGCGGCTTCATGCCGGGATCGCCACTACGGGCGTCGAATTCTCTCGGTGTCATGAGATCGCCATTCTCCATCTGACGATTCACTGCATCGGGACGCAAAACTACCCTTAAATTTGTACTGGTCGCCGCGTACCAGTCCAGCCCAATGCGCAAATGACGCAAACCTAGGGTCCGCGGCTGAAACACCCCATCTTGCCCAGTGCTTTGGGTCTCCCCCCCGGAAAGGGGTGGCAGGGCCGCTCGCACGGGCAATTGCTGATAGGCATCGATATAAGTCAGTGCAGCATCGACATCATAGTTGAGCTGAACCGCCTCACTGACCAAAGTCGATCTTAGTACAGCAGCCCCGGCCGAGCGTGATCCGGTGATTAGCATCAACCCAACGAGAGTACTGCTAATACAAAGTTGACCCGATCTTATTCTCATTTCCATCCCAACCCCATCCAGTCAGAGCGTCGGTTTTTTGGCGCTAACGCCAGATCTTTGACGTGCCCCAGCCGTCAAAAACATGACGGCACAATTGGTTGTTTAGCCAAAGAGTCTACGAAACTTAAGTGAATCCACATAATGCCCAAACCGCGGGTATTTGACACTGTTATTGCATACCCTTTAGACGCTAACCCTTGTTGTACAGCCCTGTGGGAAGAAAATGCACAGCCAAAGTAAGGGCTGTGAAAGTCTGGCACGACTTTTGAAGTAGAGACGCCAAGAGGACCTATGTCAAAAGCAGAAAAAAAAGACGAAGGCGCAGCCGCTAAACCGGAATTGACTCCGGAGGAAGAGGCCGCAAAGGCAAAAAAGAAGAAGCTGCTGATCATCATCATCGGCGGCGTTCTCGGCCTATTCGGGGTCGGCGGTGGACTGGGATACTTCCTGGCCAGCGGGAGCTCCGCCAAAGCTAACGCTGAAAAAAGTGACGAGCACGGCGAAGAAGAACACGAGAAATCAGCCGAGGGCCACGGCGAGAAAAAAGAAGAGCACGGCGAGAAAAAAGAAGAACACGGCGGGAAAAAAGAAGAGCACGGCGGGAAAAAAGAAGAACACGGCGAGAAAAAAGAAGAGCACGGAGGCGGCCACGGCGAAGCGCCCAAGGCAGAAGAGAAAAAAGACCCCAAAACCAGCAAACTCGAGGGCGTCGACTTTGGCTGCACAGTACCAATCCCAGCATTCCACTTGAATTTGGGTAATCCTCTTGAAAATCATTATCTTCGGCTCGAGATCGCAGTCGAATATGACTGTGAAGCAATCACGCGGGCTGAATTTGATAAACGCCTCCCCCAGCTGCGCGATGCTGCCATTGCTGTCACCAGTCGCAAATCAAGAGAATTTCTGCTGGGGCCGGATGGCAAAACGCAGCTACGGAAAGAGATCTTTAACCGCCTCAATCAGTATATGAACCACAAAGTCGACGACATCTACATCACAGATATCCTCATCGAGTGATCTAAAACTTCTGCAGGTAATAAATGAATCAAGTACTCTCGCAAAACGAGGTAGATGCGCTCCTATCGGCCGTTTCGGACAACCGGATCGACGCTGAGGACAGTAGCAGTAACGATGCGAAGCAAGGTATCGTTCATTACGACCTGGCTAATCAGGACCGCATCATTCGCGGCAGAATGCCAACGCTGGACATTATCCATGACCGATTTATTCGTTTATTTCGCGTCACACTATCGAATGCGCTTCGAAAAATAGCCAACCTAAGCGTGAACTCCACGGGGCCGCTAAAGTTCAGCGAATTCATGAATTCTTTACCGCTGCCATCGTGCCTAAATATTCTGCGGCTAGATCCACTGCGTGGCGCTGCGGTTTTGGTTATTGAATCCAAGCTGCTTTACGCTTTAGTCGACAGCTTCTTCGGTGGCAGTGACGTACCCTACACCAAAATTGAAGGCAAAGACTTTACCCAAATTGAAATCAAAATTGCACGCCGAATTGTGCTTGCTGCAATCGATGACTACGAAAAAGCGTGGGAGCCTGTGTATCCGCTAAAAGTCGGCTATAGCCGTACCGAAATCAATCCACAGTTTGTCGCCGTGGTGCCACCTTCCGACGTCGTTATCGCTACAACATTTGATGTCGAACTAGAGAAGGTTTCGGGAACTATCAAAGTTGTCATCCCTTACGCAACCCTAGAGCCAATTAAGTCGAAATTATCTGTCGGCTTCCAAAGTGAACAACTTGAAGTCGACTTCATTTGGATTAACCGCATTAAAGAACAGATCATGGGCACGTCGGCCAATATCAACGTCAAACTTGGCGATGCTGAAATAGCGATGCGTGATCTGATGGAGCTTCAGGCTGGAGATATTATCCAACTAAATACTGACGCCACTAGCCCCCTAGACATTTTAGTCGAAGGGGTACCGAAGTTCCGCGGCATCCCGGGGCTACTGCGGGGCAACCGCGCCCTTCGCATCGTCGAATCTCTCACTGAATAAAATTTAAAGCCAAAATAAATTTGCATTTAGGAGTACACCATGGCCAACGATGGCGGCGGGATGAGCGCAGAAGATTTCGGTCTTGGTACTGACTTCGAGGAAGCACTATCGGAGGCTAGCGGCGACGCTAAAAAGAGTGAAGCAAGTGCTCCCGAAGAGGGGCGCAGCTCCCGCACCGACTTCTCAAAATTGAAAATGATCCTCGACATTCCTCTGAAGGTCTCGGTCGAGCTCGGCCGAACAAAAATGCTCGTCAATGACTTACTGCAACTAGGTCAGGGCTCGGTCATTGAGCTCGACAAGATTGCAGGTGAGCCAATGGAAATCCTCATCAACGATAAGTTGGTCGCGATGGGCGAAGTTGTCGTAGTGAATGAAAAATTTGGCGTACGTCTCACCGATGTTGTCTCGCAATTTGGCTTGGGCGACATTTCGAATCTTGAAAAAGCTGGCTGAAAAACGAGAGGTACTTCACTGTGACTATCACGCTTAAGTGGCGACAAACGTTTAGCGCTTGCGGTTTAGCAGCATCTTTAACCTTGTCAACAGCGGCACAGGCGGTCGACAAGAAAATAGAAACTGCGGCCCCAAACTCACTAACTCTTGGTCATATTGATGGCGAAGTTGACGGAAATCTAACAACCATGACTATTCGGCTCGATAAAGAGCCGACTTGGACCAAACTAAGTGAAATCCAGGATCACGGATCGTTTCTGCAGATCATTTTGCCGGGAACATTAGTACCCGAACCGGGAAAATTCTTCGATGGCGGAAACACAATAATACCAAAAATAGCTGCATTTCAGCTCACGCCTAGTGATGCTGGAATAAGACTATTCGTTAACAAAAATGCTGCCAAAGTTAAACAGGCAATGATGGCCGAAACTCTAGGCAGCAGAATCATACTGACCATCGATAACGCACTTTTGAACGGACTCATGTCGGAAAGCGAATTACGCACAGAAATCGTTGGCCCTCCGGCTCCCCGAGAGCTCACCGCTGAACAAGTGATAGCCAAAACGGAAGTAAGACATGACGAGCCCGCGCCGAGCGAACGACTGAAAGCGGAGCTAAAATCAAAAGTAGTTGCCTCAGCGGGACCCAGTTTCGACTTCCGTGAAAAACTAACGCAAGTAGCTCTTTTCTCTGCTGGAATGCTTATCTTATTATTAGTAAGCCGATTTTTTAAACCATTCCTCAGACGCCGCGTCGAAGGCGCCGGGGAATTCAACCCTGAGCCTCCGTTAACTATTAAGACACTAGCTTCACTTAATCTAGCTTCGCGGCAAAAGGTCTCTCTACTTCAAATTGGTGGTGAAAAGATCTTAATTGGCATTACTCCAGAAAATGTCTCCTTTTTAACAACGATCGGAGTCTCGCAAAACACCGGCCCAAACACTAAAGCGATCGGTGTCATGCCAACTCGCGCTGCTCAAGCAGCAATCACGGGCGCCACTCAAGATTTCTCCACGGTCCTAGAAAACAGTGAAGACACCATCGCTATGCAGCCCACACCACAACCTCGCCGGCCAGCTCCAAAGCCCCCGGTTGTAAAGTCACCGGCAGTTGAAATACCGAACACGTCGTTGCGCACGTCACTGAAACCTAAAGCTCCTACGGCCAACCGAATAAATATCGCTATCGATGAAGATGGCATTAAAAACGTAGCCACACACAGGCCAACGATAAAAACCCCAGTTTCAACGAACGACAATCCAGCCGGCCAAGCAGCGATTGACGACGTTACACGAATGATCAGAGAAAAACTCAAGACGCTGCGGAGCATCTAATGCACCAAATCTGGCGCCGCATAGTTATGTTAGTTATGATCGGTGGCCTGCTATGGACTGCCAGCCATAACACCCCTGCTCACGCCGCCGAAACAAAGCTTCCGACAATCGGAATCGACCTCAAAGAAACCGACGATCCGGGGGATCTGGTGCCCGCCATGAAGATCATGGCGCTCCTCACGATATTGTCGATGGCTCCGGCTATCTTACTCATGATGACCTCGTTCACGCGAATCTTGGTTATTTTAAGCTTTGTGCGACAGGCCCTAGGCACTAGCTCGATGCCTCCGAATCAAGTTATCGTCGGCCTTGCTCTATTTCTCACAGCTTTCACTATGTCGCCAGTTATCGATACGGTTCGCGACAAAGCCTACACACCTTACGTAGAAAAAAAGATCAAACAGGACGAAGCTCTAGAACAGCTTATCAAGCCAGTACGCAAATTTATGTTAGCGCAAACTCACGAATCTGATCTCGCGATGTTCTTTAACATCACAAAGCAGCCGAAACCGCGAAACGCCTCCGACGTCTCTATGACTACACTAATGCCGGCATTTATGGTTAGCGAGTTAAAGACCGCGTTCCAGATTGGTTTCCTAATCTATATACCCTTCCTAGTCATTGACATGGTGGTATCTTCTATACTTATGGCGATGGGCATGATGATGCTTCCACCGACTGTGGTTTCTTTGCCATTTAAATTGGTCCTTTTCGTACTCGTTGATGGATGGACACTGATCGTGGAAAATATCGTTAAGAGTTTTAATATCTGAAGCTTTAGTCTGAGAGGGCAACCATCATGACCGATCAAAAAGTAATTGATTTAGGTACTCGGGCTGTGATGGTTGCAATGCAAATATCAGCGCCAGTGTTAATCGCTGCGCTAGTCACAGGGGTGTTGATCTCGATCGTTCAAGCCGCCACACAGATACAGGAACAAACTCTCTCGTTTGTTCCAAAAATTTTAATGATCACATTAGCCATGATGGTCTGTGGGCCCTGGATACTTCAGATCATGACAGAATTTACCAAAGAGCTCTTCAACGGCATCCCCGGAGTCACCCACTAAAAGATGCAAGCACTGCCAGATCCAACCCACCTAATGATCGGCGCGCTAGCATTTCTGCGCGTGAGCGCCATCCTATTCGCGCTACCGATGATTGGTGACCCACCAACACCGGTGCGCGTTCGGGTTTTATTAGCTCTAGCAGTGACTATTGGAATTTTCCCGGTGATACCGCCAAACTGGGCGCCAAACTTAAACACAGACTTACTAACGATCTCATCTTACTTACTGCGAGAAGTGTTAATCGGTCTAACAATCGGATTTTTCAGTAGAGTCACTTTTGACGGTTTGATGATGGGAGCCACTGTCGTGTCGTTCCAAATGGGATTTGGTACGGCGAATTTATTCATGCCGGACTACAACGAGCGAATGGACAGCTTCTCCGCGCTTCACCGTATGCTAGTGATGCTGATATTTCTCACTCTGAGCTTACACCACATTTTCTTCACTGCGATCGCCGACACCTTCCAACTGATTCCGGGAGGGGCCGCACACTTCAGCGGACCCTTAACGATATTGTTAATCAAATTAACCAGCGGAATTTTATCTATCGCCATTGAGTTGGCGGCGCCAATACTCGTGGCTCTCTTGTTTACTATGGCTGCTCTTGGTCTTGTCGCCAGAGCCGTGCCAAATATGAACGCATTTGTGATTAGCTTCCCCTTGAGTTTTACGGTCGGCTTGGTCATTTATATGGCGACTCTTCCATTGTTTCCAGGCTGGATGTCCAGTCATTTCAGTGAAATGAATATGCAGCTACACGCTGCGATCCGCAGTCTAAATCTCTCGCCGTCGATTCCGTAATTAAAGATCCCTTCACCCAATTCCTAGGTAGGTCACGCTATGGCTGATGAAACAGCCAGTTCTGAAGACCGCACAGAAGACGCGACACCCGAGCGACGAGACGAGTTTCGCGGACGCGGTGAAGTGGTCGTATCACGTGAATTGACTTCGGTCTTTATATTGGGTTCTTGTGTCGTTGCATTCACCTCAGGGGCGCCAAAGCTACTCAAAAGTCTTCAGAAGCTTCTCATCGCAAGTTTTGAATCACTCGCAACCCGGCGCATTGATAACGACAATTTTAGCGCATATTTATCTGATATGTGGCTTAACTTGCTGCAGATGATCATCCCTATTTTTATGATCACTTCCGTAGCAGCTATCTCCCTTACCTTGCTGCAGACCAAATTGAACTGGTCTTGGGAACGCTTAAGTCCGGACTTATCAAAGCTCGATCCATTTTCCGGCATTGCGAGAATGTTCACCTTTCAGACCGTTTTAGAGTTATTAAAAAATATCGCCAAATTAATTGCGGTAGCTACTGTTGGTTACTTAATTCTTCGGAGTGAATGGGTACACGTCCCTGAGCTCATGAACTATCCAATGACTGCAACCTGGTCATACTGGGGGAAGATCACTCGGCAGCTATTCTGGTCCGTTTCTGGTTTTTTGGTCGTAATTTCTGGGCTCGATTATCTTTGGAATTTCTTTAGCAACGAACGCAAAATGCGAATGACTAAACAAGAGGTAAAAGAGGACTACAAAAGACGAGAGGTTGACCAAAATGTTAAAGCAAAAATGCGCAGGATGCAGCGCGATTTTGCCGCGCGCAAAACTATAGCCACAACTCGCACGGCGACAGTACTAATCACAAACCCGACTCACTACTCAATTGCTTTAAGGTATAACATCGGTGATCGGGCACCAGTTCTGTTAGCAAAAGGCGTCGATTTTCTCGCTCTGAACATGAGAGAAGCAGCCAAAGAAGAGCAGATCCCGATCATCGAAAATCGACCTCTTGCACGCGCACTATATGCGACTGTCAACGAGGGAGAAGAAATACCCGACAAGTTTTACAAGGCTGTCGCGGAGATCATCCGTTACGTTTACCGCCTCAAAGGCCGCGCAATACCAAAGAAGCGAGGTGTAGATGCCAACAGCAACTAAGGCTCCAGCCTCGGAGCAAAAATCCGGCTCTAATGTGCTGATTGAAGCGCTGAGAAGCACTGACGTGCAATTCGCCTTGGGCGTTGTGGCTATCATCTTAATGATGGTAGTGCCACTGCCACCCTTCATGCTCGATCTTTTGATGTCACTTTCGATCACCATGTCTCTGATGATTCTTCTTATTTCGATTTATATAAAAGAGCCGCTTGAATTTAGCACCTTCCCGACCGTCTTGCTGTTAACAACCTTATTTCGTCTGTCTCTGAACGTTGCAACCACTCGAAGCGTACTACTCAATGGTGCCACCGGGAATGTCAGCGAAGTAGTGCAGTCCTTCGGCGAGTTCGTAGTCGGCGGTAATTACTTTGTTGGTTTTGTTATTTTCATCATATTAGTGATCATTAACTTCATCGTTATTACGAAAGGTGCCGGCAGGGTCGCAGAGGTCGGTGCCAGGTTCACCTTGGATGCGATGCCTGGCAAGCAAATGGCAATTGATGCCGAGCTCAATGCTGGACTAATCGACCGCGACGAGGCCAAGCGTCGGCGCTCAAAAATCGAGAGAGAAGCTGATTTTTATGGTTCCATGGACGGAGCGAGCAAATTCGTTCGCGGCGATGCGATCGCTGGATTAATCATCACAGGCATTAATATCATCGTAGGCCTCATACTAGGCGTAATTCAGTACAAACTCTCCTTTGCCGATGCCGCCCAAAAGTTTACCCTACTTACTGTCGGTGATGGTCTCGTCTCTCAAATTCCGGCCCTCGTGATTTCAACGGCCTCTGGTATCGTGGTGACTAGAGCCAGTGGCGGGACAGATCTAAGTGAAGAACTCGCCAGTCAGATCTTCGTTCACCCAAAAGCGATGTATGTCTGTTCGGCGCTCCTCGCAGTGATGGCCTTGATTCCAGGCATGCCGTTTATTCCGTTCTCCCTATTGGCTGTCGGCTTTATCATGCTAGGCCGTTACTCAAGCAAAGAGATCGTTCGCCGCGAGACGCTCAAACTTGCCGTCGCCGAGGATAAAGTTAAGCCTGAAGGCAAAGGTGACGCTGTCGTAGAACTGCTGCACTTAGACACATTGACACTGGAAGTTGGTGTCGAATTAGTACCTCTTGTCGACACCCAACAAGATGGCGAAGTTCTAGAACGTATCGTGTCGGCTCGGAAGCAGTTTGCTCAGGACATCGGAATCATCGTGCCAATGGTTATGATTAGGGACAATATTCAGCTGCGCCCAGACGAATATCAAATCATGCTGAAGGGTAACGTCATAGGCCAGGGCAAACTTATGCCACGGCGATTCTTGGCGATGGATCCTGGTGATGTCATTGACCCCATTGATGGCCACCGCACCAAGGAGCCAGCCTACGGCCTTGATGCAATCTGGATCACACCGGGACAACGCGATGAAGCGACTTTCCGCGGCTATACCGTGGTTAATAGCGCGACTGTCATCGTTACCCATCTCACCAAGCTGATTCAGGACCATGCCCATGAACTGATCGGTCGCCAGGAAGTCCATTCATTGGTTGAGCGATTGAAACGAGAAAATGAAAAAGTGGTCGAGGAAGTCATAGCCACAGACCGGATGACCCTTGGTGATGTAGTTAAAGTTCTGCAAAATCTCCTTGCAGAGAACGTCAGTGTCCGAGATCTGCTGAGTATATTCGAAACTCTGGCTGACTACTGTAAGACGGTTCGGAATCCAGATGCTTTGACCCGTCATGTGCGCAAAGCTTTAGGTCGTGGTATCATTAAAAAGTATCTAGCTCCGGATGGCCAATTAGTAGTCACTACCCTCGATCGCGCCGTTGAAGATTTGCTTGTCGCTGGCCTTCAATATCAAGAAGACGGCACCACAGCCCTCAATGTCGAGCCCGAAATCGCCCAACGCTTACTGAATAACACCGCTGAATGCATGCGCAATTTCGAATCCACTGGAACCCAGCCAATTTTACTCTGCGGTGCTCGTATTAGATGGGATCTGCGCAAGCTTATCCACAGGTTTATCCCCGGCCTGATTATCCTCGCCTTTGATGAAATACCCAGTGACAACCAGACCAAGAATATCGGTACCGTTACTCTGTAAGTTTCCTCCCAATTAGTCAGCGTGAATTTAGCCCTCCTGCCCGAGTGTGATGCGGAGTTCCAATATGGATTTTAAAACTTTCGAAGCCTTCTCCATGAAAGACGCTGTCAAAGCGGTCAAGAAGGAATTGGGTTCCGAAGCCGTGATTCTCTCAACCAGGGAAAAATCTGCGCCCGGCGGCAAGGGAACGATTTATGAACTAACCGCGGCTGCTCCGGGATTCAGAAAAGTCGGTGCCAGCGGTCCTAGGGCACAGGCTACATCGGCAGATTATGAAGCTGGCCTAGATCACATACAGGCACGCCTCTCTGCATTAGTAGATGTCGCAGCCACCAGGACGCAGGTTCAAGCGGTCGAGGCGGGGCTGCAAGAGCTCAAGCTGCTAGTAACGGAAGCACTAAGAAACAAAGAAGGCTCCCTCATCCACGACCTACCTAAGGCCATGTTGCCACTAGAACGGCAATTACGCCTAATGGGCATCAGCGATGTCACCGTCGCTGAGTTAATTAGGCACTTGCGCGCCTTACCCGCTGCAGGTGACACAGATGGGGAAGGTTACTACCGTGACCAGGCAATCCGCTGGATGATGAAACGCATCAAAATTGCACCGCGTTGGTCGGTCATGGCGGGATCCGTTTCCTATCAAGCAATCATTGGTGCCTCCGGTGTCGGCAAAACCTCCATGGCCGCAAAGTTGGCTGCTCTATATTCCCTGCGCGAAAAAAATCAGGTAGTTGTCGTCTCAATGGATCACCAACGTCTTGCAGCTACAGAGCAAATGCGTATTTTTTGCAAGATCATCGGGTTGGCTTTTGTGGCGGCTAACAGTGTGGATGATCTTCTAAAAATTCAAGAGTCGCATAAAGGTGTCGAGCTGGTGCTGATCGATACTGCCGGTGTTAGCTCAAAAAACTCACAAGCTGTCGCAGAACTGGCCACACTTAAAGAGCAAGGGCTACCGGTCGACTTCCATCTTTGTGTATCGGCCACGACTAAAGAGAGTCAGGTTGAGCAGGAAATCCACAGCTTCCTTAATCTCGGCATTAGCAGTCTGATGTTCAGCAAATTAGATGAAAGCTGGGCGTTCGGCGAGATCTTCAACGCCTCTCGCAAGTGGTCAATCCCCCTGAGTTTCTTCTCGATCGGTCAGCAAATACCAGAAGATATAGAGCGTTCGACTCGCGAACGCGTCATTGAGCGTATTTTTGGTCTTTAAGTGGAGGTCTCGTGTCCCTACTTCGTTCTGTAAAAGCCGGTGCGCGCGCTCCACTAGTCATTGCCGTGACTAGCGGCAAGGGGGGCGTTGGCAAAACACTGACGACCGTCCACTTGGCCGTAGCCGCACAGCGACTGGGTCATTCCGTGTTGATCCTCGACGGCGATATGGGCATGGCGAATGTGGATGTTGTTCTAGGGCTGCAAGCTCGCTACAATATCAGAGATGTGCTTGATGGCCACGTTAGCCTGCAGGACATCATCATCTCCGGACCACTCGGTATCGATCTCATTCCTTCTGGCTCTGGTATTTCTAGTCTTACTTCCCTAACTTACGTTCAACAGCAGCAAATCATCGATCAGATCAGCACGATCGATAAATCGTACGACGTCTTACTGATCGATACGGGAGCTGGTATTTCCAACACCGTAACTCACTTCTGCAAGGCAGCTGACAAGGTTCTGGTCGTCACCACTCCAGAGCCACACGCATTGACTGATGCCTATGCGCTGATCAAAGTACTCGCAGAATCTCACGACATAAAACGCCCATACTTGATGATTAATCAAACTAGGTCTGAGAGCGAGGGGCTAAAGACTGCGTCGCGAATAGCCGAAGTAGCTAAGCGATTTTTAGATGTACAAGTTTCCCATGCTGGCAATGTTCCCATTGATCCTCAGGTGCCGAAATCTGTGATGCAGCGGCGTGCAGCCTCAGAGCAGTCGACGTTCACCATTGCTGGCCAAGCCTGGACCCAAGTAGCCCGTAAATTGCTCGGCTCATCCGAGCCCAGTCAACATGTCGATGCGCAGGACTTTTGGCGTTGCCTGCTATGGCAAGAGCCGGTGCGAGCGGAAGGAGCCAAATGAAAGGTCTGGTTAAACGCTACAAACAGGACACCCAGGGTGTCGATGGTAAGTTGCGCGATCAACTTATCATGGACTATGCACCCTTGATCCGTTTCGTAGCTCAACGAATTGCGGCTCGCCTGCCTTCAAACATCGACATCGATGACTTGATCAGCGCTGGTGTGATCGGACTAATGGATGCCATCCAAAAGTATGACCCTAGTCGAGATAACAAGTTCAAGACATACGCGGAATTTCGTATCCGCGGTGCGATACTAGATGAGCTTAGGTCCCAGGACTGGGTTCCACGCAGTGTCCGCGACAAAGCGAAAAAAATTGAACGCACATATCAAGAGCTGGAGCAACGCTTTGGTCGGGCTGTCAGTGATACAGAGGTATCTGCTCAGCTCGGCATGACTCTCGATGGCTACCATGGCATGGTCGCTAAAGTAAAAGCAGTGACCATGCTTTCGATCGATGAGCTAGCAGGTCCCAACCAACATGACCGCAAGAGTTTACTTGAGTGCCTGGAAAACGTTGGCTCGAAGAACCCCTTCACCCAGCTGAAGAGTAAAGGGGTACGCCAGCTACTAATGAAAAATATTGAAGATCTTCCAGAGAAGCAAAAATTGGTGCTGTCTCTTTATTACTACGAAGATCTCAACCTTAAGGAAATCGGAAAAATCCTCGAGGTCACTGAATCACGAGTCAGTCAGCTTCATACGCAAGCGGTGACTCGCCTACGAGCGAAGCTTAAGAATCTTTTGGTGGATTGAAATCTAGAAAGTTTTGACGGGGGCGGACATGGCAGTCGGCGAGCGCAATATGAAAATACTTTTGGTCGATGATATGCAGACCATGCGCCGCATTGTTAAGACGTTATTCAAACAGTTAGGATACGAACATTTCCACGAAGCCGATACCGGAGCAGCGGCGCTGCAAGTTCTAAAAAGCGTCCCAGGGATTGAATTTATTTGTTCCGATTGGAATATGCCCACCATGACGGGCTTAGACTTTTTGAAGGCAGTCCGAGCCGATCCTCAATTTAAGCATTTGCCTTTTTTGATGATCACAGCAGAGGCTGAGCGACAAAACATTGTGGACGCTGTGCAAGCTGGGGTTAGCAATTACGTGGTTAAACCGTTCACAGGACAAACTCTGCAGGAAAAATTGGCAAAGATTTTTCAAGCTCACAAGGCCAGTAAAAAGGCTAGTTAATCAAGAGGTGATGCAATGACCAACTCTAACAATGCGGACACAACTACTCCGTTGGCAACTCCAGCATCGACTGGAGATGTGACTGTAGAAGCTGAAGCAGTCAACACTGGATTCGACGAAGACTTGATCAAAAAGTATCCAAGGTCTAATCGGAAAGTAGTGGTAGACGTAAGACCTTACGGGCTTAGTGATGACGACGGCGAATCTAAAGCACAAACCCTGCACATAAGCCCGCACGGTCTGGAATTTCAGGGCACACAAGATTACGCTCAAGGTACATTGCTAAAGATTCATATCGCTTTGCCGGATTATTGGAATCGAAAGCAGAGATTAGTCGACTATCGTCGCGTCGATACTCCCGGTAAATTTAAAGTTCTAGCTAAAGTAGTTCGTACTGCTGACCTAGGTAAACGCGGCAAAAAAAAGCTAGTGGTTGCGCAAGTGGTCAACATGGATGAAGTCGACGAGCAAGTACTGAAATCCTATCTTCAGGATGGCTAAATGACTAACCTCCTTCTCGCAGCACTCATCTTGATGGACCTTGGCCTGATAGTGGCCGTATACCTGTTAAGCCGCCGTCGCGAGACCCATCTCGAGCTCGTCGAAGAGCTGACTGAGGAGCGTCGTCTACTGGCCGAGCTTCGCACCGTGGTGCAGGAGGAGCTGGAAGCTGCGCAAGCAAAAGCACGCAGTACTTTAGACAAGGCAGTGCGCCTCGCCACCGAGGCAGAGCAAGAGGTCAAGGCGGGTGGTCAGACTATAGCCAAGGAAATGGAACTGGTGGTTGCGGAACTTACGGACCGGTTTTCTGATCCCCTCAAAGAATTGTCCCGCAAACAGTCATATTTGGAGAATTTGCTGCGTCGCGTGGAAGACGAAAAGACCAGCCTTCAAAAACTGTTAGCCCGCGGTGAGAAAATCTGCCGCTTCTTCGACAACAGAGTACCCTACGAAGAAGTGCTCGCAGAGATTGAAGACAAGAAATATGCCGATGCCCGCCTACTGCTGGCCAGAGGGAAAGCACCAGGCGCCGTGGCAACGGAACTCGGAATGAGTGAAACCGAAGTCAGACTGGTAGCCGGGTTGTCCAGCCAATCACTGTCGCCCTAGCCACATTAGCTGCGCCTTAGGCAGCGAAAAAGTCGGCGACAAGCTTGTACAGTTCGCGGGGTCGCTCTGCCAGCAGCAGGTGTCCTGCTCCAGGCAGGAGTGCCAACTGGGCTCCCTTGATCGCGGCGGCCAGCTCCTCGGCCGAGGGTACCGGGATAATTTTGTCCTCCTCGCCGTGGATCACTAGAGTCGGGACGCTGATCCGGGCTGTGCTAGCGCTTAAGTCCAAATTTGCCATGGCCTCTCTTTGCATATCGCTCAAACGGGCAAAGTCGCCCTCAGCGACTGACTTCGCGATTTGTTTCGCCATACCACGAATCAATAGGGAGTTCCGCTGGGCGAAGTCGGCAGTAAAGTAAGGCAGGAGTTTGGCCTCTACAGTGAACGGGTCGTTGGTCCATGGCTGGTCATCGCGGCGAATGTGCTGTTGATTCATGGCCGTGGACACCAGGACCAAACCGGCCACCCGAGCCGCCTTTTCGACTGCCAATGCCTGGGCAATAAAGCCGCCCATGGAGATGCCCAAAAGTCGGGTTCTGGCCACTGCCTCGGCCTCCCAGAGGGCTCCAACATCACTAACCATGTCCGCCATGGAGAAGGGTGCCAAGGTCTTGGTTTGGCCCGCTCCACGGTTATCGAGTACCAGGACCCGCCAACCACGCCCGAGTAGATACCGGCCAAAAAGGCGGAAGTCGCTCAGCGACCGGTTGTGCCCATTGATTAGGGTCACCCACTGACCGTCTTCGCCCCAAACCTCATAGTTCAATTCGGCTCCTGGTCTGCTCAGCTGCGGCACTTTCACCCCCGTTGGCCTTGGTTCCGCTCCTTCTTATCATAGTGATTTGTGTTTGGCGGCACTGTCCTAACATGTGACCGTCACGCTGATTTTCTGCTTGAGAAAAAAACTTTATCGGTCATCCCTTGCCCAGTTTCTGAATTCAGCTAGGATCGCGTTCTCGGTGAAGAGCCCAGACCTCATGGGTTCCAAGGAACACCACAGATAGTGGTTGACGCTACAATACGGCACTAGATATGCTGCTTAGAGAGCAGTCTGCCCTATCTAATCAAAGGCATATACCAGCTTCCCAGGGTCTTTATTGGTCTGGTGGGGAGCCTGCGTAAGACTTTGCCTTGGATCCCCCTGGACAGACCTTGAACCGACCGACTGCAGTTCCGAATTTGGAGGTCCCGATGAATCAGCAAAATCCAATTCCTGCTCCCGCTATGCAGAGTCTCCAGCGCTCAGCTCTGGTCAACAAGGCTGCCCAAGCTGGTGCCGTTGACCCCACTCTTCGTGTTCGCAAGCGCGACGGACACCTTGAGACGGTCGATCCGCTACAAATTGTTCTCAAGGTCGCTAGGGCCGCCGAGGGCTTACCTAATATCGATCCCCAGCTGGTGGCCGACAAAGCTATCCGCGGCATCTACGACGGTGTGTGCACCACAGAACTGGACGCCTTGCTGATTAGCAATGCAGCCATGATGATCGCCGAAGAACCAGAATACTCCAAGCTGGCAGCCCGCTTACTCGACGTCTATCTCGCCAAAGAGGTGTACATCGTCCGTGGCATAGAATCGTTCTACGAATCGATCATGGCCGGCTACCGTGTCGGAATCATCGCGCCCTCGACCTACGAGTTCGTTCGTCAACACGCACACGCCCTAAATAAGGCGATCAACCGCAAAAGCTCCAATAATTTTGAGTACTTTGGATTGCGCACGGTCTACGACCGTTACTTATTGCGGGACCCCAAAAGCCGCGACGTAATCGAAACCGCTCAGTATTTCTTTATGCGGGTGGCTTGCGGCCTGTCGACCAATGTCGACGAGGCCATTCGCTTTTACAACCTGATCTCGTCATTTGAGTACATGCCGTCGACTCCGACTCTGTTCAACTCCGGCACCGCGCACCAGCAAATGAGTTCGTGCTACTTGCTGGATAGCCCGACCGACGATCTCGGTTCGATCTATGACAAATATCGCGATGTGGCGATGCTGTCCAAATTCGCTGGCGGTATCGGCCTTGCCTACCACCGGGTACGGGCTCGTGGCTCGCTCATCCGCGGCACCAACGGCATGTCTAACGGCATCATCCCGTTCCTCAAGACGCTGGATTCGTCAGTAGCAGCCGTAAATCAAGGCGGAAAAAGAAAAGGTGCTGCCTGTATCTACCTAGAGACCTGGCATGCAGATGTCATGGATTTCTTGCAATTACGTAACAATACTGGTGATGAAGCATCACGTACTCACAATCTAAATCTAGCTAACTGGATCCCGGATCTGTTCATGAAGCGGTTGAAAACGGACGAGCAGTGGTCCCTCTTCGATCCCCACGACGTACCGCATCTGCCAGACCTCTACGGCGCTGAATTTGAGGCGGCTTATGTCGAAGCCGAAAAGGCGGGCTTAGCCAAGAAGCAGGTCAAGACTCGTGAGCTATATGCATTAATGATGAAGACCTTAGCCCAGACGGGCAACGGTTGGATCACCTTCAAAGACGCCTCTAACATCAAGTCCAATCAGACGGGTGTAGGCGAAAACGTTATCCATCTGTCCAATTTGTGCACCGAAATCCTTGAAGTGACGTCTGATCGCGAAACGGCAGTCTGTAACTTAGGTTCCCTCAACCTGGCCCGCTATGTCATCGACGGACATTTCGACTACGAGAAGCTCGCGGCCAATGTGAAGCTGGCAGTACGCTATCTGGACCGCGTCATAGACATCAATTTTTATCCGATCCCACAAGCTAAAGTGTCTAATGACCGCTGGCGTCCAGTCGGACTCGGCATTATGGGGCTACAAGATGTCTTTTTCCGCCTAAAACTTCCTTTTGATGCGCCAGCAGCGCGAGCGGTCTCGGCCCGCATTCAGGAAGTGATTTACTACAATGCGCTCAAGACAAGCTGCGACCTCGCCAAAGAGCTGGGTGCTCACAGCAACTTTAATGAGACTCGCGCGGCTAAAGGCGACCTCCAATTTGATTTATGGGGCGTCAAACCGAGCCTGCCGGAATGGGAAGCGTTACGCGCAGACATTCGCGCGCATGGTCTCCGCAATTCACTACTGATCGCAGTTGCACCCACCGCCACTATCGCCTCGATAGTCGGTGCCTATGAATGTATTGAACCGCAAATTTCTAACCAGTTTAAGCGAGAAACGCTATCAGGGGAGTTCTTGCAGATTAACTCCTACCTGGTAGACGACCTGCGCCGTATTGGCCTGTGGAACAAGTCAATTCGCGCCAAGATCAAGCTGAACGAAGGCTCGATCCAAAATATCGACGAAATCTCGGACGAGATTAAGCAAATTTATCGCACCGTTTGGGAAATCCCGATGAGGTCTTTGATTGATATGGCAGCAGAACGCGGCCCTTACATCGACCAAAGTCAGTCGCTAAATTTGTTCATGGAAAATCCAACGATCGGAAAAGTATCTTCGATGTATGCCTATGCCTGGGAAAAGGGTCTCAAGACCACTTACTACCTACGCTCACGCTCCGCGACGAAGATCGAAAAGACCACGGTATCAAATTACACCGAAGAAGAAGCGGTTGCTTGCTCTCTCGAAAACCCAGAAGCTTGTGAGGCGTGCCAATGATGCTACTAGATCCCGGAATGAATCTCACATTGCGACCTATGCGTTACCCGTTATTTTACGAGATGTATCGCAACGCGATTAAAAACACCTGGACTGTGGACGAGGTAGATTTCTCGATGGACGTCGGAGACCTGCAGCGCATGCAGCCATCCGAGCGACACCTTATCCATAGGCTAGTGGCTTTCTTCGCCACGGGCGACTCGATCGTCTCCAACAATCTAGTGCTGAATCTTTATAAGCACATCAACTCTCCTGAAGCGCGGATGTATCTGTCCCGGCAACTTTATGAAGAGGCGTTGCATGTTCAGTTCTATCTGACGCTGCTCGACACCTATCTTGAGGACGAGAAGTCGCGAGCTGAGGCCTTTGCTGCGATCGAAAATATTCCATCAATTCAGCAAAAAGGCGCCTTCTGCCTGAAGTGGATGGATTCCATCAATAAATTGGACCGGCTCGAGACCAAAGACGACCGCCGCCAATTCTTGTTAAATCTGATCTGCTTTGCCGCCTGTATCGAAGGCCTGTTCTTCTTCGCCGCCTTTGCTTACGTGTACTTCCTTCGCTCTAAAGGTCTGTTGCACGGTTTGGCTGGGGGTACTAATTGGGTGTTCCGTGATGAAAGCTGTCACATGAATTTTGCCTTCAATGTGATCAAGCAAGTCCGGACAGAAGAACCAGATCTATTCGATGCTGATTTGAATCGTAAGATCATCACGATGATTGATGAAGCCATCGAGTGCGAGATGGTCTTCGCTGAAGACGTACTATCTCTCGGTGTGGCTGGCCTCTCGACACGTGATATGCGCCAATATCTGCAATATGTCGCAGACCAGCGGCTATCGGCCTTACTCATCCCACCGGTATACAACGCACGCAATCCGTTCAGCTTCTTGGAGTTGCAGGACGTTCAAGAGTTAGCCAACTTCTTTGAGCGCCGTGTCTCTTCCTATCAAGTCGGCGTCAGCGGCGACGTTGCCTTCAACGAAGACTTCTAAGAGAATTCAGCATTTCAAATTAAAGGCCCCAGACGTTAAGAAAACGGCTGGGGCCTGATTCATTGAGAACTGAAAGAGTTAGCAACTCGCCTTGGCCTCAATCTCCGGCAGACTGGCAAAGTTTGAGCGGTAAAGTAGATAAGGGATAACGCCCAGCAGGTTTAGACTGAGCTGTCCCAGCACCATGACGTTGAATATGTTGGCGCCACCAGTCAGACCCACCATGGTAAACAACCTCTCAAAAGCAACGTGCCCAAGGCCAAGGCCACCGGGTGCCAACGGCAAAGCCGTCGTCATCACGCCGAGAGGATAGATCGTACAAAACACATCCAAATTAGGACTTTGACCAGTTAACTGTCGCGTCAGAAACAGGCCGTACATGACTGCCCCGGACTGGATCACCACTGAGAGCAAAACGGTGCATATCAGCAGCCATGGATGTTTACGGTACGCCCGCAAGGCATCATAAATTCCGTGTAACCTAGAAAGGCCGGGGAAATTACGCGTAAATAACCAGCGAAAAGGATCGCGCCCCTCGGCAAACGGGAACATCACTACGGCATAGCCAAAGATCAGGCCAAATAACCCGACAAAGATAAATACGGCCAACGGGAATAACGCCGGAGTCTCGAGAAAGAACTTCGGATTAAACAAGACTGCCGTGGCCGCCATCACGAATAATGCTGCTAATCCGACTACCCGGTCCAAAAGCACCGTCAACATCGCCGCTGTCTTACCCTGACTGGTCTGCTCTCGGATAATATAAACAGCCTTAATAATATCGCCACCGACGGCACCAGGCATCGTCGTATTAAAAAAGAGACCGATCAATTGTAGACGTAAGGCCTGGAAAAAATTGACCACAAGGCCCAATCCGCGGAGCAGGATCCACCAACGCAGCGTCCCCAGGAGCACGCTGCCGATGCCCCAAATAGCTAGATTGCCCAGTATAATTCTCGGATCTGACACGAGAATCTTCAGTTGATCCAAGTCCAGCTTGTCCGAGTGTACCAGCCACCCGAGTAAAGCCGCGACTACTGTAAGCTTCAAACAAGTTTTAAGAAAAGTGCGCATTTTTATCTTATATTACGTTTAGCATTCTTAGAAAAGTAAAGAAATCAGGACCTAAGATTTCAACCAAATCCACCGACAATGGCTATGCGAGAATCCAACGGATTTAAGCCGTAGTACGGGTGGTCCATGGTAAGCAACTTAACTAGCGCACAGTGCAGAATCCTTGTAGTGGATCCATCGGGGCCAGTGCGGCAACTGATGTCAGACACACTGCGTAAAGTTCGCAACTTTGAGTCCATTGAAAGTCGCAGCAGTATTAACGACGCGCTCGAATACCTAGAGGCTGATGTTGCTGATTGGCTCTTGCTGCCGCTCTCAGCCGATCAACCGGTGAATGCCCTTCATATACTCAAACTTTGCACCGAGACGCCGTCACTGCGCCACACCCGAGTCTCCCTGTTTGTGAATGAAGAAGAGTATTTTGTATTACCGAAGGCCTTCGAACTCGGATGTCTCTCGTACCACACAAAGCCCTTCACTAAGGACACTCTGACATCTGATCTAACTGAATTGTTCACGGTCTTTGACTCACACCAGGCCAACGAAACTCTGATTTCAGCACATTACCTGAGACAGCATCTGACCAAGAACAAAGATTACGCGGCGATTGCAGAACTCCAAAAAGCGCTGCTTACACTAATTCCTGGTGACATTAAAACACTGCTGCATTTAGCCGAACCTCAATTTCACCTCGGCAACCCAGAGATGGCTCGCAAGACGCTGCGGCAGGTCAAACTTCTGGATGACAATCTTAAGGAGCAAGTGGACCAAGTCGCAAAGAGCTTATTTCCCGATGAGTCACTTGATCCTAGCGCCGAAGACATCACTGGCACTATCAACATCATCGATACGGATAATGCAATCATCATAGATCCAGATGAGGCATCTGCAACAGCCGTCGAGGAAGTCTTAAAAAGTTTAGGCTGCGCGAACATCAAACGCTTCTCAGATGGACAGAGTGCCTGGGATTACCTGGAAAAAAATCCTGAGCCAGAACTAATTTTCATGGAATGGCGGATTCCTAAAGTCAGTGGTCCATCGATCATTCAACGAATCCGCCTTCATGGATTTTATTCGGTACCCATCTTTATCATAAGCTCTTTGATCAAGACCGAGGACACACCTCTTTTAAAGGAAATAGGCATAGCTAATACCATGGAAAAACCGTTGGTAAGGGAGCGCTTCATTCCGACTCTTTTACACACGATCCGTCAGGAGCGACGACCAACAGAGCATGCTGTCCTCGAGCGAAAGTTCCACATGCTTCTAAACGGCGACCAAATTAGCGAAGCCGAGCCGCTGCGACTTCAAATCCTTAACGACAAGTCGATACCGACTGGACGTAAGCGACTGATAGAGGCCGCCTTCAGCTTGGCCAAAAAGGATTACGATTCCGCGCGAGAATCGGCTTTTGACGCGCTAAAACTACTCGGAGAACAAATCGAAGTCCTCAACGTGCTGGGCAAGACTCTCATGCGGCTAAATAACTTCGAAGCTGCTCTAAAATGTTTCAAAAAGGCCCAGGATCTGTCACCAAACAATATCGAACGCCTATGCCTAATCGCAGAGTCAGAGTCCGAACTTGGCAACGAAAAAGGCACTGCTGACGCCTTAGCACAAGCCAGCGCCGTTGATTCTGGGTCAGCTGCTGTTGCCCAAGCTGCAGTGAAAGCAGCGGCGAAGAAAATTATGAGCTCGTTCGAGAACATAAAAAATATCGTATCTTATATGAACAACATGGCCGTTAGTCTAGCGCGCTCAGAAAAATATGAAGAGTCTATCGAACTATATAATAAGACTGCCGAGTCTATCCCCGAAGACCGCAAAGACCTCCAGGCCATCGTTGGATACAATACAGCATTGGCGAAAATACGTTCAGGCGATCTTAAAGGGGCGTTAGTCAATCTAGAGATTGTGGAAAAAATCAAAGACTCAAAACTCAGCGAAAAATCAACGCTACTAGCCGAAAAATTGCGACTGGCTACAGAAACCGGAGCGAAGGTCAAGCTGCGCTCGAGCAAGCCCAAGGAAGATGCTAGTCCTCAAGCTGCTGCAGATAAAAATGCAAGCGTCCAAAACCCTGACGGCCAACAATCAGCACACTCAACTGCCACAACAGAGACGCCAGCGGTCAGCAAAACAGAGTTCAAACTCAGAGCCGAGAATCAAGCAAAGCAAATGCTAGCCATGGTAGATGTAAAAAGAGGCGATGTCTGCTGCTTCATGATTTACTCTAGCCCTAATCCGCCGAACTCAGGGCTCGCGCCACTATTAGAGAAGGTCCCCGTATATAAACCTCGCGACACCATAACGCGCAAAAAGTCGTTCACTGGTACTGCCCGATAACCCGAAAAGACGACCAGTAAGCCGGATGCTGAAAGTACTTCCTAACTACTAATTGCGCCTTCCGCATTGATTCGGCCTTATCTGACCCCTCAGACAAATAGCGATAAAAGCGCTTCATTACCACTGCGCTAGCGACATCGTTGATTCGCCAAAGGCTAGAAACTACGGTCTTCGCACCAGCATAGAAGAGTGCTCTGTCCATCCCAACCACATCATCCGCGCGGGAGATGCGGCCAAGACCAGTATCACAAGCGGAAAGAGTGACCATATTAGCGTTCAGCGGCAAGGTAAACATATCAGCTACGGTCAGCGAGCCCTCCTTCGTATCAGTGGGGGCCAGCAGTAGCCTCGACTCGCTCGGCGCAGCTGGACGAAATTCCCCATGCACCGCTAAATGCAGAATATCCGCTGTCGGAGCCGCGTCAAAAGCCCGTGCCTTGGTCGCGTCCCTCCCGACATAAAGTTTTCTTTGCGGAAAATACCGACCGATAACGCCGCCCTCTTTTTCTGCAAACGGCAAATCAGCCAGCATCGATCCATCAACGTGAGGATTCGCAATGGCCGTGATTTGAGTGTCTCTAGTAAATGGTTTGCCATGACCGACTAAAGTGAACTTAGCCATGGTCGCGCTGTCTAAATAAAACAGCGGGAATTGGTCGATCATCAAAGCATGCTTGCTAACTGGCAGAGCCGCGAATGGGACAAAATGAAGACTGCCATGAGGCACAATCGCCAACCTCTTGGCGCCGGATAATTCTTTGCTTACTGGTGCGATCAGAACATCTGCCAACTCCTGGCCTAGGTAATCAGGACTCGAATAGTTTTCCATTAACTCGCGAAAATCACGAACCCGGTCACCCAGGTCCTTGGAACTTATAGGCACCACCTTGCCACTGATACGCCCATCCTTGAGCACCCAAATCAGCAGTTGATCCTTGGTCACATGATATTCAATGACAGCCGTATCGCGGCCTACGAGCTCTGCTAGGTCGAGCGCCCCTATAGCACTAACCTTATCAAATTCAGAATCTTGCGCCTTATTGAGGCGGTTCATACCGGCAAGGCGCATCTTTTGCGATCCTAAGGCATCGATAAATGCCCGGCTACGGGAACGCTCACTAATATTCCAGGCCGACTCGACCTCCCCAAGATGCATGAGTAGAGCAGAATAATCAGAGTAAACGTTCTGAACACCCGCATCAGAAAAGAAACCGCTACGAGATTCATCCGATTGCAGACCAGCGCGCATCGACTCTATAACTTGAACGGACTTTTCGTAGGCCAATTTTGCATCGGCCAAATCATTCATGTTACGCTGTGCTGCTGCTAACCCGGCATATGCGCGCCACACCATGTCACGCATGTAACCTTTCTCCGAAATGGCGAGTGCTTTCTTAAATAATTCCTCCCCATCTCTCCATTGACTTTGGCGCATCGCGATATCAGCCAGACCAAAATTACAATAGGCCGCATTATACACCTGATTGAGCGCCTCACTCTCGATCAACGCCTGCTTCAACAGTTGTGTGGCGCCATTATAGTCGCCTTTTAAAATCAAACTTAGCCCAAGGTTACGATTATCAAAGGCAACGGCACTGCGAGATTTAAGTTCCTCATCGATACGCAGAGCCGTATTAAAAAACTTAATAGATTCGTCGACTGCCCCGTAGTCCCGCGCCCAAAAACCATAGTTGTTGTACAACAGAGCAATTTGGCTCTTTAGCCCATAAGATTCGGCGATCGTTATCGCTTCATGGAAATCGGCAAACGCCTGCTTAAACTGACCCAGCTTCGCTTCAATCATCGCTCTAAGGCCAATGACGTCAATCCGCGCATTCACGCCGCTCGTTTTGTTGTCGATCTTGTCGGCTTGCGCAAGAGTCTGCTGATTAAGATCTTGTGCCTTCTGAAATAATCCCGCTCGGTAGTAAGCATTCGCCAACATCTGTGTGGCTCGCACCCATAGCAACCGCTGTTTGCTTGGATCGATCTTTGGAATCACGTGTTGTTCCAACGAATCAATTGCGCCCTCAAGCTCGCCAATCACCATACGGGCATTAGCGGCATCAATGAGCACTGGCACATAAAGATCCGGTCGGCCCATCTTTTGAAAGGAGATAGCGGCCTGATTATAGTAATCAAGCGCCTTTTGATAGGAGCTAAGGTACCTGTTATAGACATTGCCAATGTTTAATAGTTGATTGGCTGCCTCTTCTGGCTTGCGCTGACGGTAAAATCCTTCCGCTTTCGTATAGGCCGCAATAGTGTCTTCATATTTCTTTTGATTCTCAAAATTGATGCCTCGATATTGCCATATCTTCCCGAGAAGGTCGGTCATACCCTCTTCAGTGAAAATGGCCTCGGCTTCATCAAATAATTTTGACGCTTGTTCAAAATGATTTGCTCTAACAGCGAGCACGGCGGCGTCAACAGCCGCATTTGCATAGTCAACTGGGTCCAAATCCGCATCTTGCGTCTTAGTGCCTGCCGCGCCAGGATGGGGCTTAATTTTCTCGGCAATTATTAGCTGATAACGCAGCGCCGCGTCGAAATCACGATTCTGGAAGAGTACACCAACCAACTTCTTCCGCAGGATATCTTCAGATTTCTGATCATCAAGTCTCTGCGCATAATAAAGTGCGCGCTTGTATGCAAAGGCAGCGGCCTCATAATCACGATCAGCGGCGGCATCCTCCGCCTCTTCGCTAGATCCTTCCAAATGACTCTTTGCGAAGCTCACTTCATCCTGTGCTGGAATACCGGGATAGCCTAAAATTCGACCAGAAACCCGGGCATCAGTTTTCGCCTCAGCCATAGACATGGTGCCTAGGGCCTTGTAAAACTTCTTCCAGTCCACAGTTTTTTGCTCGTTTACCAGTAGGACCGTCGGGGTGCCTGTTGCCAGCGCCGCCAGCGTGATGGCAGCCCAGCCATCATAAACCTTGCCACCTGCACCCACTGCACCACTTGCTTGCAGGTCAGTGTTGATCCTTTGGACGTCGTTTAAAATAATGCCCGCAGTAGTGGGCAGATGGATTTGCGCCAGACTACGCAAATTTATATCGTTACGGTATGCTAGTGCTTCTTGGCCGCCACCAACTATGGTGCTTGACGCCGGCTCGACATCATTGAGCAGCAGCGGCAGTTCTATATGCAACAAATCGAATGCCGAAAACTTTTCGCCGATTGGGCCGGCCGCGTCGAGAGTAACCTGATCGAACAGTCTTCCTTCGTTACCTATCTTGACCGCGTCTAAAGTGGCTGCAGATGGCGACTGAATTGCTACATAACCCAAGCTAGCTTTGGTTAAGCGCCTACCCGACGACACCACCGGTAGCAAATCGGGAGACGGAATAAACGTGATGGTTTTTGCCGCAGCCAGCGTCTCACCTCTCCACTTCACTGACTCCCAGTCCACATCGTAAAGTTCGTCATCTGGAACAAGGTATATATTTCCACCCTTGTGAGCCAAAGCAGCTACTAATGCCTTATTAATAAAAACTGGAGCAAAGCTTTCTGCCCTAAGCGACTGCCTTGCAGGCATTGCTGGCAATGAAAATTTGATAACCTCTTCCTGTTCCTTAGTCATAATCCAGGCGTATACATCATTGGCACGGTGGCGATGGAGCATAATTACTGCGTCTGCATCGCCTAAATTTGCGCGAATTTTTGCCGTTTCGTTGCGGCTCAGTAGTTTTGTGATCTGAGCATCTACCAGTCCCAGACGTCGACTCAAGTCGGTCACATGCAGCAATGCATACCGCTGCATTAGGGCGCTGGATTTCTGCATATTATTTGAACTATACGCGGAGGCTATTAGTTGCTCAAAGAGAGTGCGTGCCAGTGCGCGGTCCGCAGGCGTAGCTAAACTACCGCCGCCTTTTAGATGGCGCTCCAATGCCTCAAATGAAAGGTCGAAGTAACCCGCCGAGTAATGAATTTTCCACTCTAAATTTGGTGTCTTAATAGCCCTTTCTCGAAAGCCACTTAAAAGAGTCTGAGTAGTTGCGGCGGCGGCTTTGTTAAGACCCAGATAATCTAACGTGAGCAAAGGTCCGGAAGTCGCGGCCTCGGGCAGCTTAGCCTCGTGCATTACCAATAATGATTCTTCGACCTGTGATCTTGCGATATCTTTAGGCGCTGAGCTGCTACTGGCCTTAAGAGATCCTGCAATGGCTAAAGTCTGAGCAAACACTTTCGCCTGAACTCGGGCACCCCCTTGATAAATGACGCGCATTTGCTCTGCCATAGCATCCAACGACTTTTCTTCATCGACTAAGTCGGCAACCGGCAACACCCCAAGGCTCGCTAGTCGCAACTCAATACGCGATCTATTTAGCCGATTAGTGACTTCTGCGGGTGAAGGATCTTTTTGGTCTTTTGCACGCCTTTTCTTCGCTGTGCTCTCGGCATTCGTAAACGACTCGCGCGCCTTACCGTGTAGACCTATCTTTAGCTGGAGATCCCCGATGTTATTTTCCAGAATGCTGATCTCTTCCGCCCTGGACAACTTATCGCCCTGAGCCTGCCTAAGTAAGGCGAGCTTCATCTGATAAGTAGCTAAAGCTAGATCCGGCCGGTCGAGTTTTTCATAGATCTTCGCGCGAAAGGTCAAAAGTAGCAGCCGCCGAGAAAATAGATCAAAACCCTTGGATGATGACCCGCCTCCGCCCAAGTCCACTTTGATAGCATCGGCCTGACCGTTGCCATTGGTCACTTTTCCATCAGCATTCTCGAGCGCTGTCAGTTTGGCGTCGGCCTCCGCAAAGTACTCTAGCGCCTGGTTTTGCTCTTTATTCATAAATGAGCAGTAACCGAGATTAGATAAAGTCCCGATTGCATTCACATCTTGGCCGAGGCGCTGCTCCGTACGCAGCAAGCGCAGATAAATCTCCTTTGCTTCTGAAAACTTATCTCTTTCGCGCAAAGTCAATGCCAAAGCATCAAGCGAGTAAGCGATCCTCTGATCATTACCGACACGCTCCCAGGCCGTCAGCGCTTGGCGCTGCAGGTTCTCGGCTAATTCAAGCTCTTCAATCTGAAAGGCCGAACGACCGGCGCGTTCGAACACTATGGATTCTGCCCTGGGGTCACGCATTGGGATCAATGGAAGCAGTTTGATCCTCTGGAGATAATAGAACAGACTCTTTTGAAAATTACTCATTGCGTAATAAACCACGCCAAGATTCTGATCGAGGCTTGCACGTTCCAGTGATGCTGGCCGACTTAGATAGTAAGCATTCTGATAAGATTCGAGCGCCAACTCACGCCAGTCGGGATCACCAATGCCGAGGAAATCCCCGACTAAATCCAGCCGGTAGTTTAGGGACCCCATAATTCCCGAACGCTGGTATTGACGCACAAAGAAGTTTTTTTGGATGTACAACCAACCTAGAGTCTGATGGATATATAAACTCTGCGAGTTTATTTGCCTTGCTACCTCAATAGTCTTGATTGCTGTATTAATTGACCTGAGACGCTGACGCAGACTTTCTGCCTGATCGACATCGTAAGTCTGAGCGTAACCGAATATATAGGTCCATTCGGCGACAGTTGGATGCTCCTTAGCGAGCTTCTCATATTCAGATTTGACCTGACCCAGCTCATGGCGCATGAACGATGCGTCGATGCGACCCCGGTGCGCTGGTATATTAAGAGGCTCCAAAGCGAGCACTTTGGCATACTCTTTTAGAGCCATTCCAGACTCTTGAAGCTTGAGCAGACCTTCACCGCGGTTGAGCAAAAAATCAATCATGAGTCTTTGGGCCTTGGTTTTTTGATCCGAGGATTTTCCTGCCATGCTTTGCTGAAGTTGCGCCAGCATCATCTGGGCAGCCTCAAAACGCTGTGCCTCCTGCTCCAGCACCACAAGACGAGACGCCGCTTGCAACTGGATCTCTGGTGACTCTGGATAGGCGGCTACGATTTGACGCAGTTCATTTGCAGCTACCGTCTTTTTGCCTTCCGCGAGAAAGATTTCGGCAATTCTAAAATGAGCCACAGCTGGGACCAACGGCACTCCCTTAGCATCGGTACGCAGCTTAAGCAGCGCCTCCATCCGGTTGGGTCTTCCTTCCGCCAAGGCGGTCGCGACCTGCGCGGCTCTTAATGCCGCGTCTCTATTCTGCGAATATTTAGCGGCAACCTCACGAAGTGCGCGAATCGCTGTGTCAATATCAGATGTGGCCGGAGTAATTACAGCAGCATAGAGAGCGGCCTCCGCCGCCAGGCTGTAGCCATTTTCCTTGTCCTTCTCCTTGTCAGCTGAAGCAACTAAAGCAGCAAGAGTCTGATTGGCGGCAAAGAATTCTCGTTGAGCCGCTTGCAGCTTAGCTTTCAGAAGTAAACCTTTCGCACGCACGCGGGATAACTTTTCACCCGATTGAGCTATTTGCAGCTGCACACTTTCCAGAAGGTTGCCAATAAGTTGCTTTTGCTCATCGTCTAGCTGCGCAACATATTGCGGATACCCAATGGGCTCCAACTCAAGACCAATCATCGCTAACGATGCCAGGGCTACAATCTCGGATTTATCTTTAAAGTTTGCTTTGATCTTGGCAAAAGTCCACTCAGCCTCACGCCGACGACCATGTCTAGCCACCCATTCGAGTTCCATGAGTGCACATTCGGCTGCTGCATCCAACTGCTGGGTAGCGTAAAAATCTGCCGCCGCGCGGCGCAGAAGATAAGTTTTTTCGTCGTAGTCATCTCGCCTTGCAACCTGCGCGTTCACCGTAGCTAAATCAGAGCCAGCCTTTGCCTGACCTGAGGCTGGCAGGCGAAATATGTTGAGACCTTCATTCGTCTGTAGTGCAAAGAAGAGAAAAGGTCCTCTCAACTGCGGAGAATAAGCACCAAATGCAGCCGCAGTGAGCGGCCTTATGCTGTAGTTTTCTTTGCCATTGACCGCACTTTGCGATGCAATATCTGCAGTCCAGATGGTGGGGCGGTCGTCTCCGTTTAATTTGCCATCACGATTGGTGTCATCTGCATAGCGGATAAAGACGATGCTTTTATTATCTGGAGAAAACTGCGGCTGACCGTCCTGCACCACGCCGCCTTCGGTCAGCTTAGTCGTTGTTTTATTCGCTAAAAGATGCAGGTAAAGGGCGCCGTTTTTTACAAAAGTGATCATTCTTCCATCGCGCGACACACTCGGTTGATCACCGGTCAAGTCGGCAAGTGGAAGTGCCGTGAGTTCCTTCAGGTCCACTATCATTAGAGTTGGAATCTTCTGCCCGGTCTTGCGCGCTGAAAACACCAGCTTTTTTCCGTCCGGAAACCACGAAGGATTGGTATCCTCTGACTGAGGTAGATTCACATGGTCCACACTACCTTCACCTTGACCGAGAATTTCTCGGAACGAGAAGCCAAGATCGATAACCTCAAGGTCACCGGCAGCGTCATGTCGCCGAGATATAAAGGCCAATCGCTTCCCATTTGGGCTTAGCACTGGCGCGAAATCGTCAGCCGGATGACGAGTCACCTGCTTACCAAACCCACCTATAGTCCGCTTGAGCCAAATCTCCTTATTTCCGTTCCGATCTGAGGTATAGAAAACGTAGCTGCCGGTTGGTGTTAAATCGGGAGCAAAATTCGACTCGTTACCTGCAGTGACTTGCAAAGGCATCTGAAAAGCCGAGGCAGAGTCTGTCGACTCCGCTTTCACAGACTCTGTGAATGAATTCCCCCGGCAGCCGCCCAATGCATCAATAATTAACGCGGTCGCAAAGACTCCCCCCCACGACCTCTTGTTGTTTGAGCTCATGCGCCTGTACCCGCCGCTGGCAGCACTTTCTTCACCCAGATACCAGCCTCATCCTGATACCACTGTCCTGGCGTGAGTGCTTGGCGTCGTATGTTTGCATATGTCTTACGAACTTGAGGTAAATCTTTTGCTGCTAGATTTGGATTCGACTCGATGATGCGCTGCCAAATACTGGCGCGATCTCGATTCTCTTCATCTATAATTTGTTTGGCTAACTCAAGCTGCGCCTTAGTCGACGGTGGTTTATGGCTCACCGTCGTTGGTAGTAGGACAACAGCTCCATTGGAGCTCTCACCAAGAATTTCTAAGTCCTCAAGCTCGGCTAGATCGTCCTGATTGAACTGCTGATTTAGTTTAGCATCCACACCATTCTGACGACTCGTCGACAGAACCTTTTTGTTGGCTGTAACCGCACGCACAGATGATGCCAGAATGAGTTCGTCATCGAGTTCACGGTACGATCCCATCACCTGATTCTCCAGGGCCGTTCTCTGCCCTGTGACATCAAAGTTAAACGTACAACCCGTGAGCAAGATGAAGCCTGAAATCCGCGCTACGTAACCTAACCAGTGTTGCATCGTCGTCAGCCTGCTTTGCTTGGGTCTTTATTGCTTTGGTCTTTGAAATTTTGCAAAATTTGTCTAATCGGAAAGCGCGTCAACTTCGGTGTTGGGATAGGTGCTGCAAGCACTCGAACGTCTACATCTAGACCAACTTCGCCATTGCGCAGTGGTATAGACACGCGTCGCACTTCACCCAGATTAAGAGCACCGCGGATGTCGGCTATCGTTGGATTTTGTTCATAGGGATCGACATAAAAAAGCATCATCTTCAATTGCTCTTTACCGATCGACGATATCTCAACATTTCCGGAAATATCGCTCGAGCTCACGTCAAAAAGAATATGAACCGTGGCGTCTATAAATGGATTGGACAACAAGTCCCAGGACGAGGCTTTGCCCTTAAGATTAGGGAAACGCTCAATTAATTTACGAGTGTCTAGGCGCGTCAGATGTAGCGACGTCCATATCTTTTTCGGAATCTTTGTCGGATCGGCTGCAGTCGAGTCGAAGGATAACTTAAAGTCACCTTCGATTTTGCCGCCAAGAAAGTCGATCAGGAACTGGTTGACCGAGAAAAAGCTCTGTCGCAGTTCCATGTCAAATTCTAGGTTGCTCAGCTCTAGATTGGCCACGTCTACACGCTTAATCGATAACGGCCTCCGGTCGGGATAAAAAGGCCTTATGGAAGCATAGTCCACCATGGCGACAATATTTGTATCCACCGGCAGCTTACTGTCATTTTTCTTTAAAAACTTATCCATGGATCGATCTAGAGCCTGAGCACCGGGATTAGACCTGCCGTTCGCATCAGAACTTGCCTCGCTCACTTCGATGACTGGGACAGTTGGAACAGCCGCAGTATTCTTTTGATCGGCGTTGACGGCGACGCCCGACTTCAGTGGCTCAGCTTTCGCCAAGGAACTTTGCTTCATCTTTTTGAGATCAGGCAGCCGCAGCGTCTGTTTAAAGGGAATTTCGCCGTCTATATCCTCAACCGCGAGTGTCGGTCGCTGGCCGATATCCTTGCCGGGTATCGTGACGTTAAAGTGATCAAACCTCGCTTGTCCATTGACGGATAAATCACGCATATCCTCACTGGAAAGTGCCAGGTCAAATGCCGCCTTACCAGAGGTCTTAATACCGCCAGGTAGCTCTTCTCCGCCGCGGTGAGACATCTGGCTAGTGAATGTCAAATCTAAGCGCTGCGGTAAGTAGTCTTTATCAACCGTGGTGGATCCTTTAAGACCAACCGTCGCGCCTATATCAGAAACTTTGACCTTCAAATCCTTTAGCTTGAACGCGCTGAGTCCCTCTTGCCGTAAGGCAGCACTGAATTGAAAGTCAGTAATCGGTCGCGGCAGAGCGCCATCTACCGCAATCTGCCCGACTACCAATTTGGTATCTAAATCTGTCCGAAGACGCTGCAACAAGGTAGGGACTTCCCTGATATCTAGGGGGCTGTCAATATGGTTTTTAATCTTCGTTTCAAATGCAAACTGGCGCACTGAGATAGGCAAGGCCGGTGCATCAGGCTTCGCGTGGGCCAGTTTCAGGCCAGCAAATTTTTGCCTAAAGTCGACCGTCTGATCTTTAAGCGACCCAGACACAAGTAGCCGTGTCTCAGCACCGGTTAATTGCAACTGATCAAAAGGCACTTTGACACTGACTTTGGCGATCTCTAGATTCGACTCGAAGTGAATATCGGCCTGCTTAATCAGCTCGGGCGTAGGTGTCTTTAGTGGATTTGGCAGCCTACCTCGAGCACTGCCTTTATAATCAATTTTACCGGCTAATTGTGTCGGCATGAATGAACCAAGATTCATTATGTCAGCGAGCGGAAGTGCAATGGCGTGAACTTTTGCCAGTGACTCGACGTGCGCTTCAACGCTCGACAGCAGATGGTTACAAAAATTTTGACA
Source organism: Pseudomonadota bacterium (assembly GCA_026390435.1). Taxonomy (GTDB): domain Bacteria; phylum Bdellovibrionota_B; class Oligoflexia; order Oligoflexales; family CAIYRB01; genus CAIYRB01. Next base: position 262,166 of record JAPLFY010000031.1, read on the forward strand.
ATCGATCATCGCGGAAAGATTGGTCAGACCCTTTAGCTCTGCACGCGCTGCGACTGCGAACTGCGATAAATCCTGCCGACCTTGAGCATCCACATCGATGCTTAGAGGCACATCAACCGGCGCGATGTGGGAACCACTCGCAACGACTCGATCAGCCTCAATATTTACCTTAAAGACGGGAGCGACCTTCTCTGGCCATAAGGCCCGGGCGATCACCTTAGTGGTAAACCCATAAATACCAGCCTTAATTTCACCAACTGGCGTGGTTCTTTGCGTTAAAATTTTCGGCGCCCGGATGTCGACTGCCACATCGATTTGAGAGCCCTTACTAGCTGCCGAAGGGCCGACAGCAAAAGAGACCTCTCCATTTATAGGTGCCATGTCTAAGGCTAAACTCGGCAGTCCTCCAGCCACATCATGCAATCCGAGTTTAAGGGCAACCACTGGGAGCCCCACGCCCTCCGCAGCGGCCTTCGCCATAGTCGCCGGCTCAACGTTCCCGTCGATATGGAAATCCTCTAACGCGATGTCTCCCTGGGCCCGCAAGCCAGGAACAAAAGGCCGAGCAAGCATTGCTGCCGCAGCCAGATCCAACTCGAGTTTTTGCCGCAACTTCAAATTGATTGAGGAAAAACTGGCATCAGAGATCCCGATCGCTCCCCCAAGCTCGTAGGCCAGCGCATCGGCAAGCTCCAAGTTTACTTCGTCGATTTTGATCCCTTTAAGATCATCGGCGAGGGCTAAGCGCACCGTCAAATTGGTCAGTAGATCTTTATACGACGCCACTGGCGTGAACAGTTCTAGCAGTCGAGTCGATAGATCGATGTTCAAAAGCTTTAAATTTTGAACTTCCAGGCGAAAACTGAGCGGCGCCTCAACCGTTAACGCTTTTTTGAGATCTCCGCCTAAGGCTGTCGCCTTCTGCATCTTAATCTTGAGAGCCTTTCCATAAGGACTTAGGGACGAGACCCAAATGGAACTGTCCCGACCATGCCAATGCACTCCCAGATCGATGGACAATCCTTGGATCAAAGTTTGTTGCGCCGTCGTGGCATTCTTGCGATCCGCAGCCACGTCCATCTTGACGGTCAGATCCTTTATCCCCACGTTTTCCACAAGCAACCTGATCGGTAAACTCAGCGTCGAGGGATCTAGCGGCAGCAGAGCGGCGCCTTTTTTATCCGATATTGGCTCTTCAGGCGAAGGTGCCTCCGCAGCCTTTTTGGGGAAGTGTTCAGCACGGTATGCAAGAATCGGCTCGAAGTTGAAATGTCCGTCTTCTTTACGCAGGAGTAAGGTCGGCTCAATAAGCTGCAGGGCACGTAGGTGTATATAGCCGGCCAGAAGCTGCCGCGTGCTGTATTCAAAGCGAATTAGTCTCGCCCGAAGTAGCGGCACAGTTGCGACTGCACCGTCATTTAGACTGCCCCGCGTATCGCCGGCAACTGGCGGATATAAGCTGACCTCGTGCAGCCTGATGCCGGTGAACAAACCAAACTCGACTTGCCCTACTTCCAGTGATCCGCCCGTTTGTTCAGCGGCAAGGGAGATCAGTACTTTTTTGATTCTAGTCGGCGTGGCGGCGACATTGATGACCATCAATAAGATGGCCACCAGTCCGGCAGTCAGTACGCCTCCCCAGACCAGCAGGTGCAGCGACAAGCGCGCAAACTTTGAGCGCTTGAAGACCCGTGGGAGGGTCAACGACGGCCCAAGCCAGCCCCGCCGTTGCGGGGCAGTAGACGAAGGCTGCATGGGGCCTTCGTCATCCGGTGAGCTTGGACCTAGTGGTGACACTTCGCTTCTTACAAATGAGGCCCAAATTGGACTAATGCCTTACCAGCCTCGTTATCGGTGAAGCGCTGGAAGCGCTCCACAAACATTGCGGCAAGTTTTCTCAACGTTTCGTCATAGGCATGTTTATCAGCCCAAGTCGTGCGCGGATTTAGCACAGCACTATCGACCTCGTGCAACGCAGTAGGGATCTGAAAGCCAAAAACCGGGAATTTCTCGAAGTTCGCTTTTTCCAGCGAGCCATCCAAGATCGCATCAATGATGCGGCGAGTGATTTTCAGACTCATGCGTTTACCGATACCGTAGGGACCGCCGCTCCAGCCGGTGTTGACTAGATAGGCATTGGAGCCGTGCTTGCGCATCTTCTCAGCGAGCACTTTGGCGTAGGCTGTTGGGTGCAGGGATAAAAAGGCGTTGCCGAAGCAAGGTGAGAAAGTCGCCGTGGGCTCTTTCACACCAATTTCCGTGCCGGCAACTTTTGCCGTATATCCGCTTAGGTATTGATATTGCGCCTGCTCAAAGCTTAGTTTCGCTACCGGTGGCAACACCCCGTAGGCGTCGCAGGTAAGGAAGATGATATTCTTCGGGTGGCCGCCTTTAGAGATCGGCTTCACAATATTTTCGATGTGATAGATAGGGTAAGAGACTCGCGTATTTTCTGTCTTAGACTGATCGTTGTAGTCGACGACACCGTCAGCCTTGACCACCACGTTTTCCAGCAACGCGTCGCGTCTAATGGCCTGGTAAATTTCTGGCTCTGATTCTTCCGAAAGATTGATGCACTTGGCGTAGCAACCACCCTCGAAATTAAACACGCCGTCATTGTCCCAGCCGTGCTCGTCGTCACCGATGAGAGCTCTTTTGGGGTCTGTCGACAGCGTCGTTTTGCCAGTGCCCGATAGGCCGAAGAAAAGAGCCGTATCGCCTGAAGCGCCTTTGTTGGCGGAACAGTGGAAAGAGCCAATGCCCTTGAGCGGCAGCACGTAGTTCATGATACTAAAGAGGCCTTTTTTAATCTCGCCTCCGTACCAAGTGCCGCCGATTAGCTGGATTTTCTCTTTTAAGTGAAAGGCAACGAAGGTCTCGGCACGAATGCCAAGTTCCTTAAAGTTGTCGGCCTGAGTTTTACAACCATCGAGGATCGTCCATTCGGCCTTAAAGGTTTTTAGTTCCTCTTCGGTTGGACGAATGAACATATTCTTGGCGAAATGCGCTTTCCACGCCAACTCAGTGACCACGCGCAACGCAATGCGAGTTGCGGGATTTGCACCGCAAAAGGCTTCGATGACGTAGAGCTTCTTACCATTGAGGCGCTGAGTCACGGTGTTTTTCAGACTGTCCCAAGTTGGCTGCGGCATAGGATTATTGTCAGAACCGGTGCCTGCCCACCAAACGTGTTCTTTATTTTCCGGATCAACGACCACGTACTTATCTTTAGGTGATCGACCGGTAAAGCGGCCCGTATCCACAGCGACCGCACCGGACTTAGTAAGAGTGCCGCGCTCAAGCAGTGGGGTTGCGGGATTAGTCTCATCTTCAAAAAGCTGTTCGTAAGTTGGGTTGTAAACCAACTCTGCAGCACTATTGATTCCCAGTTTATCGAGGCCGAGATGCTTGAGAGTTACGGTCGCATTTGCTTGAGTCATATAGTCTCCAAGTGCCTGTAATTTGAACTAAAGGCAGAAATTAACCTTATCAGACAACCCCTGCCTGGCTTGATTGCAAACTAAATTATCTAATAAAATCAGAGTCTTATTATTTACTCCGGGAATATTTTACCCGGGTTAAACAAGCCCTTGGGGTCCAGCAACCCCTTGATTTTACGCATCAATTCGATCTCGGCTGGACTCCGCGAAAAGTGCAGGTCTTTGGTCTTCAGCAGGCCGATCCCGTGCTCCGCACTGATACTGCCCTTGTAGCGACCGAGGAGCTCGAATATTTGTAGCTCAACCACTCGCGCCCGCTTTTGAAACGCGGCAAAATCTTGCGTTTTGGGGCCGACATAGTTGATGTGAAGATTGCCGTCACCCAAGTGACCAAAGATCACCAGCTGCATGTCCTTAGGGGCCGCATGTACAATGGGCTCTAGATCCGCGATAAAATCGGTCAGCTGATTAATCGCCAAAGAGATATCATTTTTGCGCACGTGACCATGCTTGGCGATGCTCTCAGTGATATTCTCACGCAGCCCCCAAAGCTCCTTTGCCTGTGCCGAAGAACTAGCAATCACAGCATCTGTAATCAGCTCGTCGCCAAAGATTTGCTCAAGTAGGGGTTCCATCACCTGCCCGCCGTTTGGCCCTTCTTCGGCCTCGAGCAAGACATAGAATGGTGACATCTCGGCAAAAGGTGAGCGGGCTCCTAGCGCATGCTGAAGCACGATCTCATGCGCCTCGCGGGTAAAAAACTCAAACGCGGTCAGTTGCACGCTGGCGCGGTTACAGACCCCTAAGATCTTAGGAATGTCGGCAAACTCTCGCACTGCCATGACGCTGACCTGAACATTGCGCGGTGGCGCCGTCAACCTAATGGTAGCGCGGGTTACGATACCGAGCGTGCCTTCGGAGCCAATAAACAACTGCCGCAGATCATAGCCCGTGTTGTTCTTTCGCAGGCCACTGTTCAAGTCGAGAATCTCACCATCTGGCAGCACCACTTCCAGACCGAGCACCTGTTCGCGCATGCCACCAAATCGGATGAACTTAACACCGCCTGCGTTGGTCGCAATATTACCGCCGATATGACAGCTGCCTTTTGCCGCTAGATCGAGAGGGAAAAATAAACCCGCCTCTTTCGCCGCTTCCTGCGCCTGCTGCGTAGTGACACCGGCTTCGACACGCATCGTCATACCAATGGTGTCGACTAGTTCAATCTTATTCATCCGGGTTAAAGACAGGACCACTTCACCATTAGTCGCCACTGCTCCCCCAGCGAGACCGGTACGACCGCCGCTCGGAACAATCGCAAGATTCTCGCGGTTACAGTACTTAACGATGGCCGCCACATCAGCGGTCGATGCAGGAAGCACGGCGACGCTGGGATTCGGCGTGTGCACGCGCGTCCAATCCCTGCCGTACGCCTCTAAGTCGTTGGGGCTCGTGAGTACGTAGGCGTCCCCTAATAGTTGGCGAAAAAACGACAAATGCGACTCGTGCAGCATGAATCTGCTCCGCTTAAGGGCTAGATCTTATAATGAGGACTATTCGTCTCATGATCAACGCTATAATCCCAACTGCTCTCGCCGTCAAAGTCTGCTTGCACCAGCATCACTCCATCCCCTAGGACCAGATTTAACCCGAGGGCCTTGGCATCTGCCTGGATGATAGGTACACGATAATCGTCCATTGCCGCTTTATGGCTTGGGCCCAATTTTACACGGAACATCAGGTGCTTACCTTCAAGTGTCACAAAAACACGGCAAGTCCCTTGGATGGGGGAGAGCACCTCGATGTAGCGAGCAATAATCTGTGCCAGATTACCGTGACTGATCAACGTGGAGGCCGAGTATCCGCTGACCTCAAGACTAATTGCTGGCTGCCTCAGCTTTTTTAAGCTCGTCTCAATACAGGTCTTGAGCAGCTCTGGACTCAGAGTACACCCCAGGTAATCGGCTTCTGCACTTTTTGCGAGTTCCGTATAGGACGTCGACACGAGCGCGCGGCGAGCCAGATAGTTGAACGCCGTGCGCGACAACATCGAGAGCAACATGTAATCCGACGCTCGCAGTGCATCAATCACCGGGCGATCAAAGTTAAGAAAGAAAAAACCGACTTGTTGCTCACCCAGGAAGAGGCCCATGCAAAGTCCGCCCGCGAAATCATTTGCCGCGATCCGAAAGATGGAACGCTGAGGCGGCTTATTCTGATCGAGAAAGGACTTCACCACAGTCGCTGCGTCGCGATAGGTGCGCAGCGTACCCCGACCGATTGAGAAGAGAGAGCTTCCTTTAGACACAAAGCAGCTATAGCCAGCACTCATCGTGTTTGGGTAATTCGTGCCTGTTGCTGACGACACCACTCGAATTTGGTTGCTCATCCCAAGGCGACGAGCGATGCAAACCCGCTGCACCGATTTAAAGACTGAGTGGGATCCTAAAAGTGCTAGCGCCTCGCTAGAAAAATCTTCTGATTCTTGCCACGGGCGGATGTCGAAGGACGTGATCGCCCCGGCGAGAAACGAGTCCTCAGCGGATAGCATGGCACCTTGTGCCTGCGCAATGGAGTTGAACTGGAACGGAACATCATGATGCATGACTAACCCCTATCAGCCCACAGACGAAGGTCTCGCGTGGTTCATAATTGAATATGCTATTAAGGTACTACCTTGGCCCACTCATTTCAAAACCAACACCAAGTCTAAGCCGTAAATAAGAATGACTCTAAGAACGACTCTCAGGAATGCTGGCTTTATTGGCAAAAACTTAACTGTTGAGCTGGCATCTTGTATGCTTTTCGCTGGACCAGACTTAAGGAATCTATGATGAAATCAAATGCTGCCATTCTAGCTATAGGATCAGAGTTACTAGCCGGACAAATCGTCAACGGCAATGCAGCCTGGCTCTCGGCCCGCTTACTAAACCTCGGCATAGATACGGTCACTCATCTAACGGTCGATGACATTCAGTCCGACATCGTCAGTGGTATCTCTCACCTGGCCAATTCCGTAGATCTGATCCTCATTACAGGAGGTCTCGGTCCCACGTCCGATGATTTGACCCGCCATGCCGTCGCCGCCTGGACGCAGCGCCCACTGCGCTTTGACGACGCCTCCTGGGAGCATGTGAAAAGCCAGCTGGCTCGTGTTGGTGCAGCAGTGCCTGAGGCCAACAAGCAACAATGCTACTTTCCGGAGGGCGCGGAAGTGCTCACTAATAGCGCGGGTACGGCGAATGGATTTCGCGTCGAAGCACACGGCAAAGAGCTGTGGGTGTTACCGGGCCCACCACGCGAGGTGGAGGCTATCTGGCAGGCATACATGCTGGAACGCTTGACTACTCGAGTCCCTGCCAATGCCCGCAAGACACTGCGGATGTGGCGGATGATTGGCCAAGGTGAGTCTCATTTAGCAGAACTGATCACACCGCTGGTCACGGGACATGCGGTTGAGGTGGCTTATCGGGTCCATGCTCCTTACGTGGAACTAAAGCTTCGTTTCCCGACGGCAGAAGCCGCCCGCTATGACCATTTATGTGAGCAACTGACCAAGGCGATGCAACCCTGGCTCTTTGAAACCGATCGTGAGAATGCCGTCGCATCACTAGCCCAGTGTTTACAAGGTTACGGTTCTATCGAAATCTACGACAGCGCAACCCAAGGACAACTCGCGGAGCTACTGACTCCGCATCTACGCCATGCGCTTGGCAGTAACCAAAAACTAATGTTTCACACCCTCTGGCAAAGTCAGGAGGAAGATCCGACGGCCACCGTGCAACGCCATCTCCACGCGACGGATCAGGCAGACTTAGCTCTTGCGGTAGCGGGTGTCGGCCAGAGTGGCCGCTGGGCACTTGGCCTTCGCCGCAACGGACAAACAGAAATCGCGGAACATGCTGCTCCCTATCGCCACTCAGTGCATCGCTCAAGGACGATGAAGGCGGTTGCAGCACTTGCCGCAAAATCTTGGTCTGTGCTTTTAGAGCGCGTCTAACAACTCATGCGGCTCAAAGGTCATTGAGAAAAGCCGTGAGGACTCGGTCCTGACGTTCGCGCAAATCCACAATGGACGGCTGCCGTTGTCCCGGCTTGCCGTTCTCGACGACACAAAAAGCGACGAGTCCCTGAGTCGGATGGCGGAAGTATCCGGCAATGCCAGACACAGCGATTGGCTCCGTCAGCGTCCCTGTTTTGGCGCGAATCAAACCCTGCAGATCTTCCGTATCACCGCGATGAAAGCGCTTCTTGAGAGTTCCGTCCCAGCCGGTGGCTGGCAGACTGGCGAGGAATTCGGGGAATACTTCCATGTGCTTTTCCATATACGAGAGCACAGTGCCAATTTGCCGCGCCGTTAGACGATTCTCCGTCGCCAGGCCAGAGCCGTTTTCTAAGGTAAATTCGGTTTTGATCCCAACGTCCTTAGTCAAAAACTCACGCAAGACTTCCATACCGTTAGCATAGGAACCGGATCCCGGAGCATCGGCGGCGCCCTTGCGAGGGAAGGTTGCGCCTAGACGTTTTACCAACACATCGGCAATGTAATTATTCGAGAAGGTGTTTAGGCCTGCCACAATGCGGCGCATCTCGTAACTCTCGATCTCGTATAGAAGAGTAGCATTGACGGGTTTGATGCCGGACTTGGTTACACCGCGAATGACGATGCCCTCATGATTTAAAAAAGCCCGAACGTATTCCCCAGAGGCCAACAGGTCGTCTGCCACGGATCGGTAGATCTTCTGGACGGGAGCACCCAAAGCAATGTTACCTGTCACGCTCAATCTCTCTGCAGCACCCCGCCCAACATGACGGGCGACTGATACGGTATGCCCCTTAGGCGGAATATCTTTATGAGCGCTGGTGCGGGCCTTGTTCTCAATCTGCACCCCGGGCAATGGGTAGGGATCTAAACTAGATAGCGCCGCTTGCCCCACTTGATCGCCCGGCGCAACGCTAACAGCATAGGTATTGAAATTGACGCCAAAGGCGGAGACGGGTGCATCGTAGGCATGGCGCGAGTTCACACGGCCTTCTTCCCGTGATTCATCTCGGCTCTCGTCGTCAAAGAGGCTGTTGTCGATGATCAGATTGCCGGTAAATTCACGCACCCCGAGATTGCGCAAGTCGGCGGCCATCTGCCAGAGTTTTTCCGACACAAGGAACGGGTCGCCATTTCCCACGACCACCAAATCTCCAGTGATTTTGCCGCCCTTACGCGTACCCGTGTAGTACATAGGTGTGGTAAATGTATGAATCGGAGTCAACCGGGTCAGGACGGCCGCCGAGGTTAACACCTTGGTCAACGAGGCTGGCGCCAGAAGCTTGTCGGCGTCCTTTTCAAACAAGACTTTGCCATCGCTAAGACGCACCACCACGACACCCTGGGTGACGACGTGGCCTCCGCCGGTCAGCACCTTAGAGATATCACTGGAGATATTTTTGGAGATATCTCCCAAAGCCGCATTGGCACTGAGACTGACCACCGCCGCACTGGCAACCATTACATAGGCAGATACTTCAAGGCCAAGGCGAACGACGCGACTCACCTTTTGACTCATCGCTACACGGGTCGCTTTGGGGCTCTCGCTACTGATCATGGCTACTCCTGGTGTGGTCCTAACTTTTTAGCACATTTTCACCAGATCGGCAGGCCGCTGCCCAGATCCTGAAGGCCTTTCTTTTCTTTTGCCGGCTAGCGCGCTAAGTTGGGCTCCCCGCCTGGGCTTGAGCCTGGGCGCTGGCTGAGATTTCTTTTGGGAGTATCTGCTGATGAGCGATGTCGTAATTATTGGCACCGGACCTGCTGGCCTTACGGCAGCTATCTATGCCACCCGCGGTGGCCTTAAAACGACCGTCTTTGCCGGCATGCAGCATGGCGGCCAGCTCACGACGACAACCGAGATTGAGAATTGGCCAGGTGTTCGTGACGGCATCATGGGCCCCCAGCTCATGGCAGATATGTCGGCACAGGCGGAACGTATCGGCGCTGAGATCGTTTATGAGGAAATCACCAAGGTCGATTTCTCTGGTAAGCCGCTGCGCCTCTGGGCTGGCGACAAAGAGGTCCACGCCAAGGCAGTGATCATCTCTACTGGCGCAACTGCACGCACGTTGGGACTGCCTTCTGAGAACACGCTGATGGGACGCGGCCTTTCGACCTGCGCAACCTGCGATGGCTTCTTTTATAAGAACAAACGAGTCGCCGTTGTTGGTGGCGGTGACTCCGCGATGGAAGAGGCAAACTACCTAGCCAAATTATGTAGCGAAGTGATCTTGATTCACCGCCGCCCGGTATTCCGCGCCTCCAACATTATGATCGAACGGACGAAGAAGAATCCTCGCATTAAAATGATGATTCCTTATGACGTCGTCGACACGGTCGCTGACGCATCCGGTCTAACCGGCGCAGTCCTTCGTCATTTGGACACGGGCAAGACCGAAACTTTAGCTGTGGATGGTCTCTTTATGGCGATCGGTCACAGGCCAAATTCCGCGGTCTTTCAGGGTCAGCTGGAGACGGACGAGAACGGTTATTTAAAGGTCCATAACTTCACCGAGACTAAAGTTCCCGGCGTGTTCGCTGCCGGTGATATCGCCGATCATGTATTCCGCCAGGCCATCACCGCAGCGGGTATGGGCTGCCAGGCTGGCATGCAGGCGATTAGGCACATCGAAGAGCACTATTGAAAGCACACTGCTGATCAAGCGTCACTACTAGTAGCACTGCTGACCGAGAGAGAAAGAGTCAACCCATGGGTTTATTTTCCAGTGTTAAAGACAAATTGAGTGGTGGGCCTGCAACAATCGTCACCGAGGAGCAGGTAAAAGAAGCCTTATCCAAGGTCCAAGACCCTGACCTGCATCAGGACATCGTTAAGCTCGGCTTTGTCCGCAATATTGTCATCAAGGGTGACAAAGTCTCGGTCGAGGTAAACTTAACGACCCCAGCGTGCCCGGTGAAGGAGCAGCTCAAAACTGAGTGTGAGACGGTGCTCAAAGACATTCCTGGCATCGCTCATGCAGACGTAACCATGACGGCGACGACGAGCGCTGCACCACGTGACACTAATGCTGCTGTGATCCCCGCGCTTGCTGGTGTTAAAAACATCATCGCCGTCGCGAGTGGTAAAGGCGGCGTCGGCAAATCGACGACTGCCGTCAATCTAGCCTATGCACTTGCCAAAGCTGGCTCAAAAGTAGGTCTGCTGGATGCTGATGTTTACGGTCCGTCGATTCCGCGGATGGTGAAAATTACCACCCTGGCAGAAGAGGGTGGCCCTAACGAAATTATTCCACCGCTTGCCGATGGCATTAAAGTGATCTCCGTTGGGATGTTCACTCAGGCTAGCGATGCCACGATTTTACGTGGCCCGATGGCTGGTAGCGTCATCAAACAATTTCTCACGCAAGTTAAATGGGGCGAGTTGGATTACCTCGTGATCGACTACCCACCGGGAACTGGCGACATCCAGTTAACCATCTCCCAAACTGCTCCGGTCACTGGCGCCGTCATTGTGACGACTCCCCAGGAGGTGTCACTCATCGACGTGCGCAAGGCCATGAGCATGTTCAAAACGCTAAAAGTCCCCGTACTCGGCGTCATCGAAACGATGAGCTACTTTGTCTGCGACGGCTGCGATAAAAAGCACACTATTTTCCGCAGCGGTGGCGGTGAACGTCTGGCACGTGAGTCAGGCATCACCCTACTCGGAACGATTCCACTCGATCCACGCGTAGCGATTGGTGGCGACGAAGGTCGTCCGCATGTAGCGGCCTTCCCGGATGCGCCAGCATCACAAGCCTACATTGCAGCGGCCGGTGCTGCGGCGCAGCAGCTGTCGATCCTTAATGCGCAAAACAGCGGCGTGTTAAATCAATTTGCCGTGGAATGGAAAAACTAAATGGCCGAGCCCACAGAAAACTTCCGCGTCACAGCGATCACCCAGGCTGATCCTCGCACCTTAGCCATCCGCTGGACCGACGGTCGCACGGACACCTTTGATGTCGTTGAGCTTCGGCGCAGTTGCCCCTGCGCCGTGTGTATCGATGAGTGGTCCCGCAACCAGCGCTTGAAGCCGGAAGATGTGCCGGACACCGTGCGGCCTGTGCGGATTGAATCCGTTGGTGCTTATGCGCTAAAGATTCACTTCAGCGACGGTCATGCTACGGGCATTTATACGTTTCAAATGCTGCGGGCGATGCACTAATAAGCGCCCTCGGACCAAGCCTAGCTCCAGACGGATTTACGGGCGCTTATAGGCGCCCCCGTTTATTAGGGATCGATATTCCAGTTGATCGAACCATCGCCAGCGGCTTCAAGTCGCCCAAAGGTTTCGATCCGTAATTTCGTCTCACCTTCTGCAAGGCAGGCGTCGTAGGTCAAGATATAGGTCGTCGTTGGATCCGTGCAGAATGAGGCTGCCCCAGTCCCTGGCACCCACGTAGTCCCGCTGCCGCCCAAATCATCTGTGGCGAAAGCATAAACATCCCCTTGATCGCCAGATACGGGTTGAGCACAAGCATCTGCCTTGATTTGGTACCAGCCAGACGCTACCCATGCCTGACGATTAGTATCGAAATAGGCAAACGATGTGTGCACTGGTCGTCCAGACTTGTTGCAGACGTTGATGGTTTTTTTCTCAACCTGACGCGTCCATTTAAATTCGCTGTCTTTATCGCGCATATTTTCGGCAACGTTCACCATATGAAGAGTCATGCCACTATCGATCACAGCAAGGCGAACGAACGGGGACAGCAGAACTTCGCCTTTAAATCCGGGGAAATCCTCCACCTGGCAAAACACTTTGCACTTTACATTAGCGGTGGAGACATCGAACGTTGGTCGATCCGAAGGTTGCCAAACAACTTTGGCTGCACCACTACGCACTCCAACCCAAGCTGTCTTTAGCAGGTGCGAGTATAAAAATAGATTTACTGTGTCACCCGGCTGCACCAAAAAAAAGCCATCAATAGTGCTCTTGCCAAAAGTGTCCGCTTGTTCACCTTTTCCGTCAGTCTCATAAGCAACGGACACTTCTATCGGCTCTTTCTCGGTATTTGTGACTTTGAACACATAGGCTGATGCTTTTCCTTCGCTAATAGCAAATGACATAGCTGCCAGCAGGAGGATTACAGATAAATGCTTCAAGAAACCGATCCGTGAGCCTTTTACATAAACGAGGACACTCGCTCCAAGTTGAAGCATCATTCGGTTCTCCGGAAATCGTGAAAGTTTTATAACAAAATTTGCAGGCATAAATTTAGCGGTACCTACATTGTATCAAGATTCGGATCTAATAAGTAGTTGTGGTCATTCCAGCAAAAACTAAAAGAACCTCATTTAATTGCCTCGATTTAGTCAAAAAAACGCCGGGGAATAATTTACCTTCAACAGAAGAATCAAATGCTTAGCTCACGGCAAGTCGATTTTAAAAATATTATTAATAATAGAATCCTATAACATTTTTTAATCAGATCGTTAAAGTTTAGTGCAATAAGATTCGATGCCTAATCCAAGAAGCAGCAACGGCGCTGAGTTATCTTCAGTCAATTGAGCGCCACCCCTTTCATCGCGCTAGCCGCACAAGTCAAAGAGGTGTCGAATGGAAACTTCCAAAATCCCGCGTAAACCCAAGGTGCAGATGTTTAAGTTAGTATGCCTCTTTGGCCTGATGGGATGCGGTGAACAGCCACTTGCTTTCAAAACAGTTGAGACAGCTAAATATGCTGCGCCAGGACCGGGCGGTAGCACGCTTAACTCAGACATCAGTGGCGAGGGTGGAGGCCAAGCTAACGGCGGCGGTAACGGAGTCAACAACGGTAGTGACGCTAACAACTCTGGCGACGCTAATGACCCTAATCATCGACGCCCTGGTTACCCTGTAGGTGGCGGTTCAAATGATCCCAAAGACGGCAGTACAGTAAATCCCGGGTTTCCCGGCAGTAGTCCCAGTGGACCGCGTAATCCGAATAGTCCAAGTCATCCAGCCAACCCGAGCCTACCGCCAGATGCCCAATCCTTGTCATTAAATTGGACCCTTCCTTGCACCGCAAAAGACAGCCGGGATGCGGGACGAATTATCGGTGGTGGCCGCCATCTGATCCAAGCGGGAGCTGCTCAGAATCTCTCCGTAAGTTTCTCCGGGTCAGTTTGCCAACCAATCATCACCCCACGCGATCTGGTATTCGTGGTCGATGTGACTGGCTCGATGGGCGAAGGTAGCGGCAGTGAGTTCAATCACGACCCAAAGAAAAATGGTACTTGTGGTCGCCTTGAAGCAGTGCGCCACGTCCTGTCCATGGTGCCAAACGATGGTTCTGCGCGCGTTAGCCTCTTAACCTTCAACTCATCGGTGACGGCCGAGAGCAGTAGGTTTTTTACGAGCGGGGATGCGCTGATTGCCGACTTAGAGAGAACTAAGGGCAAATCTATAGAGCACATCGTCTGCGCTTCCGATGGAGGCACCGACTACGGCGAGGCTCTGAACGGGGCACGCCGCATGTTTAAAAAGTTCGCTCGCGGCAGTGTGCAAAAAGAAATTTACTTCATCACTGATGGCTTGCCGACTCTTCAAAATGGCATCAAAGAGGCGGCTGATTTGCGCCAATCTGGAACGCTTATCGCACCAATCATGCTGATTGGTGATGAGACGATTCTACGGGATAAGATCGCCAGCCGCGATGCTCAAGGTCATCCACTGTTTCGCAAGGTCGAAGATGCCAGCAAACTCGCTGACGCCCTTGCTGAGCTATCGGTCAATCATCTGACCAAAGTTGAGCTCAGGTACAAACCACTTAAATCCGCTGTTTGGTGGACATCGAACGTCCGCGAGAATTTAAACAAATTTGCGTTTATACTTCCACCGATCAATTTTAACTTGCAGCTGGACACGGTATTCGAAGTGGTACTTGAGGCGCTAGATAGTCGAGGCAATCACTCGACGATCAGTGGTCAGGTAGAGGCTATTGTTTCGAAGTGAGCGGGCCTTGCGGCTTAGTCTTCGCAGGTTAGTCCTCATCCAGCCCTGGTAGGCACCCTCACCGGGTATGACGACAACTGAATTAAAGCCCGAATCCTCCTGAATGTAGCTTTCCGACTACATCATGAGGATTCATTCGTTCGAAAACAATTTCATTCGCCAGCCCCGTCCCACCCGTGTTAAGTCTTTGTTAACTTTTAATTAACTTAGGGGGATAAGCTATGAAATTCAACGGATGGAAGCACGGCATTGCTGTCCTCGGCTTGGGTCTCAGCTTCAGTGGAGCACAAGCGGCAACAGTTGCTGTTATCGATAGCGGACTCGACATCGAACACCCAGAGCTACTCGAAAAAATCTGGCTTAACCCCGTCGACAACACCCACAATAATGTCGACGAGGACAACAACGGCCTGCTCGATGATATTCACGGTTGGAACTTCGCCGAGAACAAGGCCGATCTGATCGACCGCACCTACTCCAATATTTTCAACGACGAAATCGAGCGTTTCTTTGCCGTCCAAGCGAAGAGCCTAAGCGGCCAAGCTACCGAGGCAGATAAGGAATGGGCGAAGGAGCGCGTGGCCAATAAAGAGTTCATCAAAAATCTCTCGATTTACGGCAATTACGCTCACGGTACCCACGTCTCGGGGATCGTTTCGCGTCAAGGCGAAAACGTCGAAGTCCTGGGCGTTAAGCTCATCCCAACAAAAAATCCACTCCAAAGTCTGACAGAAGATGTCAAAAATGACCTCGCCGCTGGCAAAAATGTGAACTGGATCGTCAAACAGACGATCAAAGGCGGCTTGTCGCTTTTCGCTAAATTGCAGGCAAAAGCGCTTGAACCAATCGGTCAGTATGCGGACATCGAGAAAGCCGACGTAGCCAATGGTTCATTTGGATTTGGCCCCCAACAAGCGCGCATGTTGCTTAAGCCTTTGCTGAAGCTAGTGCTGCGCGGTGCCGAACCATCGACCGAACAAGTCGAGGAACTCGCCGCCTACTTCCTGAAGAAAGTCACCCTACATCAGGAAGCACTCGTAGGTGCAGCTCCTAAAACCTTGTTCGTGTTTGCAGCAGGTAACGACGGTAGCAACAACGACTTATTCCCAACGAGCCCTGCAAGTGTCAATCGCCCTAATAAGCTTTCAGTCGCTGCTGTGTTCGAAGACGGTCGCCTAGCTCCCTTCTCCAACTACGGCGAATCTGTTGATCTAGCTGCAGTTGGCGTATCCGTCGAGTCCACCGTTCCAGACAACCGCCGTCTAGCCATGTCCGGCACCAGCCAGGCCTCGCCACAAGTAGCTGGTACCGCTGGAGCTGTGAAAGCAATCAACCCAGCACTCGACGCAGCGGGCCTCAAGGCAGTTATCCTTGGCACGGTCGATGTCACCCCAGAGCTCAAAGGCAAAGTGAAGTCGAGCGGTGTGCTAAACACCCCGCGCGCTCTTGAAGCTGCCCGCTTGAGTAAATCAATGTCGGTTGCCGACGCGATTAAGACCGCCAACAAAAAAGTAGCAAGTCAGCTGAAGCATTCGTTTGCACCAACAGAGTCTGACAGCAGCCTGTTCGTGAACTTGCAGCCGCAGCTACTCGGCAACTAATCAGATTAGTTACCAACGCGTTTCGCTAAAAGCTGCCGCAGTGACTGGATCTTTTCAAGGTCAAGTTGCTGCGGCTTCTTCATGCTAACTATTGCAGCTAAATCTGCCGGAACAGTGCCAAGTAACTCCATCTCGTAGCTCATCCAGACACCGTATTCGGCGTACACTAAGTCCCGCATCGCGAGAGTTAGTTCCAGAATGTCGCGACTAGTTGCGCCCTTGTTATAAACAAAATTAGCGTGGTGCGGACTCACCTCGGCACCGCCGCGCTTCATCCCCTGAGCACCAGCAGCCGACAGCAACATGCCGCTAGGTACGCTGACCGCATAGTCATTCTTGAACACACAACCGCACGAGGGAAAATCAAATTGCTTTTTACTCTGACGGTCAGTCTCGCAGTATTTCATTGCGGCAGCAATCGCAGCGGGATCGCCAGTTTCTAGCGACAATTCGGCACTGACGATCAGATCACCGCTGTCCATAAACACGGTGTCTTTATAGCCACGGAACATCAAAGGGTCGCTATACTCACGAATCTCGCCTGCGGCAGTCACCACAGTCACTTTGGTAGCTATCTCGCTGATTTCGCCGCCGTAGCAGCGAGCATTCATACGGACCGTACCACCGATCTGACCGGGCAGTCGGTTCATCCAAGCGACACCGGCTAGACCGTGATGCAGAGCGGTCCGTGCCAATTCAGAGTTATCAACACCGGCACCGACCACTAATTTTGTACCGCGAACCTCAATTCCTACCAGGTCGCGCATCACTATAAACGCACCAGCAAATGGCTCATCCATCACCAGCGAGTTGGTGCCGGCCCCAAGTATAAACACGGGCAAGCCGAGGCGCCTGATCTCGCGCACATTCGCTGCCAATTCAGCGGCACTCGCTGGCGCAAACAAAACATCACAAGGACCACCCGTACCGTAGTAGGCGTAGTCCCTGAGCAGGGCATTTTTTATGGTCGGCATGGTTAGGTGTCTACTTCGGGGAAGAGCCGAAACAGCTCTTCCTGAAAGGACCTATACCGCGCCGCATCGGGCAAAACAAAGCTAATGCGCTTGATACCACCAAAAGAAGCAAAACCAGCTGATTGCTGGCCATCCTGGTGATCACGGCCATCAAGAAAGGCTTTAACCGCCGCCATAGTCTCTGGTGCAGACTCATCAGCGATATCGATGGCTGCATGACGAAGATTTTGGCGGTCGCCATCGCGGAGGCTAGGGAGCGCCGCCTTTGCCGTGAAATCACGGGCAAATAGGCGGCTTTCTCCCTGCCACAGATCGATCGCTACGCCGGCGTAACGGCGAATTCCCAGCATAAACTCGGTCCTGTTACTTAAGGCGCTTGGCCAACACTGCAGCCATATCCGCTGGTGAGTCGACCACCGACACACCCGCTTCGCGCAACGCTTCCATCTTCTCAGCTGCCGTACCGTGGCCGCCAGAGATGATGGCGCCGGCATGACCCATGCGCTTACCTGCTGGTGCCGTTTGACCAGCGATAAAACCAGCAACCGGTTTTTTAATATTCTCTTTGATAAATTTCGCAGCTTTGATCTCGAGGTCACCACCGATCTCGCCGATCATGATGATGCCTTTGGTCTCTGGATCTTCTTCGAACATCTGGAGGATCTCGATGAAGTTCGTGCCGTTGATCGGATCGCCGCCGATACCGATACACGTCGTCTGACCCAGACCCAAAGTGGTCGTCTGATGCACGGCTTCGTAGGTCAGGGTGCCGGATTTGGACACGATCCCGACTATACCGCGTTGGTGAATGTAGCCAGGCATAATGCCGATTTTACATTCGCCTGGGGTGATGATCCCTGGGCAGTTAGGGCCGATGAGGCGGGACCTGGAACGGTCCAGTGCTTTACGCACAGGAACCATGTCCATGACCGGAATGCCTTCGGTGATCGCTATGATCAGTTCAATCTCAGCCGCGATAGCCTCAAGAATTGCATCTGCCGCAAACGGAGGCGGCACGAAGATCATGGACGCGTTGGCACCAGTTTTGGCGCGAGCCTCAGCGACCGTGTCAAAGACCGGCAAGCCAATATGCTGCGAGCCGCCTTTGCCTGGAGTCACGCCACCGACGAAGCGGGGAGCGTACTCATGTGACAATCTAGTATGAAACTCACCAGACTTGCCGGTGATGCCTTGGGTAATAACTCGAGTATGTTTATCGACTAAAATAGCCACGTCATCTTCTCCTTTGCTGCCCGCAGGCAGTTACATCTGCCGCTTCAGCCTTTGCGAGCTGCTTCAACCACTTTGCGTGCACCGTCATTCATATCGGTTGCAGCGAGTAGCTGCAGTCCAGATTCCATCAGCATCTTGCGACCAATTTCGACGTTGGTTCCTTCAAGACGCACAACGACTGGCACTTTTACGCCGATCTCGCGCGCCGCAGCAATGACGCCGTCAGCGATCACGTCGCAGCGCATAATACCGCCGAAGATGTTCACGAAGAGTGCCTTAACTTTGCTATCTGACAGCAAAATTTTGAAGGCATTCGTCACCATCTCTTTAGTCGCGCCGCCGCCAACATCGAGGAAGTTAGCTGGGCTGCCGCCAGCCAGCTTGATGATGTCCATAGTCGCCATGGCTAAACCAGCGCCGTTGACCAAGCAACCGATGTTGCCGTCGAGGCCGATGTAATTCAGGCCGTATTTAGACGCAGCAACTTCGCGTGGGTCTTCTTCGGCAAAGTCGCGCATCGCTTCGATATCTTTGTGACGGTACAGGGCGTTGTCGTCAAAGTTCATTTTGCCGTCGAGCGCCAGCAGCTTGCCTTGTTTAGTGACGATGAGCGGATTGATCTCAAGCATCGAGTAGTCGTACTTGACGAACATCTTGTACAGCTTTTCCACAAAGCTATGCAGCTCTTTGGACACTTCCGGCGATAGCTTCATCGCAAACGACAGCGTCCGCAAGTGGAAGGGCTTCAGACCGACCGTTGGATCGACGAGCACGCTGACGATTTTCTCAGGGTGCTTTTCTGCCACTTCTTCAATGTCCATGCCGCCTTCGGTCGAGAACATGATGGCTACGCATGCGCTCTCACGATCGACCAGCATCGACAGGTAGTATTCCTTATCGATCTCGCTGCCGGCCTCGATGTAAACCTTGTGAACAATTTTGCCTTCGGCACCCGTTTGTGGGGTGACTAGGCGCATGCCGATCATTTTTTCGGTGACGGCGGCACACTCTTCTGGTGACTTGACCAGCTTAACCCCGCCAGCTTTGCCGCGGCCACCAGCGTGGACCTGGGCTTTCACAACAGCGACTTTCACGCCCAAACGGCGCATAGCAAATTCTGCCTCGGTAGCGTTGTGCGCGAGATAGCCCTCAGGCGCGGGCACGCCGTTGAGCGCGAATAAGCTTTTTGCCTGGTATTCGTGAATGTTCATGACGTGCTTTCCCCTTGGCCTAAAACCGAAGAATTTTCGTGCAATAGCCCTGAGGCTAGCATAATATGAGGGTCGTTTGCAGCATCGGACTGAACAATGACTAAATCAAATCGACTTCGCACGCCTCGGGTTCTCATTGCCGGTGGGGCTGGCTTCATTGGTAGCCACCTCTGTGACCGCTACGTAGCGGCTGGCTGGGAGGTTGTCTGCGTTGATAACTTCCATACCGGGACCAAAGACAACGTCCGCCACTTGGTGGGACACCCTCGCTTTGAGCTGGTTAGACACGACATTGTCGAGCCATATATGGCAGAGGTCGATCTGATCCTGAACTTTGCCTGCCCGGCCAGTCCCGTGCACTACCAGCACAATCCGATCAAGACGATGAAGACGAGCGTCCTCGGGACGATGAATCTGCTCGGTCTGGCGCACCGCGTCGGGGCGCGCCTCCTTCAGGCTAGTACCTCCGAGGTTTACGGCGATCCACTACAGCATCCGCAGACGGAAGCCTACTGGGGCAACGTCAACCCGATCGGTATCCGCAGTTGCTATGACGAGGGCAAGCGAGCAGCCGAGACCCTATGCTTTGATTACCATCGTCAGCATGGTGTCGACATTCGCGTCATCCGTATCTTTAATACCTACGGGCCGCGGATGGCGGCGGACGATGGGCGCGTGGTCAGCAACTTCATTGTGCAGGCTTTGCGCGGTGAAGACCTGACGATCTACGGCGACGGCAATCAGACGCGCTCGTTCTGCTACGCCGACAACTTGGTGGAGGGCATCATCCAGTTTGCCGCCACTACCGGTGAGACCGGACCGATCAATCTCGGCAACGACGGCGAATTCACCGTCCGGGAATTGGCAGAAGAGGTACTTAAGCAGGTCGGCGGTAAGTCAAAAATCGCCTACTTGCCGCTACCGAGCGATGATCCAAAGTGCCGCCGTCCCGACCTGTCCAAGACCAAGTCCGTGCTGAAAGGCTGGGAGCCGACGGTGCCGCTGGCTCAGGGTATTGCGCGTACGATTGCTTATTTCCGTGAATCCTTGGCTGAGACTGCGAACAAGCCGACCTTCTAACGGTGACCCCATGGCTAAGGCCGAAAAAGCCGTCATTGATTCCTTCGACTTCCCCGCTGGGCATATCCTCGCCAAGAAGTACGTGGTCATTAGGCGTTTAGGGGCCGGCTGGGAGGGTGAGGTCTACCTTTTGCGCGAGAGTGCGACAGGTATTGAGCGTGCCGCCAAGTTTTTTTACCCCGAGCGCAATAAGCGCAACAAGGCGATCAATTTCTACGCCAAAAAGCTGCACAAGCTGCGCGACTGTCCGGCACTGATCCAGTATCACACGCAGGAGATCATCCACTACGGTGGTCACGATATTTCCTTTCTCGTCTCTGACTATGTCGAGGGCGAAATTTTACAGGAATTTATCGCCAATCAACCGGGTAAACGGCTTGATTCC
Organism: Pseudomonadota bacterium; assembly: GCA_026390435.1. Lineage (GTDB taxonomy): Bacteria > Bdellovibrionota_B > Oligoflexia > Oligoflexales > CAIYRB01 > CAIYRB01. The sequence continues at coordinate 283,072 of JAPLFY010000031.1, forward strand.
TTTCAGGCGCTGCACGTACTGCACAGCTTAACGGTGGCACTTGAGGCCATTCACCGCCTGCACGACTATCACGGCGACCTGCACGCGGCGAACGTGATCATTCGTCGGCGCGGACTGACCTTCGACGTCAAGCTGCTCGACTTCTTCCACTGGGGCGCCCCGAGCACGAACAACATTCGCGACGATGTTTGTGATGTCGTACGGATTTTATACGAGATCACCGGCGGCAAAGCTCGCTACCAGCGGCAGCCTCCTGAGGTTAAGGGCATTATCCTTGGCCTTAAACGGACGCTGATTTTGAAGAAGTTCCGCACCATCACGATGCTGCGCGAGCACCTAGAAAATATTCAGTGGGATAGCATTTGATCGACGATTTCGGGCGCGGACCTAAGCGCAAGTACCGTTTACCGCGCTTCCTGCGCCGCAGGTACACGGGAGATCGCCGCCGACCAATTGACGATGTCGACGATATCACCAGCGACTACGTGCCCGAGCCGGAAGATTTTCTACCGGCACCGCCGAAGCCACGCAGCCCACTCAACCGCACACCAAAAATTACGGCGATGCGCCCGGCACTCGTCTGCTTCGCCCTGTTCTGGGTCCTCAGCTTCTATGACTGGCGCGTGCCAAACCGCGCCGGACTTTGGGCTAGTGGCACCGCCGTCTTAGAAAAGCATCAATATTGGCGCCTGCTCACTGCACTTTTTGTGCATGCTGACATAGGCCACCTGCTATCTAATACGCCCCTATTCTTGATCTTTGGTTGGTTTCTCTACGCATTCTTTGGCTGGCGGGCATTTCCTGCCGCTGCACTTCTCATTGGGGCTGTCAGTAATCTAATTACTGTTTATACCTATCCCCCAAGCGCCGAGCTACTCGGAGCATCAGGAATGCTCTACGGCATGGTAGCTCTGTGGCTTGTGCTTTATCTGCGCTTTGAAACCACGTATCCGTGGGGCGCCCGACTACTGCGCACTGTCGGGGTGTCGCTACTACTCTTATTTCCCACGACTTTTAGGCCGGAAACTAGCTACTTAGCGCATTTGGCAGGGTTTATTTTGGGGATCATGGCTGGGAGTATATTGGCCTTATTTATAAGTCCTCGGACGACTTGACCAGGTCGTTGGTCTGCAGCGAGTGACTCAGATACGATGCCGCCATGGACAAAGAACTTCGCTGTGTTTTATCTAAAGGCGAATAACCATGAGTGAGTCTTATGATTAATCTAGATAAACTCATGCGAAACCTGCCGATGCTGAACAAAGAGATTGTATCGAAATGATTATTTTAGTTTGAATAAAAAGTATAACTGTTATACCGGTATAGTGGCAAAGCGTGATTAGTCGATGAGGTGGTCAGATGTCAGCAGAAAAAAAACTCGGGCCCTGCGCGGAAGATCTGGTAAGTGGCTTCAAGCATATTGTAATGCGAGACGGCTATATGGGTGGCAAGCCCGCCTTAATGGAGCGCCGGATTTCGGTTAGCCAAATTCTTGAAGCACTTGCCGGCGGGATGACCATGCAGGAGATCTGGAATATGTACAAAGTCTCGGAAGATTCAGTACTTGAAGTCTTAAAATATGCTGCAGAAGTGACGGGTACTAGAAAGTGTGGTTAATTGACGAAAATCTTCACACTCAACTTCACAAAACACTAATCGAACTTGGGATTATAGCGCAGACTGTCGAGTTCGCGGGGTTATCGGGCCTGGATAATGGGGTGTTAACTCGCGAGGCCTTCAACCTCGGCTTTCGCTGTATACTCACTCAAGATAGGGACTTCCCTCGCGATGCTGAGAAAGCGCTAAGTCAAACACCCGGTATGGCACTTGTTATTATCCGTTTATCACAGACACCTGCGAAGACTTATCTTGAAAGATTCAGATCTTGCTGGGAGAAAAACCAAATCGCCCCAATAGCTGGTCAAGTAATCGAATGGGGCGAACTCGCAAAATGACAACGAAAATCAAACACAGCACCCCTAACGCGTGTGAAATTGGAATCAGCGATAGAGCTCCAACTCAGCGCGTTAACGTTGACTTCAGGGCCCCAATTCTCGCTGAGCTCGACATAGTTGCCGACGAGTTAAACGTAAGTCGACAGGCCGTAATCAAACTTTTTGTCCAGCGCGAGTTAGATGGCTATTACTTAGCCAAGAATGCACGCGTGAAACTTAATCACTTCAAAAGTCCGCAATAAATTATGGGCATAGTGAATGGCAGAGTCATCAACCACTCAGACATCGGACTCTGGGTCATCGAGACGACAACTAATCATCCTCGAGGTCCGGCAATTGCACATAAATTATTAGGTGGGCGAAAATCCCCGAAAAACATCGATGCCGATGCATTTAGAAGAATCGACGACACCCCCATCAAAGGTCATAATTCCTGGTGGAAAATTATTGATATCAGCAGTGCAGATATTTACTCCCAAGGAGACGATCTTAAAATCTGTGTAGCCTATTCGAAGGCGGTAACTGATAACCATTTCGGTGCATACGTCAAAGATGAAAGCCCAGATTGGGGAGAGCCGCTCAGAATTATATCCGCGATCTACAAATCTCGGTCACGACAAGTAATTGGCTACGAAGTCAAAGGCATGGGACGAGTCGATCGAGAAATCGCCATTCAGATGGCCGAAGCTGGCGAACTGGATAATGTGATTCTTACTCACCGAGGAACAACGAAGTACCTTAAATCAAAACAAGTGCCAGACAGCAAAAAAAGCCTCGCGGAAATCATAATTGCATGAATTTTAAGCACGTTACCTCTAGGGCAGCTCGTGTGCTCTTTTCCTTTGCAGCTTATTCCTTATGCCTCTGTCTATTGTTTGTTGCTATTGGTGCATTAACTTTCACAAAGATTCATCGCTACACGGTCCAGGACGCAGTTTTGTCAGGAATACTTTGGCCTCTTGCTCGTACGCAATGGGCGCTAAATTTCAGCGAAGACAAACTGGATCAAGTAAAAGAGGGCATGACCGAAGAGTCGGTAGCCAGATTATTAGGTGAGCCGCTAATAAAATTACGTGAAAACTCAAATAATGATCAGCAATGGATCTACAGTTGGAGTGCTGAGGTGGTCTGTTGCGGTGCCTATCAAGGCAACTTCCATCGTCGCGAAGTTGGATTTGGTAGTGGCCGGACAGTCACAACCATCCGGCGAGAATTTGACCCAGATTAACCTCGATTAAGACGAAAGGTTTATAGGGGTTAAACAAAAACGTTGATTTTTATTAAAAATTATAATAACTAACGCCCACTTCTAACGATTGTCGCCAGGCACTACGCAAGCCAGCGACCCAAAACACCTACTTCAAAAGAAGACTCTTCATGACGCAACGCTGTGGATACGTCGCACTTCTTGGTCGACCCAATGCTGGCAAAAGCACCCTGCTTAACGCGCTCGTCGGCGACAAATTAGCCGTCGTCAGTCGCAAGCCGCAAACCACACGTAACCGCATCCTCGGCATCGCGCTGCATGAAGACGCCCAGATCCTCTTTCTCGATACGCCCGGTATGCACAAAGACCGCGGCAAGAATCTGATCAATACCGTTATGAACCGCGTCGCTATGCAAGCAGCAGGCGAAGCTGACCTGGTGATTTACCTGGTCGACATCATGGCCGGCTTTCTCCCAGAAGATGAGAAATTCCTCGGCCGTATCCTCAAGAGCAGCAAGGCACCAGTTCTAGTGCTAGCGGCGAAGGCCGATGCGATTGTAAAGATGGAACGTGCCTCCGCTCTGGCTGGTATCAGCCTCCGTCTAGAAGCCTTCTTTGCTAACGAAGAAATGGCTCCCCATATTAGCCGCCTTCTGCAGCCAGACCCCGTGCCGCTATCGGCAAAACGTCCAGAAGAAGTGGCTGAGCTTCGTGAATTTATGGCAGAGCATTTGCAAGAGGGGCCATGGCTCTTCGGTGCCGACGACCTTACCGACATGCCGCGTAACTTCATTTGCGCCGAGCTGATCCGCGAGCAAATTTTCCGTCAGATTGGTCAAGAGATCCCTTACGGCACAGCTGTTAAGGTCGATTCCGTGCAGATGAAGCCTGATGTGGTGGTCATCCACGCGAAAATTCTTCTAAGCCAAAAAAGTCACAAGCCGATCATGCTTGGTAAAGGCGGCAGCCGAATCAAGTCGATTGGTACCGGAGCACGCGAATCGCTGGAACAACACTTCGACCAGAAAGTGTTCCTCGACCTCAACGTCGGCGTTGCCGAAGGTTGGATTGATGATCAGCGCTTGATCGCAGAGTTAGCCAACCTCAGTGATGATTTTCTTTCTGCCTCGACATCCACAGCGGCCGCGCCCAACTAAGCCCAAACAACCGATCGGGTGAACGATGCAAATCACCGCTGAATTCACGGAAAAAGCTGCGCGCCACTGGACCAAAGAGCGAGAGGCCAAGGTCACCGGTGGCAAGGACTGGCTGATCAAGCCGAGTGAAGGTGCGGCGGTGTTGCGGGCCATCGGGCTACTGAACTCCGACGCCTCGATGCCAGCGGACGCGGTGCGGAAATTCTCGCAGATCAATCACATGCTGACACTGCTACGGCCTGTTCTTGACGACTTAATTAGTCGCCACGAGCAGATCCGTGTGGTCGACGCATGTTGCGGAACGTCTCACCTGACGATCCTTGTTGCCTGGCTCCTACGTAAGCGTTGGAACAAAAAAGCCTGCATCGTCGGGATCGATTCGAATGCGCGGGTCATCGCTACCAGTCAGGAGCGGGCCACTGCACTAGATCTTGCCGATATGGTTCGGTTTAAGGCCGAGAACGTGGGCGATAGGCCTTGGGACGATATCTTTGTCGAGTTATTTCCCGACGAAGCCGCAGGTCGACCGCACTTAGTTTTGTCGCTGCATGCTTGCGACACTGCTACTGATCAGGCGATGGCGTTTGCAGTCAATGCTAAGGCTGACGCGATGGCGTTTGCCCCGTGTTGCCATGCCGAGTTAGCCCGCAAGTGGAAGGTGGTCGGCGACAGCAAGGCAGAGCATCCGTTTAATCCGATTTTCCAGACGCCTAATATTCGCCGCGAGACCGCCGCGCACGTGACAGATACCATGCGCATGCTACTGCTCCGCAGTCGTGGCTATGAAGTGACCGCCACTGAGTTCGTTCCTTCAGCGCATACCGTTAAAAATCGCCTGTTACTATGCCAGCGCCGCGGTCAGTATTTAAAAAGCGCGAGCGCTGAATTCACTAGTTTAAAGACGGCACTCAGCGGCGAAGGGGTCCTCCTCGAGGAGCTGCTGACTTGAGCGGCATCAGCACGATCGATTTAGACCAGATCGATTTGGACCAGATCGATTTAGACCAGATTAATTTGGATCAAGTAGCCGCCGATTTATCTTCTGGCAGTTGGGCCGTGTGTCATAACTTTCTGTCTTTGGCGGAATGCGCAAGCCTCGTGGCAGATATAGAAAACCTGCGTCACGCTCAGCACATGCATCAGGCCGGCGTGGGCAGTGCTGACCGCTATCAGCAAAATACTTTAGTCCGCTCTGATGCTATTTTTTGGCTTGAAGAGGCCGCCCTCACCCCGGCGCAGCACATCGCCTGGGACAGGCTCCAAACACTGCGCACTACTTTGAATCGCCACCTCTACCTCGGCCTACGCGACCTGGAGGCGCACCTGACTCACTACCCTCCGCAAGGCCACTACAGTAAACACGTCGATAATTTTCAGGGCAAATCCAGCCGTATTCTATCTTGCATCGTTTATCTCAATCTTGATTGGAAGCCCGGGGACGGCGGCGAACTGCGTCTGTTTTCGCCCGAAGACGAAGAAAAGCTGCTCGCTGAGGTAGCTCCGCGTGCCGGCACCTTGGCTTGTTTCCTAAGTCGTGATATCCCGCATGAAGTGACCACGACTGCTAAAGATCGCTTCAGCTTGACTGGCTGGTTTAGGTGACAGGAAACATCGTAGGAAAAATCGTAGGAAACATTGGATGACACTGACCAAGGGCAAGATGAAGATCAAGCGCGTTGCGGTATCTGCTGTCAGTTTTGTGAAGAATGCAAGCTTGGTTGCGGAGCTTAAAAATCTTGGGAATTCCCTGGGATTTGACGTCATCTTGAATGAAACGCAGCGCGTCTTAGACCAGAAAAGTTTGGTGGGATTTTTCACCCAGGCAAATGCCGACGCGGTCATAGTAGGTACAGAGATCATCAACGGCGAAGTTCTTGCCGCAGCACCCAATCTGCAACTCATCGCTAAGTACGGCGTCGGCCTAGATAACCTAGATGAAGCTGAGTTGAAGCGCCGCGGCATTACGCTGGCCTGGAAGGCTGGCGTCAATAGGCGTTCCGTCACGGAGTTAGTGCTCGCCTTCGCCCTCGGCCACTTTCACAAGGCGTCTGCCGGCATTGCCACCATGCGCCAGGGTCAGTGGATCAAGGACGGCGGTGTGCAGCTCTCGGACCTACGCGTGGGCATTGTCGGCTTCGGTCATGTGGGCAGCGATTTATCTAAAATACTCAGAGCCTTTGGCAGTGACGTTGTGGTTCACGATATCTTAGATAAGAATGCGGAGGCGGCGGCTCTTGGCGCACGGCAAGTGAGTTATGAGGACCTTCTGACCACGTCCGATCTCATCACCTTTCATGTGCCTGCCACGGCCGCAACTTCCGGGATGTTTAGTGCTCACGAGCTAGCGAAAGTGAAGCCTAACGCTCTCATCGTCAATACCTCACGCGGCAGCGTCCTCGATTTTACGGCAGTCGCAAATGCAGCGGTTCGCGGCGATATTGGCGGCCTTGCGGTCGACGTTTATCCGGCCGAGCCCTACCGCCTCGAGTCTGCCTGGGCTTCCTGTCCGACCATTTATTGCACGCCGCATATTGGCGGCAATACGAGAGAAGCCGTGCTGGCGATGGGCCGAGCTGCGATCGCCGGCATACGTGAAGCTCTCACCGAAGATTAACCTAGCTCTAGCGCTGAATTGTGGCAAAATACCCCGACACCAACCACTCCCGGGGGATTTATGACCACGGCAGACCAGACGAGTCCGCAAATGCTCCAATCGCAACGCACATCCGGCGTTCCGTCAGACTATAACGACGAAATCGATCTCATCGACATCATTGGCTTTGTCTGGCGCTGGAGAAAGTCGATCATCGGTTCAGCACTAGCCGGCATGGCACTCGGCGCTGGTATTTGGGCCTTCAAGCATCAATCTGTGGGTGCCCCAGCAGCGGTTGGTGGTCAATGGACTGCAATGGTGACGCCAGCAACCGACGGCTTTCAAAGTGCCTTGATTGTAGCGAACCTGACGACCTTCCTAAAGACCGACGTAGGCTCACGTCCATTATTCGAAAACCCGTCCATCCTCGGCGCTGAGCTTAACGAAGCCCAAATTCAACGCCTCACCAGCCAACAACAATCAGGCGGCGGTGTTATAAAAGCCATTGAGACGCATGGGAATCAATTGGCAGTGACACTCGACTGCGCTGCCGGCTGCAACTCGGAACAAATGGCAAAGGCTGTGCCGGCGGCAATGAATCGCACGATCGCTGCCTTCAATCTTAAATTTGCCGACCCCTACGAGAAGGCACAGGAAGAGATCTCCAAACGGCAACTCGACCTAGGCTTAGTCAAGACGCAGGCTCTGCGCTTATTTTCCCGCTACGGTGGACTGTCGCGCGACTTTAACCAATACGTAGTCACTGGTCTGGGCGGCATCCTCGCAACCGACAAGACCGGCGATGTTGTGATGTTTCTGCTAGGACCAGTTCCAGAGACAGAGCCTCTGCGCAAAAAGCTGATCGAGACGCAGTCTCAGGCGCAAGTCGCTTATGTTGCGGCACAAGATCAGTTCAAATTGATTAAAACTGCCTCCGGTGTTGAAACACTCACGCATTTGCCGTCACTCGGCGACACTGCCGAGCTGCGCCAGGCGCAGGTATCAGCTCTACCTACTACCGGCAAAGGTCTAAACAATATTGTTGTAGCTATCATTTTGGGGGGATTACTGGGCGGTATGGGCGGCATTTTTCTGGCTGCAATACGCGCATTTTTTGCCACCAACGCGGCGCGGCTGCGGGCAGTCATCAGTGGCCGCGAGACCACTGGTCAGTGAGCTCTGAGGTCCAAATACACTAGCAACTTAGATTACTTAGATTCAGCGCCCGACCTTGGACGCTGATTTTTTTGTCCAAAAAAAGACTGGCGACACCCTGCCAAGTCGGCTACTTCTGGCGTGGCTTCAGGTTTCCACTGACTCATCTTCTTTAGAGGCACAGTAAACCCAATGAAATTGATTATTTTAGCCTTTTCGGCTTTGACCCTAGCAGTCCTCCCCTCATCCAAGGCTACGGCTACCGACGCCGGAGCAGCGTGGTGGAAAAGCGGAGTGGTTTATCAGATCTATCCGCGCTCCTTTCAAGACACCAACGGCGACGGCGTTGGCGACCTTAAGGGTATTACGCAGCGCCTAGATTATCTGAGGGACTTAGGCGTCGATGCCGTTTGGATCTCGCCGTTTTATCCCTCGCCGATGAAAGACTTCGGCTACGACGTCACCAATTTTACTGATGTCGATCCGCGCTTTGGCACGCTTGCCGACTTCGACACTCTGGTTGCGGAAATGCACAAAAGAGGTCTGCGCTTAGTGATGGACTTCGTGCCCAATCACTCGTCGGATGAGCATCCTTGGTTTGTCGAATCACGCAGCTCAAAAGATAATCCAAAGCGCGACTGGTACATGTGGCGTGATGGTCGCTCAGCTAATCAGCCACCAAACAACTGGCTTAGCGTCTTTAGCGGTTCCGCTTGGACCTACGATCCGACGACGTCGCAGTATTATTATCACGCCTTCCTAAATGAGCAGCCCGATCTAAACTGGCACAATCCTGAATTGCGCGCTGCGATGCTCAGTGCGATGCGCTTTTGGCTTGAGCGTGGCGTTGACGGGTTCCGCGTTGATGGAATTTCTCACACCATGGAAGATGCCGCCCTTCTCGATGAACCCGCAGATCCAAGCTACAAGGACACGAAGCCCGAGTTTGACAAACTTTTGCACGTCTATACGACCGAGCAGCGGTCGAATCACAGCATCGTGCGAGAGATGCGTAAACTGTGTGATCAGTATCCCGGCGAGCGCGCTCTGATCACTGAGGCTTATATAACGTTTGCGCAGCAGGCTGCGTACTACGGCACACCGGAAGCCCCCGAAGCGCAGTTACCATTCAACTTCCACCTGATCTCGGCAGACTGGACAGCGGCCAGCGTCGCTAAGGTGGTTGCAGAATACGAAGCATCATTGCCGACACACGGCTGGCCAAACTGGGTGCTTAGCAATCACGACAAACATCGCCTCGGCACGCGCCTACCGCAGGGTCAGGCTCGTATCGCCGCCATGGTGCTACTCACCCTGCGTGGCACTCCGACCCTTTACTATGCTGACGAACTCGGGATGAAAGATGTATTCGTCCCACCGGAGAGGGCTCAGGACCCCGTTGAGTTAAAAACTCCGGGCAAGGGCTTTGGCCGCGATCCAGAGCGCGCACCCATGCTGTGGGATGCCACCACTAACGCAGGGTTTACGACGGGTACACCGTGGCTGCCGCTAGAGCCTGACTACGTGACTCTTAATGCCGAAGCTCAAGACTCTGACTCCCAGTCCATGCTTTCGCTCTATAAGACATTGCTGAAACTGCGCCGCGCAACACCTGCTTTAAACGTCGGCTCCTACAAACAAGTCGCCGCGAACGAAGACGTATTAGCATTCATCCGTGAAGCTGGCGGCCAGAAATTTTTCGTGGCCCTAAACTTCACCAACAAGACCTCGAGAGTTACGTTAGGTGACTTGGTCGGTCACGTTGCTTTCACATCGGTGATGGATCAGGTTGGGCAGTCGGTGGCTGGTGCTTTGGAACTAAGACCGAATGAAGGCGTAGTGGTCAAGTTGGACTGAGCATGCAGTAAATCTTGGGGCAGAATAAGATTTAAAGTAAAAAAACTACCCGCGGAAGTGGGTAGTTTTTTGTATTTTGAGGTCTCTGTGCTGAACGCAGGACAATAAGTAGTCCGCTACGCTTTCTTCAAATATGCGGCCACGAGTACGATGCGAATGCCGTTTACTTTTCCCTCGACGTAACGAGGATCACCCGTCAGCGAAATGCCCTTTACCGTCGTCCCGCGCTTGGCCGTGAAGTTAGCGCCTTTGACCTCGAGGTCTTTGATTAGAGTCACGGTGTCGCCGGCCTCAAGCACGCTGCCGTTGCTGTCGACCACGGCGCCTGATCCGCTGTCGTCATCGCTGGATGAAACAGCACCTGCCCACTCTTCGACTTCGGGCTCTAGGTAAATTTGGCCGAGCAGCTCCTGCGCGAGGGGGTGATCTCCCATGCTTTTCAAAATACGGTAGGCGAGTGCTTTTACCGCGGTGTGTTCACTCCACATACTGTCGCGCAGGCAAAACCAGTGATTAGGATTGGCGAGGGGAGCGCTAAGATGTTCGCTGCAGGTCTCACACACCAAAACGTTGGTCTCGAGACTAGGCGCAGTACCAGGGCGCAGGTCATGCACGGACAGATTTTGTCCAGAGCCACAAAGCTCACATTTAGATGCCGCACGCTCTTGGATTTGGGTCTCGATCATCGCTAATTGTCCTAAATTGTATGGGGTCAGGCACTCAAATTGTATGGGGTCAGGCACTCAAGCTAAGGCATTGAAAGATCGTTACTATACTTCGTGAGCATGTAGGGACGTCTAGAGATTTAGAGTAGTTTCCCAAAATTCCTGGCCACTATGGCAGGCGCCGAGCAAATTCTGCACTCCGCGCTACCCTCTCATAGCACTGTGCCGAGAGAGTGCGAAAGCTAACGGAGATGCGTCTATCGGTGGAAGCGCGCTGCCAGAAGTCGCAGGCCGCAGCGCTGGCACTTTCCCATACGGTCGCCTCCGCCGCGCTTGGCAGTGGTGGGTCGAAGTTTTGTTGAATGATCTGATGACCACGCGGCACAAATAGCATCGGCAAAACATCGTATGCTGGTGCTAACTCTGCAATCTCAAGGCCGTTCGCCATAAAAGAAATATTGCCAAAATGGCGATCATTATTCGCAATCAGCTTTGAGTAGACTTCCAGCCAGCGCACTTTATCGACGCAGTCTTGCGGTACTTTTTTTATTTTGGCAAGGGCCTCCACCGCAGCGGTCCAATTTGTAATATTGCCGATGAATTCTGCATGTAAACAATGTAGCGAGAGCAATCCACGACGCCCACCGTCGCTAGTTCTGTCAAAGCGTTCCACTTCTAAAAAGACGCGATGATCCGCCTGAATCAGCGTCGATATCGCCGCTGCTTGCCCATGCGCCCTAATGGTTTCAAGAGCCAAATGCTCGCATATGAGTAAA